>JALOON010000024.1 GCA_025454405.1 Oscillatoriaceae cyanobacterium Prado104 | reverse complement strand
GTACACTGGCTCGTTCCAATGCCAAGCTCCAGCTTTGTTTTATTCGGCTGATGCTCAAACGACTAGCGATCGCCTAAAGATCTCAAATGGGTTCTATAGATTGAGACTATCATTAATATGGCCTATGAGTTTCAATCCCCTCGCGGGGAAAAGTGAATTGTGACCTATGGAGATTTCGGCTGTGATATGTTGATTACGGAGGGTTTCAATCCCCTCGCGGGGAAAAGTGAATTGTGACTTGAAAAATGGCTAGAAGGAGACACAGGTTTTATTAACGAGTTTCAATCCCCTCGCGGGGAAAAGTGAATTGTGACTTGTGCTGGCGATCCTCTCGCTGGTCGTGACGGCCCTCGGTTTCAATCCCCTCGCGGGGAAAAGTGAATTGTGACTAAAGACTGCTTAAAGAAAGATATTTTGCACATCTTAAGTTTCAATCCCCTCGCGGGGAAAAGTGAATTGTGACCTTCGGTAAGGCGAAAACGTACTGTTCCCATAATTTTTTGGGTTTCAATCCCCTCGCGGGGAAAAGTGAATTGTGACCTGAAAAAGTTCAAGCTGTCATCCAATCCGAGGAAATGTTTCAATCCCCTCGCGGGGAAAAGTGAATTGTGACTTCATCTTCGTCAGAGTCACTATCTTCTAACTCATCAGTTTCAATCCCCTCGCGGGGAAAAGTGAATTGTGACCTCAGTTCTCTTCGTGCTTCAGCTACTATCCAAGGGTTTCAATCCCCTCGCGGGGAAAAGTGAATTGTGACTTGATTTTCACCAATATTACTAGGATTTTTGGTTAAGTGTTTCAATCCCCTCGCGGGGAAAAGTGAATTGTGACGTAAAACACGACCAAACTGTAGCCAAAGAAGAAAAGTTTCAATCCCCTCGCGGGGAAAAGTGAATTGTGACGCCCGCCATGTTGACGCGGCTGGCGATGATCTTGGAGTTTCAATCCCCTCGCGGGGAAAAGTGAATTGTGACCCCCTCGTTATGAAAGCTTTGCCCAGTAAAGGCTCTAGGAGCTGTTTCCGGCCGCCTCTTATGCTGAGTTCAGTTAAAGCCAGAAATGAGCCACCGAAAATAGCTGAAACCATTGCGGGACAAGGGAACGGCCGCCTACACGAGAGAATCGGTGTTTCAGCCATTTAGCGAGGCGGTCGGATAGCTAAATGATTGAAGTGCTAAAACACTACTTTAATTTATTTAATTTTCTAGGTACTGGTGCTGTTGATTTGTGTAGTAACTAACACGACAAGTTTACTTTGTTTTGTGTGGATTTACTACTTGAATCTAGCAATAGAGTCATAGTAACGTAGATTTCTCTGGCTGTCAAGTGTCAAAAAAAATACTTTAGACAATGACCGAAGTCGGCGGTTGAGTCACCGGCGGACCAGAACCCCAAGTTTCCACCTGCCCGATCGCCCGCGCCGACAAATGATAAAAACGGATATTATCTTCGTCCAAATTCACCCGTCCCCGCAGGCGAGTACGCAACTCCTCAAACTGACGCTGAGACAGAACACACTCAAAAACCGAATATTGCACCCAAGTACCGTAACCCGAAAGCAAGTTAAAAACTTTCTGGCGGCGCTTGTCGCAAGGAATATCGTACACCACGACGTACAAGTACATGATTAATTTTTGTTTGGTAAAAAGTTAGGACTTATGCAAACAGTCTTGGACGCATTGAGACTAAAGAAACCGGGTTTTTTACCGAGTTTGCGGGTGAGTGCGAAATATTATCGTAAAAAACCCAGTTTCTGACCACCCGTGCATAAGTCCTAGAAAACTAATAAATTCGATAAGGCTTGTACAGAATTTGTGGATTGTAAACAAATTGCTTGTAAGCCTTAACTTGCTGCACAAACAAATCCCAGCGCGGCTGTTTTTCTCCCGAATCTGTTTGAATTTCTTCTTCCATGCGCTGTAAAAAAGCACGGAGAAATTTTGCTCTGCCGGAATCATTCAAGAAACAGCCGCTATTGCGGTAAACAAAGTCTAGTGTAGCATCCATGACTTTTGAATTAATCAGCCACAGCACTAAAGAATCGATAATCGAAGCGCGAAACTCTTCGATTAAATCTGAAGCTAAAGCAGCATGGCGATCGGAAGTTTGATGCAAACAAGCTTGATAAGGATCGAGTCCTTGGAGTTCTATCAAACAAAGTAAGTGATTCCACAGGATTTGATATCCAAAGCTCAGCATGGCATTAACTGGATTCCCTGGCGGACGGCGGGAACGGAAAACAAATACAAATTCGGGAACCGACAAACATTCGCCAAATGCTGAAAAATAACTAGCTGCTCCGGCTCCTTCCAATCCCATTAAGCGCTCGATCGTTTCAGAACGAGAGGCTTTTTCGCTGAGACAGTCTAAGCTTTTAATGGTGAAAGCAACTGTTTCTGAATCCAGGCGTTTTCGCTGGATGCGCTGCAAGATAATGCGACTATTTTTTAATTTGGCAATGACAATTTGTTTGGCAACTAATAAACGATGTTCTGGTTCGAGTTGCTGTTGATAGCGAGCAAGTTGTCGGTAGCCTCGTTCTATGGGCAAGATGCGTCCGTAACAGTATCCCATCCGGGAGAGATAGGCTATGGGGATGTTCCGCCACAAACAAGTACGAATTGCTTGGGTAGAAATTTGGGATTTGCCAAATATGAGAATTTGCTCTAAAAGCGGTATTTGCATTTTGGCGAGGATGGTGTCGCCTTTTTTGACAATGATGTTTTCTTGTTGAAGTGCGAGATAGCAATCTGGTTGAGAAACGTAGAGGGTTTTCACGGTAATTCCTCAAGAATAGCAATAGATTTTACCCACAGTCAGGACACGGTATTGCTCATTAGTGTTAATTTAAGGTCAAACCCATTCAGAGACTTTTGTTTGACCATTAAATCTAGATCCCCCCTAGGGCGTGTTTTCAAAGTCTTCGATCCCCCCCAGCCCCCCTTAAAAAGGGGGGAGAAAGAGTCTTAAAGCTCCCCCTTTTAAGGGGAAAGAAGAGTCTTAAAATCCCCCTTAAAAAGGGGGAGCAAGAGTCTTAAAGTCCCCCTTTTTAAGGGGGATTTAGGGGGATCTGGATATGTGCAACGATCGATTAAATTGAAATTACCCATTATTAGCGTCGATCGATCTGTCGGCGATCGCGCGACTGGACTTGCTGGGAATTGCGGAAAGCTTCTTCAGCGCCACTGGGCTGAAGGTAACGGATGACGCGATCGGCTATTTCTCCTGCCACAAAAGTCGCTGCTGCTATTAACAAGGTGTTAATGATTACAGCAGCTAATCCCAAGGGCGCAATCAAAAGTACAATCAAAGTAATTGCACCGTTAATAACAGACAAAGCCAAATTGCGAAAGCCAGCGGTACGTGTTGAAATGTGCATGATTTTTCACCTCTGATGGAAAGTTATGTATCCTCTTTATCATTCGGCGGTTGAAACCAGGGCAACCATAGAGAGATTGCCCATACACAAACGAAATCTGCCTCCGCAGACTAAGAAATCAAGAGGGTATTTAAGCCGAATTTGGTATGAGTTGTCAGCAGTTGATATCCCCGACTTCGCAAAAGTTTTCGGGATATCAACTGCATAAATTATTGAGGACTACTTTATTTATATCAGGCTCAACTAAGTAGTTTTATGCAAAAAACCAATTGTTCACAAAACTTAAATAGTAATTTGTAGGGGGATTTTACGTAGAATTGGTGTCAGTTTAACTAGGAATTACATATCAACTCTATTGGTAGAGTATACGCTGCGCACCTTACTACTATTGGTAGTGTCTCAACAAGATAAAGTTGTAGGTTGAGTCCAGGAACGAAGTGGAGATTTCGCTTCACTCAACTCAACCTAGGAATAATTATCGGCTTAAGTAGGCGATCGCCTCGCGTATCCAATCTTCGGCACTGCCTTTGGCGGACAAGCTGCTGTCTTGACTGAGTGTTTGCAGCGCTTGCAAAACTTCTGTTGCGTTGTATCCCAAAGCCAGCAAGGTCATTTCAACTTCTTCTTGAATAACTGGATTGACGCCAGCAGCGGCCGATGTTGTTAATCCTTCTTGCTGCCGCCATTCTGATAGTTTGGTTTTAAGTTCTAAGGCGAGGCGTTCGGCGGTTTTGTTGCCGACACCGGGGGTTTTGGCGAGGATGCGAGTGTTGCCGCCGACGATTGCTTGGACTAAATCTTGCATTCCTAGTGTATCTAAAAGCGCGATCGCCAGTTGAGCTCCGACGCCGCTGACGCTAGTTAATTGCCGGAACAAATCGCGCTCGGCGGCGCTGCCAAAACCGTACAATACGATTTGGTCTTCTTTAACTTGTTGGTGGATGAAGATTTGGGTGATTTCGCCTGCGGGCGGCAGTTGGCCGATGACGCGGGGCAAAATTTGGATTTCATAGCCGATGCCATTAACTTCGAGAATTAGGATGACGCGGTTGCTGCCTTTGGCGATGTCGGCGACTGTGCCTTTGAGATAATTAATCATAGATTTAATAATACACGGCTATGTGCTTTCATCCAACTCCTCGCGCTGTACTTGGAAAATTCTGATGTTGGTGCCAGCGAAAATAGTATTATTTCCCAAGATTATTTCCCAAAACGTCGCTGGATGCGATCGACAAACATATCAATTTCTGGTAACTTCATCTGATGGGCGCAGATTGCAAAAATTACCAATCCTGCCAAACTAGCTAAACTCAACTGCACTAATTGAATTAACATACCTTCAGTTCCCAAAAATTGCTGGGAAAGTCCGAGAATCCCCCAAGCTTGGATGCCAGTTAAAATACTGGCAGCAGTTAGTCCGAGTAAAGGCATGCTCCATTCGCCCCAAGGCAAGCCGCCCAGTTTTTTATTCAATACGTACAGCAGCATTACCATTGATGAAATGTTGACTCCCACTGTCGCTAGAACTAACCCCGGCGCGCCGAAAGAGTTTACTAATAAATAATCCAGCAGCGCGTTCAAAAAGATGTTGAAAATACTGATGCGAAAAGGCGTTTCGCCGTCTCCCAAAGCGTAAAATACCCTTACTAAAACATCGCGGCCCAAATAAACAAACATTCCCACGCTGTAAGCCATCAATACCGGCGCGACAAATTGCGATGCTGACTGATTAAAAGCGTAGCGTTCGTAAACAATGCGGACTATTGGCGTGGCAAGCGTTACCATTAAAGCACTCAAAGGCAGCATCGCAATTGCGGTTAACACTAGAGATTGGCGGATTCTATCTTTTAATTCCGGCCAGTCTTGCGGATCGGTGAGGCGAGAAAATATTGGCAAAAATGGCACTAAAATTACATTAGAAATAATGCCTACAGGCGTCATGACCAACAACCCTGCATAGCCCATCGCAGCCGCTGCTTGAGGGATGTAGGATGCAAAAAAAAGGTCAGTGTAGACGTTAATTTGCAGCATTCCCGAAGATAAGGTAGCGGGCACCATTACCTTAATTACTTCTGGCACTCCGGGCTGTTTGAAATTAAACCGCAAACGCAATTTTCCCAAGCCCGCACGCCACTGCGCAGTTAGTTGCACCAACCACTGCAAAACTGCCCCTGCTAGCGTTCCCCATGCTAATACTAAGCCGCCGATTACTGCGTATTCCGGTTGAATGATTTTGTCTCCAAGTTGCAGGGCGAGAATTCCCAAACCGCCGACAAGCGCAACACTGGAAAATAACGGGCTGATGGAAGGCAGCCAATACATATCGGCCGCGTTGAGAGTGCCAAAACCGATGCCGATTAAGCCGGAAAGCAATGCCATTGGTGCCATAATCCGAAATTGTTGCACGGCAATTGCTTTGATTTCTAAACCTTGTGCTGTTTTGTTCAATCCCGGCGCTACTAAATCGATTAGCGGGTCAGCAAAAATAATTAAAGCAATTGTTATTAACAGCAACAAGCCGCCGACTAAGGTAGTAATTGTTTCGACTAAAGGCGCTGCTTCTTTTTTGTCGCGGCGGGCTAAAACGCTGACTATGGCGCTGTGAAATGGCCCGTTGATGCCTCCCAGCAAAATAAATAAAAAACCGGGAATGACGTAGGCGTAGTTGTAGGCATCGACGGCGACACCGACTCCAAAGGCTGCGGCTATGGCAATTTGGCGCACCAATCCGAAGACTTTGCTAATCAGAGTGGCGACTGCGACTATACCGGCAATGCCTGCTAGGGAACGAGAGGGCTTCTGTGATTCTGCCACAAATGGTTACAAACGCTAATGCTAAAAGGCTTCACTTAGTTTAGTAGTGAATCGGGACGATCGTAGCACGAAACGAGCAAATTTATCTTGTGAATTGCCTGGTTGCGGACTAAAATCCTGAGTGCAAACCTCGTTAAGGAGGAAAATCCTGACTGCAAACCCAATTTATATGGCTGCGTTTTATGCTATGCTCGATCGAAGATAATTTAATCTAGTAAATATCTATTTTTAGGAGGTGCAATCGTGCTAAAACTTTATTACAATCCGCTGTCCACTAACGCTCGCCGCGTCTGGATCGCTTTGCTGGAAAAAGAGCTTGAGTTTGAGTTGATTCCTCTTAAATTAAATGGCGACCAGTTTCAGCCGGATTTTTTGGCAATTAGCCCTTTTCATCACGTACCAGTTTTAGCGGATGGCGATTTTCACGTTATAGAAACGCTGGCAATTCTGGATTATTTAGAGGCTAAGTATCCCGTCCCCGCCTTGCTGCCAGAGGATCCGCAAGAAAGGGCGATCGCCCGCATGGTACAAATGGTAACTGTCAATGAATTGTCGCCAGCAATAAGTCCTTTAGTTCGGCAAACTTTCGGCGGCGAAGCTGACCCGAAAGAGTTGGAAAAATCGCAACAGCAAATAGCTGCGGTACTGAACTTTTTTGAGGGTTTGTTGGTCGATCGCCCAGTTTTTGGCAGCAGCATTACTCTTGCCGATATTGTCGCTGGAGTCTCCATAGTTTGGCTGCCAGAGTTGGGCATATCTTTAGACAAATATCCGAATTTGCAGGCTTGGTCGGAACGCCTAACTTCCCGCGATTCTTGGAAAAAAACTCAAGCCAGTCCCGAACTCGTGGAAGCATTTAAAACTCAGATGAAACAGTTGATTAAAGGGCGTCAAAATAAGCCGTTGAATGATGAAATTAATGAGTTGAGAAAAGAAGACAAATAAGATAGGATAGGATAGGGTCGATCTCGCTTGAAGATCTCGGCTGCGACAGGTTTATTGGATCTTTTGTGTTGTATTGTAGCTTAATGTATGTGACGATCGATCTGTTGGGTGGGGGCGGGTTTTTGAGATGGTCGATTGTTGGCAGATATTGTTGATGAACCCGCCCCTACAGAAATTATGATGTTAATTTACAGGATTTTAAATTGTAAATATTTGATTCATGACAACAATGACTAATGACGTTAGAGTGCTTGCATATCAACAATCGACGATCGCGATCGAGGACACTCGCATTCTTCAACTATCAACTATCAACTATCAACTATCAACTATCAACTGATTAATGACTGAATTAATTTACAAATATCCCCCTCTTTTGCCAGGAATTCTCATCAAGCGGTACAAGCGATTTTTCGCAGATATCGAACTAGCTACGGGAGAAATCATCACCGCACACTGTCCGAATACCGGCCCGATGACTGGTGTTTGCATTCCCGGCAATCCGGTGCTAGTATCTAACAGCAACAATCCGAAACGCAAGTTAGCTTATACTTGGGAATTAATTAAACTGTGCGATACGGAACCCGTTTGGGTGGGAGTTAATACAGCACTGCCAAATCGCATAATTAAGTCTGCTTTGGAATTGCGATTATTTCCAGAAATGGGAAATTACAGTTTAATTCAGCCCGAGGTTGCTTTCGGTACGGATAACAAAAGTAGAGTTGATTTTTTGCTGTCTGGTGGGGAAAAACCGATTTTTGTTGAAGTTAAAAATACCACTTGGGCAAAAGATAAATTAGCTTTATTTCCCGATACAGTAACGGAGAGAGGACAGAAACATTTGCGAGAATTAATGGGGGTGGTGCGACAGGGCGATCGGGCTGTCATGCTGTATTTTATCAATCGGGGAGATTGCACTGATTTTGCGCCTGGAGATAGTGCCGATCGCACTTACGGAGAATTGTTCAGACAAGCAATTAGTGCAGGTGTAGAAATTTTACCCTGTCGGTTTGATGTTGCGCCGGAAGGTATTCGCTATTTGGGATTGGCGAATCTATAGTCGATCGCTTGCTTTTAATTGCCAGTTTCGCGCAAAGTCTGGTACGCAAATGACTTGTTCCACGATGGGAGATCGATCGGGTGAAAGAATTTCAATAGTCCAATCTGGGGCGGCGCTGGTAGAATGGGATAGCATTCAGCCAATAAGTTTCCTTCTCAAGCGTTTATGCTGTCTCCCGTTATTGAACCCATCGCGACAATTCTGAAAAATGAGTGGGATGGTTTGCTGGTCGAGTACGGACGACTTGATGCGGTGGGCGAGTTTGACTTTGCCATGCCCCAGCAGGTGATTAGCGTTGCGTTTGAACCTCACGAAAAGACGATCTGGTCAGTAGATGGGGAGTCTCAGCGCACTAGCTTACCTGCCGGCAGCATATTTTTGTATGGCGATCGAGAGTTTGTTTGGCATTATCGAGTCAAGCCGAGTGAATATATCAACTTGGCACTCGATCCGGCTTTGTTGCAGCGGATCGCAGTTGAAAATGGATTATCTGCGGCAACAGAAGTTGAACATCGGGTTATTTTTCAAGATCCAACCATTCTGTATGTGGCGCAATTGTTGAAGGCAGAGATTTTGAGTGGTGGTTTAGCAGGCAATTTATATGTAGAGTCGCTGCGAAACTTGTTGGCAGTACATCTGTTGAGAAATCATACAAGAGGCATTGTTGGGCCCAAAACTGAAGTCGTTTCTCTAGAGGGTTTGAAACTCAGGCAACTGAAGGACTACATTGAGGATCGCTTGGCAGAGGATTTGGCGATCGCAACCCTCGCAGCCCTAATTCCCATGAGTCAATTTCACTTCGCCCGCGCCTTCAAAGCTGCAACTGGAGAACCGCCCCACCGATACATTATGCAGCGGCGGATCGAACGGGCAAAAATGCTGCTTTCGGTGATGCGGCTTTCAGTAGCAGAAGTCTCTTACCAAACCGGATTCTCCAATCAAAGCCATTTCACTGCGCAGTTTCGCAAAGCGATCGGCCTGACTCCAAAACAGTTTCAAGAGAGCGTTCGATCGAGAATGTTCGCGGTCTAGAATGCTCAATTTGAAAATTTTGCAATCAGCGTGCAGTTAAAACATCGCGATCGAGGACACAAACATTTGATTCATCAGTTGGAAAGATTGCATTGCAATTTCCAACAATTGAATGCTTTAGCTCAAAATGCTCCCGATAGTATTTAACTAGCTACTTTACTTCGCGATATTCAATCGCGAAGTAATTTCCCTCTTTGTCCAAAGTCCAATAAATTAAAGGAGTCGATCGTGGCTGACGGGAAATTCTGGATTTCGGCACTGGGATTGGATATCGGTCTCAAACGAGTAGGCATTGCCGGGTGCGACGGTACGGGTTTAATTGCCACGGGCATTACTACGCTCAAAAGATCGTCCTTCGATCGAGATGTAGCTTTCCTGCGAGCGATCGTGCAAGAGCGGGGAGTGCAAATTTTAGTAGTCGGCTTGCCTTACTCTTTGGACGGTGAGTTAGGCGCTCAAGCGCGACAAGTACAAAAATATGCCTCGCGCCTCGCAGCAGCTTTATCTCTTCCCCTAGAGTACGCAGACGAGCGCCTGACTTCGATCGAAGCGGAAGAAATGCTCAAAGCCGAAGGGATTGCGCCATCGCAAAATAAGGGCGCGATCGACAAAAAAGCAGCAGCCATCATCTTGCAGCAGTGGTTGGACGATCGCAGGCAAAAGCCAGTTGACAGTTGACGAAAGGACTGTTGACTAGAAGGAAGAAGGAAGAAGGAAGAAGGCATGGGCGAAGCGTAGCGGAGGGCATGGAGTCCAGCTTAGCCCAATTCCCAATCCCCAATCCCCAATCTAAAATCGATGAGATTGGTTGAAATTCTCGATCGCCCAAAATCCCTTTATCTATCGCAAACTTAGGTATTTATCACTAACAGACCTGCCATCTCCCATCCCAAATCTTCCATCCCAAATCTCCCATCTCCAATCCAACATCTCAAATCTAAAATCTAAATATCGATGCCTCAGCCATTCTAATTTTTCAGTCTCAAACTCTTTACATATAGTACATCCGTCCAGTGTTCGGCTTGCTTAACAATATCTTTCGATCGAGCGAAATTCTCTCCCGCCAAACGATCCCTAAGCTTTCTCCCTGCATCCTTCGCGACTTTTATTTAATAAGATATGTTAAGTTTAATCACACTATGCAAACTAAATAAATAATTCTTATGATGATTAAAAGAATATTAAAATTTGAAAACGCCACTTTATTGATATATTTTTAAAAGCCTGCCATCGGGCAAAAAAATTAAGCGAATACCAGGAAACGAGATATGGCTTACGCTCAAACCCAAACTCAGTCAAAGGCTGGGTATAAAGCCGGAGTTAAAGACTATAAACTGACGTATTACACGCCGGATTACACTCCCAAAGATACAGATATATTGGCTGCATTCCGCGTAACGCCGCAGCCGGGAGTACCCCCAGAAGAAGCCGGGGCTGCTGTAGCTGCTGAATCTTCGACTGGTACTTGGACGACTGTATGGACTGACCTACTGACCGACCTCGACCGCTACAAAGGTCGCTGCTACGACGTTGAGCCAGTACCGGGCGAAGACAATCAGTACATCTGTTTTGTTGCCTATCCTTTGGATCTGTTTGAAGAAGGCTCCGTAACCAACATGCTGACCTCGATCGTCGGCAACGTATTCGGTTTCAAAGCCTTGCGCGCGTTGCGTTTGGAAGACTTGCGGATTCCCATCGCTTACCTGAAAACCTTCCAAGGTCCTCCTCACGGTATCACCGTCGAGCGCGACAAATTGAACAAATACGGCCGTCCTTTGCTGGGCTGCACGATCAAACCGAAACTCGGCTTGTCTGCGAAGAACTACGGACGCGCCGTTTACGAGTGCCTCCGCGGCGGTTTGGACTTCACCAAAGACGACGAAAACATCAACTCGCAGCCGTTCATGCGCTGGCGCGATCGCTTCCTGTTCGTACAAGAAGCAATTGAAAAAGCTCAAGCAGAAACCGGCGAAGTCAAGGGCCACTACCTGAACGTGACCGCCCCCACCTGCGAAGAAATGATGGAGCGCGCGCAGTTCGCCAAAGAAATCAAAACGCCGATCGTCATGCACGACTACCTGACCGGCGGTTTCACAGCGAACACCACCTTGGCGAAATACTGCCGCAGCAACGGCTTGCTGCTGCACATCCACCGCGCCATGCACGCCGTAATCGACCGTCAGAAAAACCACGGCATCCACTTCCGCGTATTGGCCAAGTGCTTGCGGATGTCCGGCGGCGACCACCTGCACTCCGGTACAGTTGTGGGCAAACTCGAAGGCGAAAAAGGCATCACGATGGGCTTCGTAGACTTGATGCGCGAAGACCACGTAGAACAAGACCGCGCTCGCGGTATCTACTTCACTCAAGACTGGGCATCCATGCCTGGTGTCATGCCGGTAGCTTCCGGCGGTATCCACATCTGGCACATGCCCGCATTGGTGGAAATCTTCGGCGACGACTCCTGCTTGCAGTTCGGCGGTGGCACCTTGGGCCACCCTTGGGGCAACGCACCTGGTGCAACAGCTAACCGCGTTGCTTTGGAAGCTTGCATCCAAGCCCGCAACGAAGGCCGCAACTTGATGCGCGAAGGTGGCGACATCATCCGCGAAGCCGCCCGTTGGAGCCCGGAACTGGCTGTTGCTTGCGAACTGTGGAAAGAAATCAAGTTCGAGTTTGAGGCAATGGATACCGTCTGATGATTTGGGGTTTGAGATTTTAGACGGGAGATCGCAAACTTGCTGGGAAGTCTTTATCTTTGAAGAAGATTTACAAGCGAGTTTGCATCCAAAATCTAAAATCCAACATCTAAAATCTCAGGAGCTGGGGTCAAACATGGATCTCAAACAAGTTGCGAAGGACACCGCTAAGGTGCTGGCAAGTTACCTAACCTATCAATCTGTGCGGATTGTAATCGATCAGTTGAGCGAGACCAATCCTCCTCTGGCACTCTGGCTGAGCGGCTTTTCCTCAAAGGGCAAAATCCAAGATGGGGAAGCTTACATTCAAGAACTGCTGTTGGAAAATCAAGAGTTGGGATTTCGGATCGTGACTGTGCGGGAGTATCTCGCTCATGATGTAGTGGACTTTTTGCCGGAGATGGTTCGTGCGAACATTCAACAGGCGAATATGGAACACAGACGCCAGTATTTAGAGCGAGTCACGCAACTTAATTGGTCTCTCCCTAGCAGCAATCCTGAAAGTTCAATCGATCCCGAACCGAATCTGGATAATTTGTCCAGTTAACCGATCGACAAGCGCGATCGGACATACACCTTAGAGATACCAAAAATGAAGACTTTACCGAAAGAGCGCCGTTACGAAACTCTGTCATACTTGCCCGCTCTGACTGACGCGCAAATTGCCAAGCAACTCCAATACATTCTGGATCAAGGCTACATTCCCGGTGTAGAGTTCAACGAAAGCTCTGCTGCAGAAGTTCACTTCTGGACTTTGTGGAAATTGCCTTTGTTTGCTGCTAAAACAGTGCCGGAAATCATGGCTGAAATCCAAGCTTGCCGTCAAGAATACCCCCACTGCTACATTCGCGTGATGGGTTTTGACAACGTGAAACAGTGCCAAGTGCTGAGCTTTATCGTTCACAAGCCTAATACCAGAGGCTACTAAGCTTGAATACTCCTATTTTGTAGGGTAAAAGTTGGTTGAAAATTGAGGTAGGGAATTGTCCCTGCTTCATTTTTTTTATCGCCGCTTATAAAAACCTAGGCAAACCTGGGTAAGCTCTGCGGTATCAGCTTTAAACGTTCTTTCTTAGTGCTTGCGCTTCCCCGGCGTCGAGGTTGACCAAGAAACTCCAGTTAGAAACGCTATAATAATCACAATGACGTAATATTTTAGCGGAACGTCCGATCTTTTTATTTAGTTGGTTCCACTCGCGACCGACTTGCTTTTCTGAGTTCACCTCAGAATAGGCGGTTAAGAAGCAAGGTATTTTTTCGCTTAATTTCATCGCCCTGCGAGCAATCACCAGTGCGGCAGATTCATCGCTGGCTAATCCATACATTCTCAGGTATTTCACCAAGCCGATCGTACTGGAATAAGCTGGATTGACTGCAATCAACTCAATTCCACGATTCGATAGAATAGCATTGAGCTGTTTATAAAACTCACTATACGCCCAGCTTGATAGCATCCGAGCATACTTTCTACTTTTCTCCCTTAAAGATTCCTTTTTTGTTGAGAAATCAAGCTTTTCACAAACTACAGGACATTCAAATTCTGTGGCTTTTGCAGCTAGTTGCAGACAGGCATCAACAATTTGAGCCTGTTGCTTGCCACAGGGTAAACCCATCTGCAATGAAATCTGCCCTTTGGCTTTGAGATTCCCTTCAGGATCGACATACACCCACCCAATAGAACCGGGATTCATGTCAATTCCGATGCAACCGAACAGCCTTTCCTTAGAGGTTCGCTTCACAGGCTTTGGGGTAAACTGCACAGCAATAACCCACTTTCCACTTTTGCGGTAGAAATGCCAGGTCTTAGCTCCACATTCTGGCAACCTATTTATGTTGCGCTCAAAATCACCAACCTCAGAAGACACTGTTTTTCCAAATCGTGCCTCTAAGCACTTGGGGACTCTGAAAGTTAGTCTATCCCCATTCCACTGGCAGACTTGATTGCCAAAAGACTCGTCCTTGGAACCGACGACAAAAATATCACCACGAGGGATGAAGGCTTTGATAGGCTTGATTTTTAAATGTTCAAGTCTATTAACTAGCAAAGTTAGTCTGCGCTTTTTATTATTCATGCCGCTACCCAAATCTCTGATAACTTCATACTCCCAGCCAAAAGATTGGCAATAACCCGACAGGACGGCATCCTGTCTGTCAAGATCGGCTTTTTGGTCGTGACTGGAAACTCTGGCGTAAGCAATCGTCTTTCCGATTTTTTGCTCAACAAAGTCCGAAAGACGGTATCGCCTATGCCCGCCATCTGTGCGGACTGATTCCAGTTTTCCCTCTTTTTCCCAGCGTCGTATTGTGTCAACGCTCACTGCCTTGAGTTCTGCTAACTCACCAATGCTTATCAGTCTGTCCACTAAACTACCTAGATTCGGGTTATTGAATTCTCGGTAAATCTAGATAAATTGTCAACAGTCGCTTGCCCTAAAAATTTGCGATCGCGCCTGTTGAGAAATGTTTCGATCGTGCGCTACACTCAGATGTTGCACAGATAGCTGTTACACACCCACCACGGGCGGAGAAAAACACATTGGGAATAGAATTACGCAGCTACGTATTTCTAGACAACTTGCAGCCACAGCACGCAGCATACATCGGCACAGTCGCAGCCGGATTTTTGCCACTACCGGGAGATGCGTCGCTGTGGATCGAAATCTCGCCCGGTATCGAAATTAATCGAATTACCGATGTCGCCCTCAAATCTGCTTCGGTGCGCCCCGGAGTCCAGGTAGTGGAACGCTTGTACGGACTTTTGGAAGTGCATGCGGGCCAACAGGGGGAAACGCGGGCTGCGGGCAAAGCAATTCTAGAATTCATTGGAGTTCGCCGAGAGGAATGTATCAAGCCGCGGGTGATTTCCAGTCAAATTATTCGCAACATCGACCCCCACCAAACTCAGTTAATTAACCGCACCAGGCGCGGGCAATTGTTGTTAGCGGGGCAAACACTTTATGTCTTAGAAGTAGAACCCGCAGCTTACGCAGCACTCGCAGCTAATGAAGCAGAAAAAGGAGCAGCTATTAATATTTTGGAAGTTCAAGCAGTAGGTAGTTTTGGGCGGCTGTACCTCGGCGGTGCCGAACGGGATATTATAGCAGGTTCCCAGGCGGCGATCGTTGCTGTAGAAAGCGTGTCCGGTCGAGAGAATCCGACTATTATCGGACGCAAGGAATAGCGGTTTAAGGAGACCAATTTATGGCAAATATAGAGCATTTGGCGCTGCTAAAAAAAGGTGCGCTTGCTTGGATTGAATGGAGAAAGCGCGCTCTAGATATCGAACCAGATCTGAGCGAAGTTAGCCTCGCTCAAGGCAATTTTAGAGGTGCTAATTTAGAGCGATCGAACTTGTTTAAAACCGATCTGTTCGGAGCTAAATTAATTGCAGCGAATCTGGCGGAAGCTAACCTCAGTCTGGCAAATATGGAAGCCGCTCAACTGCTAGAAACTATTTTAATAAAAGCTAATTTAACTGGAACTAACCTGCGGGAATCAGACCTGAGAGGAGCAGATTTGAGCGGTGCTAATTTAATCGGAGCGGACATGAGCGCTGCCAATCTCCAACAGGCAGACTTCGGAGATGCTAGCTTAATCGGTGCGGTGCTGTTTAGAGCAAATGCCATGCAGGCAAATTTTAGCGGTGCCAATCTCAGTCAAGCTAATCTCGTGCAAGCAGAGTTGCTTGAATCGTATTTTTATCGAGCAAATTTCTCGAAAGCTAATCTCGCGGAAGCTCATTTGAATGGAGCTTATCTTTTGAGAGCAAACTTGAGTTTTGCAGATGCGATCGGCGCTGATTTCCGATGGGCAAATCTGAGTAAGGCTGACTTGAGAGGAGCAAATTTGACGGGGGCGAATTTGAGAGGAGCTAACTTGACTGGAGCCAACCTCAACGGCGCTACTTTGAAAGGAACAATTATGCTTGATGGCAGCCTTTTTAAGGACTAAAGTCCCTACTACGAACAAATATTATTGTTTGTAATGAGGACTGAAGTCCTTTGAGGACTAAAGTCCCTACTACAAACTTATTTGAATGTTTGGGAAATTAATTGCCCCCAGCCGGCGATATGTTGTACAGTCCTCTAACAGGACCCGGTGCTACCTGCGGCTCTTGCTCTTGTCTCGGTACAAATGGCTCTACGACTCCGTTAGGACCTGGAAAACAGCCGCTCGGCTGGGGTGCGAGTTGGCAAGTTGGAGGCAGTGCCATTACCGAGGCATCAAAGGGATTGACTGCATCCGGTACGCGGAGAATCGGATCGCTGGAAACTTGTCGCTGCATGATTTGTCGGTAGAGGCCGTTAACGCGACTGGCATCCCGCTCGATTTCTTTTTCGGGAAAAGCAACTACGCCGCTGGGGGAACCGATGCCTAGGTAGTCGCCCAAGTAGCCCTGCAGGCTGACATTGTGGTAAAAGTCGCCAGATGCCTCAAAGAATTGCCTGTTGAAGCTGTCGGCAATGGGGTGCAATCGGACGGGTTCTGCTTGAGCCGATTTGGCAGATGCTAATGCGACGGAGGCGATCGCAATTATTAACGCACCACTGAGATTTTTTAACTTTTGACTCACGATATTTAAGCTTCCTTACTAATTCCGCTTCCAATATAGACTGATTATCGGCAGATTATTGATGTTTTCTACATGGTGACCGTAACTATGGATACTTCCGATTTAAATGTATTGCGCGATCGGCTTTTGGATTTGCTGTGCGAGGGGGCCTATCGCGAGGGGGATTTCGTACTGTCTTCGGGGCAGAAAAGTTCTTATTACATTAACTGCAAACCGGTGACGCTGCATCCTGAAGGCGCTTTGGCTGCTGGGCGTTTGCTGTTGTCTCTGTTACCTGCCGAGGTGCAAGCTGTTGGTGGTTTGACTTTGGGTGCTGACCCAATTGTAACGGCGGTGAGCGTGGTTTCGGCTCTCGAAGGTCGGGGGATTCCGGGGCTGATTGTGAGAAAGGAGGCGAAGGGACACGGAACGATGGCGTATATTGAGGGGCCAACGCTGGTCCAGGGGGCGAATGTGGCGGTTTTGGAGGATGTGGTGACGACGGGAAAGTCGGCGATGCTGGCGGTGGAACGGTTGCGGGGAGCAGGTTACAAGGTCGATCGAGTGTTGTCTTTGATTGACAGAGAGCAAGGTGGGGCAGAGTTTTATCGCTCTGTAGGATTGAATTTTGAGGCGGTTTTTACGATCGCAGATCTGCAAAAAAAGATGCTTAGCAAATAGTTGATAGTTAAGAAAAGTTTTGAGTTTTAAATTTTGAGTTTTGAGTTAAAGACATTTCTTAATTCACAACTCAAAACTCCCGATAGTTGACCGCTTGACAGTTGACAGTTAACAGTGCGAGCGTCCCCGCTCGCGATCGTTAATAATTAATCGTTAAGAGTTGACAGTTGACATCGATCGTTCGCTGCCAACTGTCAACTGTCAACTGTCAACTATCAACTGTTAAACTGGTTCTAATGCGGCAATTACCTTTTCCATATGAGTCGCAATTTTACCCTCTTTTTCCACAGAATTGGTTTCCATGTAAACGCGCATCAAAGGTTCAGTACCCGAAGGTCTTAAAAGTATCCACCCGCCGTCTTCTAGATAAAGTTTAATCCCGTCTTTGCGACCGATTTCTTTAACGCCAATACCCGCTACTTCTGTCGGAGGATTCTTGGTAAATGATTCCAAAACTGCTGCTTTGTGGGCGTCTTCTAAGTGCAAATCCAAACGTTTGTTGTACAGGGGACCGTCGGCTTCTGCGATCGCTTCTTCTACTAGCTGAGACAGCGGTTTGCCTTCATAGGCGATCGCCTCTGCTACTAGCATATCAGCCAACACCCCATCCTTTTCGGGAATGTGCCCCAAAACGCTCAAACCTCCCGATTCTTCGCCTCCGATTAACACTGCTGTTTCCCGCATCTTTTCGCCGATGTATTTAAAACCGACTGCGGTTTCGTAGATGGTTAAACCGTATTTAGCTGCTAAATTGTCGAGCAAATGAGTAGTTGCAACTGTACGGACGATCGCCCCTGTTAAGCCTTTATTTTTCACTAGGTGGCGCGCCAGCAGCAACAGTACAGTATTCGGAGTCAAGACATTTCCCAACTCGTCAACAATTCCAAATCGATCGCTGTCGCCATCGGTAGCTAAACCTAAATCTGCTGCATCTTTTTTAACAGCTTCCACCAACTCAACTAACTGTTCGCCCTTCGGTTCCGGCATTCCGCCGCCAAACAGCACGTCGCGGTAAGTGTGAAAGCTTTCCAAATCGCAGCCGCATTGTTCTAAAACTGTGTCGAGATAACCGCGAGAAGTCGAATAGAGAGCGTCGTACTTCACCTTTAACTTAGCAGAGCGAATCCGCTCCACATCTATCAAAGTATAAAGAAACTTTAGATATTCCGGTTTCGGGTCAAAAGTGGAGATTTTATCGCTGCTGCCACCTTTTACTGGGGCGTCGGAAGCACCCGGTATATTTGCCACAATCGTATCCGTAATTTCCGGAGTAGCCGGACCCGCGTAGTCTGGGATATATTTGATACCGCAGTAAGGTGCAGGATTGTGCGATGCCGTAAACATCAGAGCTCCAGCCGAGTTTAAGTTTTTGGCGCTGTAGGCGATGACTGGCGTCGGGCAATCTCGATCGACTATTTTCACCGTCCATCCCAAATCTGCCAGTACCTCCGCTGAGGTCTGGGCAAATTGGTCTGCCAGAAACCGGGTATCGTATGATACTAAAACTGGGCGATCTTTGGTGTAAGCAGTTTCGAGGTAACTGGCGATCGCCCGCGTTACTTTCCGCACGTTAGCAAAAGTAAAATCATGGGCAATCAGCCCCCGCCACCCGTCTGTTCCGAACTTGATTTCTGTTGAATTGCTGCTGCTCATTGGAACCACTCCGTCTCATGTCATCTGTAATCGTACTAGAAGGCTAGGCTGTATGTTTCGCAAAGATTTAAGTGGGGCTAATTCGCTACTAACAGAGAAAAAAACTAGCAGGCGACGGCAGCACATACCACAAACAGCGACCGATCGCAACTGTCCTGCGGGAGCAGCACATAAATCGGATTTCAAGATAAGAGTTAATAATTTCTTTAGAAAAGAGGGGCGCGAACAATGCTAGATTTTGTTAATAAATATAATTACGACAGTAAATCGATCGGTTAGCTAACGAAAGGTCGCTAGCTAATTAAAATAAACCTGGTGAAAGCTTTACTGGTAGACCGTTAGAGAATTTAGAGAACGATCGATGCAGCTTGCATTATCGCTCAAAAAAACCGTAAAAATTTAGCCAACAAAAGAAACGCAGGTCGATCGGCACCGCCATTTGGCGGATATATTTAAGCACAATGGCGGATGACTGTCACTAACGCAATGTAAAAAAATGTAATTAGCAACTTTGAAACTTGGGGAGATCGATCGAAAGCTGCATCACAAAAAAAAGAGGGTCGTCATGAAAAATAATTCACAGGTATTTTCCCTGCCTGCTACAACAAGCGCAATTGAAAATCGCGAAGATCGAGGATCGCAGGATACGAGCGTATCGAACACTAAAAATTTTGGTGCCGCCACTTCCTTCGGCGTCAGCACTTCTTCCTTTGCGATTAGCTGGGCAAAAAAATATTACAATACAGTAGAGGCGCGGGAAAATAAAAAGCTGCTGCAGATTGCCACAACTTCCGAGCCAGCAAATTATGAAGAAAATCGAGCCAAAACAGTTGATAAATTGTTAGATAAGCTAACAGCAGCTATCGAGATAGCTTGGAATAGCGTTGAAGCCGTGCTGGGAGAACAAATAGAGCAGTATGCCATCGAGCCGGCCTTAATCAATCCCTTAGAAATTGCAGCCGATACCCGAAACTTATACCGCAAAGCAATAGATGCTTACGGCGATCGAGAACCTGTTTTTCGGTTATCAGTCCTAGTAGGAAAAGATATTATCGAAGTGCGGCGCAAATACTCTAAAACAAATCCGCTAGTGCTGGGATTTGTGACATTAGAGTATGAATACACAGCCAAAATATTGTTAGGATATCTTTCGGAATCAGAGCGATCGCAGTTTGTACCCTATTTAAAAATCTTAGAGGACTACCTCCACATTCCCTACGGAGAAATCAACCTCGCCGCAGCCAATCTAGCCCCCAATTCCAAATCCCTTTTAGCCGCTCAGCACTTGCTGTCGCACACAACTCAAATTGCCAGTGCGGTGTACGAAAAAGCTATTTCCCACCATCAAGGATACCGCAGCAGCAGCGGGTATTTGACAGAGTCTGCCGTGAAAAATTCTGGAATTCGAGATATAGAAATTTTTCAAAACTATTTGTGCTGGTGTGTTTTAGAAGGTAGCATTCGTCCCGTACAGCAAGAATTGTTTCCACTTTGCTTGATGCTGTACCCGAAACTTCATATAAGTTGGGAGTTAGTGCAAGATATGTTGCTGATTTTGTCTTGGCAAATCAGCGATCGACTCTCTGCTGAAGATGTGATGGTATTTTTACCTTACCTGCGCGCTCTAACAGAAATGTTTTCTAGCGATGTTTTTGAAAATTAAGTAATTGGGAATGGGGCATTGGGGATTGGGCCCAACGAAGTGGAGGGATTGGGGATTGGGCATTAGTCATTAGACATCTCCTAAAAAAAATTATGCCTTGTGTGCTCGATCGACTTTACTGTGGGGCTGGGTGAAGCATTTGGACATAAAATCGATGGTTTGAGGCATAAATTGTCGCCCAAATGCTTCACCCCTACATCTCTATCGAACAGCAAGAGATTCTTTTTTACCAGATGTCTATTAGTCATTGGTCATTGGTCATTAGTCTCTCCCATTTTCCCACTCAAAAACTTACTTAGCCTCCAGGCGCTGTCGCCACTTGCTGCTAATAATATCTATTACCGTCACTACTACTAGCAAAACCAACATCATTGTTGTGGCTTTGTTGTACTCAAAAGCCCTCATGTAATTGCTTAATTCAGAGCCAATTCCGCCGGCACCGACGACTCCCAAAACGGAAGCGGCGCGGATGTTGTATTCAAACATCCACAGCGTATAACCCAATGCTAAGGGCAATACTTGGGGAAAAATTCCGTATTGCGCAACTTGCAGCCAAGATGCACCTGTTACTTGCAAAGATTCGATCGAACGTGCTTCTACTGATTCGATCGCTTCTTGGTAAAATTTGGCAAGATAGCCGATCGTGTAAATTCCCAGGGCTAAAGTTCCTGCAGCAGCCCCCAAACCTATGGCCGCTACAAATATCAATCCCAATACAATTGAAGGAACCGATCGCACTGCATTTTGCAACAAATTAGCCAGCCATTGCAACCATTTCGGTGCTATGTTGCGGGCGCTGAAAATTGCGATCGGTACTGAAAGAATTGCTCCGAAAGTTGTTCCCCACAGCGACATTTGTATTGTTTCGATTAATGCTTTAATTGCTACGTCGATAATTTCGAGATTCGGGGGCCACAAGCTGGAAATAAAATCCATTATGTAAGGCAAACTGCCGGCAAGAGTTGCTGCATCTATTTCCAAGCCGCGCAAGGCCCAACCGTAAATTAAAATTAATCCTGCTGCAATTGAGAGATTGCGCAGCCATCCGTAATTTTTTCCGAATTCATTCATTTTTTTATAATAATATAGAATGATTTTTTTACCGCAGAGGGCGCAGAGGGCGCAGAGAGGGAGAGGGTGAGAGGGGGAGAGTGGGAAAAGTGGAGAATTTTTCCTTCTTCCTTCATTTGCTATCTGGTTTTTAGGGTATTTTCTTCAATATTGGGATGATTTAGTTTGCTAAATTTATCGGCTAGGTTGTGGCATTTGCCATCATAGGCTATCTGACCGTTATCGAGGACGATCGCCCGTTCTGGATAGGTGCTTGCCATTCCCAAATCGTGCAATACTACTACTACTGTCATTCCTCGATCGCGGTGCAGTCTGGCGAGGATTTCCATTACTTGTTGGGCGGCGATGACATCTAATCCGGTGGTTGGTTCGTCGGCTAGTAATATCTGAGGGGATTGGATTAGGGCGCGGGCGATCGCTACTTTTTGCTGTTGTCCGCCGCTGAGTTTTCCGGTTGTTTGATATGCTAGTTCTAGGAGTCCGAAGTTATCTAATAATTCTAAGGCCCGATCGCGCTTGTTTTTGGGAAAACCCCACAAAGTTTGCCACGGGGTTAAACTGCCCAAACAGCCGCACAATACATTGTCGATCGCGGGTAATTGTTTGACTAATCCGCCTCCTTGAAAAATCATACCTATCTCGTGGCGGATTCGGGCGATCGTCCGGGAATTCATTATTGTATCGTTGATGCGAATTTCGCCTTTTTTGCAGGGAACTAATCCAACAAAGGAACGTAAAAGTGTAGATTTTCCCGCACCGTTCAAACCCAGCAGCGCTACGAATTCTCCTTGTTGAATTTTACAATTAATTCCGTTTAAAATTGGTCGTTTTAGCGATGGTGAATAAGCTGTTTCTAAATTGCTGCATTCTACAGTCATGGCGGATATTTAGATCGGTGGACAGCGGACGGTTGACAGTTAGATCGGAATCTGGTAATTACTTATAAAGCTTTTACGGGCATCGGGCATCGAGCATTGGGCGCGATCGTACAAAAGAATTATAACTATGCAACCGAACATGATACCGCATATGGGTTGACAACAGTACGAGAATCAAACAGTTTATGAAGCCAGGGAACGCGGGTTCTATTGGTGAGGTTATTTATGCCACAATCGATGTGGCGGTTGCTATATTAGCAATTTGATAATTAATTTAATGCACCTGACGGCTGGTGGGAAATGGATACCTGCGCTAGGAACAGTTGATAGTTGACAAAAGTCAAGGGAAAGTTTTTAAACAGGGGGCAGCGGACAAGGATCGCTCGCTGTCAACTGTCTGCTATCTTCGGTACACTGTTTAAATCCCCGCCATCAAAACTGCGCTGCGCGCGATCGACTGTCAACTGTCAACTATCAATTGTCCGCTGTTTAAGGTTCGAGTTTAGCCCGCTGCAAAGCTTGGCGCAAGGTTGCTAAGTGGCGGGCATGATCGACTTTTACCAAGCGCTGGGAATTGTACAAACTGCGGAACAATTGATTGTTTGCAGGTTCGTTCATTTTCATGAAAGCATTAATCAATCTTTCCCGCATCGGTGCAGGAACGCGATCGTCAATGACAATTCCGTGGGCGGGAACTCCCGGTACTTTTTGCAAAACTCGCAATCTTTTACCTTCTTCTGCTGTTACCCAGGGCGGTAGCAAAGCATATTCCGAGACGGTTGCGACTTCTGATTGACCCCTCAAAACTGATTGCAAAGCGCTGCTGTAACCGTCTCCGTAGAATACGTTTCCGAAGAAACTTTCCAATCTATCCGGTCCGGAAACTAATCCTTGACCTACCAATTCTGAAATTGGGAAAATAAATCCCGAACCGGAAGTTCTGGAGGCAAAAGCCATCTTTTTACCCCGCAGTTGTTCGAGGGTTTGTTTTGCGGAACCTTTGGGGCGCAGGGGGCTATCTTGACGCACTACAAACACTGAATCGTAGGTGTTTCCGCCGGAATAATCGCTGCGCACTTCTGCTAAATACATCCGGGCTTTTGCTAATTGTTCGGCTTTCAAGGCAGCGCGACCTGCTACAAATGCTACGTCGGCTTTATCGGCCCTCAAAGCTTCAACAGCAGCGGTTTCGTCACCGATGGTAGCCTCGACGGGCATTCCAATTTCTTTAGAAAGAATTTGCGCTACTCTATTAGCTTTACTTTGCAAGTCAGTAACATCTCTACGATTTGCAAATACGATTCTAATGCGATTTATTGGAGCTTGCGCTCGCAAATCTCGATCGACCTTGGGTTGTTGTTGGGCGATCGCCCGCTGTCCCAGTCCCGCTGCATTTGCCGCCAAACCCGCTAGCAGCAGGCATCCCGCGCTAACACCTGCTAGCACTTTTAACTTGACTTTCATTAATTGCTCTCCTATGCCCGTACAAACGCAACTTGACTTTTTGATAAGAAGTTGCAATAAGTTGATTTTAGTTTAAAGCCTTTTTAACAATTAAGAGCAACAGTTAATGATAATTATTATTAATAATTTGCATAATAAGAACTTATAATGATAGGGTGCGCGCTGTGTACCCTACGTATCGTGGTAAGGTGCGCAACGCGCACACTGCGAAGGAAAGGCAAAAAAACGTCGCAACCGCCTTAACAGCTTGAAAATATTGCTGTGACCGTATTTCCCTTCTTCCTTCTCCTTCTTCCTTCTTCCTTCTCCTTCTGTTATATGACTGACAACACTGCACAAAATTCTTTACCCGTAAGTTTCGCTGATGTGGAGGCGGCAGCAAAGCGCTTGCAGGGCAAGGCTTTCAAGACACCGGTGCTGACTTCAGCAACTTTCAACAGCCAAACAAATTCTCAAGTATTTTTCAAGTGCGAAAACTTCCAGCGGACGGGTTCTTTTAAATTTCGGGGCGCTTGCAATGCTTTGATGCAGCTATCGGCAGCCGAAAAACAGCGGGGAGTGCTGACTTTTTCCTCGGGAAATCACGCGCAGGCGATCGCGCTTGCGGGAAAGTTGCTCGGAATTCCTGCTACTGTGGTAATGCCGGCTGATGCGCCACAAGTCAAGCAGGAGGCAACTCGCGGCTACGGTGCTGAAATTATTTTGTACGATCGCTCGGAAATTTCCCGCGAAGAGCTCGCTACCAAAATTGCTGGAGAAAGAGACTTGACAATTGTGCCTCCTTATGATGACGCGCGGGTAATTGCGGGACAAGGTACGGCGGCCTTGGAATTAATAACAGAAATTGGCAAGTTAGATTTGCTGTTAGTTTGCTGCGGCGGTGGAGGTTTGCTGTCGGGATGCGCGATCGCAGCTAAAACTTTATCTCCTCAGTGTAAAGTAATCGGAGTCGAACCGGAACAAGCAGATGATGCAGCGCGATCGTTCCGCACGAAAACGCTGCAAACTGTTAGCAATCCCGATACAATTGCTGACGGCGCGCGCACGCCTTATTTAGGAAAATTAACTTTTCCTTTGGTGTTGCATTATGCGGACGATATTGTTACAGTTTCGGAAGAGGCAATTCGCCAAACAATGTTTTTTATGTGGGAACGGATGAAGATAGTTGTGGAACCGACGGGAGTGCTAGCAGCAGCAGCTTTGTTGGATGGAGTTGTGAAAGCAGAAAATGCAAAAGTTGGGGTAATTGTTAGTGGCGGAAATGTCGATTTTAGTCATTAGTTATTAATTGCGTCCGATCGAGTTATGCAAGGAAACGTTACTGCCGTGTCCGATCGAGTTATGTAGGAAAACGGCACTACCGCGTCCGATCGATATCGGAACTGTAGTTATTAGTTAAGACTCGATATTTACAACATCGCCAAAAAGAATTATGGCAATGAGTAATGAAGAGGCACATTATTGGTTGGGAAAAATTGCCAACGGAAACTGTTTTAATGCTTTGAAAACTTTGCGAGTTTTATTGAGAGATTGATTTTATGAAAGTAGCTGATTTGTCTGAAGAAACTTTAGCCAAAATTAAAACTGTACGCTGGGATCGGATTATTGAGAAACACGAAGGGCCGGATAGCTGGGATTTAGAGTTTGAATGCGGCGAACCGGAATTTATGGAAATTGAAGGGCGGTGGGTATTGTTGCCTGTTGAAGCATCGCACCATCAAAATATTACGATTTTGCGGGCGATTTGGAGCGCGGATGGTAACTCGCTGACTCTGTTTCTCAAGGATACAACTTTTGATGACGATTGGGCCGATTCTGGATATATGGCAGTGTGCGATCGACCCAAAGGAGAAGAGTTTTTCTTAGCTGTATTGTACCACGAATGGTTTATCATTGAAAAGTCAGAGGTATTTGAAATTTGAGCTAAAAATTTTTGGGATAATACCAATGCAAATTGCAGTTGGTAATGAATTCTTTTAGGGTGCCGACTTCTCTGTTTCCGGAAAGGATCGAAGATTTGTTTGTCAATTCTTTGATGTTAAAGCAAATTGGCACTAGCTTCAAACAATCTGAAAATCAAACTTGGCATCTTAACTATAAAAGCCGCGATTGTGCTGTAAAATTTTACCCGGATAGCTTTGAAAAAAATGCTTCATTACAATTGATGAGTTTTGGCAATCCTGTGTTTGAGGAAATGCTAAGTGCGATCGACAGCCCACAGCCAACAGCCAAAAGTCAACGGCCAACAGTCAACAGTCAACAGTCAACCGGTACAACCGGATTTGATGCGAGCGATCGAGTTTGGTACTTTTAGCTCTAAACTAATTTTAACGACGATCGTCCTTTTATGTAATTTGCACAATGTCTTCAGAAACAAACTCAGTGGCTCAATCTACAACTGGTGCAGATGCGATCGATGTCGCGATCGCCTCAGGAATCGACTTTGACGGCACTCCAATTCCCAAAGCCAAATTAGACCTTTACGAACAAGTGATGGGTTTAGAAGCGGGAAGACAGCGCAGTGGCGTGTCAAATACCATGCGATCGCGCATTGTCCGCATTGGGGCCAAACACATTCCTCAAGCAGAACTCGATAAAATGTTAATTGCTGCTGACTTCGCACCGCTGAAAGAGAAAGAAATTGCTTTTTATTACAGTGGCAAGTAACAATTATTTACCCTTCCAGATAGATGAAATGTTCTAGGTCGATCGGTCAAACTAGGGACAAATCCAGCGTGAAGGGTAAGTTTATGAGCGCAAACGGCAGCACAGTCATCAGCAACCTCGAGTACGATTTGCTAACAGTTTTGCAAAACAAGTCTGAAGCTTTAAAAGCCTACGATACTTACATGAAAGACGCTCAAGAAACAGGTTCTCAACCTTGTATCGAGCTATTTCAAAAATTGCAGCAAGCTGATATGGAACACGCGCAGGAAATTCGCCAACACCTGCAAGAGGTCATGCAGAAAGGCAAGATGTAAAGCTGTTGAGCTCGACCTGCGAGTGATGAGTGAGGAGTAAGGTGCGCTAAGCGCACCTTTTGATTAAAAAATCGATTAAGAATCTTAAATTAAAAATAGTGTTTTATTATTAACTATAGCGAGCTTTTGTCAATCTTCTCAATTGACCACCACCAGGTAGGATCGTCCCGCCGAAAACAAAGGACTAACCCCCATTGAGCGCCCCCTAGCTCAAATTCAGATCCAGATTTAGGAAAAGATTGGTTGAGGGCGCGCTCTCGCAAAGGTATCGATCGATGGCATTCTAAGAGCAGATCGATCGCTGCTTGACTTGGTTTTTCAATGAAAGCGTGACGGAGTTTTGATGTCAGTCCATTATCGAGGACGCTGCTCAGAAAATCAACAGCCCGCCCAACAGAATCGAAAGCGCGCGGCACAACTTCCTCGGTGAATGTTTCCAGCAAATCTGCTTCTAGCGCTAGCACTAAGTTGTACTCTCCAGAAATCTCGATCGATGCCGTTCCATCTGGAATAATAATTACAGAAATCCGCTCTTGCAGAGATTTCCAGAAGCGATACACGGTGAAAGGTTCATCATCAATTATAAAGTTGGTAGTAACGAGTTCCTCAAAAAGATCGCGCAAGATACTGACACGTTTGCTAGTCTTTAGATCGATATTTCCCGTGTAAACGATCCACTTTTCATCGCTCTCAGTGTCAAACTCCAGTTTGTACTGCCAATCAAAAATTTGGGCAAAGACAAAATCAGAAAATTTTTCAGTATAAACAATCCAGGGCGGTTGCCCGATATCAGAATAAAGAACGGGCGGATCGTCACCTCGATCTAAAGCAACTATCATTGTAAAATTGCCTTGGTTCTCTTGATGGAACCACAAACCTTTGACACCTTCTGGAGTTGTGACGATCTCAGATTCGCCAAAATGAAACCGATCGTCATTGCTGTATCTTTCTAGCAACTCCTCACCGCCAAGTTGCGCCCATTCAATGTAAGCAGCAGGAAGCACAATGTTATTTGTTTTTGCCCACTCAATTAGTTCGGGAACTGGTTGCTTTTTAAGTACGCCGTTAAGTCCCAACATTTCTAGCGATTGCTGGTGGTATTTCACCTCAAGATTCTCTTGCATAAGCCTCTGACGATAAGGTGTAAACTGCGAAGTGTGCGCCCGATAAGTTGCTACAATAATAACTGGTGTACGCTGGCGAGGTCAAGTTTATATGAGTGAATCTAACGATATTCCGAATCGGGTCGATCGACTCGAAAATGATGTTATCGATATCAAAGTAGCTGTGAGTGCTTTAATTTCCACCACCGAAGTACACCAGCGCAACTTTGAAACCATGAACCGCAATATTGAAACCATGAATCGCAATATTGAAACTAATCAGCGCAATATTGATGCGATGCTTCAACTGATGAGTCAAAGCCTTCAGCGTATGGAGGTGATGGAGTCGGAAATCCGTGGGCTTCAGACAGAAAATCGGCGCATTCTAGATTTTTTGCAGCAGCGCAATACTGATGGTGATGATGCTTGATTTGATGCTTGAATTTACTTATGGCTAGGGCGCGCCGCGCGCCCCTACAAATACTAATTTGTCGCCAAAAAACACTGCCTGCTACACGCCGATCGCAACTGCTTTTTCCCTCACGCAACTGACAAAATTTGACAGCATTTGCAATCCCGCCGTCGATGATTTTTCCGGGTGAAATTGCACGGCCATCAGATTGTCTTTAGCAATAGCAGCCGTTACATTTTGACTGCCGTGAGTCACTGTTGCAGCTCGCACTTTTTCGTCTATCGGATCGACATAATACGAATGCACGAAATACGCCCAAGGTTGAGGCGGCAAGTTTTCCCATAATGGCAAATCCGGCTGAGCAAACTCCAATTGATTCCATCCCATGTGCGGAATTGTCAGCCCCGGTTCCGATCGAAACCTCCGCACTTTTCCCGCAATAATTCCCAACCCCGGTTCTACACCTTCTTCGGAACTTTCAAACAGGATTTGCAAGCCCAAACAAATGCCTAAAAACGGTTTTCCCGAAGCGATCGCGCTTTTTATTGGTTCTATCAAATCGCGCGATCGTAAATGCTGTACAGCCGGGTCAAAAGAACCCACTCCCGGCAAAACCACCCCATCTGCCTGCTCGATTATAGCTGGAGAATCCGTAATTTTTGGTACTGCACCCACATTTTCCAAGCCTTTACAGACTGAGTGCAGATTGCCCATGTCATAGTCTACTACTGCAATGACAGACATTGACTTACTTGCCTTATATTATCGATATTGCTATTATTGCACATAAACGGTCATTAGTCATCAGTCATTAGTTATTAGTCCTGAGAGATAGTTCAGTAATACTGTTTAAATATAATGAAGCATTTGCGCTCTCCAATCTCAAATCTCAAATGAATACAAGAATTTTGCTAACATCATTTGAAACTTGGTTGCCACATCACAAGTCCAATTCTTCGGATGATTTGTTGGAGCAAGTTTCGCAAATAAAATCTTTGCGTTATTCCTTAAATTTTTTAAGGAAATTGCCCGTAGATTTTGAACTAGCACCGAATTTGGCGATCGCCCACATTAATCGACTCCAACCAGACGCTATTATCTGCTGTGGCATGGCAGAAAGCAGGCAAAAATTAAGCTTAGAATCTTGCGCTGTCAACGGCGGTCGCGAGATTTTAAAAACTGCTGTTAATCTCGAGCTGTTAGCAAACAATCTAACTGCAACAGAAATCAGTCACGATGCAGGAAAATTTGTTTGTGAAGCTCTCTATTATGCAGTTTTAAAGCATCTTGGGGAGTGTCAAATAGAGACTCAATGTATTTTCGTTCACGTACCAATTTTAACGGCTGATAATACTGGTGGGATTGTTGCTGATTTTTTATCACTAATACACCACTTAGCTACCAACAAATAATATCGTGTCCGGTCGATTGATTGGAGTAAGGAACAGAATCTGTTATCGCAGCAGCGTCAGTAAGCTCGCGTTCAATCACCCGCTCGCAATAAGATTAGTTCGTAGTAAGGACTTCAGTCCTGAGATTTTCAGGACTAAAGTCCTCACTACAAACTGTTTTAATGAAGGAGTTCATAATGATTCGACCGATCGCACCCGATGACACGAACGCGCTAATTGCCATAGCCGGCGCGATCGGCTTCCGGCCCGACGAACTTGAGGAATTAAGCGAAATGCTGGCTGATTACTTCAACGGCAACAGCGATAGCGATAGTTTTTGGATGACAGACGACGACAACGGGCCGGTTGGAGTTGCCTACTGCGAACCGGAAAGGATGACCGATCGAACTTGGAACCTGCTGTTAATCGCCATCCGGCCAGATCGCCAGCGACAGGGACGCGGCGTGACTCTGCTGCGCCACGTCGAACAAACTTTGGCGGCGGGTGGCGGGCGGATGCTGTTGGTAGAAACCTCAGGGCTGCCGGAGTTCGATCGGGCGCGGGCGTTTTACGCGAAATGCGGCTACGAGGAGGAGGCGCGCATTCGCGACTTCTACGCGGCGGGCGATGATAAGGTCGTATTTCGCAAATTTTTGAACGCAAACTAGGGCGTGTTTTCAACCTCTTTCTTGAGATTCAGAGCCCCCTAAATCCACGGCAGTTGCGACCTTTGAGGAGACCCCAAGATCGCACTGCCTCCCCTTAAAAAGGGGGACTTTGATACTCTTGCTCCCCCCTTTTTAAGGGGGGATGGGGGGGATCTAAAACCCAATAAAACACGATCTAAACTCCGGTTTCGCTCAACTGAGAATTCACCCAACTAGCCGCCGCCAAACCCGAGCGCAAAGCACCCTCGATGCGTGAAGCGCAGCTATCCCTCAGGGAATCGCCCCCACACAAATCCCCCGCACAAACCAGCGGCAAATTCCCGCCAGCAGGCAAACAAGCAACAGGCAAAGGTTTGCGACAAAAAGCATAGCGCCAGCGGTGGACCTGCAACCATTCCGGCTCTTTCAACCAAGGAATTAAAGACTCAGAAGCGCGATCGAGCAATTCCTTACCTGCAGCTTCCAAATCGACAGATTCTAAATAGCGTTCTGCAAAAACAGCGTTGCTGTGCGCGACAAACACAGGCTGTGAAGGATTGATTCGCTTGCTGCTATCTAAACCGAGCCAAGCTAAATCGGAATTGTTTGCAAAATAAAGAGCTTTCCATGGCAAATTTAGATCGTTCAAATCTTGCTGTTTTTCCGCCGGATAACCTGTCATGATTGCAATGCAAGGGTCGTATTCCACCGATCGCAATTTGTCCAAAAAATCGGGCAGCAAACCGATATCCGAATTCAAAAACATCAAAGCTTGAGGTGCTGGAATTGCCACCACCACAGCTTTAGCAGTCAATTCTTGAGGCTTTTCTAAATTACCGTCAGTAACTTCTAAAGCCAGATGCCACATTTGGTTATCTGTACGGGAAATAGCTTGAACCCGACGCCCGAACCAAATTTCTAAACCCTCAGCCAAATACTTACCAACCGCATTCATGCCATCTGGCGCAACATAACAAGAATTGGGAATCGCAGCTATTTCTCCATCTCTGAATTCCCAAACATTATCAGTCCAGAGTTTCAGCAAATCGCGATCGAGCAGATCCTCAATTAGCCCGCACACTGCATCCCCCTGAGGTTCCAGATAGCGCGCGCCGTGATCCGCCCTGCCGCCTGGGACGCGACGAGTAGCCACCCTCCCGCCCGTACCCCGAGATTTTTCGACAACTGCCACAGAATAGCCAGCTTGACGTAACTGCCGAGCGCAAATCAAGCCCGCCATCCCCGCACCGATCGCCACAACATCGAACATACTTATATTTGCCAGCTTTTTAGATGCTAAGTATTGTAAAACGATCGCTTTGAGCTTGCCATTTGCCGACCCGGAGCCGATCGCCCGCTTCCAGGTAGTAGAATGGGGGTTGGCAAGTTCTCAAGGGCGATCGTTCCTAGAAAACAATCGAAAATCTCAAATCCCAAATTGCAAGTCCTGTGGCAAACAATCTAAAATCTAAAATCTAAAATTCTCAAATCACACATGGGAGGGCCAAAATCTTGGACGAACTCAGAACAGCACTAGAATTGGCGACAGAAGATGAATTGCAGCAACTCACAGAACTGCTGTTCAGCCGCAGGTTCAATCCGTTAGATTACGTGCAAACCCCCGCACCGATAGACGTACAAAGTCGAGATCGCGATGCTTGGCTGGATGCGGTAGAACAGAGGTTTCGCTATCTCGCAGCCGACGGCTTGACGGTACTCAGAGGGCGCACCGAACAGGTAACTTATAGGCAAGCCCTGATTCAAGTTTGCCGTTATCTAAAAATTTCTTATTCCAAGCAATTGTCAACTACTGACATCGAAGCAGAAATATTTCTGCATTTAATGGGTCGCGCTTGGAAGCGCTTGCCTTCCCAGGAAAAAAAAGCGCTGACAGTGCGAGTGCAGCGAGCAATAGTGGAATCCAAATTCTCGGAACCGTTGCCGATTTCTGCAGCAAAAGACCCGTTGGGTTTGCTGTTTAAAGGCGGCAGTGCTTTAGCTGTTAGTTCAATTTTAAAACCGATGTTGCTCAAGCTGATGGCCCATCAATTTGCCCTGCATTTTGCTACTTATCAAATGGCAAAACAAGCGGTTGTTGCCGGTACAGCAACCGCAGCAACTCAGTTTCAAAATTATGTCGCTATTCAGACAGCCCGCCGCGGCATGGCTGTGAGTGCTGCCCGTTACGGGGCGACGCGCAGCGTGTTTTCGTTTCTCGGACCTGTATTGTGGACTTGGTTTTTAGCAGATTTGGGGTGGCGGGCAATTTCAACTAATTACGCTCGGATTATTCCGACAATTTTTGCTTTGGCTCAAATTCGCTTGATTCGATCGGAGGCTGTCTGGGAAATAGCATAAATATTTGGGATTTTCGATTTCAGATTTTCGCTGGGAGTGCGATCGAATATCCTAAAAACGATTGAAGATTTTCGGTTGAGGCTCTTGCTAGATTGACCTAACGATAAAATACAATTTTAGATGGCGATTTTATATTGGGGATTGCAGGGCGATCGAAAATATAAAAAAGATGTGCGATAGATCGGCAAGTTTTCCACAAGAAAACAGTAGTTTTATATGCTGCTTGTAGTGTAAGGTGCGCGCTGGGTACCTCACAATTGTAGTAGCAGTTCTCAAAAAAGTGAGATCCGCTCTCAAGCAATTACCAATTACCAATTACCAATGTGCCAAATGTACCTCATTTTAAATTATAAATCGGAGCGAGAGTGAACATTAAACATCGATTAAAACTTGCTGCAAAATTAACACTTAAAAATTTCAATAATCGCTTTCAAAAACATTCCGATCGCGCCTTACAAATTCCTTGGAATTTCGCTCAAATAGGAGTGTTGATTTTTCCAATAATTCCGATTTTGGGAGCTTTGGGACTATTTTTGGGATTGGTCGGCACCTGGAAACAAAAATTAGGTCAAATCACCAGCCGCCCCATCAATCGAGGATTCGCAATTCTCACTGTATTGTTAGCGATCGCGACTGTTTTTGCCAACAACAAAATACAAGCTATTTTAGGATTGGGCAATTTATTGCCGTTTTTCATAATGTTTGCCGCTTTCAGCAGTTTAATTCAAACTCCCGCGCAATTGCGACAATTATCTTGGCTGCTAGTAATTGGTTCAATTCCGGTAATAATTTTGGGTTTGGGACAACAATTTTTAGGTTGGAGTGGCATCATTCAATTGCAGCCTATTTTCGGTTGGACTCTCGAACCTCAAGGCAACCCTCCCGGTAGAATGGCTTCGGTATTTATGTACGCCAATATCTTAGCTTGCTATCTAACAATTGCTTTTATTTTAGCTTTGGGACTGTGGATAGAAGAAAATGGGAAGATGGGGAGAATGGGAGAGTGGAATTGTAGAGTTCGACCTCCAACTCGCAGGACTTGCCAGCGCGAAGCGCTGATGACTAGCGAAGCACATTCGAGTTGGAGGTCTTCATGTGCCCCCGTGCCCGCTCCGACAGGAGGAGAGGGCGATAGTAGCAAAATTTCCGATGCCCAATTCCCAATCCCCAATTCCCAATCCCCAATTCCCAATCCCCAATTCCCAATTCCCAATTCCCCGTTGCTATTTTTAAGTTTGGCAGTAGCGGGAAATGCCCTCTGTTTAATATTTACTAATTCTCGCAATGCTTGGGGAATAGCAGTTTTAGCGGCTCTAGCTTTTGCATTTTATGCGGGATATAAAAAAATCTTAGGTGCGGTGTTTAGTGCGGTAGGTACAGTTTTTTTATCGGCTTTTGGACCCGAACCGTTGCGACAGAATTTACGCAGAATTGTTCCTGCTTTTTTCTGGGCGAGACTCACAGATGAGATGTTTCCCAATCGCCCTGTAGCTACTTTAAGAACAACTCAATGGCAGTTTGCTTGGTCGATGACTCAGCAGCGCCCTTGGACTGGTTGGGGATTGCGAAATTTTACTCCACTTTACGAAGCTCAAATGCAACAATGGCTGGGTCATCCTCACAGTTTGATTCTGATGTTGACTGCGGAAACTGGAATACCCACAACTCTATTTTTTGTGAGTTTAGTCGGTTGGATTTTGGCCAGAGGTGTGTGGTTGTTGCTAAATTGGCCTCTGCTTTATCCAGCAGATACTGCACCGAATAAAATGGCTGCACCAGAAATAGAGGATGGCGAGACAAAAGTCGATCGAGCTTCTGTATTTTATAACATAAATGGGGTAATTAGTCAAGAAATTGAAGGGGGCGATCGACTGATTTTTTTCAGTTATTTATTAGCTTTCGGCGGCTGCACGCTATTCAATACCGTAGATGTGACTCTGTTCGATCTGCGGGTGAATGCAATAAGCTGGTTGCTATTGTCAGCGATTGGCGGCACGACTTTCTATCTGATGAAAAAGGGCGATCGCACGAATAATAATTAAATTTTAAATACTATTTGCCCAAGTCCAGATAGAATTAGCTTTTGTTTGGCTTTCGCGGATGAGTTGGTAGCTGTAGATGTAGACTTATCGCATTTGAGCGATCGGACACGATAGGACTCATTCTTCCACAGCGACCGCCAATAATCAATGATTTGTTTCGTTTTATGAAAAAAATCAGAGTTAGATAGATGAAGTGCTACAATCAGTTTCCTTTCACGTAAGGGAGTTAGTTAAATCTCGCGACAGAATGTTCAGTACCGTCGGATTTAATGTTTCACTAAGGCACCTATGGAATTTAGCCTGATTCTTTCCAATATTCTCAACCCTCCAGTGTTGTTCTTTTTTGTAGGCATGGCAGCAATTTGGCTCAAGTCAGATTTAGAAATTCCCCAGCCATTGCCCAAGTTGTTTTCCCTCTATCTCCTGTTCGCGATCGGCATCAAAGGCGGTCACGAAATTCTTGAAAGTGGCTTAACTTTAGAAATTGGATTCACTCTTTTAGCCGCAATATTAATGGCTTGTGTAGTACCAATTTACTCATTTTTCATCTTAAGACTCAAGCTAGATGTTTATAATTCAGCCGCGATCGCAGCCACCTACGGCTCTATCAGTGCTGTTACCTTTATCACCGCCAGCGCCTTGCTAACAAAATTAGAGCTAAGTTTTGGCGGGCATATGGTTGCAGCTTTGGCATTGATGGAATCTCCAGCGATCGTGATCGGCATCTTTTTAGTACGGATGTTTCCCGATAAGAAAGACAGCCAAACCGAAAACATCGAACCAATCTCTTGGGTTGAGGTATTGCGAGAAGCCTGTCTCAATGGGTCAGTATTTTTATTAGTAAGTAGCCTAATTATCGGATTGCTTACGGGTGAAAGCGGTTGGCTAAAAATCAAGATTTTTGCTGATGACTTGTTTTACGGAATACTGTGCTTTTTTCTCTTGGATATGGGAATAATTGCAGCCCGCCGAATTAATGACTTAAAACAATCGGGGTCGTTTGTGATTGGCTTTTCTATAGGAATGCCTGTATTAAATTCTCTGATTGGCATTGGATTAGCAAAACTTTTAGGTCTGTCTGTTGGCAATGCTTTACTGTTTGCGGTACTATGTGCCAGTGCATCCTATATTGCGGTTCCTGCTGCAATGCGGATGAGTGTACCTGAAGCAAATCCCAGCTTATACATATCAATGGCACTTGCATTGACTTTTCCCTTTAATATTATTATTGGGATTCCAGTGTATTTACAGATTATCAAGCAAATTTGGAATTGAATAGATAAAATCAATGGATACAATTAAACGCATCGAAATAATTGTCCCTGCCATCGAACTAAAACCAGTCGTAAAACGACTTGAAAAGATGGGAATTATCAAGTACAGTATCATCCGTCACGTCATAGGTAGGGGGGACTTTGGCGAATCCAGTGACGATCTCGACGATCAATTAAGTAGTGTCTATATCTTGACAACTTGTTTATCTGGACAGGAAGATTTACTGTTCTTAGAATTGCAGCCAATCCTGAAAAAGTATGGTGGTATGTTTTTAGTGTCAGATGCAGTTTGCTATCGATGTTAATCGGAAGAAGGAAGAGTTGTCAGTTAACAGTTGCGATCGATCGACTCTCGCGAGATCCTGACGCTCGCACTACCACTATCAACTATCAACTCTCAACTCTCACCAATCAACCTCGACCCTTTCCTCTACCACACGACGGTAAACCCACTCAGTTTCTACAGCTAATTTCGACCAGCTAAAACGGCGTTCCAAATCTTCATAAGCATTATCTACCAACCACTGTCCGTAACCGGGATTTTTCAGCACTTCCAAAATCCCCCAAGCTAAAGAATCGCTATTATTAGTCTGAGTAACAATCCCTGTTTTCGTATGCTGGACCACCTCAGGAAGTCCCCCCGTATCGGAAACCACTACAGGCACGCGCGCCGCAAAACTTTCTAAAGCGACAATCCCAAAAGGTTCGTACAAACTCGGAAACACCGCGCAGTCAGCTACAGTCTGGAATTTGTCGAGATGTTCCTCCAACATAAAACCAGTAAAATAACACTTGTTCCAAATTCCTAAGTTCCAAGCTTGATACTTGAGATGGTCTGTATTGCCACCTCCAACAATTACTATTTTAGCACATCCCCCCATTTCCCAAATTACTTTAGGCGCTGCGTTCAAAAATACAGAAATACCTTTTTCATAGCTAATTCTGCCCACATAATAAACAATCTTTTCGTGGTCTGCTGCAAAATGCCGGCGAAAATCCATCGCGTCAAATTCGTGCCAGCGCGGCTTTTTCTCGGGGCGAATGCCGTTGTAAATTACCTCGATTTTGTTCCAAGGAGTTGCCAGTACCCGTTCGGCTTCCCGGCGCATATAATCGCTGCAAACAATCAGACGCCAAGAGTTGTAAGCGAGGTCATTTTCTTTCTGATGAATGTAGCGCTGTCCGTCATTGTGGATGCCGTTGTAGCGTCCGTATTCTGTCGCGTGGATGGTGGCAATTAGCGGTACTTTAAAGGTATGCTTGAGGGCGATCGCGGCATCTCCTACCAACCAATCGTGCGCGTGGATGAGATCGAACGGCCCTTCCTCCAGCATTAGTTTGCCACCGTGGTGGCCCATACTTTCGTTGAGGTTGGCTACCCAGTGGAAAAAGTCGCGGGCGTGTCCGACTACTACCCGGTGTACTTTTATCCCTTCGATTACTTCGTACATCGGTGCGTGACCGAACTCTACTGTAATTAGGTGAATTTCGTGTCCTAATTTAACTATTTCGGGATACAGTTCCGATACGTGGCGGGCGATACCGCCAACGATTCTGGGAGGAAACTCCCATGCCAATACCAAAATTTTCATCTTTCTCCTCTCCAAACAGTTTACATATTTTAATGTTTACAATTAACTGTTTTTATTGTACAATTACCACCCGGCAGTTTGAGGAGATCTTGAATTTACGTCTGAAGTGCGATCGGATCGGAATTTTTTTAGCTGGGAAATTTCCGATTTAATTCGCGAGTCGGGGTGGCCCAAAGGTTCGATCGACCAAAATACAGCAGTTGCAGGTAACAGATTCAGTAAACAAGCCGGATAGCAAAACGCTGTCGGTTAAATATTTTCTCTCTTTTGTTACTTTAGACACAGAAACAAGTTTTAGTTTGCAATCTCTCAATTTGAACCAGGATCGAGAATTATGACTTGTAAGGCGAAAGCTTTACAAGTCACAGCGCTGAAAAATTGTATCCCGAAAGTGGCAAAAGAGGGATTAACTTTAATTTTTCTGCAAAATTGGTTGCAATTGCGGTCGAAAACTTGCCCAAGCAGCAGTCGATGCAGAGTTAGAAGCAGCACCTTTGCGCATTAAAATTGCACCATCTGCAAAACCGATAATTCCGTATTCTCCAGAATTTGACATTCGATCGATCTGCGGCACAATTGCCTTTAACTGACTGCGTTCCGTGCGAAATGCAGCTTGATACCGCTGCAACTGCCACAAATCGGCAATTACATACTCCATTTTTACTATTTCCCGCCGATCGTTGCGCAATTCCAACATCGGAAACCGGAGAATTTCGCGACGGCTTGATAAAATCGGGACGATCGTATTAGTAGCTGCCACGCTAGCATCCGGCCCAATTTGAGCCAGCAACGACCTCACTTGCAAAACATGCTGCCACTGCCTGACTAAAGGAACCTGCACCCAAGGGCGGATTGCGTCGGGCAAAATGAAGGAAAAAGTGCGATTCGGGTTAGATGTAAAGGTAAAAAATAGCGACAAGCAGATGCACAAACTCCAAAAGCGGCGAAATCTCGAGGAAGAAGGCAGGGGAAACATTGCGGAAGGAAAACGCAAAAACGTTGTTTCCCTGTTGGCGATCTTGTCTTCTTCCTGTTGGCGGCCGGCCCACCACAGGATCGCCCCGTAAAACAGTCCCGGAACCACAGTCATCGCGTACCGGATGTTAATCGCCAGTACCGACTCTCCCTGGGCTGAAAACAGCTTTAATAGGGGAAAACCCGCGATCGCCCAGGAAGCTGGTGCTACGGCAGGAACAAACGCCAGCGGCAACCACTGAGCGACCAAGTATCTAATTTTACCAAAAAACGGCGTAAATAGTTCTACCAACAACCGCTCAGGATTGCTCAGCATTCCCCAGAGAATTTCTAAAGTCGAAGCTTCATCTCCCTCAGCATATTGACCGAAGCGCTCCATCATAAACCGTTGCGAGATATCTTCGGAAAACAGCGGCATGATCAGATTGGTCAAAACTAACATATAACCAAAACTGAGCGCGCACACCGCCAAGCCGGTAAGCGGGTAGCGCCGGCTCAAAATTAGGTAAACTCCGATACCAAATAACAAAACTCCGCCATCTTCTCGCACGGCCAAAATTAAAGTTGCCAGAATGCCAAACAGTGGCCACCAGCGCTTTTCCATTGCCAGCAGCAAGCTGAATGCATAAAGCGGCATTTGGCAAATATCGTGAAAATTGCTTAAAGTCGGACCGATTACTGCATTCGCGCAGTAATAGCTGATAGCAATCGCCGCCGCTAGCTGCGGTTTGAGATAGTGCCTGGCCAGGGCGTAAAGCACCAAACCGGCGGCTGTCACTAAAGTTACCTGCAACACTGTCAAAGTGACTGGCGAGGGAAACAGTGCATAAATTGGCAGCCACAACATTAGCGCCGGCGTGAAATGCTGTCCCAATCTGTAGTAGAATACTTCAGGCAGCTCGTTATTGTGAACTACATTAGCGGACAAAGCTGAGGATAGGGAGCTCTCAAACAAGCGACCGCGAGTACCGTTCCAAAACACTTGATTGAAAATGCCTTGGTCGTAAGTAGCGTAAAAGCTATAGTAGCGGTGCAGCGCCAACAACAGACACAGCCCGAAAAAGACTGCAGCTACCGTTCCCACTACCCGCAGCGATGAATTTTTCTTGCCGATTAAAAATATCATGCGCTCATCGAAGTGAAATTATCGGAGTAATTACTAGAACCACAAAAACAAAGATATTTCCTGAATTAAGTAGTACATCTGCCCAATATGTTATCATAGGCATCACTCGAATTATGAATCTCAAGCCAGTGTACACTGCCCTCAAGACAAAGTTAAAACTCACGGATGCCGCCTCTGTGTTAATGTCAAAACACGCAGGTATTTCTCGGTTTACTTATAACTGGGGACTGGCGACCTGGAGCGCGCTCTATAGTGAGGGTGTCAAGCCTAACGCTTTGGTCTTGAAAAAGTTTTTTAACAATCACGTAAAGCCTGCATGTCCCTGGATGAAAGAAGCCCGTATTTGCCAAAAAGTAACTCAATATGCTTTCGAGCATCTAGGTCAAGCATTTGGTAACTTCTTTTCGGGCAAGGCTCATTATCCCAAATTTAAGAAAAAGGGTCAGCACGATAGTTTTACCATTGATGCTAGTGGCAGACCGATCGCTGTGGGTGGCACTAGATTGAAATTACCGACAATTGGCTGGGTATCCACCTATGAAGGCTTGCCCCACGTCACCACCAAAAAATTTACCATTTCCCAAGAAGCGGGCAACTGGTACATCAGCTTTACCTATGAAATCGAACCGTCAGTTACCGCTAAGTCTCGCGACTTTGTAGGTGTAGATTTGGGAGTCAAACAGTTAGCTACCCTGTCGAATGGCTTAGTAATTGCCAATCCCCAGGCTTTGAGAAAAGCTCGCCAGCAACTAGCACGAATGCAGCGCCAGTTACAGCGCAAACAAAGAGGTAGCAACAGATATCACCGACAAAAGTTAAGATTAGCAGGCGCTCACCAACGAGTCAAAAACATCAGACTCGATGCCACTCATCAAGCTACAACTTATATTTGCAAAAACCACGCTGTTGTAGCTATTGAGGGCTTAAATGTGTCGGGGATGATGGCAAACCACAAACTGGCAGGTGCAGTTGCCGACGCCAATTTTGCCGAATTCGGGCGACAAATTCGGTACAAAGCACAGCGCTATGGTTCGAGTGTAGTTTTGGTCGATAGGTGGTATCCATCGACTCAATTATGTTCGGGTTGTGGGGGACAACAGCCGATGTCTCTTGGCGAGAGAGTCTATGAGTGTTCTGCTTGTGGATTTCAAGCAGACAGAGATTGCAATGCTGCTGTGAATTTAGAAAAATATGCTCGGAGGGCTAAGCCGAGTCTGGACACAGAGGGTTAATTGCGCCGTCGCTCCCCGTTGAAGTGTCAACTGATGTCCGGCATTGTCGGGATTTTAGATAGCAGAATAGCATAAATCTAAAGCGGATATTAAATTAAAGTAAAAGTGAAATAACTCGCCTCGCAAATGGTCAATTATTTTCACCCGATCGAAAAATTCAATCACATGCATCCAGCCATCGGCCCTAAAGATGCCGGCTGTTCCCCCGAACAGCAGGAAAATCGAGAGTCGCTGCTCCAATTGCTTCTGTTTGTAGACAAGCGCCCGTCTTCCCGCGAACAAACCAGAAACATCCGCAAATCCTTGCAAGCCCTGAAGGCAGAGTGCGATTTTGAACTTGAGGTCATCGACGTAGGCGAACAGCCGGATTTGGCAGAACATTTTAAACTCGTGGCCACTCCTTCGCTGCTCAAAATTCATCCCGATCCGCGACAGATTCTCACCGGCAGCAATTTGATGGCCCAGTTGGAACATTGGTGGCCTCGCTGGCAGTTGTCTGCTGAAGAATGCGCACACGGGCAGCAAGCAGCTATGACTGCAACTGACGCCAATCGAACATCCAAATTTTCGGTCGCTTGTACTGCCGAACTCGCGCAGTTGTCTGATGAAGTGTTTCGTCTGAAACAAGAAAAAGAACACCTGCAAGAACAGTTGCAGTTGAAAGATCGGATTATCGCCATGCTGGCTCACGACCTCCGGAATCCTTTGACGGCTGCAAGTTTGGCTTTGGAAACTTTGGAATCCAGCCAGAAGGTGAAAGAAGGAGATTTGCCCCGATTGACGCCGAGTCTGGCTGCTCATTTGATGAAACAAGCAAAACGCCAAATTCGGATTGTCGATCGCATGATTACGGACATCCTGCAAGCAGCTAGAGGCACAAACGCTCAATTGCGAATCGAACCGAAAAAAATCGAATTAGGGGCAATTTGTCAAGAAGTAATCCTGCAATTTAAAGACAAATTTCGGTCGAAAAATCTGAAGTTAGAAATAGATATTCCTACAGATTTACCCTCGATTTATGCCGATCCCGATCGCATCCAACAAGTAATTGCCAACCTGCTCGACAATGCTACTAAATACACTCCAGAACAAGGAACTGTGAGTATTTCAATCCTCCACCGAACTGCTTACAAAGTTCAAGTAAGCATCGGAGACAGCGGGCCGGGAATTCCTGAAGAAAATTTGCAAAGTATATTTGAAGATCGCTTCCGCTTGCAGCGAGACGAATCAACAGACGGTTATGGAATTGGACTTTCTTTGTGCCAGCGGATTGTGCGCTCTCACTACGGCCAAATTTGGGCTGATTCTAAAGCAGGTAAGGGAAGTTGTTTTCATTTTACTTTGCCGGTGGGACGGTGAAAATTGGAGGTTAAATATTATGTGCGATCGAGCAAATAGCACAGAGGTTTTGGCGATCGCGCAGTTGCCAGTTGGGCTATCGGATGCGGTAAATTATGGTTTGGAGTTGGTGTTCGATCGGCCACAGATTAGTAAAGTCATGTTTAGTTATAACTACTATTATGTTATGGGAAATCCTCAAGGTTGAAAGCGGAAGTTTTGGAGCGATCGCGCTCGAGCAATTGTTTCAAAATCACGATCGTTGTGAATCAAACGTAAATCATTTTCCAAAGCTGCTTGAGCAATACAACAATCAACTGGACTGCGAACCGTGAGTCCTTGGCGGCGCAGATCGTAGTAGATACGGGCAGCCGCTTGCCAAGAATAACTTGTGAATTCGATGTAATCTTGTGTTTCCAGGTATGTAGAGAGGAGAGTCCACTCTCGTTCGTTCAAGCTACCTTGCAGGAGTTCAAGCTGGGTGAAGCGGGTGAGTAAAACGTCACGACACGATCGGCAATCCAGTTTTCAAGCTGTTGGCGGACTTGACCGCTACGATCGCGGAACACACAGATCCATACAGACGTAATACTGAACCGATGCTCTAGGAAATGAGGCATATTAGATCGGGAAAAAAATCCGCCCAAATCTTATCTCAGATCGTGTCCGGTCGGTTATCATAATAATAGATGATACAATGATTCCTCAAATAGCCTTGGAAATATCGATCGGAAAAGGCGTCGGAAGCATCCAATTCGGACAAGACGAACAACAGATAATTAATCTATTGGGCAGACCAGACAAAATATATGAATCGGCAGGGTCGAAACGCTTGCAGTATTTTGACTTGCTAATTGAAGTTGCGATTGAATTTGAATACGAGAATAAATTTGGTTGGTTGGAAGTGCAAAATCCTGATGCCACGCTATTCGGTCAAAAATTAATTGGTGCAAGTGTCGAAAAAGTATTATCCGTTGTTTCGACTGAGATTGCCGATCGACCAAAACATGATGATTATGGACATCTCGAAACTTATTTTTATGAAAACCAGTGGCTGGAGTTGCAATTTGCAATGAATCGGCTGATATCGATTAATATTGGCGTTTTATTTATTGATGATAATAGGCCCGATTGGCCGTAATTGTCTTGCTATACGAATTGCCACGATCGATCGAATACCAATGAGATTTTTGTTAAACATGAACGTGATATACTGCCTCAATGTTATGCCTGGAGCTAAAACAAAAGCGCCGTAATAATTGGGGTGATACCAAATCCGGGTTTCTCACCCCCTTTATTCCTGAAACCCGCGAAGGCGGGTTTTGTACGTATAGTAGCGGTTTCAACCGCCCTGTCATAACGGGGATATCTAACCCGGATTTGGTATGATAGTGAGTTCGCATTGCATTAGACGTACAAAAGAAAGCAGGTTTCTTAAAGAAACCTGCTTTCTGGGGTGTACTTCAAAACTAGAGAACTAACGATCGCGCAAAACAGCAATAATTTGTTCGTTCGCTTTGGGAAAAGTAAATTGGCTCATTTCATCGACCGTCACCCAGCGAATTTCCTCGCATTCGATCGCCTGCGGTTCGCCGCTAATGTGCAGACAATGGTGTACGTTCAGCGTCACTGTAAAACGGCCGTAATCGTGTTCGATCGCAATTAACAACTCGCCTACTTCAATAACAATTCCCAACTCCTCCATAATTTCCCGTGCGATACAAGCTTCGATCGTTTCCCCAGGCTCTACTTTCCCCCCCGGAAATTCCCAAAAACCGCCGTGCAACCCTTGGGGACTGCGCTTGTCAATCAGAAATTGTTCGCGATCGTTCTTAATCGCCGCAACCCCGATAATTTTGTGTACAACAGGAGAAATAGACATATTAAACAGTTGACAGTTGATAGTTAACAGTTGACAGTTGAAGCGCAGTTTTTCAGACGCAGATTTACTATCTTGCCGGTATGAAGATTATCTACTTCCTTCTTCTTCTTGCTTCGCGTGCTGCCCTACGGGAAAGGCTTCGCCGAACGCGCCTTCGCGGTTCGATTACTTCTGTGTCATATCCCTCTGTATCAGTTTTCAAATATTTGGGATGCACATCGAAATTTTTACCTGCACTAATTTTTAAATTGGTTATCAAATCATGCTACCAGTTTCCGTAGAAAGTAACAACTAGCTACTCAGAAAGCCCCCGATCGCGCGATCGGGGGCTTGACAAATATACAGTTTAAATGTTAATCAATTACTAATCTTCAGAGCCGTGACTCTCGCTAGCTTGTATGGACTTTTCAAAAGTCATGCGCTGCTCGGCATTTCTAAGAAAGTAACCGCTAATCATTGCCGAAGCCAGCAATCTACCCAAGTGTTCGCGACTGGTAGAAATCGTCACCCCAAAATGTTCTGAAGGCAAATTACCCAAAAGTCCGACAATATTGCGTTCCATTACTTGAAAAACTTCATGAGAAGTCGGCTTGGATAAATGGGAAACAGTATCTGGAGGCATTGATTGCACGTATTGCCAGAGTAAATTGGCGTTTTCTCCGTCTTCTTCAAAAAATTCTGGGGATTTATTAGGTGTGTTGCTCACGGGAACCTCTCTTGTAGAGACTGTTTTTATGTTTGGCGCGGAGTGGTTAATTTAAATAACCTCTATCCGGTTGCTACTTCTCTTTATTACTAACTAATTACTAATGTAGCAGGACGGTAAAGGTAGATCGGTGGGCGGAACCGAATTTAGGTTGGCGGATTTTACGATTTGAGGATTAAAGCCCCTGCCCGATAAAGTATGGTCTATCAGTCGCTCAAACTCTAAGTTGACTTGCACAGTTGACTTGCACAAAAAATAGTTTGGCTGGTAAGTTCTGAGGTTTGCGATCGCGAGTTCCCGACTCTCGCACTCGGATAGCGGTAAGGTGCGCAGCGCGCACCCTACATCTGGAGGATACGGGATTGAAAGTTTGACGATCGCTCCCGGACGGGATTTCAGAGCTCGATCGACCAATTGCCCACTTGTTTAGATTGAGGGTAGCCGATCGGCAGTTCGATCGCCCATCCCCCGATCGGCTTAGCTTGCCAGATAATCGTCGATATCTTGCTTGCGCTTGCGGAGTTTAGTTAAGGCTTCCCGTTCGATTTGCCGCACCCTTTCCCGGCTGATGCTGAGTCGATCGCCTATTTTTGCTAAGGTTAAACTTTGCCCGTCTTCCAAACCGAAGCGCAAAGCCAAAACTTCCCGCTGCTGCGGAGTCAACTCCGCCATCAAGTGTTCTAAGTCGGCGCGCAGGGAAGACTGCAGGGCAAAATCTTCTGGAGAAGTGCCGGTATCTTCCAACAAATCGCCCAACTCGGTATCTTGATTGTCTCCCACCCGCAAATCCAGAGACAGTGGCAGGCGGGCGCGTTCCAAATATTCGCGGATCTGCTTGGGAGTCAATTCTAGCTCCGATGCCAGCTCGGCTGCAGTAGCTGCGCGGCCGAGTTTTTGAGCGAGTTGGCGCTGGGCTTTTTTAATTTTGTTGAGTTTTTCGGTAATGTGGATCGGCAAGCGGATGGTTCGGCCTTTTTCCGCGATCGCGCGAGTAATGGCTTGGCGAATCCACCAATAAGCGTAAGTTGAAAATCTGTAGCCCTTAGTCGGGTCAAACTTTTCTACTCCGCGCTGCATTCCAATAGTGCCTTCCTGAATTAGATCCAGTAAATCTACGTTGCGCTTGATATATTTTTTAGCAACAGACACCACCAGCCGCAGATTGGCTTCCACCATTTGCCGCTTCGCCCTTTCCCCAAGTTCGATCGCCCGCAGCAACTCAGCTTCAGACATCCCAACTGCCTGGGCCCATTCCGCAGTCGTCGGTTCGCGGTTTAACTCTTCAATCAGAATATTTTTTTCTTCATTCAGGGCAGTTGACCGCTGTACCTGTTTCCCGTAGAGTATTTCTTGCTCATGGGTCAGCAGGGGAACGCGGCCGATTTCTCGCAAGTAAGCGCGAACAGAATCCGTGTCTGAGGACTTAGGAGTTTTCATGAGCTTTTCCCGCTGAGTATGTCAGCCTCTAAAGGTTTGTCCAAACAAACCCCTAGCTTGAGCTGGTTAGGAAAGCGGGCGGGCTGTTGCGCTTTCCTTTATTTTTAAAGAGGCTTAATTTTATGGTAGCTAGCCGCTACTTGCTGTGAGTCCTATCCCAGGTTAGGTTCTGGTCTAGGGTTTTCACTGTCTTAACTATGTTACGAATCTTAACATTTCTGAGAGCTTTTGGCTATACCCCTGCAGATGAAATTTTTGTTGGGTCGAGTCCGACTCCTACGAGAGTACCCGCAAACCAGTTTCAGAGTTGCATCATGTTAAACAAATTGCCATCAATCTCCCGATCGGGCAAGGGGGAGAGTGGGCGAGGGGAAGTTCTGAGTTTTAAGTTTTGAGTTTTAAGTTTTGAGTTTTAAGTTTTGAGTGCGTGAATTTTGAACAGTCTTTAACTCACAACTCACAACTCACAACTCAAAAGAACTGTCTTTAACTCAAAACTCAAAATTCAAAACTCAAAACTTCCGAACAACTCAAAACTCAAAACTCCTTACCAACTATCAACTATATGACTTATTGCCTTGGTATCATCACTCGCGACGGCATTGTAATGGCTGCTGATTCCCGCACTAATGCCGGCGTTGACCACATATCCAGATACAAAAAACTGTTTGATTTTTCTTGTCCGGGGGAGCGGGTAATTTTAGTATGTACTGCGGGCAATTTGTCAATGACTCAAGGTGCGATTAATGAGATGCACAAAGACTTGAAAGCGGGGGCGGATGTTAATTTGCATACCTTGTCTGCCATGTCTGATGTGGCTCGCTACATTGGCAGCAAAATTCGTCACATGGCTGAACTAGATGGCCCTTGGCTAAAAAAGGATGGAATTGAGGGCAAATGCAGCATGATTTTGGGAGGTCAAATTAAAGGGCAAGACCCGGAACTATTTTTGATTTATTCTCAAGGCAATTGCATTCAAGCTGCTGCGGAAACTCCGTTTTTGCAAATAGGTGAAACTAAGTATGGCAAACCTATTTTAGATCGCGTTATGACATTTGAAGCCTCTTTGGATGCGGCTGCTAAATGTGCTTTGCTGTCGATCGACTCGACTATGAAATCTAATATTTCTGTGGGACCGCCGATTAATTTAGTGATGTACAGTCGTGACAGTTTTGCTATTAAACACAGATTGCTGCTGCGTTTGGGAGACCCTTACTTAGCGCAGATGCGGAAACTGTGGGAAGATTCGCTGAAACAAGCGTTCGATCGCATTCCGGATATTAACTGGCAGTACAATTTAGAAACTGATGCTGTGGAAAAGATGATTATTGATTAGAAATAATTTAAATTGGACGTTGTTGCCGTCCGTGGTAAATCTACAAAATCAAAACTTCATCGTTCAAGATAGTGTAATGCAGAATAAAACCAACTTTCCCAAACTTCACCATAAGTTTGCGCAGGCTGGGGGCTTCTGTAACGATCGTACCTCTTTGTGGGTATGCCTGCAAACTTTCTCCAACTTCTACAATCTTTTGAATCGCTTTAATAGCAAAGTCGGAGTCAGTTTCAGCCAAGAATTGGCGGTATCGATCGAGTGCTGAAGGGCGTGCGGAGTCCAAACTACTGCAGGCATGGCAATTCAGCGTCGGTGCCTAAACTGTCTGCCCATTGCTTGACTCGATCGTGCGAAATGCCTTTCTTGTTAGCTTGGTAATATTGCAAAACTTCCAGACTCTGAATCGGTTTCAAGCAGCGGAAAAACTGGCAGTTTAAGCAATTATTTCGACCTACGATCGCGCTTACAGATATTCGCAGCAGTGGTTGAACGAGTTAACTCAACGTTACGGATATCATGCTTTGATGGCAACATACCAGGAGCAAGGATTTGCACTCGAAGAAGAAGTTTTGGCAGACGGTACGATTCGAGCTATTTAACATTAGCTTGCAAATAAGTTTTCGGGTCTTCTGCAACCCAACCCAAACCAGTATTATACCGAACTTCAAAATGCAAATGAGACTGCGGAACATCTGGTTTTCCCGTCGTTCCCACTGTTCCCAAACGTTCGCCCGATCGCACTTTTTGACCTGTTTTTACCGCAATATCTTTCAAATGAGCGTAGCGAGTTTGCTTCCCCGCTTGGTGGTTCACCACTACTAAATTTCCGTAAACCCCTTGCACGCCGGCAAAGGCAACAGTCCCCCCACCTGCTGCTACAACCTCCGTACCTTCAACAGCCAAAAAATCAATGCCACTGTGGAAAAAAACTTGCCGGGTAACAGGATGCGTCTGCCAGCCGTAACGCAAAATTTCCGGGGCAGGTGCCTGCAGCGGAAATCCTTGCACCGATGTATCTTCAAGATCTACTGGGGCTGGCGGTGCCCAATTCACCGAAGGTACAAAGGCTACTTGCCCGATGGGCCTGCACCCATTCGCCTCAAATAGCAAATCTGCGCGCACGTTGTACGCTTCTGCCATTTTTTGCCAAGTCCAGCCTGCTGGCACCTCTACGAGCCTGCCATCGTAGGGAGGAATGACGATGCGGCTGCCGGGGGATACCCGACCGGACCGCAAGCTGGGATTCATGGCTCGCAGGGTGGCGGGCGTCACGTTGTACTGTCGGGCTATGCTTTCTACAGTTTCCCCCTGGAGGGCCATGTGGCTGCGCAAGCGAGACATCGCCGGCGGCGGGCAATCGCGGGCGGGGTCGGGTGTTTCAAGAGGTGTATCTGTGGGAAGATTTTTAGGGGTTGTGGCGGGATCGGGCGCTGCGATCGCAACAGGAGCGAGCGACCAAATTAAAGCGGAAACTACAGAAAACAAGCGCTGACAAGCCATTATCTTAAAAAAAAAGAATTCTGTTTGAGGAACAGACAAATTTTGATTAGAGTGGAAATTAATATTTTAAAGCTGCGGGCGAGTTCCAAACTTTTAATCCCTGGCTCAGTCAAGTTAGGATGATAACTATCGGTTCTGGTCTGAACTTGAAAACTATGTTGGCGATCGTCCCAGGCAAAAGCTGAATAACTCCGAAGCAAGCGGATGGCTAAACATCGATTGATTCCAGCAAGGTCTACAACAAGGCTTTAAGTTGTTTGATTGAGATTTATGGAGATTTATTTAGATGAGTTTATCTTTTAAGCAGTTGACGCTATACCTGACTTTGCTGTCAATTGGAGGGGGCATCGGGTGGTTGGGCAATCGCTATCTGGCCGGACAAAACGGTTTGGAAACTAGGTCGATCGTACCAGTAGTGCGCCAGCAAGTTCCGCCTTATCCGGCAGCCCCAGTTCAGGAAAATCGAGAAGTCGATCGCAGCAATCCCAATTTTATTGCGGAAGCAGCCGAAAGAATCGGTCCGGCTGTGGTGCGGATCGACGCCGCCACTAAGGTAGCGAATCAAGTGCCGGAAGCTTTCAAAAATCCTTTGTTTCGCCGTTTTTTTGGGGATAATTTACCGCAGCCGGAAGAGCGAGTCAAGCGCGGCACCGGTTCGGGGTTTATTCTCAGCGCTGACGGGCGCATCGTTACTAACGCTCACGTCGTCTCCGGAACGGATACGGTGAAAGTGACCCTCAAAGACGGGCGGGAGTTTGAGGGCAAAGTGCAGGGAGTCGATCCGCTGACGGATGTGGCTGTGGTGAAAATTAATGCTAAGGAACTACCGCAGGTGGCTTTGGGCCGATCGGACAATATTGTACCCGGACAGTGGGCGATCGCGATCGGCAATCCTTTGGGTCTGGACAATACGGTGACAGTAGGGATTATCAGCGCTACGGGGCGATCGAGTTCTCAAGTCGGCATTCCTGACAAGCGGGTGCGCTTCATCCAAACCGACGCCGCCATCAATCCCGGCAACTCCGGGGGACCGCTATTGAACGATCGAGGTGAAGTAATTGGTATCAATACAGCTATCCGGGCGGACGCTCAAGGGTTGGGATTTGCAATTCCGATCGAAACTGCCAAACGAATTTCCGATCAGTTATTTGCCAAAGGTAAAGCCGAGCACCCTTACTTGGGCATTCAAATGATCGACCTGAATCCCACCACCAAAGCAGAAGCCAACAAACAGCTAGATAATAAGATTGCTGTAGATAGAGGGGTTGGTGTGACGCGAGTGGTGGAAAATTCCCCAGCACAAAAAGCTGGGTTGCGTCCGGGAGATGCAATTATCAAAGTTGACGGAGTTGAGGTTAACAGCCCGGGCCAAGTACAGGAACGGGTAGAAAACACGGCGGTTGGCAAAGAACTCGACTTGGAAATTAACCGTCAGGGTCAAGTTCAAAACATTAAAGTGCGCCCTGGTGCTTTTCCCCTCTCGGGTAGTGCGGCCGGTGGTTAAGACTTGTTTAACCAGTATTTTTTTGTAGTAAGGACTTCAGCTCTTGTTTGCAGATTTAGACTCAGAGCGAATACGGACTAAAGTCCTCACTACTAACCTCTTTATTTCTCTGTTGGAGAGTTGGTTGCAATCGAACTGGTGCTGGCCAAATTTTCTTCTAAGTGCATTCTCTGCTCCATTTGCCTGAGAAAATAGCCAGTCATCATGGCTGAAGCCAGCAAACCCGCTAAATTTTCGCGATCGGTGGTAATCTGGACGTTGAAATTATCTGAAGGCAAGACCCCTACCAGTCCTTGAACGTTGTGAGAGATAATTTCCTTGATTTCTGGGCTGACGGACTTGGCGACGCGGGCTAATACCTCGGGGGATTGGTGTTGGAGGTACTTCAGAAGCGGGTTAGCTGCGGTTTGTTGAGCATTGGAGCCGTTAAAGTCAGGGTTAAAAACCATTTGGCGATTCTATATTTCTGGCTTCTTACATTCTAGTTGAATTTATTCTTCTTCGCTTGGCTGCAGGTTGGTCTGAAAATCAATTTGCAGTTGTTTGGGCATTTGGTCTACTTGAAAATACCTATGGAATTTGTCGGTAACTTGCAGCCAATAGGATCTGCTGTCATTTTGCCGCCGCTTGCGGACAAAACCGAGTTCGACAAGTTCTTGCACTTGTTGGTAGGCCCCGGAACCCCGCAAATCCACTAAATCTGCTTGGGCGATGCCTCCTTTAAGGGCGATGGCTGCTAGAGTCCGCAGCGCGCCAATACCTAATTCTGGCGGTATTAATGTTTGCATTAAAGCAGCAAAATCTTCTCTAAGTTGCAGGCTGTATCCTGTGGGGGTTTCCACAACTTCTAAGGCACTGTCGCGGCGGGCCGAGTCGGACATCAGTTCGATGATAGCATCTTTGGCTTCGGTTCGATCGCACTTAGCAATCTCGGCAATTTCTGCGATCGAGACCGGCTGACCTTTTAAGTAAAGAATGGCTTCTATTGTAGTTGCTAAACGCGGCATTGGGTAACTTAGTTGAAGGAAGAAGGAAGAAGGAAGAGGGAAGAAGGAAGAAGGAAGGGGGAAGAGTTGGTAGTTAACTGTTATAAGTCATCCGCTTTCTATTATACCTCATGATAATATTGAATAGCTTTCCGACTTTTACTACTCAACGGTCTTTATCGAACTAAATTTCTTAGCAAAAAACGCTGTAACTTCTTAAGTATTTAGTTTTATGCTGTTTATTTGTGGCTCGATCGCCCATTTTAGACAAACACTAACTTGTACCCATCTAAAATCAATCTAACTGTCTTCCTGTCAATTCTACAAAAATATCCTCTAAATTAGAAGGACGCACCATCATCCCTGTTTTATCTGACTGTCGATCGAGATAAATATTAGCTTCTTCCAGACTGGGAAAAAACTTATATTCCCACCTCTCATCTATTTGCTTCATCACCAAGCCTTCGCCGTACTGCTGCCGCAGTTCGGCTAAAGTTCCCAATTGAATTAACTTGCCGCCGTCCATAATCCCAATGCGATCGCACAAATACTCCACTTCATCCATATAATGAGTTGTCAGCAACATAGTCATTCCCTGTTTGTTCAAATCCAGAATAATTTCCCACAATCGCCGTCGCGTTTGCGGATCTAAACCTACCGTTGGTTCGTCCAAAAACAGGATTTGCGGTTCGTGCAACAGCGCTCTAGCAATTTGCAGCCGGCGCTTCATTCCCCCCGATAAAGTTTTCGTTAAATCGTCTTTTCTGTCAGTTAATTCTACATAGTCCAACCACTGTTTAATTAATTGCTGTCGTTTCGGATTTGGAATGTGGTGCAGCCTCCCGTGAAACTCCATATTTTCCCACACGGAAAGGTCGGTATCGACGCTAGTTTGCTGTAACACGACGCCGATACACTGTTTTACTTGCAAGCTTTGTCGCTTCACCTCATACCCGGCGATTTCAATATGACCGCTGCTGGGTTTAGTCAAAGTAGTCAACATCCGAATTGTGGTCGATTTTCCTGCACCGTTTGGACCGAGCAAACCGAACATTTCTCCAGATTCAATAGTGAAGGAAAGGTCATTGACAACCGGGATTTTGTTGTAGACTTTGCAAGCATTTTTAATTGAAACCGCAGCGGACATAAGTATTTCCGTATAAAGAGTTAATACTCCCAAGTTACCTCAATATCAAATCCAGCGCAATAGCCCCGAATCAGGCTCAAAAAATCGGGCGATGCTTCGCCAAATAGATGAATGCGTTTTTGGCGATCGAGATAGGATTGGCTGTAAATTAAAACTTGACCTACCGCGCATTTCCAACTGTTCACTGATTTCACCTCGATCAGTTCTTTGTCTGTTAAAATATCTATTTTCCCCGCTAACGTCGGCACTTCGCGCTGCACCTTGCCCAAACTTTTAGCCAGCCGGCTTTGGACTTGTTTTTCAGTAAGCTTAACTTCGCGCTTAACTTGCAAATATTCCCAATATTTATAGGCAAGTTCGTCAGCAGCAAAAGTTCCGCCGTTTTTGCCGCGTTGGGTTGTATAAATCTCGGATTCTACTTGAGTTTTTAATAATTTTACTAAAAACTGAGTTTGTTTTTGTCCCAGCCAGCGAGAAGGTGTTTTATTTTTAATACTTCCCGCGACGCGCCACATATCGTTGAGGCTAATTAAACCATTTTTTCTGCGCACTTGGGAGCTAGGAATGTTGTTAGAATCCAGAAACGGATCTTCTACTTTCCACTCAAAAAGTTCTAGCTGTTTGAATTCTGGCTGGTCTGGCGATCGATCGATTTTCTTTGCTGTTAATTTTACCGGTAATTTCCCCTTAGATACTGCTGTAGATTTTGCCATCGCGACTGACCTGCCAATACTGTAGACTCTCTATCAAACCACAGGTCGGTCTCAGTGCGAAATTGTTCGCGTAAAGTTTTAAGAAGAGAGTAAAGGCTGTTGACAAAAGGGATGTTATCATGTATTTTTAGGCTTTTTTGAAGGCAAATAACTGCCACCTGCAGGTGTTTGAAGGCGAGCGGTCGTTTTTGGATAATTTAACATTTTTACTATCGAGAATGCGGGCGATCGATCGCAATTATTGCAGTCGAGTTTCAGCGGGTGCGCTTAGTTGAATTATGCGATCGTCCAGTTTCCGCGCTAACTCGGTAATCGGTAAAATAGTAAAATCTTAAGAGTTATTGTCGGCTTCTAAGTCTTCTAGTTCTTGTGTGGATTGCCATCCAGCTTCCCAGAGAGATCGGTCTTTTAGCTGTTGGGCGTTCAGCCAAAAACGCACTTTCGGATCGCAAGCGGCCACCATTTCGGCAAATACCCATTTATCTTGATTTTTCCTGTTGACTACTTGGAAGTGTCGCCATCCCCAAGTTTTTTGATGGGCAGTCCATTTGGAACCTACTAGATGGGGAAATTTTTGTTTTTTCTGCATCGTTTTTTGAGTATATTAATAGTTACATGTTTAATAGACAAATATCTCACTTGCCACATTATGACTAACACGCCCGCCCAAGATTGTGACCGTAGTTTACCACTATTGGCTACCAATGGGTAGAATTTGATTGAAGTTTGATTATACTAAATAAAAATTGTTCGAGAGTTCCAGCAATGCACCTGATGTCCGTTCAAAACATTTCTCGCGCTCAAACTGTTACCGTTGTTCTCAACTCCGATGGCCCGCCTGCATCGAGATTTCAAGTTGTAATTTGCGGTGCACCAAATACGGAACCGCGTCCTATTCATACCTGTGCTACTCAGGGAGATGTGACTTCCTGGCTGATTTGCAACGCCTACAAGTGGGTAGAAAACTCCGAACCCCAACAGTGGACGAAATCTTGATTTTTTGCAGATCTATAATATCGCATCCGATCGCTCTGTGAATCTTTATTTATCTGGGCGAGATTTCTGGGCGAGATTGTCGCGATCGAGCCGGAAGCTCGCACTCAAACTATAGCCAGTCGATCGGACGCGATCTAATTTGCAGGATTTGCGCCTCGCGCTTAAAACAGAGGCAGTAGCAAAACTGCCCCCATAAATTGTTATATCTATTGACACGATTGCCCTCGCTGAAGCCGGGAGTGATTATTGACACTTCATCGGTAGTAGCGAAGCTGAGGGGAGGCTGCCAAAGCAGTCTTGCTCTAGTAATCTTACTCCCTCCATGCCAGTTTAGAATTGTTTTTGAGTCGATCTACAAATAGCGAATTGGTGCGCCACGAGATACATCACCTGATTCTACCAGAAACAACGGCTGTTAAGGCTTTTGTCCGGACAAATCCAGAGGCAGTTGGGGCAACCTCAGGCGCACGGCATTGGTTTGCAGCCAAAGAGTAATAGCGTGCTTTCGTTGCGGGGTCACGTATTCTCCCGGTCTGATCACACCAGCACAAACACCAATGTTTTTTATTAGGGTCTCTCGTTCCGATGAACTTGCACCCTGTAGCAACCTGACTTGGGCTTTGATAAAATCCACGTTCATAGCTGAAAGTTAAAGTAACTAAAGAACTCAGTTAAATAGCGATGCTTTGATTCCGATTGTAACTCTAAAACCGCTGGCGTGCGAATCAAATAGACTCTATTTTTCCCACTGGGGGATCGCAGCGTTTAAAGTTAGGTGACATTATTTACCGATCTGTTTGTGCTAGTAAAAGTGTCACCATGCTAGTCGTCTTGAAAGCAGTTTTGATGGTTAAGAACTGTAACAAATCAGTCAGTAGTAGTTCACGGCAGGGCAATTTAATGCTAGCGCTACTTTCTCGAACTGAAAAAGTTCAACATTATTATATCTGACTGCTTGCTGGAGAGGTTTTACCCCTCATGAGAACCCCGATCGCTTGGCTGGTATTTCCGGGCGATCGCCCCCCCCTTTCTGTACAGGCACTTCTGCCTTGCCCCGTTTTTTAGTTTCGCCGACATGGGTCGGTTTTGAATATAACTTAAGGCATAGGTAGTGTTGCTGGTCCTGCTGCAATGCCTGCAAGCTTCTGTTATTGTTGCTCAATTATATATTGCTTTGTCAATATCGCCATCCCCTTTTTTGGGCTTGAGGGATTCGGCTTTGGGGTGGTAGGATCGACCTTTACGGCAAGGCACCTTGCGATCTGCGACATTTTGCTGTATTAACTGGCCACCTGTATTCCTAATGGATTGCTGTGGAGCGATCGTCCGATCTGTGTCCCATAAAATGCTACCTTTTGTATAAGTTATAACAGATTAGTAATGCTCGGCAATTTGCGAGCGGCTGGAAACTATAACTTACGGGTTAGATCGCTCTTGTCTGGCCGACTAATATCTATATTGTTTCGATCGAGCAATTGACAATTTTTAGTTGGTTTAAACATTAGTTTGTTTAAACTCTCAACCAGCAACCAGTTCCCAAAACTAATTCCCGAACGCACTGGTGCGCGAGGAAACTTGGTTTTTGAACCCGAGTCAATAGCCAAATGCAGTGTATTATTGTCCGTCACACCCAGTTCCTGGCAGCGCCCGCACCAGTGTTCTGAAACCTTATCGGGTGCAAAACAGCGATCGGCGTCGCTGTCAATCTTCCAACAATGAGATGCCGCTGGCATCTAACTAAAGATAGATTATAAAAAATTTATAAAAATTAAAAACAGCACTGGTGCATCAACCCCAAAAAAACCGTGTTTTTCATCGATATTAACGATCGAGATCTGAATATTTGCGTAAAAAACCCGATTTCCGGCACAAGCCCGCCACATAAAATGACGCAATTGCATTAAGAAATCGGGTTTTCGCATAATTTCCGATCGAAAAGCGAGCCAGCGGCACCCCGATCTGTCCGATCGCAGCAGTCAAAAAAGGCAAACCAAACGAGCGCAGCATGGCTAATCTGCCATTTCCAATTGGGATATTGCATAGCGGGCGACGACCAAACTAACTTTAGCCTGTTCTATTTCCGACAATTCCGTCCAGGGTCTTCTCAAAGCAACTACGGATTCCTCGGCATTCGCATCGACTTCTCGCATCGCATAAGCCAAAGGACGGGCCAAAACCTGCAAATCTTCTTCAGGCCACTGAGGCAAAACATCCAACGCGGATTGTACCATGCGATCGGCCAAGGATTGGTAATTAGCGACAGCGTTTTGGACGCTACCAGCGATGCGGGCGAGTAAATCTTGAGGCAGGCGATCGAACTTTTGGCGCAAAGACTTTTTCAAATCCGCCGCCGTCCAAACTTGTGCCAACTGCGCGAACAACAGTTGCGACTTTTCAGTAATTTCGCTGTCGCTAAACGCATCTGACAGCGCAAACTCCTGTTCTAAAGTATTTAAATAAGATTCCGATGCAAATTCTGCGGGATTCCAAGGATAAGCGGTATCAGTTTGAACAATAGCTGCCAGCAGTTCCATCTGGGTTTGAGTTTGAGGGTCGAGAAAAAATTGAGAATCAGGAGGGGTAGCCATGATGTAGTACCTAAATAGAAAGAGGAAAATAGAGTAAGGGGTAGTGTTAATTACCAGTTGCGAGTGTTACCTTTTGAATACTCTGGCGATCGCCTTTAGCCGGATTCAACGCTGCAAGCTTTGCTGTCCCGATCGCCGATTGCCAAAATTACCTACACCTGCACCTTGAGGACTTACGCAAAGAAACTTGATTTTTGGGAAAAATCCTTAGCTGGCCGGACACGCAGCCAGAAAATCGTATGGTACTGAGATCTGGCTCTCTTGTCAAAAATCGGCTTTCTGGCAAAGAATCCAGCGTTGAGCTATGGATAGCATAGATGGCATTAATGCCCTTGTGGTGCGTTTTGGCATCGCGACCTTAACTTTGGAATTCTCATCAAAAAAATGGTGCGATCGTAAATCCAGGTTACTTACCCCCTGTTTAACTTGCGAGGTAATTTCTCCCCCTGCTGTCGTGGCGCGAATCGCAACATTAATTCGTTCTGCTTTCAATTTCGTTGTAGCCCGGAGTTTTTGGTTCCTCAATGGTAAACTCAAAAACTTGACCCTGAGAACTGCCAAATTTTAGCTGAGTACCCGATCGCAACAGCACTTCTTCGTGGTGAACCCTCTTCCACCCTTGAGGCTCCAAGACCAGAGTACCGTAGCGAGAAAAATCCCGCAGAAAATAGTTAGGTTCGTCCCGACTGTCCCCAACACTGTTGCGGCAAAAAATCTCGGCGTGTTTTTGAGAAACCCACTGTTCGCGAATCACCACATCGTTTTCTTCCCAGCGTCCGACTCGCACCATATTGGCTCGAATCGGCCACACCTGGTTCGCGTTAGAACTGCGCGACTTTGCACTGGGCTCGCCGCGCCCCCGCAAGTAAGCGCAAGAAGGCAAGCGTCCCAGCCAAGTAGAAGAATTGACAGGCAATTCAGTTTTCAAGTCATCAGCCGGTTCAGTCAGTTGGCCGTCAAACTCCGGGTGCATGTACAGCACTGGTAGCGTCCAAGCCGGTTGATTGAACTTGTAAAGCGTCAGCAGTTGCTGTCTGGCTACAGCCACAGCTCGATCGACCGACATCCTGCCGGCCAAAGCTCGAGCGAAAGTTTGGATAAAACTCAATGCCTCGCGATCCGCGATCGAATCCCGCATCCCCAACACCGCCGGGACTCCGTGATGGATCAGCACCTCAGCCAAACTGCTGCGGGCGATGGCTTGTTGGTGGCCTTTGGGCGATCGTGCCGCCGCCTCCACCGCCGGCTGCGCACCCCAGCAGGCATTAAACACCGCCAGCGTCACCCGGCACCGTACCAGCACCTGAGCCAGTTCCGTGCCGTTCATCGCCGTATCCGGCCCCAAAAACAGCAAACCCCCATCGGGTCCCGGTATCCCGTGACCGGCGTAGAACAGGATATTGTAAGATTGCGTTTCCAGGCGCGAAATCAGTTCCGCCGGAGTCGGCTCGATCGCAATATCTACCCGAGTCGGAACGCTGATATCGAAATATTGGCCGCTCTCGTCAGTATGCGAGGCATTTTCCAGAACATTAGCTAGTGCTTGTGCTTCTGCTTCCAACTGCAACTGACGGTTGTTGACCGCAAATTGAGCATTGGTGGTGCTGTTAGTTGGTTCTGCTTGTCCCAAAACTAGCAAAATATTGAGGGATTCGGCCAGACGCAGCGCCGGCAGCGGTTCAACATGGCTGGTAGTGCGGCTGAACAGCAGTTGCTGCGACAGAGAAATTGCTGGTTGACCTGCTTGAGGCTGCATAATTTCCCAAGGCAAAGCGATCAAATAGGGTTCCCGCAAATCTATACGCACTCGCAGGGGTTGATTTTGCCCGATCGCGATGCCTTTACTTTCGTGAAGGCTAGCTTGAATCGGCCCTTCAAACAGCCACTGCCACAGCTCGATACCCAAATGCTGCATGAGGCGGCTGCTGTAGCTAGCGGGTTGCGGCAGCGGATTTGGCTCTCCCTTCTCGCTCCACCCTTTACCTGGGGGGACGGGGTTTGATGGCCCAAATTGAGGTAGCTGTAGCGCTTGGAGGGCTGGCTTTTCGGTTTCTGCTAGTATTTTTTGGCTGTTTTCCGGCGAGACGAAATTGCCGTCAGGATTTAAGGGCAATTCGTGAATTGTCCCGGAGGGGGAAAACATTTCCTGCCAAGCTTGCCACGCTTGGGATAGGGTGGCGGGCCACATGCAGTCGTGGTGAACGTACCCGCTGGGATAGGGGGCCTGCAAGACCCAGGTGGCAAAATGGTTTGCCCCAGCGGTTCTCAGGCGAGCGATCGCTATACTGAGGCAAGGACTTTCAGGGCGCGCCATTAAAAACTACCAACTCTGGATATAGGGGTTGACCTAGTTTATCTATTTGTAGTTTATCGGGTTTGCGGCCGATCGAGTTTTGAGTTTTGAGTTTTGATGTAGTGAAACCTCTAGCTTTTATCTCTCGTTCAAAAATTTATCTAGGTTTGGTATATTTACCCAGGTTCCCGTAGCGTTTGACTCGCGGGTCAAATCCATTAACAACTGGGAGTAAACCCCTTCTTTCAGAGACGGTATCAGGGATTTGCCCGCGTCAATTGCTTCTACCCACTTATCTACTACTCGAATCAACGGGGCGATTCTGCCGTCGGGGTACACTTGCGGGAACTCCAATCTTTGAGGAATTTTGATTTCGGCTAAGGGCTGTCCTCCTTGGGAACCCCACAGGCGAAATCCGTGCACGTAGTCTTGCGGGTTGTCGCTTCCCAATACTAATGTTCCCTTGCTGCCGTAAATTTCTACCCAATGTCCGCGCCCTTGATAGGTAACTGAACTCAAGCAAACTTGGCAAGGGATGCCTCCTGCTAGTTCCAGCATCAAGGTGCAAGAATCATCTGCGTCTACTGGTTTTAATTTACCTTCCTCATTCGGATCGGGACGGGCGGTAATTCCTGTAATTAATTGCGCCGACAGTCTCTGAATCGGGCCGAACAGCCAGTTAATATAATCGAAAACGTGGGAACCCGTCGCGCCCAAAACTCCGCCACCCATTTCTTTTTGCGAGTACCAATTCCAAGGACGATTCTCGTCGGCGCGACTCGATACCAGCCAGTCTATTTTAATTAACCGCTGTTGTCCGACATATTCTGCTGCTAATAATTCTGCTAGCATTTGCCAAGCGGGGATGAAGCGAAATTCAAAATCCACGATCGCGACCGATCTCGCTTTCCCCCTATATGTGGCGGTTTGAGAGTTGGAATTTGCTAAATAGTAAAGTTCTCTGGCTTCTTTTGCTGTTAGGGCGGTCGGTTTTTCTAATAATAAATGTTTGCCCGATCGCAGGACTGTTTTTGCCATTTCAAAATGCAGGAACGGTGGAGTGGAAATGCTGACACCTACTACTTCTGGAATGGCAACTATATCTTCGATCGAACTGCAAGCGTAGGGGATATTATAAGTTGAGGCGATCGCCCTAGCTTTGTCTGAATTGCGGTGGTAAACCGCTACAACTTCGGTTCTGTGGTGTGTCTGGAATGCGGGCAGGTGTACCTTCTGACCGAAACCCGTACCGACTATTGCAACTCCTATTTTAGACATAATTTAAACAGTTGATAGTTGTGTGGGAGTTTTGAGTTTTGAGTTTTGAGTTTTGAGTTTTGAGTTGGGAGTTTGAGTTTTGAGTTGGGAGTTGGGAGTTTGAGTTTTGAGTTTGAGTTGGGAGTTTTGAGGCAAGTATGTTTTGAGTTGATAGTTGAGAGTTATACCAAATCCGGGTTTCTCACCCCCTTTATTCCTGAGATTCGAGTTTCAGGTCAAATAGAAGCAGATTCGATTTTGCACCCTCACAGGTTTCAACCGCCCTGTCATAACGGGGATATCTAACCCGGATTTGGTATTAGTAGTGCGAGTTCCGCCTGCTGCCATCGATTGATAGTTGGCAGTTTATCTGCTGTCCGTAACATCAGAGACGCCACCGGACCCGATCGGAATAATTGATAGTTGATAGTTAATAGTTAACAATCGAGCGTAGGTCGCAGTTTTCCTGCTGACTAATCGCTGATGACTGATGACTAATAACTAATGACTTTCTTTCACCTTTGATACTGTCCATTCAATTACTTTTTTGCCCAAGCTAACACCATCGAGCAAGTCAATTTCTCTAAGTCCGGTAGGGCTAGTGACATTAACTTCAGTAAGATAACCGCCAATAATATCAATACCTACAAAATATAGTCCATCTCGCTGGAGGATCGGTGCTAATTGAGCGCAAATTTCGCGTTCTCGATCGGTAATTTCTGTTTTGGCAACTCTGCCGCCGACAGCCATATTGCCGCGAAATTCATTGCCTGTGGGAATGCGATTGACAGCACCTATCGGCTCGCCATTTAACAGCACGATTCGCTTATCTCCGTCTTTGGCAGACGGCAAATAAGTCTGAACCATTACAGGAACTATACCTTGTTGAGTGCTGATTTCAACCAGAGAATTCAAGTTGCGATCGCCCGCTTGTAAAAACAAAATTCCCTCTCCACCTTTGCCTCCCAAAGGTTTCAAAACAGCGGCTCCTTTTTCCTCAACAAATTGTTGGATTACCTGCTTGTTTTGAGAAACTATTGTTTCTGGGAGCACTCCTTTAAATTGCAAAGCGTACATTTTTTCATTAGCAGTTCGCAATCCTTGAGGGCTGTTAACTACTAAAGTTTTAGCGGGGTCAATGTTGTCTAAAAGATAAGTAGCGTACAGGTAAGGAACGTTGACAGGGGGATCTGTCCGCATGAATACTGCGTCCATTGCTTCTAGCGGCTGCAATGTCGGCGTTTCCTGGCCATACCAATTCTCAGCGCTCGTCCAGCGTCCCTCTACCAACTTTACGGGAATTAGGGTCGATCGGCTCAGCATTCCCCAGGTTTTGCCACCGATGACGCTTAACTCGTTGGCTTGAGTCGTCCAGACTTCGTGACCCAACTCTTGAGCTGCCTCCATCAGCGCTACGCTGGTATCGTGACCTGGAATTAGCCTTTCAAAGGGATCGATGATGAATGCAAATTTCATTGTGGCTGAGCGCTCGTGAATTGGGCGCAAGAAAATTTGGCAGAAGAATATAAATTATACCGCGAATATCTAAAAACTCCATTTAAGAAAGTCCCAAGTTCGCTAGTCCTATTTGTTAACTCTCCAGCAACGGGTCTAACTTTCCTCTAGCATCGAGTTCGTGGATGTCGTCGCAGCCGCCTACGTGTCGGTCGTTGATGAAAATTTGAGGCAGCGAGCGCCGTCCGTTGGCTCGTTTTGCCATCTGATCCCGCGCTGTTTCGTTACCGTCGATCGCGTATTCTGTAAAATTAACTCCCTTTTGCTTTAGCAGTGCTTTGGCACGAATGCAAAACGGACAAGTTCTCCAAGTGTAAATTTCTACTTTCGGGGTCATCGTATTTTCAGAAAATAGCAATATGTTTAATTATAATCTTCACGAATCTTATATGAATTTTTATATAGTTGTTCGCCGTAAGTTAACTGCCAAGTTATTTCAGACTTATTTTTTGGTGCTGGCACCGCTTTAATTTGCAGGAAAAAATTCAAACCCTAATTGCGCTGGCAGTAACGGACAGGTTTTGGAAAGCAACCACTGCTGCGATCTACTGGCTAGCGCGGTTGACTTACCTGTTTGCCACGCTTTCTTCCCGAGCAGAAAATTCCTGCACCCGTCAGCAGGAGTGCGGTAACAGTACCGGGTTCGGGGATCGCAGTTGACCTTGGAGCTGCGGCGCGAGTATATATGTTTGCGATGGTGGGCGATGGTACCGATACAGGTGATGGTAACGGTGTTAATATCGGTGTTGGCGATGCGATCGACTCTGTAGGTGAGGGTTCGGGTGAGGGTTCGGGTGAGGGTTCGGGTGAGGGTTCGGGTGAGGGTTCGGGCGATGATGCCCCTACAGGCGCGGTTGGCGATGCTAGTGATTCCGGTTCTGTTGGGGAGGCTTGATTTTGCTGGCTGGAAGAACTGCCACCACACTCATCGGAATAGTTTCCGCTCTTGCACACATCAACTATTGCTGCAGCCGGGGGGGCGGCAGCTAGGTAGTAGAACCCTGTTGCTACAGCAGCAGAAAGTCCAATTGCTAGTTTTGCCAGGGGCGTAGACATAACTCTTCGGTGAAACAGCGATAATATGGGAAGGCGAACATAACAGACTGGGATAGCGCAAATATTTACGGTCAGTTATCTCAGAACTCTTAAAGTAGCTCAATTTCAGCTCTAGCGGGCGCTTGCTAATACTGTTCAAGCGCTTGAAGCCATCCCTCAAACGCTGCAATTTTGTTTTGTTTCACAGTTTTGTTCCACATTTGCACCCGCTTTGATGCCGGATTTCTGTTTGGCTTTGCTGTTTGTGGGCTTTTGGGAAGCCCTTACCAAACAGCCACTACAGATATGTTACAGCTATTCAGCAAGAATTTCTTTGCCTTGACTATCGGCCTCCTGAAATTAATTAATAATCTAGTCTTCCGAAAACAAACTTTGCGACAACAAACTTTACTCTATTATACCTGACCGACAAGCTGATGACTTATCTATTAATAGTCTCATGTTTGCCAAATATCTGTCCTCAGTATATGTACGCATTTTAGCTTCTGTCAACACTTTCACAGGAATATTTAAGTATTTACCGAGGGGAAATAGCGTACTGAACCAACTGAGCAAGCCTGTGACGGAGAGTTTCCATACCTAGAGCCTTGGCGGCAGAAATAAATACAGCTTGAGGAAACTCTTCGCGGGCGATGGCGAGGGTTTCTCCATCAACGGCGTCGATCTTGTTAAAAGCTACAAGAGCAGGGCCGGGAGTTACGGGCATTTCGGTCAAAATATTCATGACCGATCGAATTTGGCTTTGCCAAGCTGGGTGGGACAGATCGACGAGGTGCAGCAAAGCATCGGCGTCGGTTACTTCTTCGAGGGTAGCGCGGAAGGCGTCGATCAGGGCGGGGGGCAGTTCGTGAATAAAGCCGACGGTATCCGTAAGCACGAAGGTTAGGGGTGTGCCGCCGGGGATCTCGGCGGGAACGGTCAAGCGTCGCGTGGTGGGGTCGAGGGTAGCAAACAACTGGTCTGCCGTGTAGACTTCCGCGTTGGTGAGGACGTTAAGCAGCGTAGACTTACCCGCGTTAGTGTAGCCGACGATCGCGATCGAGGGTACTTCTCGGTGTTGTCGCTGCTGTCTCAGCCGGAAGCGGTGAGCTTGCAGTTGGTTGACTTCTTGTTGCAAGCGAGCTATACGTTTGGCAATCGCCCGCCGTTCGGTTTCGAGTTTGGTTTCGCCCGGTCCTCTAGTACCGATCCCGCCTCCCTGTCTCGACATTGCTTGGCCGCGGCCCCGCAGTCGGGGCAAACTGTACTGCAATTGAGCGAGTTCGACTTGCAATTTACCGGCACCCGATCGAGCTCTTTGAGCGAAAATATCAAGAATTACTTCTGTACGATCGACTACGCGAATACCGATCTGAGTTTCTAAGTTGCGAACTTGGGCCGGAGAGAGGTCGCGATCGAACACTACCAGATTAGCACTCACAGTTTGAGCGGTGAGGGCAATTTCTTGAACTTTACCTTCGCCCACAACGGTTTGGGGATGGGGGCGCGATCGTTTTTGGCGCAGGGTTTGCAGTACCTGACCGCCCGCCGTCTCTACTAAGCGAACCAGTTCTACAAGCCCGTTCTCAAATTGCTGCGAGGTCATTTCCTGAGTCATCACTCCCACTAGCAGCACTTTGTCTCGATCGGCCTCAACCTGTTTGGCAACAAATTCTCCCTCAAACTCGGCTTCTAGCCCTTCGACTAAATCCAAAAAGTCTTGATTGGTGAGAGCCTCCAAATTCATCGATTCGGAAACTTTCCAGAGAAAGGACGATTTTACCGAACCAGTTGCTGACTGGATGCCGACAACTGGGGATTCAGCAGACAAAGTGGTTTGAGTCAATTGCTCTTCCGTGCCTGCCGCGACGTTTTCCCCTTGGGGTACTAAATGAGCGAGATAAGCTGTTTGGATGTAACCCGTCGCACCGCCGCCCCGGCGCTGAAATCCGCCCCCTGTCAGCGTCAGCCAAACTAGAGCGTCCAGGCGCTGAATTGCCATTGCTGTCAGGGCTCCTTCACCAGGCATTTCTGGCTTGAGGTGGGTGGCGATGCAGCGGATGCCGCTGAGGCGTCCTCCACCGTAGCGGGGCAGTTCGAGTGGCGGAATTTGAGTTTGGCGGGGAGTGCCGACTCCGACGCGGATGACTTGCCCGCGACGGTTGATGTAAACGCAAATGGGTTCGTCAATTTCCGTGCTGATGGCGGCTGCGCGCTGGGCAAATTCTGGCGTGGTGAAACGATCGCCCGGTAGTCGCTGGTGGTAAAGCCGTTCGAGTTGCTTGAGCTGGCTGGACTTGAGACCCTGAATGTTGCCGTAGATGGTTTCGATAAGTTTTGCTCCCGATCGCTATGTTTCTCTAATTATTTTAATTAAGCTGCGAGCGATCGTGTTCCGATCTCAAGTGTAAATTTGCAGCGCTTGGGGTCTGGTGAAGCTAGAAGAGATAATTCAGAATGCCAGAGTCAGGAACCAAGCAATTCTGACTTTTGGCTGCCGGCTCCTGACTGCTTTCTGCGACAGAATTTATTGTGCGATCTGTCTGCACCGATCTCTCGCAGTTATTTTGTTTGTTTGTCGAGTATTGTTCGATACAATTAACCGCAAAAAAGTAGCCATTACAAAAGTTAACATATTTTTTTTTTGCTTGAAATCTTCCTTTGGACTTGTGTTTGTTTTGAGACTGCAGGCAGATAGCAAGGGAGAAAACCGGCAGCTACGATGATAGGCGAAACACAGTTAAGGAATGTTAAATCGATGGAAACCCGTCCTACTAACTCTACTAACTTACCTCCTACCGCTAATGCCTACAACGGCAAAGATCGGAATGCCTTTCTATTCGGCTTCAACCCTCAAGCAGAGCTGTGGAACGGTCGTTTGGCTATGATCGGTTTCTTGGCTTATTTGCTGTGGGATATGGCAGGCTACAGCGTTCTGCGCGACATCCTTCACTTTTTGCCTACCTACGTCGCTCATTAATAATGGCAGCCGTTTTTCCTGTCTGGTCCGATCGGTCAACGCCGAACTGCCAGACAGGCGAAAACATAGAAAAGGTGACACTTATTGCCTCAGGATGTTGAATTTCATTTTTTTTCTAACATGAAAAACCTTCAGGCTGTAAGTGGATAATTTTAGCAGCGACGATCGCACTTTCGCAGTAAAGCTGGAATTAAAAATAGAAAGTTATTGTGTAAATGCGAGGATCGCTGCTGTATTTTTGTCGAAATTCAATTGAGCAAAAACTCGAGCTCTTTAATAATTTATTGAAAACCGGAGGAGCCACAATGATTGATTCAAATATACTGGCAGTAATCCAATCTGCTATAACTGATACAGAATCGGGAACTTGGCAAAAGCCACTAATCATGTTTGTTTGCAATCTGTTAGCATTGCTAGTTCTCAGCCGTAGAATTTGGCACCCGCACGTCGGTCCAAAAATGCCCTTGCCTTTTCCATCTTTGTTCAACAATGTTAGCGTACCGGCATTTCTCGCTTGCATGAGCGCGGGTCACTTGCTGGGAGCTTTTGCGATTTTGTCGCTGAGTATCGACAAAGTTATCTAGTATTTAGGGCTTGCTGAATAAGTCTTTTGGTGAGGGGGGCATAGGGCATAGGGCATAGGGCATAGGGCATAGTTTTTCTCCGTTTCGAGTCGGGAATTA
>JALOON010000023.1 GCA_025454405.1 Oscillatoriaceae cyanobacterium Prado104 | reverse complement strand
TACATATGCGTTTCAGCGATTGTACCCTGAGTATGGCGGCTCTAAAATACTTGGAAGTCGCACAGTGAGACAGTTTCAAGTTTTTGCCAGGGGGGAACTTCAGTTTAGATATTTCATATTAGACGGAAAACTTTTCCGTTTTGTGGCTTATTGACAAGAAGAAAAGAGAGTTTGTAAGTGCGATCGAATTCTTTAGTCTGAGTCAGCTAGTGTTATTTGCGGGTAATCGAATATTTTAAATGCTAATGATAATTGGTAGTTGGTAATTGATAACTCGCCCGCTACCAATTACCAAACAGTTAAGAGCGCGTCCTTATATAGCGATCGTAAATGGTTTGTAAATCCTGAATATTGAACTGCTGCTGGATCTAGCCTGGGATTAATTTATCAATGATTTACGCTCGCTATATCTATGGTCTAATATTTAATATGCAGGCCCTGCCAGCCAAGAAATAGTGATGCCCAAACTCAAACCTACCAGCACTTGAAAAGGCGTGTGCCCCAACAATTCTTTCAAGCGAGCTTCATTAAAGTTGTGGTCTTCTTCATCAAAAAATTCGTCAATTAGTTGATTGAGAATGCGGGCTTGTTTGCCGGCAGCTTGGCGGACGCCGGCAGCGTCGTACATGACGATAATTGCAAAAATTGTGGCGATCGCAAATTCGGGACTTTCCCACCCCACTGTTTGTCCGACTCCAGCAGCCAAAGCGCCCACAAAAGCTGAGTGAGCGCTGGGCATTCCACCGGTTGTTACTAAATTCCGCAGGTTGAACTTGCGGTTTTTGACTAATTCGATCGGCAATTTCAATACCTGAGCGCTCAGACAAGCAATCAAAGAAATTACCAATACGTGATTGTTTAAAATGCCGCTGCAAATTTCCTGCATAATTGTTTGGATATCCTAGTAACTCCGGCTGGTAATGTAATCTGCGATTGCTAATAGCGGTTGGGCTTTGCTGCCGAACACTGCTAGTTGAGCTTTCGCATCGGCAACAAGCTGTTTTGCCTGACGCCGAGATTCCTCAATTCCCCACAAACTAGGATAAGTTACTTTTCCAGCTTGAACGTCTTTACCTGCGGTTTTGCCCAATTCTTCTTGGGTAGCAGTGATGTCCAAAATGTCGTCAATTATCTGAAAAGCCAGCCCGATATTTTTAGCAAAACGTGACATCCGCTGCAAATCTGCAGGTTCGGCACCAGCAAGAATTCCCCCGCAAACTACGCAAGATTCTAACAATGCGCCGGTTTTGTGAGCGTGAATGTAGTTCAAAGTTTCCAGAGAAACATCGGTTTTGCCTTCGGATTCCAAGTCAACCACTTGCCCGCCTACCAAGCCTGCCGCGCCGGCAGCGCGGGCTAAATGGACGATCGTTTGCAATACCTGTTGGGGTGGTACGTTTTGGGTTTTGGCGGCGATAAATTCAAAAGCGTAGGTCAACAAACCGTCGCCTGCAAGGATCGCAATATCTTCACCGTAAACTTTGTGGTTGGTGAGTTTGCCACGGCGGTAGTCGTCGTTGTCCATTGCCGGCAAATCGTCATGAATCAGCGACATGGTGTGGATCATTTCCATCGCGCAGGCTGTGGGAATCGCCATTTCTGCAGTGCCACCGGCGAGCTCGCAGCTAGCCACGCACAGGATCGGACGCAGGCGCTTGCCACCCGCCATCAGCGAGTAGCGCATCGCTTCGTAAATTTTTTCTGGGTAGATGACCGGGAGGGCACTGTCGAGAGCCGCTTCGATCGCTGTTTTTCGTTCGACTAGGTAAGTAGATAAATCGAAAGAGGATTCTGATTGGGGCGAATCTAATTTACTTGCCAGTACCATCCCTTGTTCTCTCGTGCTTAATGTGTTGTGGGATACCGGGTTTCGGGTCGATCGAACCGACTGTAACGGCGGTCGCAACCTGAAATCGGACCTTCAATTAAATTATTTTACGGGGGTTGTTGCACAGAAAATCTTTGAGTTTTAAGAAGTCGGTCGCATGGCCGATCGCCCCGCAGTCTCCAGGGCGGTTTGATTCTCGGAAAAACCAGAGTTTTGTAGGGGTAGCGCTCCCGTGCCTACCCCTCCCCAGTGACAATTTATCGATCGCATCAGGCCTTGGGACGGGTACGGGACGGGTACACTGACGCTGTATCCCATCAGGCCGTGGGGCGGGCACGGGGGCTGCAACGATAGAACCTTACTCCCTTCCCACCAGAAGAATTTGTATTGAACGAACCGCGTTGGCGCAGCCTGCGCGTAGCGCAAAGACGCGAAGAACGCGAAGAGAAGAAGAAGAAAGAAGTAAGTCGAATAGCACCGAAGGGAGTAACAGGGTTTCTGGCAGAGATTTTGGATTTCTCCTGAGATTTTTCGTCAGAAACCCGGTTTCTCGCTTGTTTGTTGAGAACCGATCGCAATCTTAATAGTTTATTGCCGGGAATTGAGGTGCGATCGAGTCAACAACCAAGTTGCAAATCCAGCGAGGAAAGCTGCACAAATACTAATTAGAATTGAGAAGATAAATGGATGGACGGTATTGAGATTTGCAGTCAGTTGGAAGGTGAGCTTTTTTTCGATGAGCGAGTAAGGGTTGCTGGAAACAACTATGCCTCCCGTTGCGAGTCCCGTACCGACGATTTGAATGGTGCGTTCGAGGCGTCGATCGCTCTCGGCTTGTTCTATTTCTACTACTCCTCTAATTGTTTCGACCATCTGCCCGAATAATTCTTGACCTGGAGTAAGGTAGTCGAGATCGATTTGAATTTGATTCTGCCATCGATCGCGGGTTCGATCGAGAAATTCTTGCCAAAATTGCGGGCAATCCCCGATCGACTGAATTTTTTTCAAGCAAGTTTCGTAGTTTTTGATGTTAGTAGTTATTGCGGTGTGGTGGGCTTTGATGTCTCCCAGGCTGCTATGATAATCCATAGCATCAAATGGCAGTTTTGTCAATAGTTGGTTGAGGTTTTTCAGGCGAGTTTTTGGGTCGGCAATTTGGGTGGGAAAGTCTCGCATTTGTCGGTCTAGTTGGCTGTAGATTGCTCTCGATCGAGCGTAACTTTCTCTAGCTAATCGATAAATGTAGTGAATTTTATGGTAGCTGGCTAGCAATTTGAGCAGCCAGTCGTAGGCTTCTGTTGTTTGGGCGATCGTGTCGGCTTGACAGTTGTTCAACAATACCATAATTTGGCATTGTTCGGCAGGATTTTGGGAATTGTTGGGGTCAACGGTTTGGTATTCAAATAGGGAACTGCCAAAGAGTTTATCTCGATCGATTAAAACCGGATTTGAGGGAGTTCCGGCGAGGAAGGCTGTTGCTAATTTTTCAGCTAGTTGCTCGCAGTCTTCGCTGGGGTCTACTTCTGCATAAATCCAGATTGTTTGTCCGATCGAGGCTTGAATTGAGGCAGGTAATAAGCTAGCGGGTTTGAACAGTTGCAGTTGGGGTATGTCAATTGAAATTTGGGGCGATTCGGGGTATAAGGTGAGGTCAACTGCGTAGGTATCGTGGAGGCGGAAAGGCTGAAGATTGCCTTGGATTTTGATGCCTGCTGTTGTGGGAAAAGTGCCTAGATCGATGCTGCCTGAATCGGTGAGCCATTCGGTTTGGCGTCCTTGTTCGCGCTGGGGTTCGTAGTTGTTATTTTGGTAGCAAATTAGTTTTGAATGTAAATTTTTTAAAGCGGTAAATGGTAGAGTTGTTGCGCCTAATTTGGCTAGATTTTCCCACAAAAGGTGGGCTGCGGGGTCAACTTCATCGGGCGCGTCGGTGAGGGTGTGGCGCAGGTGAAAGGCATAGAGGCTGATGGTGAAATTTTTCACGGTTGTTGTTGGGTTGTTAAGCAATAAGACTTTGAAACTTAAAGAAACCGGATTTTTACTGTTTGTAAAAAGATATGTGATGGTGTTCGGACTAGCCTGGAAGTTAATGATGCTTACCGTTCGTAAATCGATCGGTGGTGTTGGTCTGGTCCGCCCGGAAATTGATGTCCGGGCTAATAGCGAAAGTCGGTTAAAAACTGAGAGCTTGCAGCAATGTCAATAAGGGTGATATTTGGGGATTATTTGTGGGGGAGGGCGGGTTTATTTAACCTGTCTGCAAGCTTTAAGGCTGTTGGTGAACCCGCCCCTACAGGTTTATTGAGAATGACGCAAGATCTTAGTTAAAAACCAACTGCAAAACCAATAAATCATCGCTCGTTCTTTAGTCCACTTCAGTGGACTTTCGCTATGAGACAGGGATTTAAATCCCTGGCGGACTTTCGGGTAGGCGAGCTAATTTTTGGCGGGTAATTCTGGATTTGGCGGGTTGGGTTTCGTTCCTCAACCCAACCTACAAGACAGCTAATTCTGGGTTTCGCGGGTTGGTGGAGGACTTAATAAGGGAGAGTTCTTTTTAATCGCATTTTCCAACATTTCTTTAGAAGATTCACTAGGTTGATTAGCTGGAGTAGAAGATGTACTCTTACCAGGCCCTAAATTTCCGTTAAAGTCAATTTTAGATGAAACATCTAATGCTTTCAGTCGCTCCTCGTAAGCTTGGAGAATTTGACTGCGGGATTCTGACTCCAGCCAATTTTCAATTTTACCAGCAATTTCTTCGTCATCGTTTGGCACATTGCTTGCCAGTTGATTCAATTCCCTCCAGTCTTGCGCTGAAAATAAATCGGATTGAGATTCGATGACATCAACAAAAGCCTTGATGTAATTTTGATAAACAGACATTGACTATTCTCCTTTTCCAATTGTACAAAAAGCCGCCCAATAATAAGGCTGTTCAAAGGGTTTAGTAGATGCTCCCTGCTTGGCTTGGATTAGATCGAAGTATTTACGCAATTCTCTCTGCCAAACTCTGTCGAGTGGCGAGTTACCAAGCCAAGTTTGAAATCCTTGTACGGTTGTATCCCGCAACCAGCCCTGGGCGGTATTGAGGGCTAAAGCGATATTAGTTTTTTGCTGGAGTTCTTGATAGAATTTAACCATCAAGAAGGCAGTGGCAACTCTGCTGACTGCCCAAAGGCTGCTGACGACATTGGTGCTGCCAGCTAATAAAAAACCGTTGGGCAAGCCAATATATTCATCGCTCGTGTTATCGAAATCGATTAAACCTGTTTCGCAGGCAGAAAGAGTGACGAGGCGAGTATTTTTGAGGTCAAAGTGTTCGATAATCTCTGCTAAAGTTAGGGTTTCATCGGCTAACTGCAACCCAGAATCTAGGGGAGAATCAAATTTGAATTGACCGTGACAGAAGAAAAAGAGGCTGTGAGATGCTAGCAGGTTTTCGTGGATGGTTGCGGTATTTGTAGTTTCATCGACACGCAGGATTGCTGATTTTTGGGCTTGGGATTGCTTCAGAATGCAAGGAGAATCGGGAAATTGTTTTTTGATGGCTGCGACAGCACCTAAATCTTGTTCGTATAAGTCTTCTGTGGGGGTTTGAATGGCAAAAAATCGTTGAAATTGCGGGCGTTGCTGTTGTTGCAATTGTTGGAGAATTTGGCAACTGGGGGCGTAGCGCACGCCGTTTTTAAAGCAATCTAGGAGGTACGGATGGCTGCTAGTTGGAGTGGATTCTGGATTGAAATGCTGCCAGATTTCTGGATTGACGGGCAAACTATGGAGGGGGAATATGTGTAAGCCCCGATGGGGAATAAAAATTAACTGGTTAATTGTGCCTGGGAGTTGAGCGAGAATGTCGTTAATCTGCAAAATATATGCTAAATTTTGCAGGCTCGAAAATAAGCTATTTTGCCATTGGTTTTGCAGTTCTTGTTGTTCTGCTGATTCGGGTTCTGCTTGTTTGATTGCGATGTATGTTTTTAGATACTCGTCGCCGCAATTATCTAGATTTTCCAGAGCGAGTGGGGAGGATTTCCAAATAATAGAGTTGTTATAGGTGATAATGAAGGCTTGGAAATAATCATCAAAGATATACCATTGGATGATGGCGGTATTCTGGTCAAGGAGAGCTTGGATTTCCTGAAAGCGGATGGGTTCTAATGGGTAAATTTCGTTGGACTGCTGGCGCAGTTGGTTGATATGGGTGTAGTCGGGTTGGGAATCGGTGGCGAGACGGCGTTTTTCTACATCAATTTCTCGCCGCAGTTGTTGCAGTTTTTGGCGCTGATTTTCGGGTATTTTACCTTTAGGATAGAGGTGGCGGGTGGCAAGAAGTTCGACTAAGTTGCGGGTTTTGCTTCTGTCGCTGTATTCAATGGCTTGGTCATTAAAACCTAATTCCAGACAGGTTTCTATCATAAAACGATACAGAATAATCCATTTTTCCGCTTGTTTGCGTTTGCTTTCACCGCCAGAAACAATTTCACCGCGTAAATATTCTACTGTTTCGATGGCTTGGAGGAACGTATCGTAGGCGGAATAAAACTGCTTTTCATTGTAGTACAGCAAACCCAAGTTTACTAAAGTTATGGCATTATCTTGCGGAAAAGCCTCACGGGTTCTAACAGTGAGCGCCCTAGCGTAAGCAGCGATCGCATATTCCAGATTTTGGGATTTTTCTCCTAGTATTCTGTTACGATAGGCTTCCCCCAGATTATTTTGCACCCTTGCCCAATCAACAGGAAAATCCTCGTGAGTGTAAATAGTCAGTACTCGCTCGCAAGCAGCAATTGCTTGTTCGATATTCTCGGCTGTATCTTCTAGTATTCTGTGAAGGTAGGCAACCCCCAAAGTAATTTGAGTTGTTGCCCAATCAACAGGAAAGTCTTTGCAAGTTAATACAGTGAGTGCCTGAGTGCAAGCTACAATCGCCTGTTCAATATTCTCGCTTTTCTCTCCTAAGACTCTTTCCAGGTAGGCAGCCCCCAGATTAATTTGCGTCTTTGCCCATTCAACAAAACAAGACTTATGAGTATAAACTGTAAGTGCCCGATTGTAAGCAACGATCGCCTGTTCGACATTCTCCTCTTTTTTTCCTAGTATTCTATTAATATAAACATTCCCCAGATTATTCTGCGTCGCTGCCCAATTAACAGGAAAATCCTCGCGGTTTCTAACAGTGAGTGCTAGATTGTAAGCAGAGATAGCCTGTTCCATATTTTCAGATTTATCTCCTTGTATTCTTTCCAAGTAAGCATTACCCAGATTATTTTGCGTTCTTGCCCAATCAACAGGAAAAGCTTCATGAGTTAATATAGTGAGTGCCCGATTGTAAGCAACGATTGCCTGTTCGATATTTTCAGCTTTCTCTCCTTGTATTCTCTTACGGTATGCAACTCCTAGATTAATTTGCGTCATTGCCCATTCAATAGGCAACTCATCGTGAGTTAATACAGTGAGTGCCAGATTATAAGCGTCTATCGCCTGTTCGATATTCTCGGATTCCTTTGGGATTATTCTGTCAATATAGGCAGCAGCTAGCTCGCTTTGCGCCTTTGCCCATTCAACAGGAAAATGCTCGCGGGTATAAACAGCAATTGCCCGATCGTAAGCAGCAATTGTCTGTTCGATATTCTCTGCTTTCTCTCCTAGTATTCTGTTACGGTAGGCAGCCCCCAGATTAATTTGTATCATTGCCCAATCAATAGGAAAATTTTCACGATTTAATACAGTGATAGCCTGATTGTAAGCAGCAATCGCCAGTTCTTGATTGGAGTCTTTCTCTCCGATTATTCTGTTATTGTAGGCATTCCCCAGATTATGTTGCGTCATTGCCCATTCTACAGGAAAATCCTCGCTGGTTAATACAGTGAGTGCCCGATCGCAAGCAGCGATTGCCTGTTCGATATTCTCAGCTTTCTCTCCTTGTATTCTCTTACTGTAGGCAGTCCCCAGATTAATTTGCGTCATTGCCCAATCAACTGGAAAATCTTCGCGGGTATAAACATTCATTGCTATTTCATAGCCAGCAATAGCTATTTCCATATTGCTAGCTTTGTTGCCCAAGGGGAATTGCTGAATCAGATTGCTAAATTCGACAATAACTGCGACAATAGATTGTGCTGTATCTGCCTCTACTTCTGCCAGCTTTGCTCTTGCCCAACGTCGTAATATTTCTGCGAAAATTAGATCGATTTTATCTGTATTGGCTACCAGAAATGAGTAAACAACATCCACGCGACCTCTGCTTTCTGCCGTGGCTTGTAGTAGCTCGAATAAAAATTCTAAATAAGCCTGAAAATCTGACTTGCTGAGAGATTCTAAATTCTGTTCCCGAGCGACTTGCGATGATAAATTAAACATTTCGAGCAGTTGATTTCCCAGATTTATCAACCAATTGGCTGTATTTTTATCTCCATCCTGCAAATACATTTGGGCTAATGCTTCTAGCGTCTGCAAAAAGCCAGCATCGAGTAAATTTTGGTTGGATGTTAAAATCATTTCTATTTCTTCCCAACTACGGCAACTTAGCAGTTGTTGGATGAGGTTGAGATAGGCTTCCTGGCGTTCTTGGTTCATCGGGGGGCGGATATCGATCGATACGTTTCTACTCTAAACTACAGTGGCATTACTTTATTTTACGGACAAATAACCACTCAGAAACTCGGTACTGAAATTCGATCGCCCTTGTTTCCCAAATTCTTACAAACTTTTTCAACCGCAGATTAAGGCGGATGAACGGGGATGTAGGCAAAGCCTTCTCGAAGAGTACGCAGATGAAAGAGGGATGTTTGTTGGGTGGAAAAAGTGGGAAATCGATCGCAAGTTCGATCGCCCTTCTAAAATTGTCTGGCTGTTTCCAAAAAGCGCTGCACTGCTGGAGAGGGCTTGTTTCGCCAAATTAGGGCGATCGACACCATCGGACTCGGTTCTGACAAATATTTGTAAACAACCCCCCGGCGCTCGAAATTTCGCATCGATGCGGGGACGATCGCTACTCCCATCTCTGCTGCTACGAGGCTGACGATCGTCTGCATTTGAGTTGCTTCTTGGCCGATTATGGGGCTAAAACCTGCTTGCTGGCAAAAACTGACGATCGGATCGTACAATCCGGGAGCGAGGGAACGGGGAAATAAGATGAACGGTTCCCCAGAGAGCGATCGCAATTGTACTCGATCGCGCCTTGCCATTGGATGAGTTACCGGTAGCGCCACCATCAGCGATTCCTCGAACACGATTTCTGAATTTACCGCCTCATCCACCGGAGGGCGAACAAAGCCGATATCGATCCGCCCGTCAAGCAGGCGCTGCAACTGTTCGTCGGTAGTAAGTTCCCGCAGTTCGAGTTTGACGCCCGGATGCTGGGTGCGAAACGCCCGCACCATCGCCGGTACTACATTGTGAGCGGCCGAACTCACAAAGCCGATCGTCAGTTGTCCGAGTTCGCCGCGGCTGGTTTGTTTGCCGAGTTGAATTGCTTTCTCTACTTGTTGCAGGATATTTTGTGCTTCCTCGAAAAAAACTTGTCCGGCTTCTGTAAGTGTGACGGTGCGTTTGGTGCGGTGAAACAATTGAAAGCCCAATTCTTCCTCTAATTGCTGGATTTGTTGGCTTAGCGGAGGTTGAGCCATGTGCAGTTTTTCGGCTGCGCGGGTGAAATTCAGTTCCTCTGCTACTGCAATGAAATAACGTAAATGCCGGAGTTCCATAATTGCGGGCGATCTATATTTTTAAAGTATAAGTTGTTAATTAAAAATATATTGGACAGCACCTCTAGGATTTAATACAGTGATTGATAGGAGCAATTGAGCAGAAAACTATGGGTGATTTTGAGATAAAAATTAGAGAAGCCGAGCTGGCAGATTTGGAGTCGATCGTGAGTTTTATTCGGCAGAAAAGCGAGTTCGATGGCGCGATAAACGGGTTTGTAGCAACAGCAGACAAATTGCAGAAAACGCTATTTTGTGAGTCGCCGTTCGTGCGGGTACTGTTGGCTGAAGTTGCCGGAAAGACAGTAGGATTTGCGATGTTTTATGCTTCTTATTCTAGTTTGTTGGCGCAGCCTTGTTTGTGGCTTGATGATTTATTTGTGCAGGCTCCGATGCGGGGTATGGGAATCGGTTCGGCTTTGTTGAAGCGTTTGGCGCAAATTGCGGAATCGACTAATTGCGGGCGGATTGAATGGACTGTTAATGTTGGGAATGCGCCGGGAATTGCTTTTTACCAGAAGCAGGGGGCGCGGATTTTGGAAAGGATTCGGGTTTGTCGGATTGAGGGGGAGGGTATTGGTTTGTTGGCTGGGAAATGATTTGAGAATGAACCGCGAAGGCGCGAAGAACGCGAAGGGAAGAAAAGAGAAGAGAAGAGAAGTAGGGTGCACAGTGCGCACCTTACTGGTAAATTTCAGGAGTTAATATGTCACAAAATTGTTGGAACACGGGTCTTTATGAGAGGAATCATGCTTTTGTTTGGGAGTATGGTGAATCGGTTGTGGAATTGCTCGCTCCGCAAGCGGGCGAACGGATTTTAGATTTGGGTTGCGGGACGGGGCAGTTAACTGAAAAGATTGCTCAAACCGGGGCTTTTGTACGCGGAATTGATGCTTCGGCGGCGATGGTTGCTAAGGCTAGAGATAATTATCCTAGCATTGATTTTACCGTAGCAGATGCTAGAAGTTTTGAAGTAGAAGAACAGTTAGATGCTGTGTTTTCTAATGCGGTTTTGCATTGGATTAAAGAACCGGATGCTGTTATTAATTGCATTGGCAAAGCCCTGAAGCCGGGAGGGCGTTTTGTTGCTGAATTTGGCGGTAAGGGAAATGTGGGGGCGATTGTTGCGGGAATTTGCAGCGTTTTGTCGGAAATTGGTTGCGGGGAATTGGCAAGCATGAATCCGTGGTATTTTCCGAGTGTTGGAGAGTATGCTGGGCTGTTGGAAAATGCGGGTTTTGAGGTGCGTTATGCGGTGTTGTTCGATCGCCCGACTGTTTTGGAAGGCGGCTGTTCGGGTATGGTAAATTGGATTGAGATGTTTGCTGGCGGGTGGTTGTCGGCACTGTCGGAGGAAGTTCGATCGCGCGCCATTCAAAAAGTAGCAGAAAAAGTGCGATCGAGTTTGTACTCCGACGGTAATTGGATGGCAGATTACCGCAGAATTCGGGTTGTTGCAATTAAGCAGTAGGATGGGTCACTCTCCATAGGTTGTAAGGTTTAAAATGCGATCGAGAAAGCAAGTCAGATATTTGTCTATCAAACCCGCAACTATTTCAACTATATTATTGAGGTAGAGCGCCCGCCAGACAGGGCTAGCAGCGAGTATCTTACCGCTACAGCTAGTGCGTCAAGTTACTTTTTGGGTAAGTCTCGAACTATTCAAAACCTGAAAAATTCATAATCAATGCAAACTGCCAACAGGTTTAATTTCAAAAAAATACTGATTTTAATTTGCAGTATCGCTGTCATATTTGCAATTACTTTATATGTCTATTCCCAAAGCGCGATCGCCCAAGAGCCTTACAATCTACCTCCAGACAGCGCCGCATCCCCCAAAAGCTTGGTTGAGGTCAAAATGAATGTAATTGGCGTCGATCCGGTTGAAAACCAATTAGAAACGCGGTTGCGATTTGAACTCAAAGGTATCTATAAAAAAGGGCCGACTTATCCCGCTCAAGATTTGTTAATGACAGTTAACGGCGCTAACGTACCGGATTCGGAGATTACTTTTAAAGAAGGCAAACCGATGATTGTCCCTGCATTAAAGTTTAATTTAGTCAAGGGCAAAATCAACAATTATCCGTTTGACGCGCACATTGCAAAAGTAGCGATTTCGATCGACCCCTTACCTTCTTTGGGCAAAAAATTTGCTCCCTTTCAACTAAATCCCGTGCCGCTGGAATTTCAGTTTGATGCGGATGTCCCCGGTTTCGACATTACTTACAAACCGCTGAAAGAGAATTCATCTATTTTTATTTATATCGATGTTCGCACGGCTCGATCGCTCCCGGTAAAGTTCTTTGCTTTAACAATCATCGTCATCATGTGGGTGCTGTCAATTATGGCACTTTTGCTAGCAATTAAAGTGATGAAATCTGGCAAAACGCCCGAAGTGGGAATGCTGAGTTGGACGGCTGTAATGTTGTTTGCTTTTCCCACAATTCGCAACGCCCAGCCGGGAGTGCCTCCGGTGGGAACTGCTAGCGATTTCCTGTCGTTTTTTTGGACGGAAATTATTGTTGTAGTGGCGTTGGTGATTATCGGTAGCTGTTGGTGGAAACGCTATCATCCGCCGGAAGAGTGAGATCGTGTTCGGGCAATTGACTGTAATTCCTGTAGGGGCGGGTTCGCGATAGATTTTGTCACCCACAAATAATCTTGATAAACCCGCCCCCACCCAACCAATAACCCCAAATAACATCCCGACATAGGGTTAAATTCAATCAATTATTAATATTTAGGTGTGGTGGGCGGGTTTTTACAATCTGTCGTTGGGTGTCATATATTTCGGTGAACCCGCCCCTACAGGAATTCTATGGTTGTTGCTGCGTTTGAATTGGCGGTAACAAACTTTCGGTTCGTTTTTTTGCCTCCATTGCCACCCCGTAATCCGGCTTGTAGCGAATTGCTTTATTGTAAGAGTCGATCGCATCTTGATATCTCTTTACTGCTACCAGTGCATTGCCGCGACTGTACCAAGCTTCGTAATGTTCGGAATTGACAAAAACAGCTTCATTGTAAGAAGCGATCGCATCTTCGTAGCGCTTTAAATTGTACTGGGCGTTGCCTCTATTGTACCACGCTCTATCTTCTTGCGGGTTTAAATCTAAAGCTCGGCTGTAACATTCGATCGCCTGTTCGTACTTGCGCAATTCGTGATAAGACCAACCTAGATTGTACCACGCTTGATAGTAATCTGGTTTGATTTTCACAGCTTTTTCGTAAGCTTCGACAGCTTCTTCGTGGCGGCGCATTTTCAACAAAGCAATGCCTTTACTGTACCAATATTGATAATCTTTTGGTTGAAAGCGCACGGCTTTTTCGTAGGCTTCTAAAGCCTCTTGATTTTTGTTCAATTCTAAAAAAGCATTGCCTAAATTATACCACACTTCAGCATTGTCAAACTTAATTTCAACGGCTTTTTGATAAGCTTGAACTGCTGGTTCGTACTGCTTCAATTTTTGGTGAGCGCGTCCTCTATTGTACCACGATCGCTCCAAATCCGGCTTAAATTGTAAAGCTTTTTCGTAGGATGCGATCGCCTCTTCGTACCGCTGCAAATTTAACAGCGCGTCGCCCCTGCCCTGCCATGCTAGAGCGTACTCCGGCTGAATTTTCAAAGCATTTTCAAAAGACTCGATCGCGCCTTCAGACTTCTGCAATTTATCCAAAGCATAACCCCGTCCCGTCCAAGCTTCTAAATAGTTGGGATTTAATTCTATTGCTTTGTCGTAAGCCGATTGCGATTCTCGATATTTTTGCAATTCGTATAAAGTTTTCGCTTTTTCCTGCCAAACTTCCGCGTAATCGGGGCGGAGATTGATGGCGCGATCGTACACTGCTAGAGCTTCTTCAAACCTGTTTAAATTGTAAAGAGTATTTCCCCGATTGTGCAGTTCGGTAGCGCTAGCAGAATTAAAAGTTTTGACAGCATACAGAGATGCTGCGATGCTGACACCAATTAAACCCGCGATCGCCCCTATTTTCTTATACAATTTAATTTGCAATTTCGGCAATTTTGGTGGCGGGGCGGGAGGCAATACCGGCACAGTTCCGATCGCAGAATTTTTCAATTCTTTAATAGCTTGCAGCGCTTCGCCGGCACTCGCATAGCGCTGCCGGAAATCGTACCGCACCATCCTATCTAAGACTTTACCAAATTCGGGACTGACCGATGTTTTGTCGTGCCAAATTATTTCTTCGGTATCGGGATCTTTTGGTAATTGATGGGGAACAATGCCCGTGAGAAATTGAATTGCGATCGCCCCTACAGCATAGATATCGCTGCTGAGTTTCGGATTGCCGTGAGCTTGTTCGCTGGGCATATAACCGGGAGTGCCGATGCTGACGCTCAAGCTATTTTTAACTTGAGGATTGGTGATTTTTGTAGTAACTTCTTTAACTGCGCCGAAGTCAATTAAAACTAATTTTCCGTCCTTTTGGCGGCGGATGATATTGCGGGGATTGACATCGCGGTGAATTACATTTTGCTGGTGGACAAAATCTAAAATTTCGAGAATTTCCTGCAAAATAGCAATAACTTCATCTTCCTTCATGCAACTGGCAGGGGGCGGGTTCGGGGGCACCGGCCCTACAAATGCGGGTGAAATTTCTTGGCTTAAATCGTGACCTTCGATAAATTCTTGAACTAGATAAAACTCTTGATTCTCTTCAAAATAAGCAAAAAGTTGGGGAATGCGATCGTGATTTCCCAACTTGTACAAAACTTGCGCTTCCGTATCGAATAAACGCCTCGCTACCTGCAAAGTTTCCGGGTCTGTTGCTTGAGGTTTGAGTTGCTTGACGGCGCAGAGGTGATTTCCCGGTAACTGCTTGTCTTCAGCTAAATAAGTTTGAGCAAATCCGCCGCCTCCCAAGTGACGGATGATACTGTAGCGGCTGCCTAGAGTTGTTCCAAACATGAGATTTACCTGCTAAGTCGAAGGAAGAAGGAAGAAGGAAGAAGGAAGAAGGAAGAGTTGACAGTTGTCATTAGTCATTAGTCATTAGTCATTAGTCATTAGTCTGAAGGAAAAGGGAAGAAGGAAGAGATTTTAGTTATCTAGATTTTGTGCTTAACTCAGTTTAGCTAATTTGCGATCGATCGTGCAGCACAAAAATCTTGTTTCTTTTTTTCAAAAAAAAGAAATATTCTTGCTCCCTCCCCTTAGCAAGGGGAGGGTTGGGGAGGGGTAGTCCGAGTCGCCAGTTCATTTACTGAGAATTAGCCTGCAACCAAGCTGTCAAATCTTCTATATTGGCAAAATCCAACAAAGCCTCTCCTAAATTATCTAATTGGTCGATCGACAATTCATCGATCCGGGCTTTAGTATCGGAATTTAGTTGACCAAAACGGCGATTTAGTTGGCGCACAATTAACTTTATTTCCCCTGCTTTTTGCCCTTCTTCGCGACCTAAATCCACTGAACCTTGCTGATCTTGAATAAAAATTTCTTGAGCCTGCAACGTGTTAAATTCCTCCTGTGTCAGACCAACTCGATTGGCAATTTCAAAAGCTCTCTGAATTTCCGGAACTGCGGCCATTTTTTCAGGTACTTCATCCAAGGTGCCCGTAGTTTTAATAAAATAAATCCACTTGTCCGTAATATTTTCCAGGTCTTCCAATTCTTTCTTAAATTTTGGCAATTCTACAAACACTAATTCAATTTGATTCTGAGGATAATCAAACAAACGTTTTCTCTCTTTGAATACAAAATCTGAAATTACATCTTGAGAAGCTTTAAACATTTCAAAATCTGCGATCGTCACAGCAATTACAGAGCGCAATTGCGGGTAATCTTCTCCCTTTGTTAGTTGGAGTGCATAAGTTTTTGCGGCGTTGTACAAAACTCGTTTGCTAAATGCCCGCACGTTCAAAACTTGCATTTCGATAATTACAAGTGTGCCATCTTTTAGTCTGGCTTGAACATCTAAGTAGCTGCTTTTTATTCCCGCTACTGTAGGGGAAAGATAAGGATCGATGATTTCTAAGCTTTCAATTATCGCTTCTCCTTCATAGAGGATAGCATTCAAGAAGCTTTTCAGAATGTCGGTACTTTGGCTGGAACCAAATATTTTTTTGAAGGCAAAGTCAATTTTGGGATTGATAAATCTCATGTTATTTTTCTCCCTTCTGCTGCGTGGGGTGCGCAGTGCGCACCTTACTTTAGTTTAATTTGTAGGGTGCGCACTGCGCACCACCTCACTTTAATCAGTCTCGATCGCATCAGCCCAAAGAAACCGGGTTTTTACCTAATCTGTCGGGAAATCTGGAGGATGTTTGCAAAAACCCGGTTTCTGAAAACTCGCACGTAGGTTTTATTAACTTTGAACGGCTTTCAAAATCTCGTCATCAACTGAAAAATCTATCTCCTTTTTATCCCGCCCCGAAGCTAGATAATCGTTCTGAAAAGAATCTTTCAAGCCGGAAACTAAATCGAATTCCGGCTGCCAGTCAAGTTCTGCCATCGCTTTATTAACCGATGCAAAAAAGTGCTGCACTCGCATCGGGAAAGCTTTCTTTTTACCGAAGTCGAATTGCTTCGGATCGTAGTGTACGATTTTAATCGAATCCGGCGACTTGCCTGCTGCTTGAATGCAGGCGCGGGCCAAGCCGTCAAAAGTAACAAATCGATCGCCCGAAATATTGTAAATTTGCCCGATCGCCCTTTCATTTCCCAACACCGCCGCCATCGCTTTTGCTAAGTCGTGACAGTGACCTAATTGCGTGAAGTGCATTCCATTTCCCGGAATTGGAATCGGTCGATCGCGCGCGATGCGATCGAAAAACCAAGCCTCCAAATCGTTATAATTTTGCGGGCCGTAAATGTAAGTTGGGCGAATCGAAGTCCAAGGCAAACCCGCTTCTGCTAAATAAGTTTCCGTCTCGAATTTGCCCAAATGCCGGCTTTTCGGATCGGTAGCATCTCCTTCGATATGCGGCATTAAATCCGACTTCAAATAAACCCCAGCAGAACTCATGTAAACAAAATGTTTTACCCGCCCTTTAAAGATTTCAGCCAAAGGTTTTGTATCGCTGAGTTCGCGACCGTTGTTATCAAAAACAGCATCAAATTCTTCACCGGATAACTTCTCTTTCAACTGTTCGGAATTAGTGCGATCGCCCTGAATTTGCCGCACGCCCGCCACCGGTGCCGGCTTGTTCCCCCGATTGAACAATACCACATCGTGCCCTTGTGCTGCTAAAATCTTAGTCAGATAAACCCCGATAAACCGAGTGCCGCCCATCATCAAAATCCGCATTATTTTTTTGCTCCTCGCGATCGATGTCAGTATTTTACAATAAACTGAGTATGCTTTATTAATAATCTTAAAAGCAACTAGCAAAAATCCTCCCATACCGCCCAAAAATCACCTACTACTTCTTCTCCTCTCTTCCTTCGCGTTCTACCCTACGGGAAGGCTTCGCCTACTGCGCCTTCGCGGTTCATTCAAACAAAAATTTCCACCAAAAACTTTATGCAAGTTCCCCGAATCCATCAAGAAACCATCGAAGAAGTCAAACAAAGAGCCGATATAGTAGATATAATTTCCGGCCGCGTCGTCTTGCGCAAGCGCGGCAAAGAATATGTAGGCTTGTGTCCTTTTCACGACGAAAAATCTCCCAGTTTTACCGTCAGCCCCGGCAAACAAATGTACTACTGTTTCGGCTGCGGCGCGGGCGGTAATGCGATAAAATTTTTGATGGAATTAGACAAGCGATCGTTCGGCGAAGTAGTATTAGATTTAGCAAAAAACTATCAAGTCCCGATTCAAACAGTCGAGCCCGAACAACGACAAGAATTGCAGCGCCAAATTTCCCTGCGCGAACAACTCTACGAAATTTTAGCACTAACTGCCACGTTTTACGAACACGCTTTGCGGCAATCTCAAGGACAAACAGCGCTAGCTTACCTCAAGGAATCCCGACAACTTAGCGAAGAAACAATCCAACAATTTCAATTAGGTTACGCCCCCCAAGGTTGGGAAACTCTTTACAGTTATTTAATAGAACAAAAACACTATCCCGTCCAATTAGTAGAACAAGCAGGATTGATTAAACCGCGACAATCGGGAGGCAGCGGCTATTACGATCGCCTGCGAAATCGCATTGTAATTCCCATTCGCGATACCCAAGGACGAGTCATCGGTTTCGGCGGTAGAAGTCTCGGCGACGAACAACCGAAATACCTCAATTCCCCGGAAACAGAACTGTTCGATAAAGGCAAAACTTTATTCGCTTTGGATAAAGCTAAAAATGCGATTAGTAAAGAAGATAAAGCAATAGTTGTTGAAGGGTATTTTGATGCGATCGCCCTGCACGCCTCCGGCATTTCCAACGCCGTTGCTTCCCTCGGTACTGCCTTAAGTTTAGACCAAGTGCGGCAATTATTGCGTTACACAGAATCAAAACAAATTATCCTCAACTTCGACGCAGACAAAGCCGGAATGCAAGCAGCAGCAAGGGCGATCGGAGAAATCGAACAACTAGCTTATCAAGGACAAGTTCAACTGAGAGTGCTCAACATTCCCGAAGGCAAAGATGCCGACGAATTTCTCAAGACTTACTCGCCAGAAACCTATCGAGAATTGCTGGAAAATGCTCCATTGTGGCTGGACTGGCAGTTGCAACAAATGCTGGTCGATCGGGATTTAAATCGAGCCGACAGTTACCAGCAAATCAATCAAAACTTTGTCAAACTATTAAACAACATCACTGACGACAATCAACTGACACATTATTTGCAAAAATGCGGGGAACTTCTCAGCAAAGGAGATTACCGACTGACTAAAATGCTGTCTGAAAACTTGCTCAATCAAGTAGTCAGCGATTGGGCAACCAGGCTGAGTCAAGACGAAGATTTGACAATGCCCGTGTTAATTAGAAACAAATTAAAGCCCAACAAACAACTCAGAAGAAAATCTGGAACTAGCAAACAAGAAAGTTTAAAAGCGGGATTTACTGCGGTAGCCCGCACGCTTTTAGAAGAAGCCGAAGCTCAATTATTGCAAATTTACTTGCACAGCCCGGAATACCGCCGAGATGTTAGAGAAGCGATCGCGGCTAGAGAGGTACAATTTAGCCTTTCGCACCACAGATTTTTGTGGCACCACATTTTAAATGCCGAAATTTTGCACAAAATCTCTTTACAAACAGCGCCATCTGAGTTAATATTAAAATTGCAGGATATGTTGTTAGAATATCCCAGTCAACTCGATCGAATGTCTCATTTATTTCACTTAAGTGAGAAGGCAGAAAAAGAGTTAGTGCGCGCGCCGTTAGTCATTCGATCGGCCGTAGCCTGTATCGAACAAGTTCTCAGCATCAAACGCCGCCGCCTCGCCTTGAATATGTGGCAAAAAGTCGATGCAGCTAGCAGTCCCGAAGAGGCTAAGGAATACCACAAACAATTTATCGCAGAACAAGAATGGATCGAGGAATTGGACAGGCTTCGTCAAGTGAATTTTTACGATTTAATCTCAGTTTCGCAAGTCCAGTAGGGGCGGGATTGTTGGTGGAAAATTTAGATTAAAACTTTTGAGAGATATCGTTTTTACTGAAGTCTAGAACCCCCTAAATCCCCCCTTAAGAAGGGGGACTTTGAGTGCTGCTATTCCTGCGCTTTTAACCGAGTTTAGATCCCCCTAAATCCCCCTTAAGAAGGGGGACTTTGAGTGCTGCTAGTCCCTCGCTTTTAACGGAGTCTAGATCCCCCTAAATCCCCCTTAAGAAGGGGGACTTTGAGTGCTGCCAGTCCTGCGCTTTTAACGGAGTCTAGATCCCCCTAAATCCCCCTTAAGAAGGGGGACTTTGAGTGCTGCCAGTCCTGCGCTTTTAACGGAGTTTAGATCCCCCTAAATCCCCCTTAAGAAGGGGGACTTTGAGTGCTGCTAGTCCTGCGTTTTTAACCGAGTTTAGATCCCCCTAAATCCCCCTTAAAAAGGGGGACTTTGAGCGCTGCCAGTCCCTCGCTTTTACTGAAGTCTAGATCCCCCTAAATCCCCCTTAAGAAGGGGGACTTTGAGCGCTGCTATTCCTGCGCTTTTAACCGAGTTTAGATCCCCCTAAATCCCCCTTAAGAAGGGGGACTTTGAGCGCTGCCAGTCCCTCGCTTTTACTGAAGTCTAGATCCCCCTAAATCCCCTTAAAAAGCGGGACTTTGAGTGCTGCTAGTCCCCGCATTAAAAAGTAGGAATTTAAGCACTTCCGGTCCCCCCCTTCTTAAGGGGGGCTAGGGGGGATCGAGAGTTCAGAGTTAAATCGAACTTGCCAATAATTAAGCTCGATCGAACACTATTTCAAACACTCCGCCCGGAATAAATCGAGATACAACTCTCAAACTATCCTCCGCATCTTGGCGGTTGAAAAAACGCGCAACAGTATAATACTGTGCGTTCGGTAAAATCCGCACGATCGCCCAAGAATTGCGATCGCCCTCAGGGAATTTTTCAGGTGTTTTCGATCGCGGATTTGAGTTGAGTTCGATCGCGGGACGATCGGCAACAATCGGAGAATTGGCTTTTCTGAGAGTGTTCAGGTAACGGGCGATTTTGCTGCCCTTGAGATGCGCGCCGACGCGCAAAATCGCAAATACCGCCAAGCTTTCGAGCTCTTGCTGAGTGATGCGCGCGCCAGCAGCATCAAAATCCGCATCCGAGTAGTCGCGGATATTCGTTAACAGTTGCGTGACGCCAAAGTCATTCAAAGCTTGTTGGTAGCCGCGGGCATACTCACTGCCGCCGCTCTGAGGCTTTACCATAGAGATTGTCTCCTTACTAATGGGGGGCCAGAAGCCAGCGCTAGCCCTAGGAAAGTTCGCGGCTGGCTTTTGACTTATTTAAAGTATAGCATTGATATAGCCTCTGTCAAGGCTTTTTATGAGCCAATGTAGACATTTTGGTCTAGATACGGCACAATAGCGATCGACTTAAACTAAAAAATAGCGAAGATCCGATGACTAAACGCTTAGCGACCTATTTAGCTGATGGAATCTATGACATCCTTGAAGAGTGGGCGCATGATGAACGCCGTTCAATTAGCAGCTTGGTAGCATTCCTTTTGGAACAAGCAGCCAGGGAACACCAAAAGGAAATGAAACAACAGTCTCCGCCATCGGATGAAAAGCAGGGGAAAAGTTGAGTATGGTAAGGGCGATCGCGCTTTCAAAAATCGATTACCAATAATTCTTGTAGGGGCGGGTTCACCAACAATATTTGCCAATAATTGATGGTTTAAATAAACCCGCCCCCACCCAACCAACGAGCTCAATCCACCGATCGAGAACGCTCGATCGAACACTATTTCAAATCAATGTCGCGAATATATCCGCTACTTTTGGCGGTATGCGAGGTACAGAGAAACCCGGTTTCTTGAAGAAACCGGGTTTCTGGGGTGTAGTAATTTTCTATTAATTACCTCATGCACCATTGATATCAACAATCGCTTAAAAAACTTGATATCTTTCGTTTATAGCAGAGGTTAGATCCCCCTAAATCCCCCTTAAAAAGGGGGACTTTAAGAGCGCTTCCGGTCCCCCCTTCTTAAGCAGGGCGCTGTTTCATTCTTTTGTAGGGTTTGACCTCCAAGTCGGATAACGAGCGTAGCATATTCGACTTGGAGGTCAAAATGCCCCCCGTGGCTGCCCCAATGCATGAAATGACGGCAAATGGTCGGTTGGGGGGGGGTAGGCACGGGGGCACTACCCCTACAGAAACCTCGTTTTCCGGAGAATGAAACAGCCCTGCCTTCTTAAGGGGGGCTAGGGGGTGATATTGCATCATTTCCAATAAGCCTGTAGGGTTCAAGGTGGTAATCGAATAACGAGTGAAGCATATTCGATTACCACCTTGAAAGGGTTCGCCAACAGCTTTAAACGCAGCAGACAAGTTAAATAAACCCGCCCTAACCCCACGAACAACCCCCAATTGACATTGGTGCAAGATGTGAGTATGAATGCACCCTAAAAAAACGATAATTACTCCCTTCCCACCTGAAGAATTTGTATTGAACGAACCGCGAAGACGCAAAGGACGCGAAGAGAAGAAGAAGAAAGAAGTACATAGTCTTTTAGCGGGAAGGGAGTAATGGTGTAAAAACGCCAGAAATATTAATTAACTTTGCCTGCTTCTAGGTCTTAAGACCTAGAAAATTTATATAGGTCTTAAGACCTAGAAGGTCTGCAGAATGAGTCTGTAGCCTCATGCGCGATCGATAACTTAAAGCTACGGTTGATGTATTGAAATACTCGACTATCGCCATTCTTTAATTGAAGGAGCAACACGGTATGAAACCCTTTTTGAAATATACGCTTGCGGGAGTGGTTGGATTGCTAATCGGTCTTTCCTTCTTATCTTGTGGACGGCAAACAGGCGGCATTCAAAGCGAGACAGAACTCACTTATAAATTTATCTCCGGCGAAAAAGATAGCCAAAACCGACTCTTAGAAATTCAAATTAACGGCCCCATTCTCAATTCTTCCTCTGACGCATTTGGTTTTCCTGGAACGATCGCCTATGGCTATGAAATTGAACGATTATTAGAACGCGCCAGCAAAGATGACAAGATTAAAGGAGTCTTTTTACGATTGTCCACACCGGGCGGCACGATCGTTGGCTCAAACGCGGTTTTTGAAGCCTTAAAACGCTACCGCGAAACGACGAAAAAGCCTGTGGTGGCTTATATCGATGGATTATCAGCATCCGGCGGTGTAATGTCAATGGTTGGTGCTGATGTCGTCTATGCGGCACCGGGCAGTTTAATCGGTAGCATTGGTGTCGTCGGCGCACAGTTGATTTATTATGACACTCCCACTGCGATCGATAATGGCATTCTCGGCGGCGGCATCACCACGCGCAACGGCATTCAACAAACCATCATCTCGGCAGGGCGCAGCAAAGATATTGGCAATCCATTTCGCAAACCCACGGAAGAGGAATTGAGGGTGTTGCGCCAAGGAACGATCGCAGAATACAACAACTTCGTAGATCGAGTAGCACAAGCGCGTAAGATCGATCCAAAACTGATTCGAGACAAGATGGGTGCGCTGTTGTTTGATAATAAAACCGCCCAGCAATTTAAATTAATTGACGGTACGAAAAATCAGAAAGATGCGATCGCAGATCTGGCAAACCGCGCCCAAGTCGGCAAAAATTTCCAACTCATTCGCGTCGAACAGCGAACAGATATTTTAGCGGGATTGTTAGGTGCTCAAACTACTCCTTCTCAAGAAGCCATGCAAGCCACCGCACAACGCGATCTCTGCGCTGTTGTAACCAGTCGCCTGCCAATGGTCTACTACGGTAATGTGAATCGCCTCTGCCCTCAAAAATTGGAACACTGACCCTATTAAATTGTTAGATCGCGCTCAATTTGCTGCAAAAATTTTTTCTCATCACATCACAAGACTCAAGGTTCTAAGACTTTGCTATTTACCATGAACGATCCATTTAATCCGAGTTCTGACACAGACAGTCCAACAGTTACGATCGAAAACAGCATCGTTCCGCCTCCGCTGCCATTACAAGGCAAAGCCACAGTTATCCAAATCATAAACGGTCAACCAGTTACCATCGAAGTTGACGGTACGAATGCCCCGATTACTGCTGGAAATTTTGTCGATTTAGTCGAACGCGGAATTTACGACGGGACGATGTTTCACCGAGTCGTCCGCCAGCCAGAGCCCTTTGTAGTCCAAGGGGGAAATCCGCGCAGCAGAGATACTTCAATTCCAGCCGATCGATTAGAAGTCGGCGGTTTTGTTGACCCGGATACTAATCAAACACGATCGATTCCTTTGGAAATCAAACCGCTAGTAGCAGCGCAACCGGTATACAATAAATTAGTCCCCGAAAGACCGCAGTTACGGCACACTCGCGGGGCCGTGGCAATGGCTCGGGCTACTGCTTTAAATACGGCTTCTTCGCAGTTTTATTTTAGTTTAGGTGACTGGCCGTTTTTAGATGGGAGTTATGCAGTTTTTGGCTACGTAACTCAAGGTTTTGATACGGTCGATCGAGTGCAGCAGGGCGATCGCATTTCCAGTGCCAAAGTCATTAGTGGCATTGTTCCGAGTCGGGCTTCTAGGATAATTACAGATGTTAATTTCCTCAACAATGCCATCAATACTACCAACCTTCTCGATCTACCATTGCGATCGCTCAGATTGTCTGATGGTGGCGATAACTATCAAGTAACGTCTCAAGATTCCCAGCAAAATCCCGGCGGCGTGCGGGGCGGGGCAGGAAACGATCGAATCATCGGTTCGCCAACTAATGATGCAATTAATGGCGATACAGGCAACGATACGATAACCGGAGAAGGCGGCGACGACTATCTCAGAGGTGGCAAAGGTAGCGACTTAATTAGTGGCGGTGCAGGCAACGATATTCTGAGTGGAAATTTCGGCAACGATACTTTAAATGGCGATGTCGGTAATGACTTTTTGCGCGGCGGTGTCGGCGATGATGTCTTAAATGGTGGCGAAGGTAACGATATTTTGCTCGGAGATTCTGGCATCAATACCTTGACTGGAGGTAGCGGTGCGGATACTTTTGTTTCGATCGGAGTCGATCCTGCTACTTTGCCTTTTATTCTGCTACTTCCGACGAATCAGATAATAGTTGATTTTCGACCTCAAGAGGGCGATCGCATTGCCCTAACAGGAAATTTAGCCGACATTGAATTCATTCAATCGGGAAACAATACTGTAATTAATTTGGCCGGATCTGGTCTTACCGTGCAAAATGCTACTGTTGCATCGGTGCGCAATGCAGTCTTTACAATTGGGATACCTGGGATTCGCCGTCCCGACGATTTACCGACTGGCGATGCGGCTTTGAGAATCGAATAAGATTAAGCTTTCTCAGTGAGGCGAGGTACAGGCTAGAGGAAACTCCTTCAAGTAAGCCGAGTCACAGAAAGAGGAAGCCCAAACAATGATGTTAACAATCCCCGTCTTTCCGCGGCGGGGAGTAATTACTAGAAGCACAAAAACAAGGACATTCCCCGATTCAACAATTGATAATTAATAATGGACAATTGATAATTTACCTCTCCTTGAAAGAAGAGAATTGAAGCATCTAATTGGGTTGGCTTTTTTTAAAAGAAGAGGTATTCGATCGAATTAAATAATTGTTAATTATCAATTGACAATTATCCATTGATAAGTAGTACATCTTCCGATATGTTATAATCGCTATTCTTGAAATTTCATGATTTTCGAGTGTTTCTTTGTACCTCACCTACCTGAGAAAGGCTATATAGTTTCGATCCACATAATTGCTCTATGAAAATCCCTACATTTGCATTATCTTTCAAGCCACACCCCTTTCGGCTCCTCTTGAGATTGGAGTGGATTTTATTGGGAATGACTGTATTTAAGTTGCTCAGTCCTGAGCTTATCGAAATGCCGCTTTGGGGGCAACCGATTTCCTTAAGGGAATTAGGCTTTCCGGAAAGGAATCCATCTTACCCCATGCAAGTCCTAGGATTTATTGGGTTGCTAACTGTTTTTGGGCTGTTAGGTTTCAGATTGCCAACCGATCGCTTGAGTAAATTCTGTTATATAAGTTTCTCCTTTTTAACGATCGGGGCAATTGGATATATTAATGTAGGTGAATTACTACCCTTGGTAACTATCCTTGTGATGCGAGGCTGTTTGATTTTTGAACGACGCGGACGATGGATGATTGCGAGTTTAGTCTGGCTGAGTTATGTGGTGACAACCTTGCTTGCTCTGTTTCTGTTCTGGGTGACTACTTTTCAATCTAAAACGATTAAAGACTTGCTCAGTATGATTCCTGGATTGGTTGTTCTGGGTGATGGGGGCATACAGTGGACATTAAATCTTTCTGCGGCTCAAGTGAGCCAATTCATTATCTTGTCAAAACGTACAGTATTCCCCCTTCTACTTGACACTTTTCTCTCTTCTGGATTGATCCTTCTCTTTATGTTGCTCTTGGTGGATTCATTGGTAAACGAACGTCAAGGACGTAAAAAACTCGCAATTGCCCACCAACAGCTTTATCAATATTCCTTACAAATCGAAGACCAAGCGACCCTCCAAGAACGCACTCGCATTGCTCGCGAAATTCATGATTCCTTAGGACATCTACTGACGGCACAAAGTGTCATGCTGGAAAATACAACGATGTCTCTTGATGGCGCAAATGATGGTGAAAATGATGGTGAAAATGATGCGCGATCGTTTCTAGAGGAGAGTCAACGATTGGGAAAAGAAGCGCGACGAGAACTCCGACAGGCAGTCTGGATGCTGCGAACTGACCCGATGCAAGGCAAATCTCTCCCTCAAGCGATCGCCGATTTAGTCCAACAATTTATGCAGGTAACTGGTATTCGTCCAGTGGTTAATCTGGATCGGAACCTGACATTACCGGGGCGTTATCAAGTTGTCCTCTATCGGATTCTGGAAGAAGCCCTCACCAACATTCAAAAACACAGTCAAGCCGATGGCGTCACAATTCACCTGACACTTCAAACCAGTGATGGCGAAATCCCTCAGATATTGCTCGAAGTGATGGATAATGGGATTGGATTCAATCCGCAGCAAACCCGATCGGGTTTTGGGCTGCAAGGGATGCGGGAGAGGGTTGAAAGCCTTTCTGGAACCCTTGAATTCGAGCTTCAATCCGGTTGCTGCATCATTGTTCGTATCCCTTTGTTGGAGGTTTCCATTTGATTCGTGTCTTGATTGTGGAAGATCAAACGATCGTTCGACAAGGATTGCGGCGACTGTTGGAAGCGCAGCCTGACTTACAGATTGTTGGTGAAGCTGAAAATGGGCAACAGGCGATCGAGCAAGTTGCTCAATATTTACCCGATCTAGTTCTGATGGATATCCGAATGCCAATTATGGATGCCTTAACTGCAACACCAATCATTTGCGAGCGCTTTCCAAAGGTGAAGGTTTTAATTCTCACGACCTTTGATGACGAACAATATATTGAAAAATTAATGCAAATTGGCGCAGTGGGTTATCTTTTGAAAGATACGCCATCAGAAGAATTAGCTCAAGCCATTCGATCGGCCCATCGCGGCTATACCCAATTTAGTCCGGGATTATTTGACAAAATATTTCCCCAGCGCTCAAATTCTTCACTCGGGATTAGATCGGGTCTAGTTCGAGATAAGAACCCTGTCGAAGAGCTAACTTCTCGCGAACAAGAGGTTTTGAGTTTGATCGCGATCGGAGCTAGCAATCGTGAAATTGCAGAGATGCTCTGTATTTCTGAAAAAACGGTTAAAAATCACGTCTCCAATATTCTCAGCCGTCTGAAGCTACGCGATCGAACTCAAGCTGCTGTCTTTGCGCATTCTTTACCAGCTTCCACCCAAGATCGATAGGCTTTACCGCGCATCGCCAATTAAAATAAACGGCGACCAATAAAAAGGATGTCGGCTAATTTGACTCAATTTAGCTTGCCGCAAAGCTTCATTTTTACTCATTCCCTTATTAATACTCTGATAAAATTGCACCATCAAATCTTTAGTAGCTGCATCATCAACACTCCACAAACTCGCCATCACGGCTTGCGCGCCCGCACGCTCGAATATATAAGCCATTCCCGATATTTCTTCACCGTTGGAATTCACTTCTATGGCAGTTTCACAAGCGCTTAAAGTGATGAGTCTGGTATTTTGCAATCCCAATAAGGCAGCATCGCGAATATTGAATTGAGTGTCAGCAAACAGCAGCGTGTTTTCCTCCATGCCCAAACTTTTACAGCCTCCCAATTGGAAACAGCCGTGAGTTGCGAGGTGCAAAAAGGGAAAGCGCGGCGCTTGGGTTTTGAATCGATCGAGGGTAGCGTCGCTGCCAATATAAGCGGAACTTCCTGACAATAATTGAGCGATAGTTCTCACTTCTGCTTCGGAACCGGGTAGATTTTGGGGCGGACGATTGACGGGATTTCCTAAGGCTAAGACTGCGCTTTTTAAAGTTGAATCTGGAAGTGTCCTGGTGGAAATGCGGGTGAGATAGTTGACGGGATATTTCTGGATGAGGAATTCACCTGTTTGTTTGTCATACAGCGTTTCAAAGGGGATGTAGCGCAGTTTTCCCGTAGCGATGATGCTCAATTGTTTGGGGGAAATAGCTTTTATTTGGTCTGCTACGGGACGAATCAAGATTTCGTAGAGTTTGCTACCCGTCACGGTGAAGCTAGTTTCACCAATATCTTGCACTTCTTTGCGGTATTGAGTGAGGAGTTGGTCGAATTCTTCGGGATTTATGGGGATTTTTTTAACACTTAAACTGTCTTTTGTCAAGACAAATAGGGCGATCGTATCGGGGACATTTTCGATATTTGTCAGCAAGACGGGTTGAATGACAACTGTTCCGGGCGCGATGCTTGCTTTCAGTTGGGCGATGTCTTTGGGTGTGGTTTCAAAGAGTTCGGCGACTTCGGGAAAACTGCGGGAAATTTGTTCGGCTTGGCGGTTGACTTCTGCTTCTAATTCGCGCATTTGTCGGGAGAGATTTTCTGAGAAGTTGTCTTCGAGTTGGTGGCGGATCGATTGGAGTTGTTGGTTTTTTTGATTCCATTCGTCTATGGCTTTTTGTGCTTCGGGGTTGGCGACTTTGGCATCAATTAAGCGGGTGTAGTCGGCAAGATCGGCGGTGGTGGCGAGGTTGATCCATTGGAAAGCGCGATCGGCTTGGTTTTGATCGATGAGGATATCAACAAGTGCAACTGCGCTTCCTCTTTCACCTTCTAAAAACTTTTGGCGATTTTCTCGCTGTAAACCACTCCGTATTTCTAGGGTAATATTGAGGGATTGTTCCCAATTGGTGATGGCTTGAGTTGGTTGCTTCGTATCTCGGTAGACTTTACCAATATTACTCAAAGTAGTAGCAACACCTGCGCGATCGCCCACTTGTCGCAGAATTGGTAAAGCTTGGTTATAGTATTTCAATGCTTCTTGGGGTTGTCCAATGCTGCTGTACACTCCACCAATGTTATTCAAAGCAACAGCTTCTATCGCGCGATCGCCCACTTCCCGCACAATTGGTAAAGTTTGGTTAAAGTATTTCAATGCTTCTTGCGGTTGGGAAGTGCTGTTGTAGGCTGCACCAATATTATTCAAAGTAGCAGCTTCTCCTGCGCGATCGCCCACTTCCCGCTTAATTGGTAAAGCTTGATTCAAGTATTTCAATGCTTCTTGTGGTTGGGAGATGCTGTTGTACACTTGACCAATATTAGTCAAAGTAGTAGCTTCCATCGCACGATCGCCCACTTGTCGCAGAATTGGTAAAGCTTGGTTATAGTATTTCAATGCTTCTTGGGGTTGAGAAATTATTAGGTAGACATTACCGATATTATTCAAAGTCCGAGCTTCCTCAGAGCGATTGCCCACTTCCCGCATAATTGGCAAAGCTTGGTTATAGTATTTCAATGCCTCTTGTGGTTGGGAAATGCTGTTGTACACTGCACCAATATTATTCAAAGTAGTAGCTTCTCCCGTGCGATCGCCCACTTCCCGCATAATTGGCAAAGCTTGGTTATAGTATTTCAATGCCTCTTGTGGTTGTCCAATGCTGTTGTACACTGCACCAATATTATTCAAAGTAGTAGCTTCTCCCGTGCGATCGCCCACTTCTCGCCTAATTGGTAAAGCTTGGTTATAGTATTTCAATGCTTCTTGCGGTTGTCCAATGCTGTGGTACACTGCGCCAATATTACTCAAAGTAGTAGCTTCTCCTGCGCGATCGCCCACTTCCCGGCTAATTGGTAAAGCTTGGTTAAAGTATTTCAATGCTTCTTGTGGTTGAGAAATTATTAGGTAGACATTACCGATATTATTCAAAGTACTAGCTTCTCCGTTGCGATTGCCCACTTCCTGCCAAATTGGTAAAGCTTGGTTATAGTATTTCAATGCTTCTTGCGGTTGTCCAATGCTGCTGTACACTCCACCAATATTATTCAAAGTAGTAGCTTCCCCCCTGCGATCGCTTACTTCCCGGCTAACTGGTAAAACTTGTTTATAGTATTTCAATGCTTCTTGCGGTTGTCCAATGCTGTGGTACACTAAACCAATGTTATTCAAAGTAGTAGCTTCCGCCGCCCGATCGCCAACAGCCCGCCAAATTGGTAAAGCTTGGTTATAGTATTTTAATGCTTCTTGCGGTTGTCCAATGCTGCGGTACACTCCACCAATATTACTCAAAGTAGTAGCTTCCCCGTTGCGATCGCCTACTCGCTGCCAAATTGGTAAAGCTTGGTTATAGTATTTTAATGCTTCTTGCGGTTGGGAGATATTCTTATACACTGTGCCAATATTAGTCAAAGTACGAGCTTCAATCCCCTGAGAGTTTACTGCCCACAGAATTGCGAAAGCTTGCTTAAAGTATTTCAAGGCTTCTTGGGGTTGTCCAATGTCGTTGTACACTTCACCAATATAATTCAAAGTAATAGCTTTCGCGTTGAGATCGCCCACTTCCCGCCAAATTGGTAAAGCTTGGTTATAGTATTTTAATGCTTCTTGCGGTTGTCCAATATTGTTATAGTTAAAACCAATATCATTGAGTGCTAGAGCTTCACGTTGTCTATCTTTCAATTGTCGTGCAATCGCTAAAACCTGCTGCCATGTTTCGATTGCCTGTTTGTGTTTTCCTTGCTGTTCCTGTTGCTTTGCTTGCTGTACGAGTCTCTCTACTTCTTGACTTTGTGAATTTTGACTTTGCGCCCAACTGGGTTGTACGATCGCCCCTAAAGTCAAAGGAGTCAGACACGCACTCAAAGCCAAAACACTGCTGATAATTCGTTTCATCTTTTTTAGAATTCACCAAATTCGATTAATAGAATAGGCATCAAACGCAGAATCTTTACTCAATATAGGTATCCTTTCCACCATTGCTTGTGCGATAAGCAAGCGATCGAACGGATCTTTATGATGAAAAGGCATCGTCACGATCGCATTGAGATGGTCTAAATCGATATTCAGAAGATTAAAGTCTTCCAAACTAAGCTTTTGGTCAATATATGCTTGAAAAGGCAAATCAAAAGTCAGACTACCTTTACTGTTCTTAATTGCCATTTCCCAGATACTTGCTACACTGACCAGTTTATTATTATCTTCATCCTCAATGAGAATCCGCGCAATGCTGCTAAGTTGAGAATCGCCTGCAAAAAACCAAATTAAGGTATGAGTATCTAACAGAAGTCTCATTACATATAATCCTGAAAATCTTCTAACGGTTCGTCAAAGTTATCACCTATGGTAATCACCTCGCGATCGCTCCCAAACAGCGGGGGACGGCGCTGTTTTTTAGGCAACAACGATGATTTTATATTGGTTGTGCGATCGTTCTCCAGAAATTCTCCGATTTTTCTCCATTGCTCTTTATCTTCCTCTGACAAAGACGCTAAAAAATCTTTGATTCTTTTTAGCTTTTCTTCCCCACTGATTTGTGGCAACTCGCGAACCTCAATGGTAATTTCAGATCCGTCAGGAATATTTATCTCATCTAACAGCTTGACAGTCTTGCCCTGCTTGATGCCTTTCACTCGGATCGGTTCAGATTTCATAGTTTGCATGACATAAATTGCAGCTATCAAGTCAGACCAGGTAATGTTGTCAGGCAACTTATCAATTAAGCTGCGGGCTTCTGCTTTGATATTAAGAGTTTCCATCGGCTTTGGTAAATATTGTATGGATTTTCATTGTAGTATAAACGAGGTGGGAGCGATCGGGCTTTGAGAATAAGTTTATTGCGACTGAATATCTTGCATCTGTTGCCACAGTCCGGCAGGGAATTAATTCCCTGCCTCATAGCGAAAGTCCTCTGAAGAGGACTGCTATTACCAATAACTTAACCGAGGTTCGCCAGTCGGTTTTTAACCGACTTTCGCTATGAGGCGGGGGTTTAAACCCCCGACGGACTTTTGCGATGATGCAAAGGTTTAAACCCCGACAGAATCAATACGGAGTTACTAAAATAGTCATCGTCTTTTTCTGCAGATCGAATTGCATTTCATCAACCACAAATTGCCTGTCTTTTGCAACTCCCAAAATCCCCCGCAATTGCCCCCGATTCACCGCAGGCGGCCCCAATTTCACCTCAGCTTGACCTTTAACAGCATCTATCAGACGAAAAGCACTGATGGGAATACCGTTCCATTGCGCTTGAGTCCTTGTAGCTGGGGGGAGTTCGCCCCGAATAAACTGCCCCCCATTAGTTCGATAAACCACCGCATTATTGGGAAACACTGCTTTCTCAAATCTTGGCAGCGATTTAATATCAATCGATTTAACTCGATAAGATTGCTGCGATCGCTCGTGGACGAAATTATCATCGTCGGTTGGCTATTGCTCGTTTTGTTTTGGTCAGCTTACCACCAAGGTATTGCCGATGCCCGACGCGATGCCGGGGAAAATTCGTCTTTACCCGCCGTTGCCTTAATCGCCAAACAAGACAACATTGCTTTAGGCTGAAAACTCGACGATCCAACAGATCGAGTACCCCTCAAAGGATTTAGGGCGATCGGCGATACGGGTCTATTTGAAGATTTGAGCAAAAGAGATTATACTGATACAAATAACCCCAAACAACCGAGAGTTTGGCGGCTACTTTTAAATAGGGGTAGCTGGATTTATCTGTTTCCCGCTTTAACTCAAGAACAACAAAAAGACCCGAAAGCACGCCCGCCAGTAATTGCCGTCCAACAAAGTCAATCCGGCGATCAATTGCTGATAGTCAGTCCCGCACCTTCTCAACCCCCTAAATAATTTGCATGGGAAAAAGACAGTCTCGATCGCACCTGAGTTGAGAAACCGGGTTTTTAGCGATATTCGATCGCAGCCATCAGATTCGATATACAGGAGAAAAATTAAATGAGCGATTGGAAGGATGACTATAATTTGCTAGGATTGGGTGGTTTGACATCTTTAATTACCAATGTTAAAGTATCTGCCTGGGGAAACGAAGTAGCGATCGAATGCGTCTACAATCCTGAAGAAAGATTGCCTTACGTGCTGTCATTCAAAGACTGTCGCGAGATCGGGTGGACTGTACACGATGAAGAAGAAGTCGGCGAAATTGAAGCCGAATTTTTCGGCATTTCTTTGGGCGAACCGGAACACCGCAAGCCTGCTGTGATTACCACAGACATTTTTGAAATTTCAATTTTGTACGGCAGTTTCAGCATTCATAAGGAAGAACAAGTAAATTTTGAAAAAGCCGATTTAGCAACAGAGGTTTTGGTATCCCAACCGCAAGCAGTTTTGTAATAATGAGGAATTAATATGCCGGATGATTCCGAATTGCTTAATTTAGGTGGACTCACATCCCTGGTGACAAAGGTCAATGTCTCTTTGTGGGGCAATGAAATTTCATTTGAATGTATTTACGATCCTGCGGGCGATCGCTCGCCTTATACCATAGTATTTCACGACTGCCGAAACATCCGTTGGGAAGTTTTCCATCCTGAAGATGTAGACGATTTAGAAGCCGATTTAATTGGCATTCATTTGGGTGAAGACGCGCACCGCAAAGCCGCTTTAATTCATACAGACATCTTTGAAATCACAATTTTGTACGGCAGTTTTAGCGTTCGCAAAGCAGAAAACTTTCACGCAAAAACAACAGAAATAAAAACTGAAATATTAGCACCTGACGCGCCAGCAACAGTGTAGCGATCGCCCTGTTGCCTATCAGACATCTGGTAAAAAGAATCTCAAGCTTTTATATCCGATGTAAGAGCGTACTATTTGGGCGAAAAATTATGCTTCAAACTTGCAAATTTCATGTCCAAATAGTACGCCCTCCCCCACCGATCGCGATCGAGTGCTGGGAGGTCTAATTTGTTTTTAATAATCGCAAAACAGCGTATCGCGAGTATTTCTGCCAGTTACCGGATTAGTACCTTTTGCCACCTTGCAAAGTTTTTCCTGCATATCATCTCGCAGCAGCACGTCGGTAAAATCAGCACCGTCAATTACAGCACCTTCAAACTTAGTATTGTAAGCAAAAGCCCCCTCAAGCACGGCATTCGTTAAATTAGCTCTCACCAAACGGGCCAAATCCAAAGTAGCACCGCCCAGATTAGCCCCAGACAAATTGACTTCTTCCATATTGGCGGCAAAAAAACTCACGCCCCGCAAATCTGCATCGGTAAAATTACTGCTGCGGAGATTAGCCTTAGTAAAACTGTCGCCAGTAAGCACCCGCCCGGAAAAATCTACACCGACTAAAGCTTCTTTGTTATAATCAAGAGCCCGAGCAGGCGAGGGATAAATCCCGATCGCCCCGGCAGCAACTGCTACAATAAAAACAAGAGCGATCGACCAAGTAAAAATATGTTTGCGAATTCGAGAATTCATCATATTAGAGCTAATGCCAAGCCGTGAAAGTTCAAAATTGAATTCTACCAGAAAGCGCGATCGCGCACAGTTCGATGCTGGCTGCAATTCCCCCACATCCCCCAATACGCGGGACATCGGCACTTTAGGAGAAAACTTAGTCGCCGAGTGGTTGCAGCAACAAGGTTGGGAAATCCTGCACCGGCAGTGGCACTGCCGCTGGGGAGAAATTGACATCATCGCCCTCGGCACAGATGCAGCAAGCGAAATCACAGGAGGTAAAGAAAATTCCCCAGCAAATTCTCAATTATTAAGTTCCCGTGTCCCACTGCCAACACTCGCATTTGTAGAGGTCAAAACTCGCAGTCGGGGCAATTGGGATGCAGGCGGAAAGTTAGCTGTTACTATAGCCAAACAAACAAAACTTTGGCAAACAGCCGAAATATTTTTAAGCAATCGCCCGGATTTAGCAAATCATCCATGTCGGTTTGATGTTGCCCTCGTCAGGTGCGAACCATTGCGGTTGAAAACTCAGTCAAAATTGCCATCAACCGCAGTCAACTCTCAACCAGCACTTGCAGTCAGGTACTGTCTCGCCCTGCAAGAATACATTCGATCGGCTTTTACCAGTTAGAAACATCAAGTGAAAAATCGCAGCGCCCCGCCGCCAATCAAGGCTAATTAAATAATTTTTCATTGTTAATTAGCCTAAGCCAAAGTTTCCGGGCAATAACCCAAGCCCTTGACAAATTGCTGGCGAAACGCTTCAATTTCCTTGCGATCGGGAATTCCGTGACAAACCACAGCCACCTGGTAGCGGCGCATCACGCTTAACGGCGACTGTCCCGTTTCCAAACTCCAAAGTGCCATTTGCAACCGAATCTCAGCATCGTAAGGAATCCCGAGCTCGTTCATAAAAGCTCGAAAATCTCCGTGCATCTTAGGAGTCAAGTATTGACTCATTTTCACCTTGACCACCCAACCGTCAATTTGGTGGATCACAGTGATAAATTGCAAAGGAAGATGACTAGCCGAGCGCAGGTAATCCACGACTCTCAGAGTGAGGCTAGTATTTGCGATGTAGTAGAGGTATTCCATAACTATCTTTCCACCAAAGCAGACGCTATACCTCTATATTCGCGGGCACTACCTGCGCCTACAAGGGGAAAAGCACCCGACTTTGGATGGGGGGTTTTACCCAATTTGTTACCTATTTAACTAAAATGCGAAGCCTGAAGGCGTGTTTTCTTTTCCTGGAGATACCCCAGTCCGAGGTGGATACTCTGGGTATACTAAACGATCCCAAACTCTCAGATGGCAGTATTTGACATCCCAGTCTTAAAAATTTAATTTCACAGGAATTGACCCGATGACAGAAGAACTTGACTTGTCTTTGGACAGCTACAATTACGAACTTCCTCCCGCGTGCATTGCCCAAAATCCTGCAGTACCGAGAGACAGTTCTCGCTTGCTGGTTGTAGACTCTCCCAACAGCCACCAACACCGGATCTTCCGAGATTTGGCCGATTTGCTGTTACCGGGAGACTTGTTGGTAATGAACAACACCCGCGTCATCCCGGCAAGGCTCAAAGGCCGCAAGCCCAACGGCCCGGCTGTGGAGATCTTGTTGATGGAAGAACAGCAGCACAACTGCTGGCTGGCTTTGGTTAAACCAGGAAAACGCTTGAAATTGGGCGCGAAAATAGAGTTTGAGCCGATCGAACCCGATTGCGGCGAACCCCCAGCTTCTTGTTGCTGCGCGCCCGATGGCAGCATACTCGATCGGCTGGCTGCCACGGTTGTAGCCAGAGATGAGGCAACGGGGGGACGGCTGCTCGAGTTTGACTTGCCTCCCCAGATGTCCCTACTGCCACTCTTGGAAGCCTACGGACACGTACCCCTGCCGCCCTACATCGGCGAATCCCAAGCTGAGCCGGAACAATACCAGACAATTTACGCCGAAAAACTGGGGGCGATTGCAGCTCCCACGGCCGGCTTGCACTTCACTGAAGAGTTATTTGAACGCTTGCACCAGCAGGGAATTGAAACAACTTTTATCACCCTGCACGTCGGGGTAGGGACGTTTCGCCCGGTAGAGGTGGCAGACGTGACAACTCACAAAATGCACGGGGAATGGATGGAAGTAACCGAGGCCACCGTCGAAAAAATCCGCGAAACCAAAGCTAGAGGCGGGCGGGTAATTGCCGTGGGTTCCACTGCCATCCGGGCTTTAGAAGGAGCGGCGGCGATGGCCCAGGCGGATGCGGGCGATTTTCCCTTGCAGCCTTTTTGCGGGCAGACAAATCTGTTTATTTATCCGGGCTACAAGTGGCGGGTAGTAGACGGAATGATTACCAATTTTCACTTGCCGCGCTCTACTTTGCTGATGTTGGTAAGTGCTGCGATCGGGCGGCTGCGGATGTTAGAACTGTATCGCGAGGCGATGGAATTGCAGTACCGCTTCTATTCTTTTGGCGATGCGATGCTGGTTATGCCCGAGGCAAAAATCTAGTAATTTATGTTGGGTGCAGCGATCGATAAATGCTTGAGAGGCGGGCTGTCAGTGTCGGCCTCTCAAGACCATCAATCGATCGTCCGAAGCTGGGGCGATCGAGTGCATGAGTATTAAGCAAAAGATCGGGAATGCCAATTTCTAACTTTAAATCCCGCTATTCTTCTTCTTCTTCTTCATTGCCCGGATACACAAAACTGTTGGAACGTCCAGTCAAAACTGATTTGCCCAGGGACAGGGCTTTTTGAGCTGCCGTCGCTGCTTGGCGCTTCCAGGTGGCTTTGCGCATATTCTTTTTAGATTTAGAGGTTTTCTTCTTAGGGGCTGCCATGACAGTAAAATTGTTTCCGCGTTTTGTGACAAACAAATATTCTAACCGATTTTGCTCGCACGGCTTGCTCGATCGACCGCCATAACCCATTTCAAAATTTCTCGATCGCCCTCGGGCATCAATTTTCAGCAGCCCGCGATCGAACTTCCTGCACCGATTGCCTCCTGCCAGCCTCCCCCAATCTAAGATAGTTCGTGAAAATGATACATGACAACGCCGGTTACGGGGTCGTTCTCGATGCTGACATAACCGGTTTTGAGCATTGCTGTAAAAGCCTCTTCCACTTCTGCAAAGCTAGCGCCCGTTGCCATCACCCCCTGAGTGACGGATAATCTGCCGTTCTTGGTATAAGCTGCCTTCAAAAGTTTCACCCCCAACTGTTCGGGAGTTTGCTTGATGTAAGGCGCAGAAATCGCCCCGCCGATCGGATACAGGGGTACGCCCGCCGGAGATACCCCGAGTTTGCTCCTCAGGTTAGCGTTGTGTTCCTCCACCATGTTCGGCAGCAACAGCAAATCCAACAGTTGCCCGAACCCGCACAAACCAAAAGTAAACAGCCACAGCAAACCCGTGCCTATTTTTCCGTTATAAAGGCGGTGGAGTCCGAAGGGGCCAAAAAAACAAGCCGCCCATAAAAGGTAACTAACACCCAAATTGCTCATTTTATGCCCGTCCTGCTTGGTTATTCCATGTATTGGAGTTACTCTATACATTTTGTACTTTCTATTTGATGTTTGAACGGTTTGACCTCAGGATATCTTTTGACAGTTGACAGTTGAAGGAAGAAGGAAGAAGGAAGAAGGAAGAAGGAAAAGTTGACAGTTGACAGTTGGGAATTGGGAATTGGGAATTGGGAATTCTCCATTTCTCCCACTCTCCCCCTCCCCCCTCTCCCACTCTGGCACACCCCTGAGTAATTCTGTGTAGCAATTCTTAACGCTAGTAATATATATTCACGGTTCAGAGGTTGGTAAACTGAAGGGCGTGGAAAATACAGCAGCTCGATCTGAATGCCACGCTGCGAGGGCAAACAGCAGAGTCCGAACAGTCAAGAGCGATCGATCGCCCGCAGTACCCGACACCTGAAACTCAGGGTTATCAGAAAATAGGGTCGAAAACCCCCTGCTTCCAGCACCGCTTTCTGATACCATACTCTCAGTCTTGGATGGGCATCGCCTGACTCTCAACGCTGACGTGGAGCGACTGTAAGACTATCATCACAGGTAGCAAGTTGCACCTGAAGCGTCAAGGAATCCTCGGACTTTAGGACGAGGAGGTATGTCAAAAAGCAAAAATTCAATAAACATATGGTAGATTCCCTCAAAAAACCCACTTTTGAAGAACTGCGGCCTGGAGTGAAAACCCCAGCCAAAGAAACCATCCTCACTCCGAGATTTTATACGACAGATTTCGACGAGATGGCGAAAATGGACCTGTCGGTCAACGAAGCCGAACTTCGAGCAATTCTCGAAGAATTCCGCGTTGACTACAACCGCAACCACTTCGTGCGGGATGCTGAATTCGAGCAATCTTGGGAACACATCGACGGCGAAAAGCGCAAGTTGTTCGTCGAGTTTCTGGAACGTTCCTGTACGGCTGAGTTTTCTGGATTCTTGCTCTACAAAGAATTGGGACGCAGGCTGAAGGACACCAATCCGCTGCTGGCTGAGTGTTTCACGCTAATGTCGCGGGACGAAGCGCGGCACGCGGGTTTCCTGAACAAAGCGCTGTCGGACTTTAATTTGTCGCTGGATTTGGGTTTCTTGACCAAGAGCCGCAGCTACACTTTCTTTAAACCGAAATTTATTTTCTACGCCACCTACTTGTCGGAAAAAATCGGTTATTGGCGCTACATCACGATTTACCGCCACTTGGAAGCGCATCCTGAAGATAGAATTTATCCGATTTTCCGATTCTTTGAAAATTGGTGCCAGGATGAGAACCGCCACGGCGATTTCTTCGATGCGGTGATGAGAGCTCAGCCTCAAATGTTGAACGATTGGAAGGCGAGACTGTGGTGCCGTTTCTTCTTGCTGTCGGTATTTGCAACGATGTATCTCAATGATATCCAGCGTGCTGGTTTTTATCGATCGCTCGGACTCGATGCTCGCGAATACGACATTGAAGTGATTGAAAAGACCAACGAAACAGCGGGCCGCGTATTCCCAGTGATGTTAGATGTGAACAATCCAGAGTTCTACGAACGGCTGGATGTTTGCGTGAAAAACAACGTGCAACTGACAGCAATTGTTGAGTCTAATACTCCGAAATTCTTGCAATTGTTCCAGAAATTGCCCTTGTATCTGTCGAATGGCTGGCAATTGTTGAAGCTGTACCTAATGAAGCCAATGGAATCGCCTTCTGTTGCCGGTGAAGTGCGTTAATTTTTGATTGATTTTTGATTTTCGATCCTCTGTGATGCGGTTCTGCGACAAGCAGGGCCGCTTTTTTAGATCGAATGAATGCTGAATTCTGACTAATGACTAATGACTACTGTCAACTGTCAACTGTCAACTTTAACTTGTGGGCTGTGCGGAGGATTTGCCCTGCTAAAATAGCCGCACCAAAGCCATTATCAATATTCATTACGCCAATGCCAGATACACAAGAATTTAGCATAGTTAACAGCGCCGCCAGCCCGTTGAAACTCGCACCGTAACCAACGCTGGTAGGCACTGCAATCACCGGACAATCTGCTAAACCACCAACGACGCTGGGTAAAGCCCCTTCCATTCCTGCCACCACAATCAAAACATCTGCTTCGGCAATTACCTGCAAATTGTCCAACAAGCGATGGATTCCCGCCACTCCTACATCCCAAAGACGGTTAACTCTAAAACCAGATAATTCGGCGGTTACGGCGGCTTGTTCGGCAATTGGTAAATCTGCTGTTCCGGCGCTGATGACAGTAATTAACCCTGGGTATTTGGGTGCCAAATTTTCTGGAACTAGCGCGCCGATGCGTGCTGTTTGGTAGTATTTAAGTTCGGGAATCTGTGCTTGCAATTGTGTAAATACTTCAGGTTCGATTAAAGTTGCCATAATTGGGATATCCTGGTCTATTTCCCGATTTTTTCGCTGCATAGCTTGGATAATCTGCACGATTTGTTCTGGAGTTTTTCCGGTTCCCCAAATCACTTCTGGAAAGCCATTTCTTAAACTCCGGTGATGGTCGATTTTGGCAAATTCTCCTACTGGTTCAAAACCAAAATGCTGAAGTTTATCTAGGGCTGTATTGACTGTAGTTTGTCCGATAGCAATTGATTCTAGTAGATTTTGTAGTTTCAAGCGATCCATGTTTTTGGTGATTTTTGTGGTTGTTAGCCAGTGTAGGTGAGATTATTATACCTCTTTTTAGTCTGCTTTTGCAACCGCAGATTTCAGGCTGATAAACGCAGATGTTGAGATGGTTTTTAATTGGGGCAAGCGGTCTTATCTATTATGGTTTGGGTTGTATTGTTTTGGTGGGCGATCGATCTATTGCCATTCGCCCTGAAGTGTAAAGGCTGCCCAATAATAGGGAGATTGCCACTTTTCTTGTTGCAGCATTGCTAATTGTGCTGCTCTTAAAGCTGCTGCTGGCGTTAACTTTTTTTGCAACATTTCCTGATAGAATTTTGCCATAAATTCAGCGGTGCCTTCATCGTCTACATTCCACAAACTCACAACTACGCGCTTCGCCCCAGCATACATGAATCCTCGCGTCAATCCCACAATTCCTTCGCCTTGAATGTTTTGACCCAATCCTGTTTGACAGGCGCTTAAAACTACTAATTCTGCTGCTAGTTTGAGATTGAAAATATCGGTGAGTCGCAGGAATCCATTTACAGGTTTGCCGTTTTCATCGACTAAGGACATAATGATTCCCGATAGTTCGGGGTTGGTGCTATTTGCTAAGCCGTGGGTGGCAAAATGAATGATTTGATATTGGCTTAAGTTGGTGCTGGTTGCTGCGTTGCGATCGGCCTGAAAATCCAATGCTTTGGTGCTAGAATTGCGCGCAACTAATGATATGATAACTTCGGCTTCTTGACGGGTAAATTTTAAACGCTGCCACTGTACGCCACTGTCGCTGCTGGAGAGGCTTAAACCAAGATTAACTGATTCTATTGCTGCTCGATCGACCGCACTAGCATTGTTTTTGACTCGTTCGTCGTCGGCGCTAAAAACTGGATCGGCAAGCATTGCTAAAATCCGAGTTGGCGGTTGTCTGTCATTGTAGTTTTGTCTTAAAATTCCTAAAGTAGAAGCTGAAGGCAAGAGCGCTATTTCGTATTTTGAAATTAAAGGCAAATTGCGAGTTTCACCGGATGTTTCGGGAAGAGAAAGGGCGGCAAAGGGCAGGTAATTGAGAATGCCATCGCCAACTATTAGCAGGCGTTGGCGATCGAGTTTTGATGCTGCTGGCTGCAAAATAATTTGACTGAGTTCGTTACTAGCTTTAGCAATGCGATTGGGAATGTTTCGGTGAACCGGATTGGTGACAGCATTGCGGAAATTGCGGGCGGCTTTTTCAATGTCGGCGCTGGGGGGCAATTCATAACTGGTAATGTTTGTTTTGGCGACTGTCCAAAGATAGCTGCGATCGTCTCCTAAAGCATATTGCAGTAATATTGTATTGTCGTCGAGGATCTGTTGTTGAATTTGCGCGAGGTTTAGGGGTTGCGGTTGGGTGAGAGCGGCATAACGGGGGCTGGTGGCGCGAATTTGGGATTGAATATTTTGATATTGAAATAGCAGATTTTGGCGCTGTTTTTCGAGTTCGGCTATTTGTTGTCGCGGCGGATTTGGAGTGTTTAAAATTTCGAGGCGCTTGGTTTCTGCGGCATCAAGTTGCTCTTGTAAATTGCGTTCTTGCTGCAATAATTCCGGGGCGATTCCTTGGCGGATGTCGGCATTTGCTTCTTGCAAAAGTTCGAGGAGGCTGCGGCCGCGGGAACGTTCGCTAATTTCAAATGCTTGGCGATCGTACCCCGATCGAGGATTAGTTTTGTGCAGTTGCATTAACAGGTCGATGTAAAATTTGTAGTAGTCCTGTACTGTGGCAAAATATGAAATTCGCAACTCGTCGCTGGCAATTTTGCCGCGCAAATTTTCGATGATGTCGATCGCTGCTTGAATGCGATCGAGAGCTTCGCTGAAATTTCCTAATTCGCCCGCAATAACTGCGGTATGATAGAGAGTAAAAGCTTCGTTAGGGGAGTCGCCTACTGCCCGAAAAATAGGTAGCGATCGGTTAAAATACTCCTTAGCTTTCTGAGATTCTTCTAACTCAAAATGGACTACTCCGATGTTGTTGAGGGTGATAGCTGTTTCGCGAGCTGTTTCGCGCCGATCGCCCATTTATTGTCTCAATTTTAAGGCGCGATCGTAGTAATCGAGAGCTTGTTTTTTGTTGCCTAGAGCGTTGTAAACTAAACCGATGTTGTTGAGAGTGGTGGCTTCTTTAGCTCGATCGCCCGCAGCGCGAAATAGGGGAAGGGCGCGATCGAAATAGTCTCTTGCTTTCTGTTTTTCCCCCAATTCATTGTAGGCTAAGCCGATGTTGTTGAGGGCGGTGGCTTCTACTATCGGATCGGGTGTTTCCCGAATCAAAGTAAGGACTCGATCGTAATAATCGATCGCTTGTTGTTTGTCTCCCAAAGCATAGTAAACGGCACCGATGTTGAGAATGATAACTGCGTCTTGAGGGCGCAAGGCTAATGTATTTTGAAGTTGAGAAAGGGCTGCGTTGTAGTAGTTTAAAGCTTGCTGTCTTTCTCCCAGTCTATTCGCCATCAAACCCATTTCATTCAATGCGGTAGCTGCTTTGTCTGCATTTCCCAATTGTTGGTAAAGCGATCGCGCTGCATCAAACTTTTGCAATGCTGCGCGGTAAGATGTTGCTGTTGACTGGCGAAAAAGCTGTCTCGCTTCCTCCATCAATTTATCGGCATTATCTGTTTTTTGTTTTAAGCGTTCTTTGTTTTTTTGAATTAATTTGTCTGCTTCGCTAGCTGGAATTGGATTGCCACTGAGTTCAAAATTTGTCAGCTTAGTCAATACTGATAAAGTTGTCACATCTGCAATTTGATTTTTACTGAGATTTAAAGCTGTCAAATTAGTCAATCCGGCTAGAGGTGTCACATCTACAACCTGATTTGATTCGAGAAAAAGCACTATCAAATTGCTCAATCCAGATAGCGGTTGCACATCCTTTATCTGATTTTGACCGAGATAAAGGAATTCTAAATTATTCAGCTTCGCAAGCGGCGATACATCTGCAATTCTATTTGATGCTAAAGAAAGTCCCGTTAGATTTGTCAACCCCGATAGCGGTGTTGCATCAGAAATCTGATTTGATTCCAGGAAAAGTCGTTTTAAATCAGTCAGTTGCGATAAAGGTTTGAGGTTAGAAATTTGATTGAAATTGAGGGTGAGTTCAGTGAGATTAGTCAGTTGAGATAGCGGTTGCACATCTGCGATTTGATTGGAACTGAGGTTGAGTTTGTTCAGACTGGTTAATCTAGATAAAGGTTTGAGATCGACTATTTGATTGCGAATTAAATAAAGCTGTTTGAGATTAGTCAATTTCGCAAGCGGTTCGAGATTGACGATTTGATTTTTATTGAGATTGAGCGAACTCAGATTTGTCAATCCTGATAGTGGTTCGAGATTGACAATTCGTTCTGATTCAAGGGAAAGTAGTGTTAGATTGGTGAGAGTTGTTTGGGCGCGATCGCACTCTTGTGTTTTAGCTTTTGAGAGCAACACCTCGACTGTATGTCTGGCTTCTGAGGTCAAATTCTCTTTGTTGGCGCACCAATCGCTAAAACTTTCAAATCGGGGATTTGCGCTGGCGGCAGATGCTAGCAGGATACTCGCACCTACAGCTAAACCCCAACCTGCCCAAACCGAAACTGTATTCATAAACACTCGCTTAAAAAAAAGACCCGATCGACTGCTATCATAGTCTATCGGATCTCGATCGGGTATAATTTCCCTCGCGTGCCCCTTACATTAGTATTTTAATATTCGCGATCGTCCTGAAATCTAGCAGTTATATTTTCTTTTGTTTTATGAGAATCAACAAACAACAATTCAAAAAACCGAGTGTAGTTTTTTCCCTAGGAATGCTCGGCATTCTTTTGGTATCTTTAGCTTTGCGTTTTTGGGAATTGCAGCGATTTAACGATCTAGTATTTGACGAGGTTTATTACGCCAAATTTGCCAACAATTATCTCACAAATACTCCTTTTTTTAACGCCCACCCACCGTTAAGTCAGTACATAATTGCGATCGGCATCTGGATCGGCAAACACCTCCCCTTCGGCAAAACAGCCTTCAACAGCAAGGCTGGTTCCGTGCTTTCTCCTTGGGATTACCGCTGGATGAACGCACTCATCGGTTCGTTTATTCCGCTAGTTGTAGGGGCTTTAGCTTATCAGTTAGTTCGGCGGCGCACCTACGCTTTTCTGGCAGCTTTATTTATCGCTTGCGACGGTTTGTTTTTAGTTGAATCGCGCTACGCGCTGAACAATATTTATTTAGTTTTGTTTGGCATATTGGGACAGTTATTTATTTTAAAATCTGCCGAAGCAGAAGGTAAAAAACGTTGGTGGTGGTTGGTGCTAGCGGGTGTGGGTTTCGGTGCTTCTGCTGCTATCAAATGGAACGGATTGTGGTTTTTGTTCGGTACTTATCTAATTTTACTGTGCGCTTGGGCCGTGCGTTTCATCCAAGGGAGAAAAGGAGATGAAGCAGCAAGTCGCGAGGTAAATACAGATTTAATTCCTGCCGAAAGTCCGGTACAAAAACTTACTGAACTCAGTTTCGTCCAAATTTGGTTGAGTTTAGCTGTGATTCCTATTGTAGTTTACAGCATCTCTTGGATTCCCCACTTGCTAATGAATCCAACTCCCAATTTCTGGGAAATGCAAAGGGAGATTTTGACTTATCACCAGCGGATTAAAAGCGGCCCTGACGTGCATCCTTATTGTTCTGCATGGTACGGTTGGCCGTTGATGTTGCGCCCGATAGTTTACTTCTACAAAACAGCTAACAACAATGCAGAACCCGATCCGGTTTTGCCGTCTTTACCGCCCGGTGCATCTCAGGCGATTTTTGACGTTCACGCGATGGGAAATCCTTTTTTGTGGTGGCTGTCAACTTTAGCTTTAGTGTTAGTAGTCGGAATTTTAGTTCACCGGATTTGGGTGTGGGTGGAAACGCGAAAAGTGGCTGCTGTTGAGTCGATCGAACAGAAACCGATTTTGTTTCCGCCGACTGCTGAAATGTGGCTGGTATTGTATTTAATAGTTAATTGGGCTGCTAATTTGCTGCCTTGGGTGAAGGTGACTCGCTGCATATTTTTGTACCATTATATGGGCTGTTCGGTGTTTGCAGCTTTAGCCCTTGCTTGGTGGACTGACAGGTGGTTGCACAGCCCTCAAAAGCGACTCCGAGGTATGGGAATAACAATTATTTTTCTAGTTGTGGGTGCTTTTATTTTCTGGATGCCAATCTATTTGGGATTGCCTTTGTCGCAGATAGAATGGAAAATTAGAATGTGGCTGCCTTCTTGGGTTTAAATTAGAGTTTTGAGTTTTGAGTTGAGAGGAGAGGAATTTTTTAAAGCAAATAAGGGGTCGATCGACCCTCAAGCTACAGTAGCAGAAAATCCGATTAAATCTCTCAGCAATGACTTGATAAATGGTAAAATAACTCAAGAGGAGTTTGAGGAAAAAATTAAAGAAATTCTGCGTTAGTTCCTGTCACCAAAGTAAAACCATGAAATACAGCCTCGATATCGAAAACAACCCCGCAGGTTGGCCGGACCACACTCAACTACCAGAATCGGACGGCACATTTGTGAAAAACTTTCAAGAACATCCCCAAAGCATTTTGTTAACCGATTCGATTGCTCCCGTTCTGCAAAACATTCATCCAGATGGCAATTATTGTATCGGTCAAGATAGCGGTATTTATTGGCGATTGACAGACCCGCTAGAGAGGGGTGCGGAATCGCCGGACTGGTTTTACGTGCCAAATGTTCCGGCAACTCTTGACGGTCAATTGCGCCGTTCTTACGTGATGTGGCAAGAGTTTGTAGCGCCGTTAATCGTGTTAGAATTTGTATCGGGAAACGGTGCCGAAGAACGGGATAGAACGCCTTTGCTGCGATCGGGACAACAGGAAACTAAGCCGGGGAAATTCTGGATTTATGAAAATGTCATCCGTCCGGCATTTTACGGAATTTATGAAGTAAGGAAAGCTAGCGTTGAAGTATACCACTTGGTAGAAGAAAGCTATCATTTAGTGCCTGCAAACGATCGCGGTCATTATCCAATTCCCGCGTTAGGGGTCGAATTGGGAATCTGGCAAGGGAGGTATCAAAATATGGAATTACCTTGGCTGCGCTGGTGGGATAGTGAAGGGAATTTGCTGTTAGCAGGGGCTGAAAGGGCCGATCGCGCCCAACAAGAATTAGAGCAATTGCGAGCTCAGTTGCGATCGGCCGGAATTGAACCTCAATTGTGATAGCAAACTTGCTTGCTAAAAGCATCAACGTAAGGTGCGCACTGCGCACCCTACAAACTTATGACTTACCCACTTGTTCTCAGAAACTGGGTTTTTACGAAAATATTTTGTACGCGCCTGCAAACTCGCTAAAAACCCGGTTTCTTTTGCAGAGTGCGTAAAACTTGCGCGTGCGAGGCCAGAAACCCGGTTTCTCCAAGAAACCGGGTTTCTTTTGCGGAGTGCGTAAGTTTTGATAAAAATAGGTTTTCAACCTCCCAAATTGCGAAACAATGCACGATAAACTGGTTCGTCGCGTTTCAGAGTTGCAATTTCCCTTTCAGTAGCAACGGGCAGGGGATTTTCTGCCAGCCATTCGCCGTTATTTTGACGCTGGAAATTGGGATGAGATGCAAATCGATCGCACATTTCCCTCTCTACTTCTTCAATATCTGATTGAATGAAAACTTCGCCGCCAATTGCCAGATAATCGGCCAATTCGCTGACTAATTCCTGCTGCACTACCCGGCGTTTGTGATGTTTTTTCTTGAACCACGGATCGGGAAATTGAATGCTAACTCGCTGCAAAATACCAGCGGGAAAAGTTTTTAAAATCGGTTTCAGCGAACTATTCGCATTGCAAAATAAATAGTGCAAATTTGTCAAGCTTTTTTCGTCGCGCCACGCATTGGCTTCTTCTACCAAGGGTTCCCGAATTTCCAATCCGAGAAAGTTCCAGTCAGTTTGCAGTTGCGCCATGTGCCACAAAAACCGTCCCCTGCCGCAGCCGATATCTAAATGCAGCGGTAAGTTTAAATCAGCATAAATTTTTGTCCAATCTGGAGGATTTGCAGATGCTTGATATCTAATTGATAGGGGGTTGACGTGTTCCCGTACTCTGACTCTTGCCAATTTTGATTTCTCCTGTAATTTTGCAACCGCTGATGAAGGCGGATTAACGCAGATGAACGCAGATAAATGTTGATTTTTGGGATGTTGTTTGATAAATAATTATCTGTGGATGTAAGGTGCGCACTGCGCACCCTATTTATTCTAGTAGATGTAAGGTGCGCGCTGCGCGACCTATTTATCTTATTAGGCTTCTGGTTCGATTCCTGCTGCTTTTAATTGGGCGACTAATATGGCCGATCGCGCTCGTTCTTGTTCTGCTTGTTGTTGGGCGATTTCCTTGGCTTGCCGTTCTTTTTCGATCGTTTCTGTTCCCCACAATAATATTTCTCCGCTTTCATCCCACCACCGCAACCAATATCCAGTTCGATCGGCTTTTGTTCCTTCCCAAACACCTATAAACAATCCAACTCCCGGAATCCAATAACGATTATTTGCATCGGCTTGCTGTCTTTTATAATCTCTGCCTGAATCATCCAAATGATATACTTCTAAAAATCCGATCGCGGGTTCAAAAATTACGTAAGTTGGAGCGTGCAATATTTGTTCGTAAAAATGCCATTTTCCGGGGATATAATCTGGTTTGGCAGAATATTCATCCTGATAACTCGGAGGATTAGCTGGCAAAAACTCCATGACAACTGCCGGGATGTCTCCTTCTAGATTGGGGATATAACTGCGACGAATTTCTCGATCGGGCAGTGGTTTTACGTTGGTGGCATAAAACAAATCGGGAGTTTTGATAACTAGCTTATCCTCGAAAGTTACACCAATCGCCAGATGAGCAGCAACTAATGTTCCTTCCAAAATTAGCCCCGCAATTTCTAAGCTTTCCCGCAAGGCAGCAGCGAGCAAAGGCTGGTCGATATCTTGCAGGGGGTGCTCCTCTAAAATGAAATCTTTTGGCAATTTTTCCCAAGATGTTTTGAATATCATTGGATTTGATTTCATGGTGTTTTACCTCTTAGTAATAATGCGGTGAAACTGCTGGCAATGATTTTTTAGATCGAATAGCATCGCCTATTTTTCAAGCTTCTGGTTCAATGCCTAATGCTCTTAATTGTGCGGTCAATACTGCCGATCTTTCTCGTTCTCGATCGGCTTGCTGTTGGGCAATTTCCCTTTCTTGCCGTTCTCGATCGGCTTGCTGTTGGGCAATCGTCAGTTGCTGGCGTTCGAGTTCGGCTTGTTGTTGGGCAATTTCCCTTTCTTGCCGCTCCCTTTCTACCATCTCTGCTCCCCATAATAACATTTGTCCGCTTTCATCCCACCACCGCAACCAATAACCTGTTCTTTCGGCTTTTGTTCCGTACCAAACACCTAGAAATAACCCAACTCCTGCAATCCAATAACGACCGTTGGCATCGCTTTGCTCTCGTTGATATTTTCCTGATGAATTCAAATGATATATTTCTAGCACTCCTGTCTTCGGTCTAAAAATCGCATAGATCGGTACTCGCAATATTTGCTCGTAAAACAAGTATTTTCCGGGGGGATAATTTGGTCTTTCCGAATATTCGTCGTTGAGAGTTGCTGAGATAAACTCCATGACTATATCGGGTATTTCTCCTTCTAAGTTGGGAGTGTAACTGCGGCGAACTTCGTTATTCGGCAGGGCTTGTACGTTGCGGGCGTAAAACCAATCCGGGGCTTTAATAACAAGCTGTTCGTCTAATGTCGCGCAGATGCCCATATTGGGAGCAATTAATATTCCTCCGACAATTAGCCCTGCAATTTCTAAAATTTCCCGCAAGGCTGCAGCTAGCAAGGGCTGGTCGATATTTTCCACTGGTTCCTCTTCTAAAATGAAATCGTCGGGCAACTTTTCCCAGGAAATTTTTAATTCGGGTGTTATTTTGACTGTACTGGCTGTCATGATATTTTACCTCTTAGTAAGTAGTAAATTGAGTTTTGAACCGCTGATGAATGCAGTTTTTTTTAAATTTTTATAATGGTAAAGGTGGGGATCGCTCAGACGAGGCAGAGCCTCTAGATATGGGTTCCCAGGCTATGCCTGGGAACCAGCAAACAATAGTAAGGATACCATCGATTTTAGATTTTAGATTTTAGATTGGAGGATTGAAGATTCTAGATCGTCAACTGTCAAGCGGTCAACTGTCAACTATCGGGAGTTTTGAGTTTTGAGTTTTGAATTAAGAAATATCTTTAACTCAAAACTCAAAATTTAAAACTCAAAACTTTTCTTAACTGTCAACTATCAACTGTTAACTGAGGGCGGCGCGCAATACTTCCTGATGAAAGAGCGATCGCTCTTTCATAAATTTTATCCTATCTGACGATAATGCATCGCCGTTAGCGTAGTGTTCGATCCAGGTTTTGCTGATTGAATACGGATCTTCTGGCAATTCTGATAATAAGTATCCTGGCATTTCTAACTCTGCCATTAATTGAGTAACTTTCGGATCGTAGCTGAGGGCAAAACAGCGGCATTCTTCGGCTGCTGCCATAATTAAACTGTGCAATCTCATCCCGATCGCCATTTCAACTCCCCGAAATACTCCTTTCAATTTGCGCGGGTCTGTTAAAGTGAGAATGCGGCTCCTTTTGGGCAAGGCTTCGTGTAAATGTTGGGCAATTGCTAAGTCTTGAGATGCTTGGAAAGGTAACAGTAAAATTAAGGTGCGCGTGGCTTTTTGAAAGTCAACTAAAGCTTGAGTTAGGTTTGACAAACGGGCGGGCGTTAAGGTAGGGTGCGATCGCAAGCAAACAGCAACTCTCGGGGCCGGTAAATCCCACAAACCGGCGACAGGGGAATTTTCCAAAGCCCACACGGGATCGGGGGCCAAAGTAAAGGGAATTTGCCAATCAGCAAGCAGGGTAGCCGAACCTTTATCGCGCACGCTAACTCCGGTACAGTTAGCAAAACAGCGCTGGGATAATTTACGGGTAATCTCTCGTTTTAAAGGGCCGATTCCCTGAGCCCAAGCAATAGTTTTCAAGCCCATCTGTTGCGCTAATCCCATCAAACCGGCATAATAAAATGGGCTGACAATGCTAGTAGTGTCTTGAATTAAACTGCCGCCGCCCCAAATGAAGGCATCGGCGGTGCGCAGTGTTTGCAGTACACTAAAGGCATTCATGCGATCGCGCGCGGCTACCCCGTACTGTTTGCTGGTTTCCGCAGGATTGCCAGACAGGACGATCGGCACCGCGCCATCTGGTAACATTTGCAATAGGGATGCTAGCAGCGCCTCGTCGCCGCCGTTGCCTTTACCGTAATAGCCGCACAAAATTGCTCGCATTTCTACTCTTTGTTTACGATCGAATATAACTATTACAATACCGAATTGTTGTTCCCAAATGATTCTTTTTTAAATAATAAAATACAGCAACTGCCCGATCGCGCATGACACAAATAACCTCATGAATAGAGCCACCAGCCTGATACCATAAACGGTGTAACTGTCAACTGCCAACCGTCAATTCGGGGCGGGCGCGGGGGCAGGGCCCCTACTACCAACTGTCAACTGTCAACTGTCAATTGTCAATTGCCTCTTTACCATACAAAAAATGCACGCTTTGTCAATTCCCACCTGGATTATTCACATCTCTAGCGTCATCGAGTGGATTGCCGCCATTTGGTTAATTTGGATTTACAGCGAAGTCAGTCAAAATCGGGCTTGGCGGGCGCTTTCCTTCGCGATGTTGCCCGCCCTCGTCAGCGCGATGTGTGCCTGTACGTGGCACTATTTTGACAACTCCTTAGCTTTAGAATGGCTGGTTACGCTGCAAGCGGCAATGACTCTCGCAGGCAATTTTACTCTGTGCGCGGCGGGTTGGTGGATTTGGCGATCGGCTCGATCGACGCTAGAAAATTAATTGGTATCGTTTTGATAGTTACAGATACAGCCCTGAAAAATAAATTCATGAAAAATGGTACTTTTTGGGCAACACCGGCGGCGATTTTGCTTTTGTTGGCAGCCGGATTTTTGTTACCCAGCACGGCTAGCAAGATTACCGTACAAATCGCCCAACAACCTAACTGCAAAAATGCTAAAACCACGGCAGATTTGAATGTATGCTCCAGTCAAGATTTACAAGCGGCAGACACAAAGTTGAATCAACTATACCAGCAACTTCTGCCCAAAATTAGCAGCCAACAAAAGCAGAGATTGAATAAAGCACAGCTTTCTTGGGTAAATTTTAGAGATGCAACTTGCGAGTATGCAGCAGGGCAATTTGATGGCGGTAGTGCGACTACTTTTGTCTACAATTCTTGCCTAGCTGAAGTGACGAAAAACCGAATTAAAGATTTGGAGGGTTATTTGGAACGAGCAAGTTTGTAAAAGTTCGATATTTATCGCAGTTGACAGTTGAAAGCTTGCATTGAGCTGGTCGAAATGTTGTCAGTTGACACAAATGCCCAATTCCCAGTTACCAATTCCCAATTACCAATTCCCCATTCCCAATGATTTCTAAAGAAACTCTATTTGCTTTATCCTTATTTCCCTACTTGGGATTTCTGTGGTTTTTGACTAAATCGGGCAAAACACCGCGTTTGGCATTGATTGGATTTTACGGTACTCTAGTTTTTGTTGCGGTAACTATTCCGGCGGGAATTTATGCAAAAGTTGCCTATAATGAATCCTTAGCTAATATCGATTGGCTGCACGGGGCTGCGGAAGTGTTTTTGACGATCGCCAATATCTTAGTAGTTTTAGGATTTAGAGAAGCGATAATGAAAATTAAGGCATCATCGCCGGAATAGATTTAGGAATTTGATGCAAGTGCGATCGATCTAATTTCTTTAGACTTTTATCTAGTGCGATCGGATGTCACACTAGGGAATGTAGCATACTCCATGCAAAATAGCAGTATAATTAGTGCATGACGGCTTCGGAATACAGAATTGAGTTGACCGAAACAGGCACCAAGAGTATTTTGCGGACTTAATAAGTAGTAAATTTTGTTAAGATATGGAACTTTTGCTGTTAACGATCGTAATTATTTTACAGCTCGTGCTAATCTTTTTAATTTTACAGCGCGAGTACCAGTTGTTGCCAGAAGGTTTAGGTTTTCGGCAACATTCTCAACTTGCACCACCAACAGCCCAAAAACCAAGTGCAAGTTCAAAAAATTTATGGGATAATCCGCCACCAGCATCAGAAGAACTTAAGTTAACCGTTGCCGAATTTAAAGATAAGTATGACAGGAGCGAACCGTGGGATGGAGATTTTGCAGCTTAAAAAATTTTCCCACTCTACAAAGAGAGGACTTTGATTGTAGGGATGAGGAAATTAATAACTATCTGAAAAATCTGGTGGAAGCGGCTGATGATGCTGGTTTTTCTAGAACTTTTTTGATGATTTTGGAACCAGGAAAGGCAAAGCTTTGCGGATTCTATACTCTCAGCGCATCCACAATTCCTGTTAAAGAATTGCCAGATGAATACAAGCAACCCCTTCCTTTTCCGATTCCTGCTATATCGACGATTATCTCAGTTTTGTTAATCGGACTGTCCGCAATCTTTTCTTAAATTAGATAAACTTACAGCATTAGTCTTAAATAGAGAAAGAGCGATCGATATTCGTGCTGCTGACACAGCGATAGGAAGGCATCCACCAGGGGGCGATCGAATGCAATGAAAATTCAAGAAAGCATTACAATAGATAGAAATCGAGTTGCGGGTTCCCAAAATGAGCTATTGCCTCAATCCCCACTGCCAAAAGCCGCAAAATCCTGACTCAACAATATTTTGTCTGGCTTGCGGCTCAAAACTGCTGCTCAAAAATCGCTACCGCCCCATTCAACTCATCGGTGCAGGAACCTTTGGCAGAACTTTTTTGGCTGTCGATGAAGATAGGTTACAAACTCGCTGCGCTATCAAACAATTTTTGCCACAAGTGACAGGAATAGCGGAATTAAAAAAGGCAACTGCACTGTTTAAACAGGAAGCTCAACGGCTTTGCGATTTGGGACAGCACCCGCAAATTCCTACTTTGTTAGCTTCTTTCGAGCAAGACAAACATCTCTATCTCGTGGAAGAGTTAATTGAGGGAAATAATTTGTTGCAGGAGTTGCAGCAGCACGGATCTTTTAGCGAGGAACAGATTTGGGAATTGTTGGTAAATTTGTTGCCTGTTTTGCAGTTTGTTCACGAACAGCAGGTGATTCACCGGGATGTTAAGCCTGAGAATATTCTGCGCAGAACTTCTCCAAATGTGGCGGGCACGGGGGCAGGGCCTCTACATCAACGGGGGGTTAATGTTTATCAATCTTCGGGTGATTTACCGGGCAGATCCCTCCCAACCGGGGCGGGCACGGGGACAGGGCCCCTACATCAAAAAAAGACTAAGATTGCTGGATCTGCGAGTTTACAAAAGAGGGAGAGAGGCGGGCAATTTGTATTGGTGGATTTTGGAGTTGCCAAGCAAATTAACGGCTTTTTCGAGCAGAAAACTGGTACGATAACTGGGACTGCCGGTTATGCGCCGATCGAACAAATTCGAGGCGGTAAAGCTTATCCGGCGAGCGACCTTTACAGTTTGGGCGTGACTTGCATTCACTTGTTAACTGGTGCCGAACTTAGCGATTTATTCGATCCGATCGAAGGTGAATGGATGTGGATCTCGCACCTATCAAAAAAAGGCATTGCTGTCAGTCAAACATTAGAATTAATTTTAAACAATTTGCTCAAAGATTCCGTAAAAGAGCGCTTCCAATCGGCAGCGATCGTCCTGCAACAATTGGTAGAATTCGGGCAATATCCCCGCTCTCAAATATCTTACCACTCCTTGCCCAATACAGCAACAAATAATTCGCATTCAAACCAGGCAAGCGCGATCGAATTTCCGCAAACCAACAATATTTCTCCCGCAAACGTACCTAATTTAAGTTTTCAAAAATGGCAGCTAGCGCGCGTCCTGCAATGCCATGCTACAGTTAACGGCGTTGCAATTAGCCCTCAAGGCAACATCCTCGTTACCGCCAGCAACGACAAAACAATTAAACTGTGGCACTTACAAACAGGCGAATTAATTCATACCTATTTCGGTCATTCAGCGCCCGTTAATGCTGTTGCTATCAGCCCCGACGGCAGAATGTTAGTTAGCGGCAGCCTCGATCGCAAAATCATCGAATGGAAGCTAGATAAAAGAGAGATGATTCGCGAATTTTACAGCGATTTTGGTTCGCCTTACAGTCACCGCTACGGTTCCGTGCATTCGGTAGCTTTTAGCTGCGATGGAGGGGCAATCGCCAGCGCTAGCGGTGACAAAACAATTAAAATTTGGAACCAGCGCAACGGGCAATTAGTGCAAAAACTTGCCGGCCATTCGGGCAAAGTTTTATCTGTAAGTTTTCGCCCTCAAAGCACGATATTTGCTAGCGGCAGTGCCGATCGAACTATCAAGATTTGGCGCATCGGCATTCAGGATTGCATTCGCACTCTTAGCGGGCATTCAGACAGCGTTTGCAGCGTCGAATTCAGTCAAGATGGCAAAACAATCGTCAGCGGCAGTGCCGACTCTACAGTTAAATTGTGGAACGCGGAAACGGGAGAAGTAATTCATACTTTTATCGGGCATTCTGAGGCTGTGATTTCAGTAGCAATTAGTTTCGATCGCGCAACTATTGCTAGCGGCAGTCGGGACGGTACTGTAAAACTTTGGCACATCCAAACAGGAGAATTATTGTGCTCTCTTGCTGGGTGCAATCCTGTAGCTTTTAGCCCTGACAGTCAAACTTTAGCAACAGGTAGAGATGGCGGGGAAATTTGCATTTGGCAGGTTTCTGTTTGAAATTTATACTAAAATCCCGGTTTCCTGTCCCCTTATATTTCCTAAACCCTTGAAGGGCAGGTTTTGTTTGTATAGTTTGACCTGGTACTCGAATTGACTTGCCGGATCGTCGGTCGAGTTTCATGTCAAATAAAGCGCTTTCAATTGCCAAGTGATAAATCTGATTGAGCGGGCTAATAAACCTAATTAATGTAGGGGCGGGTTCGCCAACAATAATTGTCTAAAATCGACAATCTCGTAAACCCGCCCCACCCCACGGTAAACCCCAATCTACCAAAATTTACCAAAATTTACCAAGGTGGCTCTAACAGGTCAAGATAATGCCAATACCGATCCAGTTTAGCGCGATCGGCCTCCAACAAACTATTAGCCCAAGCATGCAACTTCAGTTGCTCTCGCATTTTCTCAATTGCCAAAATACTGTCATTATTAGTTACAGTATAGATGCAAGCATCAAAATGAGCAGACCTGAGGCGACTGTAAATTTTCGCACCATCTACCGCCCACAAATTACGCCCCATCCAGAAGGGCTGACAGGAATATTTACCGAAGACTATTCCCCCTACCAATACGCCAGTATCTTTTCCCCCGGAAGAAAATTCCTGCAGGAGAGATTTTAAGTCGTTGATTCTTTCAGAATTTTTTACCTGCTCTGGTGTAAACTTAACAATTACAACCTGCAAGAGTCTCGGCGGTTTTGTTGGCTTGACAACATTAACTTGCTGTTCCGGTGTTGCATTCTCGATCTCTGCTTTTCTTGCTTGCGAAATATCGATCGATCGATCGCGGCTATTCTCTACTACTGGCGGCGTTTCGTTCTTAATTTCCGCTGTTTTTGATTGTGGAATATCAACAGTTCGATCGCGGTTATTCTCTACTGCTGGCGGCGTTCCGTTCTTGATTTCCGCTGTTCTTGATTGTGGAATATCAACATTTCGATCGCGACTATTCTCTATTGCTGGCGGTGTTTCGTTCTTGATTTCTGCTGTTGTTGCTTGCGGGATATCCATCGGTCGATCGAAACCATTTACTGCATTTTCCGGCGTCTCGATCTCGGTTTCTCCTGGTAGAATATCGAACGGATTGCTGAAATCATTGCCTTCCTCTTCCAGCGTTTCTGTATCAGTTTCTCCTGCCAGTGGTTCCGCTTGCAGCGGCTTTGCATCCTCGACAATTATTTGAATTTGGTCTTCGCGCTTGTCGATTTTGCCTGCTACTAACAAAATAGCATTATCAACTATTAAAGCACCAATTTTCTCGAAAGTATCGGGAAACACGACAGCTTCGCATTTCCCAGTCAAATCTTCTATTTGCAAGATCGCCATCCGCCTGCTATCTTTCTTTGTCACTACAGGTTTAATCGATGCGATCGTAATAATAATCGATACTTTACCCTTCTTCTCTCCTAATTCTCCAATAGTTACAACATCTTTATCTTGATTCGTTTGCACCAAAGTTTTTAACGGATGTTCCGAGACGTAAAAACCCAGCAATTCTTTTTCAAATTGCAATTTTTGTGCCGTAGGGTAATCGCTGACAGGCTTGGATTTTGGGACAGAATCAAAAGTATTTGCGGAGTTATCCAGACTCGCCATTCCCAACAGATCGAACAGGCTACCTTGACCGCTATCTCGATCTTTTTTGCGATCGGCTGCCCATTTCATGACTCCTTCCAAGTCGTGCATTAATTGATTGCGATTCTTATCAATTTTATCCAAAGCACCGCAGTTAATTAAAGCTTCTAACGCACGTTTATTAACAGCATTCAGGCTGACGCGATCGCACAAATCTGCCAGCGATTTAAATTCCCCGCCTTCTTTCCGCGCCGTCAAAATATTTTCAATTGCGCCTTCTCCGATATTTTTAATAGCGGAAAGTCCGAACATAATTTTATCCTTAGCCCGACGAGTCCCCTTTCTCGGTAGCGGTGTAAAATTCACGTCCGAACTATTAACATCTGGCGGATCTACTTCGATACCTAGCTTCAGGCAATTTGCGATGTATTTCTGCACTTTATCCTGATCGCCGCTATTAGCAGTCAGCAGCGCGGCCATGTATTCTACAGGATAATTTGCTTTTAAATATGCAGTTTGATAGGTGACATAGGCATAGGCCATTGAATGGGATTTATTGAAGCAGTTAGATGCCACAAAACCATTGTTTAGGATAAAGTTATGGTCGCGTTCCACACCAATGTCATAGACTTTTTGAGTTCCTACAGATTTGCGACTGATAATTTTAACCATGTTTGTTACCTCTACTCTATCTATCTGTAGGGTGCGCAGTGCGCACCTTACGTTCATATCTGCTTTATTTCTTAGTCCGCGCAGGCGGACTTTGTATGTGCAAACGCGGTTTCAACCGCCGATTTATAAATTCAATATAGAGTTAATTTGTGTTAATTCTAATCCTCTTTCAAATATTTCGTCAATAGGCAACATTTGACCTCCATCAGTCATAAATTTGTGGTCTTTAGTAGCCCTAATTATCGAACCATCATCCAAAGAATACTCAAAAACCTCCTGTTCGCCTCGATCGTGCCACTGCGCGATCGGTTGTGTATAAATATAACCGTTACGATCGACACTATAAACCATACATTCTATTGCTTCCTCAACTATTTTGCCGATCGCGATCGATCCGTATTCCACAGTTAAAATTTCCGTGTCATAACTCAAACAATATTCCGCGAATTGTAGCATCTGTCCGAACAATTCTTCGGCTATTCTTTGAGCAACACCATTCTTAGTTGCACCGTCGATAAATGTTTCCTTTTGCTTCTGCATTTCCTCCGCTTTCTTCTTGCCCATCGCGCGGCGCAGCAAGTCAGCTTGACCTAAAGAATACCCCGCCAAATCTTGAGCCATCCGCATGATTTGCTCTTGAAAACACAGCGTTCCGTAAGTCTCTTTTAAAATCGGTTCTAACAGCGGGTGGTCGTATTTAACTACCTCTCTGCCGTGCTTGCGATCGATAAATTGCGGGATCAAACCAGCATCCAACGGGCCGGGACGGTACAGCGCTAAAATCGAAGAAATATCATCCAAACAAGAAGGTTTGATTTTCTTTACTACATCCAACATCCCCGAAGATTCTAACTGAAAAATTCCTTCTAAATCTCCTCTTTCTAACAGTTGGTAAGTTTTTGCTACATCACCGGGCAGCTTTTTTAGCCTGGAAAAAGTCTCTTGAGCTCTTCTTTCTATATCAGCAGGAAGGCTTTCGGGGTCGATCGTCAAATTTTGACTTTCCTTAACAAAATCAACAGTTTTCTGAAGCGTTGTTAAATTTTTCAGCCCCAGAAAATCCATTTTCAGCAAGCCCAAAAATTCTAAATCTTCCATGAAATACTGAGTGATTACCGCACCTTCATTATTCTTTTGCAGCGGCACGATCTCGTCTAGCGGAATCGAAGAAATCACCACTCCCGCAGCATGAACGCCAAAGGTTTTGTTAGTTCCTTCAATGCGCATCGCCATGTCAATCCACTGTTTGACAGAAACTGCTTTTCCAGTTTCTTCGTTGGTGCAAACTTTCTCTTCATAAGCTGTTTTAAAATCCAGTGCCGGTGTTTCGTCGGAAATCATCACCTTAAGTTTTTCCGGTTTGCCGCGCGAAACGGGAATTAATTTTGCCATTTCATCGGCTTGTTTGTAAGGAATTCCTAAAACTCGGGCAACATCTTTCAAAACAGCTTTTGATGTCATCCTGTTAAATGTAATAATTTGCGCGACTCGTTCTTCGCCGTACTTTTCCGTCACGTATTTAATCATGTCGTCGCGCCTTTCGATGCAGAAATCGCTGTCAATATCCGGCATGGATTTGCGTTCGGGATTGAGAAATCTCTCGAACAGCAATCCGTGATGTACGGGGTCAATATTGGTAATTTTCAGCACGTAAGCCACGAGAGAACCGGCGGCAGATCCGCGCCCCGGCCCGACGGGAATGTTATTGTCTCTGGCGTATTTGATGTAATCCCAAACTACTAAAAAATATTCCGAAAAACCCATTTGCTGGATGATTTTGAGTTCGTATTCCAGCCTTTGTTTGTAAACGGGGGGAATTTCATTGCGATTTCTAACTCTCAGGCGTTCTAAAAGTCCTTCCCAGGATTTTTCTTCTACATAAGTATCTGCTGTATGTTCTGGGGGAATCGGGATCGTCGGAATCCGCGCTTCGCCGGTTAAATCGTAGGATTTGACTTTATTTGCAACTTCTAAAGTATTCTCGATCGCCTCTTTAATTATGGCATCATCCAAATGGTCGCGAAACAGTTGCGCCATCTCTGCTGCGGATTTCAAATACTCGGTGCCGCTGTAGCGCATCCGCTTTTCTTCTTCAATTAATTTGTTAGTATTGATGCACAGCAAAGCATCGTGCGCTTCCACATCGTTGCAAGAAATGTAGTGAGAATCGTTCGTCGCAACGATTTTAATGTTCAGTTCCCGCGCAATTTTCACAATTTCCAGATTCACAATTCTATCTTCTGGAGAACCGTGGTCTTGAATTTCTAAATAATAATCTTCTTTAAATACTCTTTGATACCATTGAGCAACCTCGCGGGCGCTATCTAACTTCCCCTGCAAAATCATTTGCGGAACTTCGCCACCCAAACAAGCGCTGGTAACAATCAAGCCTTCCGAGTATTGTTCGAGCAAATCTTTATTGATGCAGGGACGGGCAAAAATTCCTTTTTCCGGCATTCCCTTGAGATGGGAAATTGTTGTCAGCTTGACGAGGTTTTTATAACCTTGAGTATTTTTGGCTAAAACAACTTGATGGTATTTTTTTCTACCTCTAACTTTGACCTCAATATCGCCGTTAACAACATACATTTCATTGCCGATAATTGGCTTGATATTTTTATTTCGGCAAACCTTGATCAGTTCGATCGCCCCGTACATGACACCGTGATCCGTAAGGGCGATCGCGGGCATTCCCAATTCTACGGCCCTTTCAGCTAGTTGCTGCAACTGAGACGCGCCATCTAGCAGGCTGTAATCGCTGTGAATGTGCAATCCAACGAAAGACATAGTTATTGAAAATGTTGTGTTTGAGGCATTCCCGAACGCGCGCGCCCTATATGTAGGGATATGTAGGGCACGCAACGCGCACCTTACCGCTATGAGTAGCGTTTCCAGCCTATTTTGACGCAAGTCCGGTTAGATTTTCAATCCTACACTACTCAAGCCGAAAATAGGCAAACAAATTTTACAAACAGCGCTAGCATCCTTTGGCTGCTTGGGATTGGGGGGTGAGACACCGCAAACAGTTGACAGTTGACAGTTGACAGTTGACAGCTTGCCCTGATGCCGAAGGGTTGACAGTTGACGTAGGTTGCATCGCCACCAACAATCTCCCGGTTAAAAATTATGAATTATCATAAGTTTTATGTTTCGATCGCACTTATAGCTGTTGACAGTTGACAGCATACAGTTGACAGCATACAGTTAACAGTTACGGCTCGAAATCAAACAGTTTATGGAGTGCGGGGTCTAAAATCTATTCATGAGGTTATTGATGTCTTAAGTGCCAAGGCGGCGGCTATAGTTTACACAACAAACCGGACAATGAAATGCTGCACAACTATAAAATCACCAACTTAGAAATCCCTGAATTGCCTAAACTAATTGCCGAAAAATTTAGCGTTTGGCCTCAAGTAACAGCGGTTGTCTTAGCAGGTTCGCGCACGATTAGACCTGCTGACGAACTGTCTGATTTCGATATTTACTTGTATGCCGATCGAGAAATTCATCCAGACATCCGAGAAAAAATAGCAATAGAATTGTCCGATCGCTATGAAATCAACAATCAATTTTGGGAACCGGGAGATGAGTTAATCGATCGCGCAACTGGATGCGGTGTAGATATCATGTACCGTACACCAGAATGGATCGAAGAACAGATCGATCGACTGCTTTTAGAACATCAAGCATCAGTAGGTTATTCCACTTGTTTTTGGTGGAACGTGCTAACTTCAGAAGTGCTGTACGATGGCAGCGGCTGGTTTCAAAAACTGCAAGAAACGGTCGATAAACCTTATCCAGAAGCGCTCCGCCAAGCTATAATTGCCAAAAACCATCCGATTTTGCGCGACAATATTTCGTCATTTCACCACCAGCTAGCATCCGCTGTTTCCCGCCAAGATAGCATCAGTATCGTTCACAGAACCGCAGCATTATTGGGCAGTTATTTCGACATTATTTTTGCCCTTAACTGCATCCCCCATCCGGGTGAAAAGCGGTTGGTAGAACTGGCAAAAAGTTTGTGTTCAAAGTTGCCAAAATATTTCGATCGACAAATCGATAGCGTTACTAATTGCGTTTCTTTATTGGGGGAAAACAGACAAATTTTAGCAGCTACAGACGAGCTAATTGACAGCCTGGATGAATTGTTAGTTGAGGAAAATTTAATTGTCTTAAAATCGGATGCTGAAAGTGCGATCGAACTCGAACTCGATGCAAATTTTACATCAAGATGAAATTGTCAACTGTCAACTGTGCATTGCTACGATTTACTGGTACATTCAAACCAAAGAAACCGGGTTTTTATGCAATATAAAGCCTCGACACAGTATAGTCGTAAAAACCCGGTTTCTGCCTTCTAAACTGTCAACTGTCAACTGTCAACTGTCAACTGTACATGATATCCACCAACCATCTGAAAACCTTAAAACTGCTGGTTTTAACCTTCGACAAGCACCAAATTCCCTATCAAATTACGGGAGGCTTAGCCGGCAATATCTACGGTTCGACATGGCCCCTGCACGACATCGATATCGAAGTACCTCAAACACGCATCGCTGAAGTAGCAGACTTATTTAGAGCATACACCGTCCGCCCTCTTTCGAGATTTGTTGACGAAGAATTCGATTTAATGTTTTTGGCACTCCGCATCAACGATATAGAAGTTGAAATCAATCAAGTCGAAGATGCTTTTATTTTTAGCGACGGCATCCGGCTGAAACTGGACACAGATTTATCTAAAGCCCGCAAACTAAATTTTTTAGGTTTAGATGTGTTTGTTCAGCCGTTAGACGACATTATTAAATACAAAAAACTTTTGAAGCGCAACAATGATGTCAGCGATTTAATTAAGCTGGAGTGAAATCGCGATCGCTCCGATCGTTTTCCCTAGCTAATACAATAATAAACTCAGACAACTCAAAACTCAACCCACTGTCGCGCCGACAAAATCTCAAATTTCCCATCTCAAATTTCAAATCTTAAATTTCAAAAAATCTAAAATCTAAAATCCAAAATCCAAAATAGAACAGATGCACCCGTTTCGATCGAACTGCTTCCAGACTCACCCAAGTCCGGCAGCTTGCAACCAAAATTGCAGGTAGGGACAGTATTTAATACCGCCCTTCTGCCAACACAACCCATAACTTCCTAACACCGTTTTGTTCTGGCAAATTTGAACTGTGCCAGTCAGTTAATTGAAATTTTGACATTATTTGACATTAATGTCCAGACAACTCGCTAATTTGCGAAACAACCCGTAATTTTTGCCCCAAACACCGTTTTTTAGCTCGATCGCATTTCAACTAGAAATCTTAGTCGATTGTGCCAGTTAATTATGCTAGCTAATTATGCATTTTACCCTCTTACCCAGCAATTAGGAGGCAAGGCTCGCTGACAACTTTTGGCAATTGCTGCAATAAAATTGCATCGCTTAAATCTTCAAGAACTTCATATTTTTTGCGTTCGGCAGCCAGAACTTCATTAAGCTTAGCCTGAAGGTCGAAAGGCTTGCCGCAATCCCAAATTCTGATTTCTAAATGACCCTCAAATACTAGAACTTCTAGTTGAATAGGTGTTTCGCTAGGCAGGTATTTGTGAGCGTGGCGAACAGCATTCGTAAAACCTTCAGCCAAAGCTAGTTTGCATGCCAACCAATCTTCAAGGGGAATTAATAAATACTCCAAGCTATCGAACCACTGCAAAACTTCAGTTAGAACTGTCACATCCGTATTGACTTCCAGGCTGATTGTCTCAACCGGATTTTCCTCCAACTCTTCTTGCTGTTCTGTTTCATCCAGCCAGTCCCACCTATTTAACACCTTCATTAATTCATTGAGAGCGCTAGCTTGTTTAATATTTTGCCCTGGGGCTAAAGATTCTGATTCATAATTTTTACTTACGAACAAACAATTCCGACCGTCTGCCGTCCGGGTGTAACTTAGTTCGTCTGCAATCTGCCACATAAGTTTGACTCCTCTGCCGCCTTCTGCGAGTTCATCGATGCTAGTTAACATTTGTTTGTTCTCCTGCGAGTGTGAGCTGTACCCTATTTTCTAAGCCACCGCCAACACCCTGTACTTTTTTATACTTAGTTAGTTAGGTATTATTTCGGCGACTTGACCAAATGCTATCTTTTCTGCAAAAGCCCGGACATCCGCAATATGTCTAAATTACCTAAGCCAATTGGCTTAGGTAAATGAGAGATCTACGCAGGCCGACCCCTTTTGTATTCGTGCAAAATTGAACAGAGTAAAAATACTTATCGGCTATTGCCAGCCACAATTTGCCGGGGCATCCCAATTGCTCCAGATGAGTTCCTGCCCCGCCAGCAGGGGCTGCTGTCATCAGTTGCCAACCAGCCCCAATGCAGGCTTTGCCTTCTGGGAAACGTAAGTAATATCCGCAGGCTCATCATATTTGGCAGGCTCAATGGGTTAAGCTGGCTCAATTTGCGCTGTGCAGCCAAGTGCAGCTAAATAGTTAGTATCAAAATAAAATGCTATGGGATGTGCCCTTATGACCAAAATCAGATTTACAGTTCTAGCCACCGCGATCGCCCTGTTACCATTTCTAGCAGCACTTCCCCTACAAGCCCAAAATCGCTCTCTGCTCAGACAACTCTTAGAAACCAGGGGATGTCCGGGATGCGATTTGTTTGGCGCTTCCTTGAGCCGTGCAGACCTGTTTGGGGCTTCTTTGAGCGGTGCCACCCTCAGTCGCGCAGACCTAGTTGACGCCGATTTGACCGCAGCAGATCTCAAAGCCGCCGACTTAAACAACGCCAACCTCAGAAATTCCTTTTTAACCAGCGCCGACCTCAGCAACGCCGATATAACCAGAGCAGACCTCAGGGGTGTCAATCTCGAAGGTGCTAACCTCAGCGAAAGTACCGGGCGAGACGCCACTATGCAACTTGCTAAATTAAAATGTGCTGATTTAAGCGCCGCCATATTGAATCGCATCGACTTCAGAGAGGCTGATTTAACCGGTGCCAATCTCCGGGGTGCGAACCTGCAAGAAGCCGATTTTTCCAACGCCAATCTCGCCGGCGCAGATTTGAGGGGAGCAAATTTGAGGGATGCGAGATTGAAAAAAACTAATCTTAAAGATGCCAATCTCTGCGGCGTCCGGATGCCCAACGGCAAAACCTCCCGGCAAGGCTGTCCCGCTAAGGGAGAACCGCCGGTGGTGGCGAACAATTACTGCAATTACTGCTATCCTTTCTATACCAATCCTCTCTGGTTGGAAGTTTTTTAGTTGAGAGTTAAGAAAAGTTTTGAGTTTTAAATTTTGAGTTTTGAGTTAAAGACATTTCTTAATTCAAAACTCACAACTCACAACTCCCGATAGTTGACCGCTTGACAGTGCGAGCGTCCCCGCTCGCGATCGATTGCGCGATGCTCGCGATCGATTGCGCATTCGATTGACTGTTGAAGAGGCAGAAATCGGGTTTTTACGACAATACCGTAGCAGCGACTTTAAAGCTCATAAAAACCCGGTTTCTTTGGTCTGAATGTACCAGCAATTCCCAGGGTGCGCAGTGCGCACCTTACGCTACAAATCAGTAAGCTGTTCTTCCTTCTTCCTTCTTCCTTCTTCCTTCTTCCTTCTTCTTTCGCTTGCCTGTTCCAAAAAATGGTACAGTTTTTGCAAGTATTGAGTTCCGGCAAACTGCGCCAAATTATTGTGACCGCCATCTTGAACTATATATAAATGTTTTGGTTCGGGAGCCCGATCGAATAATTGGCGGCCCATTTCCACCGGAACTACAGTATCAGCAGTACCGTGAACAAACAGCACCGGCATTTGCAGTCGATAGACCTTAGAAATCGAATCAAATCTCTGCGTTAACAAAAAGTCGATCGGAAACATCCAAAACAAACCTTTTTGAAAATCCACCATTTTCCGCGTCGAAGTAAAAGAACCTTCCACAATTAAAGCCCCCGCCTCTGGATGCCTTACCGCGAGATCGATCGCGATCGCCCCTCCCAAAGAATGACCGTAAATATAAATTTCTTGCGGGTTAATTCCCCGTTCTTTTACTAAATAATCCCAAGCAAGTTTCGCATCCTCATAAACCTGAGATTCGCTCGGAAAATTCCCTTTACTTTGTCCGTAACCCCGATAATCTATCAGAAACACCGACAAACCTAGCTGGTGAAATCGATTGGCATGTTCGACATTTGCCCCGATATTCAAACCGTTACCGTGCAGGTACAAAACTACCCCTTCTAACCCCCCTTTATGGGGAACCGAAACAGACTCTCTGGCTTCTCTTCCGGGGTTGGGGGGTGCATCCGGTGCGGGAATCCACCACCCGTGTACGTATTCCCGCACGCCCGTTTCAGTTGCTGCGGGCAGCCAAACATCCTGATATTTCAACTGCGCAGCGTCTGGCGTAGTTTCGATCGCCCGCGTCGGAAAAAAGATAAACTTGCTTTGGGTTGCAAACAAAAACCAACAACCAACAGCATAAGCAACCGCCACAGCAGCGCCAACAGCCATTAGCGGTTTGCACAAAAAAAATATTAGCAATTCTTTCATAAACAAGAGAACAGCGCGCGGGTAATTGAAGAACCTTCACAAAACAGAGACCAATTATGAATTTACATAATTAGCCTCGATCGATTACTAGCGCGTGCCGCTGCATTCCGCAAAATTTCCCAAATTAATACAACTGCGGGCGGCGCAGGTGCCACGGAGTAGACTGTTCGTAAGCATGCGCTACTTCAAACAGCCGAGATTCCTGCAAAACCTTACCGATTAGCTGTATGCCCACCGGCAGTCCGTTTTCATCAAAGCCGCAGGGTAAATTCAAAGCTGGCAAGCCAGCTAAATTCACCGGAATTGTCATCAAATCGGACAAATACATGCTTAGGGGATCGTCAAACTTTTCGCCAGCTTTAAAGGCCGTAGTTGGGGCAGTAGGACAGACCAAAACATCAACTTGAGCAAAAGCTCTTTCAAAGTCTTCTTTAATTAAAGTCCGAACTTTTTGAGCTTTGAGATAATAAGCGTCGTAATATCCGGCAGACAAGGCGTAAGTGCCGATCGCAATTCTGCGCTTAACTTCAGTACCGAACCCTTGAGATCTGGTTTTGGCATACATATCCAAAAGATTGTCGGGATCGGGCGATCGAAAACCGTATTTTACGCCATCGTATCTTGCCAAATTTGCCGAAGCTTCTGAAGGAGCAATAATGTAATAAGTCGGCAAACCGTAGCGGAATCGGGGACAAGAAATCACTTGAATTTCTGCTCCCAATAATTGGAATTGTTCGATCGCTTTTGTAACAGCTTCCTTCACCGACGAATCCAATCCCACCCCAAAAGTTTCTTTAATTACCCCAATTCTAATTTGACCCCTCGGCCGCAAACTGGGTCTCAAACTTTGAGCGTAATCGGGAATTTTAATCTTGAGACTTGTCGAATCCTTCGGATCGTAACCCGCGATCGTCCCCAACAAAATCGCCGCATCTTCAACAGTCCTGCCGAAGGGTCCGATTTGATCCAGCGAAGAAGCGTAAGCCACCAAACCGTAGCGAGAAACCAGCCCGTAAGTCGGTTTCAGGCCCACCAAACCGCAAAAAGAAGCAGGTTGGCGGATCGAACCTCCCGTATCCGAACCCAAACTCACCGTGCATTCCTCACCGGCCACCGCAGCCGCCGACCCCCCGGAAGATCCTCCGGGCACGCGCTGCAAATCCCAAGGATTCGCCGTAATTTGGTAAGCGGAAGTTTCCGTCGAACTCCCCATGGCAAACTCGTCCATATTTGCCTTACCGACGATGACAGCACCGGCTGCTACAAGTTTCGAGACAACCGTGGCATCGTAGGGAGGCACAAAATTCTCTAAAATCCGAGACCCGCAGGTGGTGGGAATGCCCTCGGTACACATATTATCTTTCACGGCGATCGGAATGCCGGCCAACATTCCGATTTCCTCGCCTGCTGCGATTTGGGCATCCACTTTGCGGGCCTGCGCCAATGCCCTGTCTGCCGTTACGCACAGAAAGCTTTTCAACTTCGGCTCTAGCTGGGTAATGCGGTTTAATGCTTCTTGAGCAATCTCTACAGCAGAGCGTTCTTTATTGACCAGTTGTCGGTGCAACTCGCGGATGGATGCCATGCTCGTACCTTTATCGTTTCTACTTAACAGCCCCTTAGCCAATATAGCTGTCAATTGCACCTAACTTACCAAAAATTTGGGTTTAAAGCCCCGTCCTTCTAGGACGGCTTTAAGAGGATGCGATTTTAGAGTAATACGGTCTCCGGTCAATTGATAGCAATAATATTGGTTCGTAGTGTGGGTTCCCTTCCGCAATATCCTGCAGACTAAAGTCCTCACTACGAACTGTTTTGATTGCAATCTTCTGAGGACTAAAGTCCTCACTACGAACCGTTTTTGTCTGCAATCTTCTGAGGACTAAAGTCCTCACTACGAACCGTTTTTATTACTGGCAATCGATCGCACGCGATATCATTCGTCATCCTCCGATTTGGCAGGAGGGCGACCGGAAATAATGATAAACCCCACCGATTCCAAACCGATGCGCGGCTGGCGAATTCCCGCTACAATTGCTTCAATTAACGCACCCTCCGTAACGATTTCTTGCGCCAATACCGATTCCGAAAGCTGTTCCGGTGCTGGCAGCCGCTGCAATCGCAATTGCCATCGATCGACCCGATCTTTGAGCTGCATTTTAGCGCTTTCAGCAGCTCGATCGCACCTTTCCTTAAACTCTGCTTTTGCCCGCAACAATTCCTCAGATATCTGCCGCCCTTTTTGACAGAAAGCATCCCATTCTTGCGGTGGGATAAAGTTGTCAATAACCGACATCCGATTTTTCGACAAATTGTAATCCCGATTCGGTCCGCCTTTCCCCCGATAAGGGCGCTGCAAAATCTTCAGAATTTCCGCATTCTCAACCAAAGAAACCTGCTTGCTGCTGGCTTCTGCAAACACCATTTCCAATTTGGGAGGAAACAAAGCATCTGTCCGCCGTCGCAAAGTTTTTAAGTTGTAATTCTCGATATGTTGTTGCTGCAAAACTTGCTCTGCGGGCTGCAAATCGGTTTCGATCGAATAATTAAATTGCAAGCCAAACCACTCTTTGCCTTCTGCTGCATCCCAACTTTCCTCGTGACGCCACATGGCAAAGGCTTGACCCCGCTCGTCCCAACGCATATAAGCATTAAAAGCATCGATCGAACCCTCACCAATACGATAAATATTCACGTCTCTGTGTTGGTTGGCAATGCGGCGGTTGTAAGTACCGTAACGCTGAAAATGAGGGATGAATTTAGCTGTCAAATCGCCCGAAGCAATCAAGGTTTTTTGACTGGGTTGATAGCGCAGCAAACCGGATTCGTTTGGATGTTCGATCCGTTTGAAATTCAAGGCTTGACAGATCCAACCTTCGGCCGCCCGCTGCATTTCTTGATGGCGGGCATCGCCATTTTCGAGGGCTGAAAAATACTCGGATGCGCTGTCACCAACCAAATCGATTTCATCTAGTGCGTACTGTGCGTCTATTTTAATTTGCTCTTGTTCGAGTTCCTTTTTAATCGAGGCAATTTCGCTCAACACCGCTGTTGCTCCTCCGACAAACAGTAGTTCTTCTAGTTGGAGAAGTTTTTGGGCGACATAAACTTGCAGGCTGGCAATAGATTTCTGGAAAATGCCAAACCCATCTTTTAAAACTTTAAACCAAGCTTCGTAAAGACTGTCGGGCATATCGGGGCCGGCAAACAACGTAAATTGCACGCCCATTTTGCTACCAATGCGATCGACCCTGCCCAATCTTTGCTCCAATCGATCGGGAAACCAAGGTAGATCGAAATGAATTAACCAGTCGGTAAATTGCAAGTTTAAGCCGGTTTCTGCGGAGCGATCGCATACTAAAATAAAGCAATTAGGTTCGTGCTTAAACCGCTTCAAATTGGCCGCCGCATCATCTCCTGATTTGCCTCTTTGATGGCTGGCTACTGCTTTTTTCCCAAAGATTTTTGCCAAACTGTCAGCAATTTCTTGACAAGTTACTGTAAAACTGGTAAAGATGACAATTTTGGGAAACCGATCGCCCGTAATTTGTCTTTTAATTCTCTCTTGAATTTTCGCCAGCAATTCGCGAGGGTTGCCGCGATATTGGGGCGGAATTTTCAACGCAACAGCCACAAATTGGATAATGGCAATTCTCAACAAACTAATGCGATCGAGCCCTTCCTGAGGCTTTTGGAGGGTTTGCAGCAAGTTTTTCAGCAGTTCTCTTTCCCCGGAAAACTGTTCCGTTTCGGTCAAAATTGCTGCGTCCTCTTTGCCAAATTCTCGATCGATTTCCGCAGTCGATTTTCCCAGCAAGCGAGCTTTGATTGCTCGTTCCCAAAGATTCAGCCAAGTACCGCCAGCGATGAAAAACAGCAGGAAAATTCTTTGATACGCGATCGATTTAGGAGCGGCATTGCGCCAATTATCTAGCAGGCTGTGAATTTCCAACCATTGTTCGTCATTCAAATCGTACTCAATTTTAGGAACGGTATCGCGATCGAAAATGACATCTTCTACTGCATTGCGGCGGTTGCGGAGAATGCGGGGATGCAAGCGGTAGGTATCGCTAACGCGAGTGCGAATAGCGCTGACAAGTCGATCGCACTTGCTATTTTCTTTACTAGCCAAACAACTTTCTAACTGATCCGCCAACTGCGTAAAACCACTATCACCAGCCAAAATTTTGCGGAGTCGATCGAGTTTGGCTTGCAAAACATCGGACTGAGAACTTTCTCTAAAATCGACCATTTCGCGTCCGATATCCTGACATTTTTGCACTTGTTTTTTCAAACTTTCAATGCTGTCAAGTTGGTAAGTTTTAGGTTCTAACAAGTGCAGGATTGTTAGAAAATTTTCCTCATTTCCGGCAACTGGTACGGCAGATAGCAGCAATAAATTCTTGCTTCTGCGGGCGAGACTGTGGCAGACTTCAAAGCATTGTTGTTGGGTTCGATCGCTCGAATTCACCATCGCCGCGACGCGGTGCGCTTCATCGATAATTGTCAAATCTACGTTAGCATTGCGGCTGATTTGATTGATGTCGTTCAGAGAAACAAGCTGCACTCTGTCCCCAAATTGAGACAAATTGAATTTGCTTTGCAATTCCTGACGCCACTGTTCTAGCAGGTATTTGGGAACTATTACCGCTGCGCGTCCCTCGGTTTCATCTAATAGAAATTGGCGGAGAATAGTTCCGGCTTCTACTGTTTTTCCGAGTCCCGGTTCATCTGCCAATAAATAGCGTTGGATCGGGTCTTTTAGAACGCGGCGGATCGCTGCAACTTGGTGCGGGTAAAGGTCAATATTAGCAGAAATCAAACCGATCGTGCCGCGACTGAATGCTCGTTGTTCGATCGCGGATTGCACGAAAGCCAGCCGCCGGTCGTGAAAATAAGGAGTTTCTTGACCTTTGACTGCTAAAATTTCGATCGGATCGGGAATTGGAATATTGCAGCGAACGTAAATATCTTTTTCGCGTACTTGTACAGTTTGACTTTCAGGCAAGTCAATTTCGTAGTATAAAGTATCTTCATCCCAGTCAAAAACTCGACCGACGATCCACCGTTGCAGTTTGGGAAACCAGAGGTAGCATCTAGTTTGCCGTTGGAGTCTGGCTTCCTGCAGAGCGCCTAAGGGTAAAGTTTTGCGGATGCGCTGTTTTACCGAACAAAAATACTCGATTACCGCATCGGTGCGGGATATTTCTACTACTTTGCCGACTCCCAAATCGTTTTTGGGCGATCGAACTAAAGAACCAATATCAATCATAATTTTGAAGGAAGAAGGAAGGCACTACACGGAGCGCACGGATACACGGATGAAATATCGATGTGTTACCGCAACGCAAGAAGGAAGAGGGAAGGAGGAAGAGGGAAGAGGGAAGAGGGAAGAAGGAAGAAGGAAGATTGATAGTTGATAGTTGTCAATTGTCAATTGATAGTTGACCTAGGAGAGTTGACACTTGTCAGTTGTTATGATATGTGAAGAATTATCGTGTCTCAGCTTTTTAGTCCCTTGCATTTTACCTTGAATTTCAGATAAATTTATATCATCAAATCTGATGGCATCGGAATTATATAGTGCCACCGTCCCCGATCGCGATTTGAGTAATTAGTGCGATCGACATTGGAATTATATAGCGCGATCGTCTTCGATCGCCACTCTGGTAATAAGTTTGCCTGACAAGAATTACTAGATTACCTCAATATCGCTTCCCGATTGCGGCGGAAACATCACGCCTGGATTGCCAGATTCCCATTTTGGATATTTGTACATAATGCGTTGATAAATTGCAGAGCCTGCAAACTGCGCCAACCAAGCTTGTAATTGCGGCCAAGGCTGTTCGTTGAACCAAGTTCGATCTGTTTGGGCGAATTGACGGACAAAAGGCGCGATCGCCATATCGGCTAATGATGTATTGTTACCATATAAATATTTTGTTGCGCTTATTGTCGCGCATAACTGTGCGTTGAGTTTTTCCAAATATACAGAACCTTCATCTCGCTGCAATTTAGCATCAACACCTGCATAGCGATCGGGATATTTGTAGCGATCGAGATGGTATTTAAATTTACCATCAAATTGTGCGATTAATTCTAGCATTTCTGCAACAGAAGCTCGATCGGGTGTCAGCCATTGTTCCGGATCATTTTGTTGCAAAGCCCACAGCATAATATCGATACTTTCATCGATAACTTGCCCGCCAGCATCTATCAATACTGGGACTGTACCTTTCGGAGATACTGCCAGCATTTCTGGCGGTTTGTCTCGCAAAACAACTTCCCGCAATTCGCACGATCGATTGCTAATTGCCAGGGCCAATCGCGCCCGCATTGCATAAGGACAGCGGCGGAAAGAATATAAAATCGGGTAGGTTGCTGGAAGACAATCGGACATCATTTAAAAACTCAAAATTTTCTAAACCTCGCGAGGCAGAGCCTCTAGATCTGGGTTCCCAGGCACAGCCTGGGAACCAGTTTTGAACCAGTTTTTTACTCGTTTTTTACTCGTTTTTACTCGTTACCAGGCTCTGCCTGGTAATGCAGATCCAGAGGCTCTGCCTCGAATTTTACTCGTTTTTACTCGTTACCAGGCTCTGCCTGGTAATGCAGATCCAGAGGCTCTGCCTCGAATTTTCCCAACCAGTTTATGATTAGTCTGCAGCATCAGATTGTGCTTTTTTTTCTGCAGCATCGTAGCGCGCGCCGATATGTATTTGGTTGCGACTCTTCGCCAACTCAATTTGATGTTGCCGTTCCAACAAAGCTTGTTTTTTTACTTCGCTTTTCGTGCCGTGGCACTTAGGACAACTCACGCCCCGTACAAACAATTCAGAAGCCATATCTTCTTGACTAATTGGATGCCTGCAAGCGCGACAAAGTTCGTAGGTTCCTGACTTTAAACCGTGGCCGACAGAAACTCGCTCGTCAAACACAAAACATTCACCTTTCCAGCGGCTTTCTGCCTCCGGTATCGTTTCCAAATACTTTAAAATTCCGCCTTCGAGGTGGTAAACTTCATCAAAACCCCGATCGCGCAAAAAAGCAGTAGATTTCTCGCACCGAATGCCGCCCGTACAAAACATTGCCACCTTGGGTTTATCGCGCAAAGCAGCTTCCCGCAGCATCCATTCAGGTAACTCAGAAAAACTTTTTGTCTTAGGATCGATCGCACCTTTAAAAGTACCCATAGATACCTCATAATCGTTGCGCGCGTCAACCACAACAACATCAGGATCGTCAAGCAACTTGTTCCAGTCTTCAGGCTTGACATATTTACCAGCACTGAGACTGGGATTAATATCCGGTATTCCCATCGTGACAATTTCGCGTTTCAAACGTACTTTCAGGCGGTAAAACGGCAATTTTTCCGAGCAAGATTCCTTGTGCGTTAAGTCGGCAAAACGCGGATCGCTGCGCAAGAATTCCAGCAGGGCGCGCACGCCGTCAGGCGGGCCGGAAATAGTAGCGTTGATGCCTTCTTTTGCTAGCAAGATAGTACCCTTCACCTGGTTTTCGTTGGCACAGGCAAATAGTGGAGCTTTGAGGTCAGCAAAATCAGGCAATTCCACGAATTTATAGAATGCAGCGGTTAAGAAATAAGTCATATATAGCGATTCACAAGTAAGTGCGTTGACACTCCACCGCCGTTCTACGGCGGGGATTCTTGGATCGAGCGTCAAATCGTAACCCCGCAGGATTGCTCCAACAAAGAAGCGAGGATCGAACTCCCCAAGCTTATAAGATACGGTGTACCCCACCGTACTGAGACCTTTTTGCAAAATGTTAATTGCAGCATTGATTTCCCTATCTTCAACAAAACCACAATGAGGACAAATATGAGTCCTGGTTGATAGAGACTTCTGCACCTTTTCACCACTTTATCTTCAACAGAACGAGTATTTTTCTTTAACTTGGGATACCCTTTCTTGCCCGGAATCTGCTTTTTACAGTTATCGTAAAAACGCTTAACCGCTCTCAGAACCCTTTCAACAGCAGTTTGACAGGCATGAAAATTGAAATCTGCTACCAACTTAAATTTTTTCCTGAGCAACGTGTTGTATCTAAACATTTCTGTCTTACCAATGCCACAGTTATCCATCCAGTAACGAAGCACTTTATTGCGGACAAATTGAGATGTCCTAATTGCTTCATTAATGGCGATTTTTTGTTGTGGTTGTGGATTGACCTTCAACTCGCAAACAAACACGTTCGAGCCGCTTGGTGGGTGGTATCAAATACAATAATAACATAAAGCCGTCCGCTGAAGAAGGGGCTGGTATCCCATTATTTTTGGTCAAGTTATTACCAATTACCAATACCAATCCTCAAGTGTACCTCATGTTACGCAAAAGTGCCGATCGAGCGAGCATTCAACCGAAAAAACTTGCTGTGTATTGCGTAGAGTTACCTGCGGGGAGGGTTGAAAACCTAGCTAAGTTTACCCGCACAGCCTTTAGCAGCTTCTTTGCCCGTCGGGCGCAATACTCCAAATTTAACAGAAATGTCGCAAGAAGTCCCCGCCTAGAAATTTTTGCATTCATACCCACATTTTAGGTGGGGATGAATATTGATTTTCCCGATTCAATACATGAGAAAATATTAGATGTAACATCTTGCGCAACTCCTGTAAAATTGAAAATCGGCTCAAATTTAAAATCTCCAATCGCCCGATTATGGAAACTCAATGGCAAACCGCCAAAACCTACGAAGACATCCTCTACCACAAAACCGGCGGCATCGCCAAAATTACCATCAATCGCCCCCACAAGCGCAACGCCTTTCGCCCCAAAACCGTCTTTGAACTCTGCGATGCTTTTGCTGACGCCCGCGAAGATACCAAAATTGGCGTTGTCCTCCTCACCGGTGCCGGGCCGCACACCGATGGCAAATACGCCTTTTGTGCCGGCGGCGATCAAAGCGTTCGCGGTACGGCCGGATATGTAGATGATGGCGGCGTCCCCCGCTTGAACGTCCTCGACTTGCAAAAAATGATTCGATCGATGCCCAAAGTCGCGATCGCTCTGGTAGCAGGTTATGCTATCGGAGGCGGTCACGTGTTGCACCTAATTTGTGATTTGACAATCGCTGCTGACAATGCTATTTTCGGTCAAACTGGCCCGAAAGTTGGCAGTTTTGACGGCGGTTTCGGGGCTAGCTATCTCGCCCGCATTGTCGGTCAGAAAAAAGCCAGGGAAATTTGGTTTTTATGCCGCCAGTATACCGCGCAGCAAGCCTTAGAAATGGGCTTAGTCAACTGCGTCGTGCCCGTCGAACAATTAGAAGCCGAAGGCATTCAATGGGCTTCGGAAATTTTAGACAAAAGTCCGATTGCGATTCGCTGTTTGAAAGCTGCTTTTAATGCCGACTGCGACGGTCAAGCTGGTTTGCAAGAACTGGCAGGAAATACCACTTTGCTTTACTACATGACCGAGGAAGGTGCTGAAGGCAAACAAGCCTTTTTGGACAAGCGACAACCCGATTTTCGCCAGTATCCTTGGCTGCCGTAAATTGTACAGCGACTACCCAACGATTGTCCTGGCGTTAAATAGTTGACAGTTGACAGTCGATCGCTAATCGGGTAATTTCGGAAAAAACAAGTTTTTTTATTCGATCTTCCCGCCAAAGCTTCTAAATTTTTAGTGCGCCCGCGCGCTTGATATAATCCACTTTGTTCTGGCAAACTACACTGTAACTGCTGTTACCGATTTTTCTGTTAATGCTGCACCTGTAGGCTGGCAGGCATTTCGCTCGCCAATATTGACAGCAGGTTCCGGCAATGTTACACTTTTTTCCGGCCACAGAGAAATTGTTTCGATATTTTCCCAAGATGGTGCAAAAGGTGGAGCCGCCAAAGAACAAGCTGTCCACTGGCTTTGAACCGGCACGTTTAGCCGCTGGCAAAGACCACCGCGCCTGCCTTCAGGCGTATAGTGCCGACATTGACGACAAGCTGAAGTTAAAGAGGTCTTCATAAGATTCTTCTGTGGCGTTTGGCGTTTATTTTCTTTTCTAATTCTCCAATGTCCGCCCAGAGCGCTTGAAACCATTCCACCCTTTATTCTGTAAGGCTTGTAGCGATCCCCGAGTTCAAATCAAACTTTATTATTTATTTATAATCTCGTTATATATAGAAACAATTAGCTGGATGGCACTTTACTTACAAGGTAAAAAAGCAGGTTAAAAGTTAATAAAGGAGCGGGGATCAAGAAAAAAACTAAATGCGGAACGAGTATGAGATATTTTAAATGGGCGATCGCACCAGATGGCAAAAGGGAAGAGTCGCTGGGGATAAGTCTTGTGTGGCAGCACAAAAATCAACAAGTCGGTTGCCCGCGCAAGAGCGATCGATACGACTCGATAATTGGTAGCGCGTAATGCAGAAATTTAAACAGAGGTTGACCTAACGAGCGCGGAAAATATCTGCAGCTATCGGTTAAACAGTTGACCATCGATCGGGGAGAATTGACAGCAAACAGCATACAGCTTGACAGCGGACAGCAAGGTTTTTCCAACTGGTATTTATGCTCAGACATCAAAGCAATCCGCCGTCATTGGCGTGAGATGAATGCGTGGAAAGTTGAGGAGGATTCCCCCAGTCGTGTTAGTTGTTAATTTCTACCGTCCTCTTACCCTTTACCCCTCAAGCGATCGGGGGGTTTTAAACCGGATTGAGGCTCGACCTAGTTTCTGAATGTTGGGCGCGTAAGTGCTGTCCCTAATGTTCCATAATGTCCCCAGCAGATTCCCAGCCTAACGAGGAGCTGGCTCGATAGGTTGGATCTTGAATCAAAGATTCTGGAATCTTTGATTGAGCGTCAGCGAATGTCAAAATCTAAAGATTAAAATCTACTCAAAGGCGGTAGGAGTTTTGCGATGAGTAAGCGTTATTCAGTTGAATCCCCAAATCAACCATCTTCAACCCCCATCAAGCCTGCTCTGCAAGGTGCGTTAGGGTGTTTGGATGTAAATCTAGAGGCAGAATTAACAAAATATAGAAAACACAGACGGCGGTCAGAACAGTGGGTATCGCCGTCACTGCGCCCTGGCAAGCCTACAAGCACGCCCGATCGACCGCCCGGTCAAAATCTACCGACAGCCTCCCAAGAAGTCCAGCAGCCTTTACCCCTAACGCTGGCAGGCGTTCCCGGCGACGCCCCGATAATCGCAGCTACCAAAGTCAGCAAACCGCAAAAGTTATCTGCCAGCGCCTCCGGCCCCGATAGCTATCTCGAATCGAGCGAAAAATTGATCGAAAGTTTGGACGAACAAACTGTCGAGACTGTCGAGGAACGCAGTTTAGCAGCCAGCCTGCTGACCCCCTTAGGGCTGAGTTCGATGCTGCTGTTTTTGTTATCTTGCACGGCTTTGGGCTATGCAGTCATGCACCCGTCAAGTCTGGTCAAAATCGCCGGCCTCAATCGCTGGCTCCCAAATGACCCCTCAACTGCCGAAAGCCCCGCCAGTACGCCAGCAGATACTGCTAGCAAAGAACTGCCCGAAATTAATCTGGCTAGCAAGGAACAGGCATTTGACAAATTGGATAGGAGCACTCTCAGCCTTGTCAACCCAACGGCCAGCCCCATCCCCACTCCATCGCCTGCAGCATCGATCCCGCCAACTCCAACAGCGATTTCCAACCCAACTGGACTTGTCCACATCCCCGCAGGTGACGGCAACCCGCCTAGAGGTAGCGAACAGGGCATGAACAATATCAGTACGGCTTTGCTTCCAAGTCCCAGTCCCACCGCCACTCAGCCCGTACCCACACTGCCCACACTGCCTCCCACACCCTCCCCATTACCCCTAGCAAGCGCATCCCCGGCAGCCCCACCGCCAGCAACTGCACCTGCAACCTCTCCAGCAGCCTTAGGAACGCCCACACGTGCCTCCGATGGTTTTTATTACGTTGTCACCGATTACACAGACGAAAAATCTTTGGCAGCAGCTAGAAACGCTGTTCCCGATGCCTACGTGCGCAACTTCTCAAAGGGTGTCAAAATTCAAATGGGGGCTGTGAACGATGCTGCCTCGGCGGAGCGTTTGGTGAAAGAACTTCAAGCAAAAGGAGTGAGGGCGCAATACGATCGGCCGTGAACAGTTGACAGTTGACAGTTAACTGTTGAAAAAAGGCAGGCAAATCACCCTTAATTTTTGGTAAGGCGTAAAAACTTTGAGTAAATTGTTAGACAAAGCTGGAGGCCGATAGATGTTTTGTCTAACACAAAGTTATTTTTTGAATTGTCGCTTCCCAGTCATAAATCTAAAATTAAATAAAATCGGGAGCATGGCAAGATGGGATTATTCGATCGCATTTGGCGAGTTATTAGAGCAAATATTAACAGTCTGATCGGCGCGGCAGAAGATCCGGAAAAAATTCTGGAACAGGCGACGATGGATATGCAGGAGGATTTAGTGCAGCTCAGACAGGCTGTGGCAGGGGCGATCGCGGCTCAAAAACGTACCGAACGCCAGCATTCCCAAGCTGAATCTACTGCAGCAGAATGGTATCAACGGGCCCAACTTGCCCTGCAAAAAGGCGAGGAAAAATTGGCGCGGGAAGCTTTGACGCGCAAGAAGTCTTATCAGGAAACGGCAACAGCCATGAAAGGGCAGTTAGAACAGCAAAATGTTGTCGTAAATCAGCTTAAAGAAAATATGCGGGCGCTGGAAAGTAAAATTTCCGAGGCTAAAGCGAAAAAAGATATGTACATTGCTAGAGCTCGATCGGCCAAAGCATCCGAAAGGCTTCAGGAAATGATGGGCAATCTCAGTACCGGCAGCGCTTTGAACGCTTTTGAGCGGATGGAAGAAAAAGTTATCCAGCTAGAAGCCCGTTCCGAGGCAATTGCAGAACTCGGCACCAGCGATTTAGAAAAGCAGTTTCTGTCCCTCGAAGCTGGAGGCGATGTCGATGCTGAGTTGGCGGCGATGAAAGCGCAAATGCTTCCGGGCAACAAATCGCCCGAGTTGCCCTCGAAGGATACCCCGACATCGTGAAAGCGCGGTGACAGTACGATGGTTTGGCGGGCAAAAACTCGCCGGCAGCCTGGTGAGAAATAGCTCTCGGTAGGTTGGGTAATTCCCGGATCGAAGCTAAACTCATTAGATAGAGCTTGTATGAGCTTCCCTGCTTCATTTATCTGGATCGATTTAAACTGGATTTGTATGATTGAAAAATTTACCGCAGGCTAGATCGCACTAAAAATCCGATCGACTCAATTTAACAACCGCAGGCTAGCACGATCGAGCCTGCTTGCCACTTACCTCGTACACCTCACCAAGGAAACATAAGATTATGGGATTATTCGATCGCATTAGCCGAGTCGTCAGAGCCAATCTTAACGATCTGGTCAACAAAGCTGAAGACCCGGAAAAGATTTTAGAACAATCGATTTCGGATATGCAAGAGGACTTGGTGCAGTTGCGCCAGGCTGTTGCTGCTGCGATCGCCACTCAAAAGCGCACCCAGACTCAGTACAATCAAGCTGAGTCTCAGTCTAGCCAGTGGCAGCAGCGGGCTCAGCTTGCCCTGCAAAAAGGCGATGATAATTTGGCTAGGGAAGCCCTGGTACGGAAAAAGTCTCACGCTGAAACTGCGGCTACTCTGAAAGCGAGTTTGGAACAGCAATCGGGTCAGGTGGAAACTCTCAAGCGCAATTTGATCGGTTTGGAGAGCAAGATTTCTGAAGCTAAAACCAAAAAGGATATGCTTAAGGCTAGGATATCCGCTGCTAAGGCTCAAGAACAGCTTAACAATACGATCGGCACGCTCAATACTGGCAGTTCGATGGCGGCTTTCGATCGCATGGAAGAAAAAGTTTTGCAAATGGAAGCCCGCGCCGGGGCTGCTGCGGAACTTACTAGCAGCAGCAACAGTTTGGAGGAACAGTTCCGCTTGCTCGAAGGCGGTGGCGATGTTGATGACGAGTTGGCTCAAATGAAAGCCCAACTGACCGGAGGTTCTGTGTCTCAAGGTCAATTGCCGGCATCGGGTCAAACTGCTTCTGCTAGCAGCAAAGAATCGAATCAGGTTGTTGATGCTGAGTTGGAAGAACTGCGATCTCAGCTCAATAAAATGTAGTTTCGCTCGAATTTGTCCGATCGCTCCGATTTCAGCTTCGATCGAGCGCTTCTCCTAGTGAGAGCGCTTGCTTGCTGGGAGCGGAGCTTTTTTTGCACTCATTAACCTGAAAAATTACGCAATATCATGTCCGCTCGAATAAGAAGATTCGCAGCCTCGGACTTCATATCATGTCCTACCGATTGCCCATGATGACGATCGCTTCATAACAATACTTTCAGGGGTTTTTATTAAGGGTAATCGACCGGACATGATATCAGTCCTTCTTGTTGAGGACTTTTGTCCTCACTACAAACCTTTCCCCAATTCGAGAGCGGTCGATCGACCGAACTACTTCTTGAGCGCCAATTGAGGTACGCCAAATTGAATGTTATTTGCATCAAATGCCATTTTTAAGCGACGGCGAAACTCATAGCCAACCGCCACTCTTTTATTGAATGCTGTTTTGATGGACATTTCTATTGTCACCCCATTCCCTGAAATATTGCTCGCGCCGATCCACATCACCGGATTCAAAATTGCTGCTGCCCATTCAGATTCTTGCTGCATTGTTTCGGCGATTTCTTTCATTAGCGCGATCGCGAGATTGACATCGCTATTGAGGTTAATTTCTATCTCGAAGTCGCTCCGCGCCCAATCCTTGGTCATGTTGTGAACAATTTGAATAGTGCCGTTGGGGAAAGTCGTTAAACGCCCTTCTGAACCGCGAATTTGAGTAATCCGCAAATTCATGTATTCGACAGTTCCTTTAATGTCGCCCACTCTAATAAAATCGCCTACTGCATATTGATCTTCGAGCAAGATAAACGAGCCGTTAATCACATCTTTGACTAAGTTTTGAGAACCGAAAGATAGTGCTAAACCCACAATTCCAATACCTGCAAGTAGGGGAGCTACTGGAATATTCAAAGTATCGAGTGTGACTATAATTCCCACTATAGTCCAAGCAAAATTTACCAGCCCTTTCAATACAATGGCATAAGTGGGAAAGCGGAATTTATGTCTGGGTGAAGCTTTGATAGCGACTAAATCCGAGGCTTGCAAGTCTGCGATAAACCGATCGACAATCGATCTACTGACACGCATTAGGGCGATCGTTATTAGGAAAATAATTCCCAAATATAATGGCTCGCGACTTAACCAGACAGAAAGCCAGCGTGTTTTAGCAAATAATCCCAGTACGCCCCATAAAGCCACCAACCACAGCACCAATTGCCCGATTCGCAGCAAACGTCTCAGAAACCGATTTTCATTGCGTCGCTCCTGACAAGAACTTTTAAGTTGTAATGATTCCTCGATTAATCCTGGGGAATTTCCCCCACCATCAGTTGCCAATTCCCCAGTCAATTCAGCCGCCCTAAGTTGTTCGACTTGGAGTTGACTCCGCACAGCATCGGCCTGCTTTTGGATGCGGCGTATCAGAAAGCTAACCAATGTTGCACCGAGCAAAATTGCACCTGCAATTAACCCGTTTTTCAGCAAGTATGTTGTGGTTCTTTGTTCGTATCCCCTCAACAGCGCCTCTTTGATAATGACTGCTATTCGTTCACCCCACAGGTTCAGGGGATAGCCATTATATTCTGCATCTTGCGACGTGACGGCGAGAATCTCCCGCTCTTGCAATTGTTGGCCATCAGCAACCACAATAACTAGGTTGTCTTTGCTATTGACAACCTTCACGGTCAAAGTTTCTCGGGTAAAGCCAGGGGCCAGCCATCCTCCGTAAAAAGGGTTGTCCAGAATCGCGTACAGTTCGTTTTGGATTCGTTTGACCCGCGCACTCAACAAGGATTCAAATTTTTTATCCTGCTGGTTGCTTCCCTCCTTCGAGATATCGACAGCCACCCGGAACAATTCGTATCCATCTAGGGTGATGGGTTCGGAAAGCAGGTTGCCAACTTGAATCACGCTTGTCGCCGGGTTTATGGCACTGGGAAGTGTCTGTTGGCTGATGGCCGTCGGAATCCAACTGGTTGTTAACAGCATGGTTAGCAAGCTAACCCAAATCCAGTTGAGAATTTTCTGGATGCTGCGGTTGCCAGCAAATCTGAAGTTTGCGAAAACTATTGACATTTATTTAGATTTTAGGATGCTCAATTTTCAATAACAACAATTAGTAGATAAATCCTAAAAGACCTACCACAATTGACTTTTGCTACTTGAATGCAATTCTAGACTCTTATATTACTATGTCTGCGTTCTCTGCTAGCCTGTGATTTTTCCCTCTTTTTTTTGAGCGCGATAAGCATCGCTCGTTAACAACTGATTTAGTCTGAATTTAAATTCGATCGCACAATCGCTGTCAAGGACGATCCGGTGCCCCCGAGCTATACTTAATTAATATGAGGTTGATTAACAATCTATATTTAGGGCTTGCTGAATAAGTCTGACCATCTCTATGCCATAACCTGGCACTCAATCGATCGCAAAAGGCTCAAAACCATTGCTCTCGGGGGCTGAGAGTTTTATTCAGCAAGCCCTATTTAAGAGACAAAGATTCTAGAACCCCAGACAACCGGTGAAACCGCAGCAACCTTCGTTCTATTGCCCAACCCAGGGGTGTTGGTGGCATCGGAGTTCAAGCTGGGACAGCGGACTTGACGGTCAATTTTCGGCGCGGCTGGGTCAAAGTACCTGCGGTTGTGGACTCGTGAAACGTTGCTAGCGCTGCGATTTCCCAGGAGATAGCTTCGCTGCAAAGACTTGCTGTTAGCTGCCAAAGAAATGTAGCCGATCGAACAATTTGCTTTGGGCAGCGCAGATACGGTGCGGGGCTGCCGTCAGGATGCTTTGCTGGCTGATAGCGGGATGTTTGCTGCAACCGAGTGGTAGTATCCGGTTTGGCGCGCCGGCAACCAACAAGGTCTTGTGCAGGTGACGCCGTTTTTGGATGCTGGTACTGTTTTGAATTACGGGGAAAGCGCGATTTTGGAAACTAATAGACTTGCGATATAGTAATAAGTATCATTTGGCACTCGCGTGTAGCGACTAATAGTGCATTCTACCGATCGATTTAAAATTAAACTATGTCTAAGGTGCAGTTGCTAGTTCTCAGTTCTTGTGCTTCGGGTTTCGGACTTTGTTCGGTGATTTTGGCAATATTTACAATGACTTCTAAGCTTTCGTTTGGGTCTTTTTTTACTTTTATTTTAACCTTGGTATTTTTTGCAATTAATCTGCTGTTTGCTTTGCATTACTATACAGCGGTTGTCAGGCAGTTAAGTATTAAAGGTAAAAAAAGAGCGAGAATTTAATTGTTAAAATTCCAATGATTTAGTAAGTATTTAGGAGGTGCGATCGTGGCGATTGCTTCAACTAACCCGCCAAACCTTTCTGCAAATGCGACAAAAAATCGCTTGACTCTGGATGAATATCGGGCGATCGAGGAAACCGCTGAGGAACGTCACGAATATTGTAATGGAGAAATTATTGCTATGCCCGGAGGTTCGGAAACCCACAGCGCGATCGCCTGTAACTTGTTAATTTATTTGGGATTTTTGCTGAGAGACACCAATTTTAGATTGTATAACGGTGACTTGCGAATTTGGATTCCGAGATTTAACCACGGAACTTATTGCGACGTTATGGTAATTGATGGCGCACCGGAATTCAACGGATCTCGTACCGATGAAATTCTCAATCCTTTGTTGATTGTGGAAGTGCTTTCGCCATCGACTGAAGCTTACGATCGAAGTGAAAAGTTCCGAAAATACCGCTCGATTCCCAGTTTTTGCGAATACCTGCTGGTAAGTCAAACGGAACCATATATCGAGCAATATTATAATGCCGATCGCCCGAGTAGCGATCGCTGGCAGTGGCAAGTTTGCGAAGGGCTTGAAGGGGCGATCGAACTGCACAGTTTAAATATAGAACTGCCACTAACCGAAGTTTACCGCCGGATTACTTTTTAAGGGCGATTCGCTATTAATTATCAGAAAAAGTAACAATGCTCGTGCGGGGTCGATCGAGAATAATTTCGGAAAGCAAATATGGTGGCATTATCTGAGTTCTCATTAGATGGAAAAGTTGCTTTAGTAACTGGATCGGGACAAGGATTGGGGCTGGAAATTGCCAAGTTACTTGCTAAAGCGGGCGCGCGCGTTATCGTTAATGGGAGGAGTCTCGAACGGCTCGATCGAGCAGTTGCAGCTATTGAATCAAAAGGCGGTTTAGCCTCTTCTTTGCAATTTGACGTGACAGATGAAGCTGCAGTAAAAAAAGCATTTGGTGAGATTCGCGAAAAGTACAATTGTTTGGATATTCTCGTCAATAATGTGGGAATGCGAGATCGTCGCGGATTGTTTGATTTTGAAATGAATGCAATGCGTCGTTTGCTAGAAGCCGATCTGATTTCACCGTTCAATTTGTCGCGAGAAGCCGCGCGCCTGATGGTAGAAAAGGGTGAGGGAAGAATCATCAACATAACATCGATCGCGAGTCAAATTGCAGGTGCAGGCGACGCTGTTTACACTACTGCAAAAGGAGGACTAGAATCTCTAACTCGCGCGCTAGCGGCCGAACTTGGAACTTTTGGCATCACAGTTAATGCAGTTGCTCCCGGTTTTTTTGCAACAGAAAGCAACTCAGATATTGTTGCTGATGATGAGATTGCAAAATGGTTAAAAAACCGAACTTCTCTCGGTCGTTGGGGAGATCCGCAAGAAATTGCAGGTGCAGTTGCTTTCTTTGCTTCTCCTGCAGCATCTTACATCACGGGTCAGGTGTTGGCTGTTGATGGCGGTTATGTTGCGCATTTTTGATGCTAAGCCTACAATCCCTAATAGGGAGCGATTTTCTACACTCTGTTTAACTATAGCCTTTCTCAGATAGGTGAGGTACAGACAAACGCTCGACAAGCCTAACATTCAAAGAATCTGGTATACCTCATGGGGCATGATAACTGCTAGAGAAATATAATTTTAGGAGAAAGCTATGACTGCTCTAATTCAAAACCAAACGGAAAATTCAACCGATAACCTACTGGAAACACCAGCGGATAAAAAAATCTGGACTGATGCCGAATTTATGGCACTCGATCGAGACGGACACCGCTACGAACTTGTAAATGGAGAACTAATTGACATGGGAAATTCGGGTGCAAAACACGGTTATATTTGCAGTATATTGATGATTTTGCTCGGTGGTTATGTCCGCCTGCAAAACCTAGGCGCGATGTTCGATTCCAGCACTGCTTTCAAGATGAAATCTGGAAACAAGCGATCGCCCGATATTTCTTTCATGGCTAAGGAACGCTTGCAGGGGTTGGATGAAATGCCCGATGGCTTTCTCGAAGGCGCGCCGGATCTGGCGGTGGAAATTTTATCTCCTAGCAATACAGTAGAAGAAATTGATAGCAAGCTGGTAGAATATTTTGAGAATGGAGCGCATTTGGTTTGGGTAATTCAGCCAAAACAAAAGTATATTTTGGTGTATCGATCGGCCGAAGAACCCGATCGCCTCCTTAAATCTGTTGATTCCCTTGATGGAGAAGAGATTGTCCCCGGTTTTACTCTGCCGGTTGCCGATTTATTTCAGAAACTCAATTTTTCATGAACGGGCGAAGCGGAGGCGATCGAACTGCACAGTTTAAATATAGAACTGCTTAAATATAGAACTGCCACTAGCCGAAGTTTACCACCGGATTACTTTTTAAGGGCGATTCGCTATTAATTATCAGAAAAATTAACAATAACCCCTTTATTCCACCAAACCCGCGTAGGCGGGTTTTGTATGTATAGTTTGACCTACTCGAATGACGGGCGCTTCGCTACATTCTAAGTTGCAACCAGTTAGTAATTGCCAATATCTAAATCAGCGACCTAAATCGTGCATGGAATTAATCTCGCGGGCACATTTTTGAGTCAAGGCTTCCAACTCGGCGCGATCGGACGAAACGGGTGCTTCAATTAAATTGCCAATTCGCACCGTTAGCGGCACGGGTTTTGGCAGCAGCGAACCTTTATTGGCGATCGCGTGAGTTCCCCACAAACTAACGGGTAACAGCGGTGCTTTCGCCTTAGCAGCTATCAGCGCTGCCCCCAATTTAGGATCGGTAATTCTGCCGTCAGGAGTTCGAGTTCCCTGCAAAAAAACCCCTGTTGCCCAGCCGTTTTCCAAAGAATTGAGAGCCGATCGAATTGCACTGCGATCTGCGCTTTCTCGCTTCACCGGATAAGCACCGTAAAGCGAGATCGCCTGCTTCAAAATAGGAACTTTAAATAACTCTTCCTTCGCCATAAAAGCCACCGGCCGCCTCATGCAATTAGACAAAATTGGCGGGTCAAAATCGCTGGCGTGATTGCTGACAACCACCAGCGGCCCGGAGGCAGGCACATTTTCTGCACCGTAAATGCGACCTCGAAAGTAAACGTGCAGCATCGGGCTGACAACTGACCACTTGAATAAATGGTAGAGAATCAAACTCTCTACTGGTTCGCGACTTTTGCTCACAAAAAACCTGAGATTTTAAATTACACCGAATTCTACCGCGTTGGGAGTCACTTCAAATCGCGACGAAAATTGCCAAAGCAACGCACTGTACCAAGTCCTGTTGATTATTCCGCAAGCATCGCTTTTTGTCCTTCCGGGGAAGTCACGTAACCCAAGAAATCCTTGACTGCTTGACTGGGAGGGTTTTTGTAAGCATAGTACAACTGTCGCTGGTAGCGGTAATTGGGAGCATCCGGCGTCGCGCCGTCTACAGGCACTACTCGCACAGTTTTCTGATTCGCGACTTGAGCGAACGTAGCGTAGCCGATACCGTTATTGCCCAAAGCTTGCAGCAGGGGAGTTGTAGCATCTCGATCGAGCGTGGTAATATTCGCCCCAGTCCCAAAATTAGCGCCTCCAAGCACTTGTTCTTTAAAAGTTTGGTGAGTGCCACTAATTTGAGGTCTGTTAATTACCTTAACCAGTCCGGCGGGGCCGCCGACTTGCGACCAATCTTGAACGTTTCCCTTAAAAACATCTTGAACTTGAGCCGAGGTTAAACCTCCCGCGAAGGGATTGTTTGCACCAACGACGATCGCAATTCTATCCAAAGCAACCGGTACCGCAGCCAAACCCTGACTTTGTTCTTGGGCTGTCAAAGGTCGCGATACCGCTGCAATATCGGCTGTTCCCGCTATCAAATCCTGAATTCCCTTTTCAGAACCGTTAGCTTTAGTATCAACTGTAGTGCCGGAAAACTTGGCTTGAAAGCCGTTCTTGAGGTTTTGATTGATAGTCACCATGCTGGTAGAACCGTCAATTCTCACCGCCGTACCCGCAGCTACGGAAGCTGGCAAGGTAAAGGAAGTTGCGTTAACGGGCGGTGCTCCCCCACCTGCGATTGGTGCGGGAGGAGGATTGACATTGCCGGTGGGGGAGGGTGGCGGAGTCGGATTTCCGCCGCTGTTTTGTTCTGCTGGTTTGTTCAGAAAAAAGAACCAACCACCACCGGCGAGCAACAAAAATAACAGAATAAAAACGATCGGGGGAGGTCCGCTACTCTTAGTCATAAATTTTCCTCAATTGGGAAGTTGTTTGTCGTCAGAATCGTCATCGTCTAACATTTCCAGCCTGCGATTAACTTCATCGTCTAGAGTCATGTTTTCTAATTCTGCCTCGAGTTTTTCTTGCGGGTTTTCGGAGAATTCTGCTAAGGCTTGCTGTTCGAGGTTGTGGCGTTCGACGGCATTTTTGGCTTGCTCGAACTGCGATCGCGCGGAATCGATATTCAGGTCGTTGTTAACTTTAGCTATGGCTTCGAGGGCTGCGTTAATCTCTGCCATATCTTTCATATTTTGCATGTCGGTTTTATAGGCTTCGAGTTTCATCCGTTCTCGATTTAGCTTATCTTTAGCAGCAGTAACGTAATGTTCGGCTTGTTGTACTTGAGTTTCCAACTGCGGCAGAATCTTTTCTACTTGAATTGCTTTTGACATTGCCAAGCGGGCTGCTTCGTCGTTGCCGTTGCGCTTGGCCGTCTTTGCTTGGCGTTCCAATGTTTGCATTTCCCTGACTTTTTCTTCATATTTAGTTTTTGCCCGTTGGTAGGCTGCAACTTGAGTTGCAACTGCTGCTGCCAGTTTTTGCACCGATTCTTGCATCGATCGCAGGGACTCTTCGGCTACTGCTACTGCTACTTTACCGCCGGATTCTACGGGTAATCCCCACAGCCAGTTCCACGCGCCTATGATGACTCTGCCTGCCTTGTCGCCCATCAACCAATAAACGGCTTTTTTCATACAAACTACCCGATAAGCTTGGTTTTTATGCCCAGTGTAGCTCAAAGTTCGGCGATCGCTCGGGCTGCACCTCAATTTTACATTTTTAATTCAGCTTTTCGCTGGCGATCGCGGGTCGATTGCCCAAATAACACAACAGGCAAATCTTATCTAATTGCCTGTTGCGGTGCGGTTTTTCATTAGCGATCGAGCCACTGCGGTCTGGCAATTTATCGCGTGTTCTTTAAGAGCAGGTTAAAGTGCGATTAACCGGGCAAATCTGTAACACTGCTAATATTTACCAGTTCTAAATCGGGACAAGTCCGTTTGATCAAACCCGTGAGAACTTTACCCGGTCCAATTTCCAAAACCCGATCGATCCCTTGCAGGGGCAACTGCTGGGAAATTTCTCGCCAGCGCACGCCTTGAGTCATTTGGTGAGTCAAGCGCTGCTTCAAAACAGATCCGCTGGTAGTCGCGATCGGTTCGGCATTAGAAAGTACTAAAGTCTTAGCATCAGCAAATTTGGCTGCTTTTAAAACTTGTTGAAACTCCCCAGCTACCGGTGCCATCAGCGGAGAGTGAAACGCCCCGGAAACATTCAATTTAACTGCGCGTTTTACTTTTATTTTACCCAGCAATTCTTCTACTGCTTTTGGCGTTCCCGAAATCACGACTTGGGCGTCGCTGTTGTCGTTTGCCAGCACTACATCTGAACTGTATTGAATTTGCAGTTCGAGTTGCTGTCTGTCGAAGCCGATCAGGGCTACCATTTGCCCGCCGGAGGCACTGTCCATCAGTTCGGCCCGGCGTTTTACCAAGCGCAATCCTGTTTCAAAGTCAAACACCCCTGCTGCGTAGAGAGCAACGTATTCTCCCAAACTGTGACCGGCAACAACTGCTGGCCGCTCACTCTTTTCGCGCACTAGATCTGTCAAAATACTTTCTACAACATACAAGCAGGGCTGAGTGTAGAGAGTGCGAGACAGTTGTTCTTCTTTTTGGCAAATTTCCGGTACAGACCAGCCTAAAATTTTTTCTGCTAGCTCGAGTTTTGCCTTGGCTTTAGGCAAGTTTACTAAGTCTGCACCCATCCCGATCGCTTGGGAACCTTGTCCGGGAAATACCCATGCTGTTTTAGTCATTTTTCCGGTATTTTGCTAAGTGGTAGTTGCTAATTTGCGATCTCAAAAATTCTTGATTTCCCGCTCGTGAATTCGCTAGTTTCGATCCGCTATTTTTATTCGGTTAACGAACTCTCTACTCGCGACTCATAATTTTAACATACTAACGCACTTTTTAGATAAATTATTTTGCAGGGTTCGAGCCAATTAATATGGGCAGCATAATTACTAACTTCAAGCCAGCAACCGCCGATCGAATACTGCTGGATTTTCAGCCTCAAACTCAACATTTAGCGTTCCAATGCACAGCAATTAAAAAAAATCAAGAGCCAAATTAAACCATCGCCTGCCAGCCTGGTTTCGCACCATAAATTTTACTAGTTGGGGCTGGCGATCGCCAGAGCGAGAAAGCAGCCGCCGACGACGACAGGATAAGTGTTAAGCTGTTCGGCATTTAAATTGTAGATTTTAATGGCCGATCCAAGGAATATATTAGAAATCAAGAAAAGCCGTCCTAGAAGGACGGGGCTTGTATCCCGTTTTTTTGGTCACATCAAATCCTGTTCCCCTCTCTCCCTCAAACATCGCAGACAATCTAGGTGCATTCACAGCTTACCTGCCCCATTTAAAAATAGCAGCACCCCAAGTCAAACCCGCACCGAAGCCGGCTGCAGCAATAGTATCGCCAGTTTTCACCTTACCATCGCGCACGGCTTCATCCAAAGCAATGGGAATTGAAGCTGCTGAAGTATTGCCGTAATTTGCTAAATTACTGATTACTTTTTCGGCTGGAACGGTCAGCCTTTGGGCGACGGCATCAAGAATCCGCTGGTTGGCTTGGTGCAGCAGCAGCCAGTCAATTTCTTCAACGCTGATATTTGCCCGAAACATAGCTTTTTCGATAACTTCCGGTACTTTCTTGACAGCAAAACGATAAATTTCTTGACCGTTCATCGTGATGGGATGAAATGCTCCCTGTCCGATACTCACACCATCAATTAATTCTTTTGGCTGTGCTTTGTAAGCCAAGTTCAGAGAAGAATTTTGAGTGCCGTCGCTGCGAATTTCAAATCCCAACAAACTGTCAGTTTCTGAAGCTTGCAACACCACTGCACCGGCACCATCTCCAAACAAAATGCAAGTCCCCCGATCGCTCCAATTTACCCAACGAGATAAAATATCTGCTCCGATCAACAAAACATTTTGATAAATTCCCGTCCGAATAAACTGCGAGGCAGTAACTAAGCCAAAAACAAAACCCGAACAAGCCGCTGTCAGATCGAAAGCCACAGCTTTTGTCGCGCCCAATTGATACTGAATTTGACTGGCGCTGCCGAACAAATCATCAGCAGTTGACGTAGCCAAAACGATCAGATCGATATCAGTTGGCGTGATGCGGGCCATTTCGATCGCCCTTCGCGATGCCTCGGCAGCTAAATCACAAAGAGATGTTCGATCGTCCGCCAGCCTGCGGTAGCGAATTCCCGTTCGCGCCACAATCCACTCATCAGAGGTATCTACCATCTGACTCAAACCGTTATTATCAAGCGTTACCTGCGGCGTGCAAGACCCGCTACCCGTGACGGCAATACCAAACCCTGAATGCTGCAACAACATTATTCTCCATTTTTGAGCGATCGGCCGAGAAATTAAAAATTAAAAACTACGAATTAAAAGTTTTTAGAGCGGGCTGAAATTACTCAACGCAAGTAAAACAGCTTGTTTGATTTTACCTTTTCGATCGGGCATTTTTAATTTTTAATTTCCGCGCACTGCCTCTAATTCCTAGCTTCTTGTTCCAGAACGCTCGGGCGATTTTCCGATTGAATGCGATCGAGTACCCGGTTGTCAATAGCACTCTTAGCCAAACGAACGGCATTGCAAATCGAGGGCGCTTGAGAGGAACCGTGACTGATAATGCAAACACCAGCAACTCCCAGCAGCAAACCGCCGCCGTGTTCTACGTGATCTACCCGCTGTTTAAAACCCTTGAGGCTTTGTTGCAGCAGGGCAGGACTAACTCGATCGGTCAGTCCGGCAGCCATTTCTTCCTTGAGAACTTGCAGCACGACTTCGCCCACAGCTTCGGCAAACTTTAGCAAAACATTGCCGACAAAGCCATCGCAGACGATCGCGTCAAAGTTCCCCGACAGCACGTCGCGGCCTTCGGCATTGCCTACAAACGGAATTCTCGGATTGTCCGCCAGCAACTGGTGGGTGCGAACGGCGGCATCATTGCCCTTAGAAGGTTCTTCGCCGATATTCAGCAGCCCGATTTTCGGTTCGGCGACACCGAGTACGTACTGACTGTAAACCGTTCCCATCAAAGCGAACTGTTCCAAAAATTTGGGGCGGCAGTCCACATTAGCGCCGACATCGAGAATTAGTACCGATCGGCCCGGTACCATTGTCGGCAAAACTGCACCGATCGCGGGGCGATCGATACCGGGGAGACGCCCCAACCTCAGCAGGGCCGCAGCCATCGCCGCGCCGGAGTGACCTGCAGATACCACAGCATCGGCTTGCTTCTGCTTAACTAAATTCATCGCTACGTTAATCGAAGCGTTGGGCTTGCGTTTGAGAGCGCTCAAAGGTTCTTCGTGCATTTCCACCGTTCCCTCAGAGGCAACGATTTCTAGCTGACCCGGAGAAACGCGGTCGATCGCGTCTTGCTCTCGGAGCGAGTCTTCTATTTGCTGCGGGTCGCCGACGAGCAAAATCTCTACTCCCAATTCAGCTTGTGCCTTGAGTGCTCCAGCCACAACCTCGGCGGGGGCGCGATCCCCACCCATAGCATCTATTGCAATTCTTGTGCGAGTCGATCCCATTGACCAATGTTTGAGAAACCTTAAAAATTTTACCAGGAAGTTAGGAGCGTACATTCAGATGTCAGAATTTTGACGTACTCCCACCACTAAACCTCCTGTCGTCGGTTATAGTGGGGGATTCTCAACATCACTGTTTAGATTTTCTCTTTCGTCGAGTTCCCTTATTTGTTTCTGTTTCCAGATTCAAACAGAGGGGAATCTCTCCAGAGACTTCACATTCCGTGCGCCCCACGGTAGTTGCCCATTGTTTGAGAGCTAATTGAAGGATATTTATAGCTGCGTTTTCATCTCTGTCAGCTTCATACCCACAGTGCAGGCATTTATGAGTTCTAGTACTTAAAGTTTTAACTACTGTTTTCCCGCAGCTCGAGCAATTCTGGCTTGTATAACTTGGATTAACAGTTATGAGGGGTACTCCATAAACAACACCAAAATACTCTAACCATTCTCGAAAACGATACCATGCAGCATCAGATATAGATTTAGCCAGACAATGGTTTTTAATCATGTTGCGTACTTTTAGGTTCTCAATCGCTACTAAGTCGTTAAACCGTATGACGCGCTGAGCTAACTTACATACCCAGTCGTTACGTCTGCGTGATACCTTGAGATGCGCTCTCCCTAATTTAGTTCTAGCTTTAAGTCTATTCTTGCTCCCCTTTTCGGTTTTAGATAGACGACGTTGTAACTTTTTAATTTTACGTTCGTCTTTTCTAAGAAATCTAGGGTTGTCAACCTTTTGACCAAAGCTGTCAGTGTAGAAATGATTTAAACCAACATCTAGCCCTATTTTCTTGCCTGTTAAATCTTTACTTTCCTCCCTTTTATGGTCGATAAGAAATTGAGCATAATAGCCATCCTGTCTCCTAACAACTCTAACTCGCTTAATTTGTTCGAGTTGATAGTAATGAAGATTTCGACTCCCCCAAAGTTTAAAAGTTCCAGCTTGAAATCCATCAGTGAATGTTAAGTAGCGTCTATCTTCAGATAACTTCCAACCACTTACTTTATATTCAACTGAGTCTCTCACTTGATATTTCTTGAACTTTGGGTATCCCTTTTTACCTTGTACTTTAGCTCGACAATTTCTAGAGAAACGCTCAACGGCTGCCCAGGCTCGTTCGGCGTGGGCTTGTCTAGCTTGAGAGTTTAATTGTTTGGCCCAAGGAACTTCAGGATTGTCTGCTAGAGTCTTGCAGTAGCGATAAGCATCATTACGACTTTTGATTTGATTGTCCATCCAAGCACGAATAATAGAATTCCGAACAAAACGACCAGTACGAATAGCCCCGTCGAGCTTTTCATACTGGTTTTGTTCTCCTTCTAGTTTGCTTTCGTAGACAATCATTCTTATCGTTCTAGATTACGATAATATTATACATGGATTGATGGATTTCGTGTGCTACGCACGTTATTTGTTGGTCGCAATTCATCTCACCGCTAACCTTCGGTATAGCGGGAGCCTTCTTGCGACATGAGGTAAACTGCCCGCCACCAATTGCTTGGCGCTAATTCCAACAGTCTGGTGCGAGTTCGCGGAACTTAAAAAGATATGCTTTTAGCCGAAAGGATTTATAATTGTCCTGCTTGCGGCAAGTCGATCGACCGCGATTTGAATGCCAGTTTAAATATTTTAAATTGGGAACCGTTCGGCTTGAGGGGGATAGCCTGCTTACCTTGGGATGGCTGACCCCCTCCACTACGTTGCGCCCAACAGTGCAGGAAGTGAAATCGAAATTGTAGCTAAAGATGGCTTTAGTTAAGTTTGGGTAAGTTTTAGGGAGCAGCAAAGAATGCTGGAATTATTTAGCTCGGGAATCATGTCTCTGTGGCTGGAGATGGCAGGGGTACACAGCGCGGGACTTAATGCTGGGTCGGTGTTGGCTTGGCACGGCGGGATGCCGGGGCTGGTGGCGGCTGAGGATTTAGCTTTTGGGGGCGGGCGGCTGGCTAACCCAGATTTGCCGGCAGTGGCAACTGTGGAGCGATTTTTAAAAGATTTGCGGGCAAAGGGACTGATTGAGGGGAATCAAGGAGTTTGGGTGCAATCGGGAATGGTGCCGCTGGTGAGCCAGCAGGGGACTTCTCTGATGCCGGGGGCTTCGCTGACGAAGATCGCGACTTCTTTGGCCTCGCTGGAAACTTGGGGCCCGAACTTTCAGTTTAAAACTCGGTTTCGGGCGACGGGACCGATTAGAAATGGAGTATTGGAGGGGGATTTGGTGGTCAGCGGGTCGGGCGATCCGCTATTTGTCTGGGAGGAGGCGATCGCAGTTGGCAATGCTCTCAACCAATTGGGTATCGTGCGGGTGACCGGCAATTTAATCGTGACTGGCAATTTCCGCATGAATTACGAGTCAGAACTCGGAACTGCTGGAGAACTGCTGCGGGTGGCCCTCGACAGTCGCAGTTGGCCGCAGGAAGTGCGGGCCATTCATTCTAAAATGCCTCGGGGAACTAAAAGACCTCAGGTGACGGTCGAGGGTAGCACGATCTCCTCGAAATCTACTCCTGTTTCGCGCTTGCTGTTGCTGCGCCGATCGCTCCCTGTGGCGGAAATTCTCAAGTACATGAACGTCCACAGCGATAATGACATCGCCCAAATGCTGGCGGACGATTTGGGAGGAGCGAAAATCGTGCAGCAGCAGGCGACTTGGGCGGCTGGAGTGCCTGAGGGGGAAATTCAATTGGTTAACGGATCGGGCTTGGGAGTAGAAAATCGAGTGTCTCCCAGGGCTGCTTGTGCGATGATGCAGGCGATCGGGCGCTACCTGCAAACTACCGGGCTGACGGTTGCTGACTTGTTCCCGGTATCGGGGCGCGATAAAGGTACTGTAGCCAACCGCCACATCCCGCGATCGGCCGTGGTGAAAACTGGTACTCTCAATACTGTAATTGCCTTAGCCGGAGCGCTACCGACGCGCGATCGGGGTTTAGTGTGGTTTGCAATTATCAACCGCGGCACGGATTGGGATGCTTTGAGAGCTCAACAAGATTTGTTTTTACAAAAGCTAGTACAGCAGTGGGGAACTGCGCCCACTTTGCCAATCGCGATCGCGCCCCACATTGACGGCGATCGGCCCGCTTTGGGAGCCGCCAACCGCAGCGAAATCTCCTTGGGAGGCTGAGGCCAAGTGAATGCAGCAATGAATATCAGAGATGAAGGCTTGCGGATCTTGGCGTTGGGAACCAGCACTACTGCCCTTGGAGGCAATGTAAGGCCTTCATCGGTTTGGGCGTAAGTCTACGACTGTAGAGGCGGTTGCTGATGAATTTGGAACCCTCCGCTACGCTCCACCCACACCGTGCCCGTTAGGGTCGGTGTGTGGTAGTTCGCGTCGATTGGTTTGAACCCAAGAGCGATCGCGAAACTTAATTTTTTCCACTCAAAGATTATGTGACCGCGATCGCTTTTACATATGAGAATTATCACAGGTTTAGTGAGCTTCGTATCACACTAAACCCCTCTGTGTCAACTGAAAATTGAGAGAATTCAACTTCTAATTAGCCCCGGTAAGTTGCAGAGGTTTAAAACAGCGCGTAAAGCTGGCGGTGAAGGTGATGTTAAAAGCTCAATTGGTCAGTTATTTGCAACGGGAGTTGGCGATCTCGAATTCGGCGATCGCAGTTGCTCTCAAACAAGCGGAACAGGATGCCTGTCAACTGCCTGTGGTGCTATGGCAGTACGGTTTAGTGACGATCGAACAGCTAAATCTCATTTTTGACTGGCTCGAATCACAGCCGACTTAGAAATTGAAAATTTAATTTTATGTTGGGAATTTGGCAATTCAGTTGCAAATTTCAGGTGCAAATTCCAGACAAATAAAGCTTACACAAACGGTCGTCTACAAGTATGTATAGGGTTGAGTGTTAAGGTTGAATGTTGAGGCTGATTATTGAAGGTTAAGTGTTGGGGATGATGTGTCTTTTTTATCCTTTGCCTTTACCGATCGAGTTATGAGTTATGAGTTACGAGCTTTGAATTAAAACTTGTAACTCAAAATTCACGACTCGTAGTGTTGGGAAAAAATACCCAAAAATAAAGCCACCAGTTTTAAAATGCAGGTGGCTTTATTTTGAATTTGGTGTTTTGAATTTGGTGGCGGGAAGTGGATTTGAACCACTGACCTTCGGGTTATGAGCCCGACGAGCTACCAGGCTGCTCTATCCCGCGTCACTTTATCTAGTATAAACCCCTGTTCTGAAAATTGCAACCCCAAATCCAAAAAAAAATTTGAGATTTGGGAATCCAGAGGCTGCGATCGGCTCTCCATCTAGGCTGTACTAGAGCATACACACTTCGCCGACTACCTCCAAGCGTTTAAAATCGCTCAGAGTGAGGTAAGTTTCGGAAAGAGTTTCGGCGATCGCAGCCGTGATCCACCCCAACTGCTTGAGCAAGTGGATCGCCACGGCATATTGAGCGCGCTTTGCCCCATCCGTCACCTTAATTGCCAAACCCAAACCTTCGCCAACCCTGCCGAGGCACTGGATGCCTTCGGCACCGGCTTTGCTGACAACTTCCCCTTCTGTCAAGCGCATCAGTTCGGTGTCAAATTTTCCCTCTCCTGAAATCATTGCCGGGTGGTGAGTCATCGCGCGGACAATGCGCTCCATATCCAAATTATCGCCGGAGGATAACTTAGCGTACAGAGACGCCATTTGCCCCAACTGCAATAAATAGGTAGGAGCGCCGCAGTCGTCGCGAGCGCTGATAAACTCTTCGGCAGGCATTGCCAACAAGTCAGCAACTTTGCTCAATATGAGTTGCTGGACGGGATGTTTGCGGCGCAAATAGCTTTCCAGAGGCCAGTGGCGCTGCTGGCACACGGCCAGCATTCCGGCGTGTTTGCCGGAACAGTTGTATTGCAGCGTACTGTTTTTGCCTTCAGGAATCGGGCATTGCAGCTTGGAGGGGTCGATGTCGCAGCGCCACAGGATGTTAAATACCTGTCGCGATTGCTCGATCGTACCTTGATGGGAACTGCAAATAATTGCTAAATCTCGATCGGTCAAGTCGTAGCGTTCTAAAGTACCGGTTGTCGTGACGGCCAAAGCTTGAAAAGGCTTGAGCGCGGAACGGACAAATGTAGCTGTTTCCGAGTTGCCGGCAACAGAAAGAACGCGGCCGCGGTTGTCGCACACGGCAGCCTGGACGCGGTGCTTGGACTCAACAATACCTTCACGCAGCAGTCTGACTTCGATTTCGGGAGCTTGGGTTCTTTTTCCCCTGGTCATGTCTATTTTAGATTTTAGATTTTAGATTTTAGATTTTAGGTTGGGCTTTGATTCGGGCTCTTAATTACAAACAACACCAAATTAACCCCCCGACTAACAGCAGTAATGCCAAACCGTAAAATGTTTGTCGCAGCCGCCGGAGAATAGGTTCTAGCTGATAGCTTACAATCAACTGGTCTTGCAGCAAAACTTCGGGAGTTTTCGACCAGGACTGACCGTCGTACCAGCCGGATTCTTCATAGACGACTGTGGGATTGGCAAGGCGCGATCCCACGTACAACCAACCCAAATACATCCGCAGCAAAGCTAATCCTAGAATAAAACCGACACCAGCGGCACTAGTGAGAACAAACTTAGCAGGATATTTAGCAGGAGCAAAGCTAGCGGCCGCTACGGGTACGATGATGGGGCAACTCCAGGCGCACACCCAAGCAAGTTTTGCCAGATACTGCGGCCAGTTGAGAGTTGCCCAACTAAAAAACCAAGATTCTTTGAGTTCTTGATATTCGTTTAGCGGTCGCTGTTCTTGCGGAACAGGACAAATAGAAATAGCAGGGTCTTTCATATTCCTAGCTTCTCATAATTGGGAATTATCGCTCCTAAATATCTCGACATATCTGCCCGTAGATTGGCTCATATAGCTAGGCATTAATAGGTTAGCAAATATGAGCATTAAATTCTATTAACTAGCTTTTTCCTACCTCTGGGATGCGGTGGCGAAATTAATGCGTTCGGCGTGTCCCCAGAACGCTTCTAAATTGTAGAAGTCGCGCTCCTGGGGTTTCAAAATGTGAACGATGATGTCGCCGTAGTCCATTACTATCCAACTTGCTTCTGCTTCCCCTTCGATCCGCAGCGGCAATCTTTGCCACTCTTCTTCTACTTTGTCGGCAATCGCTTGGGAGATGGCTCGTACCTGAACGTTGGAAAAACCGGTGACGAGCGCAAAGTAATCAGCCAAGTAAGATACTTCCGATACTCGCAGCAGTACAATATCGTGTCCTTTGCGGTCTTCGGCGGCTCGGGCAATTGTCTCGACTAAAGCGCGGGTGTCTGCTGGGGATGTGCTGGCAGTCGCTGGTGACTTGATGGATTTGTATTGGAGTTGGGTTTGCTCTGACATTAAGTTTTTGGACTCCTAATTGATACTTTAAAAGTTGAGAGTCGATCGCTAAGAGTCGATCGCTAACAGTTGACAGGAGAGGGTGCTATCTTTGGGACGGGGATTTCAACCAAGTTCTAAAAACTTTGGACTCCGTGCGATACCCCAATGCCATATCCTAATTTTTGGGTAAAGAGTAATTTGCCATCGATCGCTGGTAATTTTTTACTTTTAACTGGGTATTTGGGCGATCGATTCCTCTGTCATTTTCCCTGTTTCTTTCGATCGCGCCATTTGCAGCGCCCAATTGCGGGTGAGTACGGTGCGCGGGTGAATGTAGCAGCGAGTTTCTAGCAAGTATTTCAGGGAATAATCGCTGGCTTGCCAAACGGCTGCATGCAGGTTTTGCACGCTGGCGCGGCGCAGAATTTCTAGTTCTGGCGTATTGCCGCGACTCGGCTCGATCGCGTCTGCTACAAATACGGTACAACTTAGCTGGCTCATGTTTGGTCTGCCGAGAGTGTGATTGGCAATGGCTTCTAAAATTTCTCGATCGACCACTCCGAATTCGTCTCTAGCGACGATCGCGCTGGCGTCTGCGTGCAACAGGTGCGGGTGCGCGACCAACACTGAGTCTAGTTCCAAGCCTTCGGCTGAGGCCATTTGCAGCAGCAGTTGGGGTTTGAAGTATTTTGCCAAATCGTGCAGCAATCCGGCCGATCTGGCTTTTGCTTCGTCGAGACCGTAATGGCGGGCCAAATCGCCTGCTGTCTGTTCGACTCCGAGAATATGTTTGATGCGAGCAGCAGGTACGCGGTGGCTGAGCCAAGCAAGGACGTTTTCGCGCGCGGGTGCAAGTGTCAAGTATTAACTCCCCAAATTGTGTGGTGCTTGATATTTTAGCGTTTTAGTCTCGATATCTGCTGGAAGGGGCGATCGGTAGGTAGGAAGAAAAATTCTTTTTTAAGACAAGGCAGGAGGCAGGAGGCAGGAGTCAAGAGGGTTGGAGCTTCTGTTTACTTTTTGTTACAGACTGCTGTTTGCCTGCACCTTTCTACTTGCTTGGTGTTACAGAAAAAAGCGGTTTTCTCGAGATGGCTGCCCTGATGTTTTTTAAATTTAGCTAGAAGCGACAGAATCCCCACACCATATACGAAGTATTGGTGTGGGATGAATGGCAGACCGCATTCACAGAATTATTAAATTAGGATCGTGATTTCCTAAATAGAAATCTTGACATATGTTGCCGAGAATAATGTCTCTATCTTTACGATCGGATAGCAGATCTTCTATCTTTAAGTAGCATCTAAATAAAACCGTGTTCTGCTAAAAACTCCGGTGTAATTTCTCCCAAATTGCGAGCGGGAGTTTCTTCCCAAGCTTCAGGAATCTGTTGAGAACCGCTGCGGAGGAATTTTGCTACATACTTGCCTAAAATATCTGCTTCTAAATTAACCAAACTTCCCGGCTGCAAATAGCGGAGGTTAGTTTCCGAAAAACTGTGGGGAATCACAGCAATTTCAAACCAGTTGCCGTCAGCATCGCAATCTGCCACTGTCAGGCTGATGCCGTTGACGGCGATACTGCCTTTGGGGACGAGATAAGGCGCAATTTGGCGCTGCCATCCCGCACTTGCTGTTGCTGGCGCTGCAAACCGCATTTCCCAAGCGTTGGCGGTTGGCGTAGATGCAGCCAAACAGCCGATCGCATCGACGTGTCCCGTAACGAAATGTCCCCCTAACTTGCTGCCCGCACGCAGGGAAGTTTCTAAATTAACTGCAGCGTCGGGGAATTTTCCCAGGGTGGTGCGGCTGAGGGTTTCTGGAGAAGCTATGGCTGCAAATCCCTGCGGCAAAACGGACACTACCGTCAGGCAGACGCCATCCACCGCTACGCTGTCGCCGATCGCCAAATCGTTTAAAATCTGGTGTGAGTTAGTTGAAGTGCAGGAAATTTGAAACTGGTCATTGCCTAGCGGTTTCAGCTTTCCAAGAGCTTGTATCAGTCCTGTAAACATCAGCAATTTCCTCGATCCGAGCGGTCTACTGCTATCAAACCACAGACACCCACAAATTGCCTTTTTGTTCTTCCACCAGCAGATCCCGCTGTCTCCCCGCGATCGAGGGCGGGCAAGGGGGCTGCGCCCCTAGCAACTCACTCCCCCTCGGCCAAACCAGCACCTTACCTCTTGCGGAAGATAATTTTTAACCCGATTTGCTGTACATTCACGCGAAGATCGAGTCATATAATGGATTTGTCAACCTACCGCTTAGGAAACATTAAATTTTATCTGAGTCTGTATTTTACTGGGAATTGAATGCTGTTTTATAGTCCCCGATCCAGGTCATCTTTATGATCAGCTCCTTCACCGCCTTGCAGTATTCCATGAGGCTTATCCGATGATTGAAATGAAAGTCGCTGGAATTGCCTTAGATGCAGCCACGCGCAGCCCGATTGTCCTGTTGAGAGATGCTACGGAGCGCCGCGCTTTGCCTATTTATATCGGTCAGGAACAGGCAAAGGCTATTATCGGCGCTCTGGAGGGCCACAAGCCTCCCAGACCTTTAACTCACGATCTGATGGTCAATTTCTTGGAGGTCTGGAATGTCTCTTTGGAGCGAATAGTTATTCATTCGCTACAAGATAATACCTTCTATGCTGTGCTGATCGTCCGGCAGGGAGAAGTTAAAAAAGAGATCGACGCGCGACCGAGCGATGCGATCGCGCTTGCCCTGCGCACTAACAGCCCGATTTGGGTGATGGAAGAAGTCATTGCCGACGCTTCGATACCGGTCGATCGAGACGCTGATGAAGCCGAACGCAGAGCTTTCCGGGAATTTATCTCAAACTTGCGTCCAGAAGATTTGATCAAAAGAAGCGGCTACAGTTCTGGGGAAACTTCGTGAAAGCTTTGAGGAGAGGGGGAAAGAGGGGGAGGGGAAGTTCTGAGTTTTAAGTTTTGAGTTTTGAATAAAGAACTGTCTTTAACTCAAAACTCAAAGCTCAAAACTCCTTACCAACTGTCTTTAACTCAAAACTCAAAACTCCTTCTTTAACTCAAAACTCAAAACTCAAAACTCAAAACTCCCGAACAACTCAAAACTCCTTACCAACTCTCAACTGCCTGCTGAATTTATGCGCTATCGAAGGTTTGGCAAAACCAACTTGCAACTGTCTGTGTTTTCTTTGGGAACCATGCGCTATATGGCTTCTGAGGAAAATGCTTGCCAGACTGTACGGCGCGCTGTTTCTCTAGGAATCAATCACTTAGAAACCGCATCGGGTTACGGTTGCAGCGAGGAATATTTGGGGGCGGCGCTGTCGGCAGAGTTGCCCGCAGTCCGATCGTGCTTGCACGTTACGACGAAAATTCCCCCAATGCCCTCCGAGGCTGCAATGGAGCGCTCGATCGACGAGTCTCTAAAAAGCCTGAATTTGGACTATATCGACTGTCTGGCAATTCACGGCTTGAATGTTTGGGAACATTTGGAGTGGGTGCGATCGCCCTCTGGCTGCATGGCTGCAATACAAAAAGCTGTTGGCGATCGCAGGATTCGCCATGTCGGCTTCTCCACTCACGGACCCTTAGATTTAATCTTGGCAGCTATTAATACAGATTTCTTTGAATTTGTCAATATCCATTACTATTATTTTTTTCAGCGCAACGCCCCGGCAATCGAACTAGCCAGTCAAAAAGACATGGGCATTTTCATAATTTCCCCGGCAGACAAAGGGGGGCAACTCTACAAGCCGTCCGCGACGCTAGAACAATTGTGCCACCCTTTCTCGCCACTAGAGCTGAACTACCGATTTTTACTGAGCGATACTAGAATCACGACTGCCAGCGTGGGCGCTGCCAACCCGACAGAATTGGAACAACCGCTGAAATACTGCGATCGCGATTTTCCCTTAACTCTGGCAGAAATTGCAGCTTTCGATCGCGTACAAACTCGGATCGCGGATACTCTGGGAACAGACAAGTGCAGCCAGTGCTGGGCTTGTCTGCCCTGCCCGGAAAACATCAATATTCCCGAAGTATTGCGGCTGCGCAATCTTGCTGTGGGCTGCGACATGACAGACTTTGGCAAATACCGCTATGCCATGTTTGAAAATGCCGGACACTGGTTTCCCGGCAGCAAAGCCAACCGCTGTACGGAGTGCGGCGAATGTTTGCCCCGGTGTCCCGAACATTTAGATATTCCAACCTTGCTGCAAGATACTCACCAGCGCTTGGGCGGAAAAACAGGTAGGCGGCTGTGGGATTAAACCAGAAAACTGCCGAAAATGGCAATAAATTATGTTTCTGTCTGCCCAAAATCGCGCTAAACTTTGTTTCAAGTGAATTTACTGAGAAATTTAATAAAAAAGTACCTGCACTTTTAAGTAGGTCAGCGGTTAATACCAAATCTGCCTTCCCTGCCTGCATCGGTTTCAACCGTGTCCGCGATCGAGGGGATATCTAATAGGGATTTGGTATAACAAGGATTAAATAACAGCACACACTATATGCAAATAATAAAATCGATCGCGGACGCACTTACAAACGCACTTACAAAACAACTTAAGTAAGGGAAATTTTTAAGTGATGCTTTCCTCTCAAGTAACAACTATCAACCATCAATCGATCGCGGGTTCCCGACGCTCGCACTATAACTATCAACTATCAACTGTCAACTCTTCCTTCTGCCTTCTAATCTAAAGCAACTTCCATGCCGTGCATCTACAAATTATCTGTCACTCGCAAACAGCTAATCGGGCTGCTAGCCTTGCAAATTATCTTGTCGGTGGGAATGGCAACAGCAGCATTTTGGCTGATAGTAACAGCGGGAGTGAATCAATCACAAAAATACGCTAAATCGGAACTGGAAGCCAGCGAAATTAACTACAACTTAAAGCTCGATCGCGCTGCTTTTAGCTTGCAAAATTCTTCCGACATCCAGGAACTGGCTCGCACGGTCACAGCTTATCAAACCAATAAAAAAATCTCTAACTTGCGGAAATCTGCCAACAAAATATTTGAAGATATTATCAAACAACAGACAGCAGATTACGCAGCATTAGTCGGAAAAGATGGTAGAATAATTGCCGACTACCCGGACAATAAAAATGAGAAAAAAAACAGAAATTTTACTCAAATACAACAGATATTAGCAATAGGAGAACCGCTCCAAACTAGCAAGATTGTCGATCGAAAAGAACTGGAGAAACAATGGCAATATTTGCCACCGGGAGTATCCGATCGAAATATCCTTGTCCGCAGCGCAGCAGTTACGATACAAGACCCAAAAGATCGAGCGGTTATTGGTGCCGTAATTTTAGAAAAAATTGTTAGCAAAACCTCCTTACTTTCCCATAAAAACATCAATTCAATATCTGCTGGGGGATACACGGCTATTTATACACCATCATCCGACGGCAGCTTTAAGTTAGTAGCTTCCCAAACCGCCAACAGCCAAACGGTCGATCGCACCCCATCCCATATCCCGAATGAATACATTCCCGATCGATCGCCCAGTAATTTATTGCTCCTGAGAACTGCATTAGCCACCCCCGGCAAAACTGTTGTGGGGCGGGTAAAAACAACCACTGACACTTACACCGCAGCAGCTAAATCCCTAAACAATTTAGCAGGAAAACCCGCAGCAATTTTAGTGCGCGGAATTCCGGAAACTGTAGGCGAAACATTGCTAGCCAACAATTGGATATTGCTGCTAGTATTGTATGCAATAGGTGCAGCCGGACCGATCGTCTTAGCAGCAGCAATCTCCCAATTAAGTGCCAAAAGCTCTAACTCGGAATTGAACTTAACAGACTCTAACCAACAGCAACAATCCTTGCGGGGAAATTTAGACCAATTACCGAGATTAGTCCGGGAAGAACAGATTTCAGACAGTTCAAGAGCGATCGATGATTTACAGCAGGAAAATCCCAATCGCAGTCAGATAGCATCCTCTCAAACTTCGCTAGCTTCCTCGATCCTGGGAATTCCAGAAAACTTAAACTCAAACCAGCCAGCACGAGCGAGCAATGTCCCAAAAAGTTCGATCGCTCTGAATCAAGTGCAGGAAGCTTGGCAAGACTTAAATCGCCTGACTTTAGAATTGCAGCGAGAAATAAACGATCGCCAACAAGCTCAAACAGCCCTGCAACAGAGCGAAGCATTGCTGCAAGCAATTTTAGATCACTCAACAGCAGTAATTTCTATTAAAGATAAAGAGGGAAAATACCTGCTCGCCAACCGCCATTTTGAAAACTTATTTCACATTTCAAAAACACAAATAGCAGGCAAAACCGACAACGATATTTTTCCTCAAGATAAAGCAGTAACCTTGCGAGAAAATGACTTCATAGTCCTGCAAAATTGCTCGCCGTTAAGCATTGAAGAAGTAATCCCTCACGACGACGGGCAACATACTTATATTTCCCTGAAATTTCCCCTGTGCGACTCTCAAGGAATAGCTTATGCAGTCGGTACAATTTCTACAGATGTGAGCGATCGAAAAATTGCCGAACTTACCCTACAAACAGCCAAAGCAGAATTAGAAAGAGAAGTCGAAGAACGCACTCAATTTCTGAGACAAGCCAACGAATTGCTGCAATTCGAGCTCGCTGCCAGAGTTCGCGGTGCCATAACCGTCAGGCAAATGACCGCCCAAGTAGCAAGGCACGCCAGAACCGTTGATGGCATTCTCGGCGCTTCCCTGGACTTAATTTTTCTAGTCGATCGATCGGGAAGGTACACTTATGTCAGTCGCACGGCCGCTCAAGCTGCCGGCATGAACCCCAGAGAAATGATTGGCAAAACCTGGCGACAATTGGGGTGGTCCCCGCAAATTATGGAACGGGTTCACAAACAGTGCGACAGCATATTTGTAACTGCCGAACCTGCCAAAGGCGAAGTCATCGTCCCTACCGCCCTGTGGGGGACGCGGGACTACGAGTACATTCTCAGCCCGGTTTGCACTACAGATGGTCGCGTCGAAGCGGTAGTTGCCACTTTGCGGGATATCACCGAACGCAAAGATGCTGAGGAAGCGTGGCTGGCGGCCAAAGAAGCAGCCGAACTTGCCAACCGCGCCAAGAGTGCTTTTTTGGCAAACATGAGTCACGAATTGCGCACTCCGTTGAATGCGATTATCGGCTACAGCGATATGTTGGTGGAAGAAGCCGAAGAGTTGGGCTGTTCGGAAATTGTTTCAGATTTAGAGAACATTCGCACTGCTGGCATACATTTGTTGCACTTGATTAGCGACATTCTCGATATCTCTAAAATTGAAGCTGACAAGATGGAAATTTGCCTCGAAAATTTCGATGTAGTTAGCTTAATTGAAGAAGTGAAAGTTACAGTGAGACCGCTAATCGAGAAAAACAACAATACATTACAAGTAATTATGTGCGATCGTACCGATACAATGCGGGGCGATCGGCTGAAAGTGCAGCAGATACTTTACAATTTACTCAGCAATGCTGCTAAATTTTCTTCCCAAGGATCGATCGTACTTGCCGTGGAAAAAGTTAACAGTGAAGAATTAAAAAATAAATACCAACCAACGGTTCCAGAAATGAGAATTTTGGATGCGGAATTTCTCCTGTTTAGAGTTACCGATATGGGAATTGGCATGACTGCAGAACAGCAACAAACGCTGTTTCAACCTTTTACTCAGGCCGACAATTCCACTACCCGCAGGTACGGCGGCACGGGTTTGGGATTAAGTATCAGCCAGCGTTTGTGTCAGATGATGGGTGGCGGTATTGAAATTGAAAGTGAGGTCGATCGAGGTTCTACTTTTACTGCTATTTTACCTGCTGCGCTGTTCGATCGACATGAAGAAATTTGACAGCGGACTAAAGTTCACACTACAAGCTAATCCGATCGCGGTCGATCGGCAGCGGTATGTTCCTAAGAATTAACACGCTACAATCAGTTGTCAAAGGGGTTTGAGAAGATGTCTCAAAGAAATGACGTTTTCACTTCCGATTGCTCTAACTTGTTTCCGTTTTTTGTGATTACCTGTTCTTTGAGTTTGTCCAGGGTGGAGAAATTTGATATTCTTTCACATCTTCTAGAATCTCCTCTCTAGTTCGCCCGTTCAGCCAAGCTCTCACTGCTGCGCCAGCTACCTTAAAGGAAGTTACTAAAACTGAAAAACAGATTTCATCACCCTCATGTAGCAGGAACTCCCAACGATTCTTTCGTCCCCTTTGAAGAATATAACCTCCGCGTGATTCGGAGTAGGCACAATAATTATCTAGCCCGCAAACTGCTCGATAAGATTGAAACCCATCTGAGTAGGCATCTTGCAGAAAATCTAGCTTCTGTGCTTGTTCAGGTATTTGCCTCTCCTCCTCACTGATTGGAAATGGCCAATGTTGATAACGATCGTCTGTGCTAGTCACATTCAACCTCCAATTCTCGTCGCTATAATATCCCAAGATGATTCTGAACCCGATCGGGGAATAATTTCAACTTTCCATTCTCCTCCTAGCCGTCTTGCCAAAGTTTGTTCGTATAACTTGGAATTGAAACGAGCTTCTTTAATAGCCTTAAGTATACCATCGGAAGCATATATATCATGGAAATCAAAACGATCGAGATTCGCATTAATGCTGAGGTTGCCCGTATCTTTGAGGCAGCTTCTGAAGAACAGAAACGTAAATTGGAGGCATTACTTAGCCTTAAACTAAGTGATGAAACTCGAAGCAAAAGCTCTTTAGAAGAGGTAATGAGTAAGATTAGTCTGAATGCTCGCGATCGAGGATTGACCCCAGAAATTATTGAGGATTATTAAACTAGAATAGGATAGCAACATAACTCGATCGTTAAACAAAGAGGCTAGTTGGTGAACAATCATGTATGGCATTCGATCGATAAAAAACATTGCTTTTTTCCCCATCGCCCTTGTTCTCTCCTTTGCTGCGATTATCCACCAGCAGCCCGCAGCAATTCCCCAGCCTGCTTGTCCGAGTGGCGATGCTACAAACTTGCCGTCACCACCGCTATCGCAATCTGAAAAAAGCGTTCCGAGTTTATGGCTGGCACAAAAACTGTTTGGTGGCAAATTGCTCGATCGCTGGTATGTCGATCCGAGCGATACTTGGGTGATTATCATCGTCAACCGCCAACTTTGGAGTTTGCTCGATTACATGGAACGCTATCAATTTGTCAACCGATTCGGCACTGTTTCCAGCCAATACGGTTACAATATGCAAGTGTGCAACCGTCAAGGAACTGCTTTGGCAGTGTATTCTTGTAAGGGCGATCGATCGAGCTGTCGAATCGATTTGGAATCGCTATCAAATCCGGGTCTTCGAGGTAGGTTTAAGGGATTTTAAGATTGCCTGCGGACTGAAGTCTACACTACAAACCGATTTAGTTATTACCCTTTAATTTCTTCAACAACCCAATCAAAAGTTTCCATAACTTGCTTGAGTGCCGTTTCATCTTGCAAAGTAAACAAAGCCAAACTCGGCGACCGCCTCTCTCCCGGTTCTAGAGGTAGCGACAGACCGATCGAACTTAATTTGTTCCTCAATTCCAGCCATTTTTCTTCCCCATTAAACGGACGCTGCGCACCGTAATTGTGAGCCGAAATCTCCATTTTTCCTGCAATATTTACTGTAAATAACTGATAGGGTTTTTTACCTTTTTGATGCAACTGAGCGGCAAACCCTCCATAGGTATCCCCCGTACCCCACTGAATGTCGATTTCCGGCGATCGATCTTTCGCCCAAACATAGATATCCCGTGCTGTTTGCGCCTCGTCTTCGCCCCGTCTGGCTTCTATTTCCGCAAAAAATGACGATTCATCCCAACGCCTCCGCTCTCGCGTTGCGCTCGATTTTTTCTGCAATGCTTCTGCTGTTTGCCCGATCGATCTGGGAACTAGAGTTTTCAAACCATCCTCGCTGACGTATTGTTTGATTTCTAGCGCCAAAACTTCAACAGGGTCCATTTGTTCGTTGAGAAATTCCACTACTCGGCGCATTTCACTCGAAATTTCGTCGGCTACAAACACCAAGCGGATTTTACCAGCTTGCAAATTAGTTTTCACCTTCTGCCAAAATCGATCCTCATTCGCATCCTCACCGAGAAACTCTTCAAAAATCTGTTCCGGATCGCGCCCCCGATCGCGGCAATTAGCTTCAAACAAAGCAATAATTGAATCGATCGGCCAATAGACTACAGCATTAGCAGCATAGTCGATCGATTGACCTAAAACTTTTTGCCGGATGTGAGCGTTGGAAGTGCGCCGGACATCTACTAAAGTCGGAATGGCATCTTGGTCGATAAATAAATGATCCAGCGACCACTGCATGGCAGTTTCCTCAGCACTCGCAAGCGTAACCTCTCGCGAAATTAACAGCCATTTTCTCGGAGTTGCCCGATCGATTTGGTCTCCCGCAATCAAATTCGGATAAGTGATTAGCAAGTCTTGTAACTGGTCTTCCGAGTCATAGGGCTGTTCCATCATTTCCAGCAGCCTATCGTCATCCTGAATCAGATAAATACCTCCACCCATGCAATGCCACCTGCTCGATTTTAGATTTTAGATTTTAGATTTTAGATTGGGTAATTGGTAATTGGTAATTGGTCATCAGTCATTACTCGTTAGTCAGCAGAGACACAATTATCAACTATCAACTATCAACTATCAACTATCAAATATCAACTCACGCACTCCCGAATAACTCAAAACTCAAAACTCAAAACTCAAAACTAATCAATACACCCTGTAAATACTCGCTGTGCCGGCCCAGTCATGTAAATGCGCTGGGAAAGTTCCGACCATTCTATTGACAATACACCACCGGGAAGTTCCACAGCAGTTGTCCGATCGCACTTGCCAACTAACACGCCAGCCACCACAGAAGCACATGCACCTGTCCCACAAGCTAGAGTAACACCTGCGCCTCTTTCCCACACCCGCATTTTTACGTAGTCCGAACGGATCGCTTGAATGAATTCTGTATTGGTGCGCTGCGGAAACGCTTGGTGATGCTCGAATTGAGGTCCGATAGTTTCTAAAGCAACGGCCGCCACATCATCCACAAAAGTGATGCAGTGAGGATTTCCCATGCTGACACAGGTAACAGACCAAGATTTGCCCGCAACTTCGATCGGCACATCAATAACTTTGGCATCCGGTGCCACCAAAGTTGTCGGAATTTCCGACGCCAGCAGCCGCGGTAGTCCCATATCCACCTTTACTTGACCGTCGGGCAGCAATTCGGGACTCATCACGCCGGCTAGAGTGTGGATGCGGTACAGAGTTTTCGCCTCCGATCCTTCCAAATCGGCAATAAACTTAGCCAAACAGCGAATCCCGTTGCCGCACATTTCCGGTTCCGATCCGTCGGAGTTAAAAATCCGCATCGTATAATCGGTGCCGTCTTGTCCCGGCAGGGCGAAGATAACGCCGTCTGCCCCGATGCCAAAATGCCGATCGCACATTTGGACGGCTTGTTCTGGTGTGACAACAGGTTCCGGGGAGTGGCGGTTGTCGATCAGGATAAAATCATTGCCCAGTCCCTGATACTTAGTAAACTCGATCGGCATAAACACAAACCTCTTTTGGTTAAAACTCATTAATTGATAGACTTCACAATGTCATCACTCATTTTGCCAGTTGCGTCCCGTCCAGATGTCTCCTCAGTTTGCAGCCCAAAGCTTGCAGCCAATGACTGATGACTGATGAATGATGACTAATGACCAATTTTACCATTTCCCACTATGTCAGAATTTGAGACCGGATTGCCCAGCGTTCGCTTAATCCAAAGCTACATCAAAGACAAACAACAGGTGGAGCTCAAACTCATCACCGGCGACTTGCTAGTCGGCAGAATTTTTTGGCAGGATAACTCCTGTATTTGCCTCCTCGACGCCTCGGAACAACAAATCCTGATCTGGCGATCGGCCCTTGCTTATCTCAAACTCAGCGGGTGAAGGAGAGGGAGAGGGGAAGTTCTGAGTTTTAAGTTTTGAGTTTTGAACTTCTGAACTGTCTTTAACTCAAAACTCAAAATTCAAAACTCAAAACTCCTTATCAACTCTTCCTTCTTCCTTCATTCGCTAAACAGCTTTTCACTAACTTGCTGTGTTGCGACAAAAGGCAACTTTACGGCAGGCTGCTGCATCGGGGGCAAAGCCGTTCGCTGCATCAAGCCGAGCTCGTAGTAGCCACCGCACAACAACAATCGATCGCCCTCTTGCAAGTCCGTATTTCCCTCCGGCCAGCGGGTAAATTTCCCGTCGCGCCGGATCGCCCGCACTTGCACTCCGTACTGTGCCAGCAGATCGATCTCCGAGAGTTTTTTGCCCGCCCAAGGGCTGTTTTCTGGCAGCCTCAGCCACTGGCAAGAACTGTTGGCTTGCGGCACCGCAACTTCCCCTTTTGCCAACAACTCAAAGCTGGCGAGTTCTTCCGGTTCTCCCACCACCAACAATCGATCGCCCAACTCCAAAGCTGTCTTGCCGTTAGGATAGTCAATTTCCTCGCTATTTTCGCGGACGATCGCCATCACGCTAACTCCGGTCAGTTTTCGCAAATTTGTTTCTTCTAAGGTCATCCCGGCGATTGGAGAACCCTCTGGGAGGCTGTACCACTTGCTGTTCATATCCTGAACGGCTACCTTCAAATCCCGCGAAATCGCTGCATTTTCCCGCGCCGGCCGCAGTTGCAGGTAGCGGCTGTTGCGAATTTGCTGCACGTCCCGCCCGATCGACATTGGCGACAGTCCCATGCCCGCCAGCAAGTGGGCCGACAGTTCCAAGCTGGCTTCAAACTCCGGCTGCACGACTTCCCAAGCCCCCAGTTGGTAAAGCAGTTCGATGTCTTTATCTTTAGTAGCCCGAACAACTATATCTAAATCCGGGACTAATTCTAAAGCCCGTTTCAAACACAAACGACTACTCATCGGATCGGGCAGGGCGATCGCCATTGCTGCGGCCCGTTCCACCCCGGCTGCTTCCAGTACGTGCAAGCTGGCTGCGTTGCCGTAAATGTAGGGAATTCCCTGCAACCGGCACTCTTGAATTCTGCTTTCTGACTGATCGATTACCACGATCGAACAGTTGCGACTTTGCAAAATTTTGACTAAATTGCGACCGACTCGCCCGTAGCCGCAAACTACAACGTGATTTCGATCGGGCAAAATTTCAGCTATTTCTACAGGTTGAGATGTTTCGCCAAAATAGCGCTGGAGGGGACTGAAGTTTTCCGCCCAATTCAATAATTGCGGCACGCTTCTCATGACAAATGGCGTTAGCACTAAAGTGACTGCAGTCGTTCCTAAAATTAACAGGTAAACATCTCGGGAAACCAACCCCATTGCTTGCCCGGAACTGGCGAGTACGAAGGAGAATTCTCCAATTTGTGCCAAGCCCAAACCTGCAATTAAAGCTGTTTTTAGCGGATAGCCAAATAATCGGACGATCGGGGTGACGATCGCAAATTTGCCGGCAAATACCAGAAATACCAGTCCCAGAATTAATTCTAGATGGTTCCAGAGAAACACGGGGTCGATCAGCATGCCGATCGTCACAAAAAATAAGGATGCAAAAATATCTCGCAAAGGTTCGACGTAAGTTAGAGTTTGGTCGGCATATTCCACCTCCGAAATCATCAAACCAGCGACAAAAGCACCCATCTCGATCGAAAAACCCAAATATTCTGTCAGCAGGGCAATGCTTAAAGCCAAGACTACAACTCCCAGCAAAAACAGTTCCCGACTCTCAGTTTTCGCGAGGTAGCGCAGCAGGCGGGGCACGATCCAAATTCCCGCAACTACAGCCCCCGCAGCAAATAACCCGATCCGCAGCAGTGCCGTTAACACCGCCATTCCGATCGCTTCCACCGGCTGGTTGAGTGCCGGCAAAACTGCCAGCATCAGCCCCAAAGCCAAATCTTGAACTACCAAAATTCCCAGCATCACTTGCCCGTGGGAAGTACGGCCTTCGTTGCGTTCCATCAAGCATTTGAGGACGACTGCTGTCGAAGAGAGGGAAAGAATCGCCCCTAAAAATACCCCTTGGGCGGGCGATTCTACCCAGCCCACCGCCACGGAAGTTATCGCAGTAATCGCGATCGTCAGGGCAATTTGCAAGCCCCCGCCACCCAAACTAATTGCTTTGACTTTTTGGAGTTCGGCAAAAGAAAATTCGACTCCCAAAGCAAATAACAGGAATGCCACGCCGAATTCGGCGAGAGTCTCCACCTGAATTAATTCTTTAATCAGTCCCAAACCTGCCGGCCCGACTACCATCCCTCCCAGCAGGTAGCCGAGAATTATCGGCTGTCGCAGCAGCGATGCGAAAAGTCCCCCTGCTGCGGCAGCAGCGAGGACCAAAACTAAGTCAACGATCAGTCGGAAGTCTTCTTGCACAACTTTTATGAAAAAAGTATAAAGTTATATTATAGTGTTTAATGTGTTGACTGTGTTTGAGGCGTTGACTATATTTGAGAAGCAAGTGCAATGGTATTTCTCAAATAGCATCTCTCAAACAAGGTATTTTCTGATGGCAAAGGGTTCAACTCCTCACAAAAAGCTAAACCTCTTGCAAGTTTATCGAGGTATTGCTGCTTTATTGGTAGTTTTGTTTCATATCAATCAAATGAGCGTCGAGCGCTTGGGACAAGTTACTTTTTTTAATTTGTTTGAGGCGGGTTGGAGCGGCGTAGATTACTTTTTTGTGTTGAGCGGTTTTATCATGGTGTACGTTCACCGCTCGGCGATCGGTCAAAAAAATCAGTTAAAGTCGTTTTTAGTCAAGCGCGCCGTCCGCATTTATCCGATTTATTGGATAATTACTCTCGGAGTTTTGTGTTTCTTTTTGGCAATTCCCGGATTTGCCAACAATAACGATCTAAATTTGGGGCGTATAGTTGTGTCGCTGCTGTTGCTGCCGCAAAATGACAAGCCGATTCTGGATGTCGGCTGGACTTTAATTTACGAAATATATTTCTATTTCCTGTTCAGTATCGCTATTTGGCTAAAACCGAAACAGTCTGCATCGATACTCTCAGCTTGGCTGTTTGTTACGGTGCTTCACTATCTAAAAATAGTGCAGTTTGGACCGGATGCATTTTTGCTAAATCAAGTATTTGGCAATATGAACCTAGAATTTGTTATGGGATGTTTTGCAGGATATATTACAATAAAATACGGCAATAAACTTAGCAATTACAGGTGGGTTTTGTTTGGGATTGCCAATTTGGGATGGGTAGTTTTAACTGTATTGTTGGCGGCGAAAATTGTGGAGGTAGATCGCATCAATACTTTTGGCATCCTGGCTGGTTTGTTAATAGTTAGCGCAACGGCGATCGACCTCAAAGAGTCTCCAAGAATTCCTTACTTTTTCGTCTTGCTTGGTGACGCTTCCTACTCCATCTTCTTGATTCACAGCCCCCTAATTTCAGCAGCAACGAAAGTGCTGCAAAAGGGAAATTTAGCAAGATATTTTGACGGCTTTTTTATGCCGGCGTTGTTAGCAGTAGTAACCGTAGTTGCTGGCTGCATCTTTTACTCTTTAGTCGAAAAACCGCTGACGGTTTACCTGCGGAAAAATGTAGTTGAAAAAATGAGTTTGCCGAAGGCGCAAGCAAGCTAATTTAGAATTGTCGCACGAGAAGTCAGAAACCGGGTTCTTGTACAGAAGTTACCCCATTGATCAAAGGCTCCTGAGTATGTACAGCTTACCTTTGAAAGATTTTGACCCCGGTTTTACTGGGTACAAATCAGAGAAACGCCGAGTAAATCCAAAGCCTTTCGTAACTGAAGCTGTTCTCTTGAATATCCAGTTTGAAATGCTTGGCAACCTTGTAACGATTCACCACCTTTCCCACTTTTAGAGCAGTATCTGATGCCCCTTTTAAACGATTTTTCTTTCTCATTGTAGCAGCAACGATAGTTTAAGCTAAGCGCTCAATTATTGAGTAATTTTTTCACTAACTTAGGAACCTCCGAAGGTCGAGCAGCCACAGGTATATTGGCTTCTTCAAAAGCAGCCAATTTATTCTGTGCCCTCACGCCAAATGCTGCCTCAGCCGCAGCCCGAGAACCGATCAGCATGCCTGCGTGGCCTAAAGAAGGTCCTTGAGGAGCGTAGCGACCGGCCAAATAAGCGATCGCGGGCTTGTCAATTGCCTCAGCGATGTAAGAAGCGGCCGCCTGTTCGCTCCAGCCGCCAGCTTCACCAACCAACACGATTGCCTCGGTACTGTCGTCCTCATCCAAAATTTGCAGCCACTGCATAAACGAAGAACCGACGATCGAATCGCAACCGATACAAACCCCGATCGACTGTCCCAATCCCGCCAGAGTCAGTTCTAAAGCCACTTCATAAGTCAGGGTGCTGCTGCGACTGATTACCCCCACCGAACCGGGAGTGTAAAATTCCTTTGGGTGAGTGCCCAGCAGCAGCTTGTCCGGCACGACAATCCCCGGACTGTTGGGGCCGACAACCAAAGTTTCCGTAGCCTCGGCTTTTCTGACCAAACGCACCATATCCAGAGGAGGCACTCCCTCCGTCACGATCGCGATTTGTCGAATCCCCGCCGCGATCGCTTCGAGGGCTGCATCCAGCACCCAGTAAGGTCGCACAAAAATTACCGAAGTGTCAACGGAACCGACTGCATCCAGGGCCTGTTCTACCAAATCGAAAATCGGAATTCCCTCCAACTCCTGCCCTCCCTGACCCGGACTGACACCGGCAACTACATTGGTTCCGTATGCTTTCATCCTCAGGGCTGCGCGGGCTGATGCGGGAGATTCAGTAATGCCCTGTATTAAAACTTTGCTCTCAGGAGTTAAATTCATGTTTTCCATGTGAATTTCGATCGGTCGAGATTGGAACGCCTTGGGAATGTTTCTTGTCGATACTGTGAGATATTTCTGGATTTAATGCTCGATCGTGCCGCAGGCTCTCGCCACAGATATTCTAGGGCTTGCTGAATAAGTCTTTTGGTGAGGGGGGAATAGGGCATTGGGCGAAGCGAAGCAGAGGGATTGGGCATTGGGCATTGGGCATAGCTTTTCTCCGTTTCGAGTCGGGAATTAGACACACCACACAAAGGAAACAGTGCTCCGGTTTTGACCATCTCTATGCGATCGTCCGGCACTAAATCGATCGCAAAAGGCTCAAAACCCTTGCTCTCGGGGGCTGAGAGTTTTATTCAGCAAACCCTATTCTAGATATTCCAGGCAATGAAATATGGCAAAAGGAACTATCGGACAACTGTCAACTGTCAACTGTCAACTGTCAACTGTCAACTGAAAAAGAGCTACTGTTTGGCTAGCGATACAGCTTGCGACACAGCCTCATCCAAGGTTTCTGCTAGCTGCACCGGCAGCTTACCCAAGCGCTCCTGCATCGCATCTCGATCGCCCCCAAACAGGCGCAACACAACCTGGATGTTGCGGTTGGCGCGAGCTTTCCGTTCCAGATAGCCTGCTACTGCAGCGGTCATTTCCTTGCCTGCCTCTGCGCTGACCAAGATATTCATCAGTACCACCTTAACGCTTTTATCCTGAGCGACTAGCTCCAGACCCAACTGGGCCCGTTCGCGCAGCGCTGAGGATGTGAAGTCGCGTTCTAACGAACCAAGATTGACAAAATTAGCTGGTTTACCTTTGGCGAAGGTCACTGCATCCAGAGTCGCCATTGTCAAACCTATGCCGTTGCACAAAATTCCGATATTCCCATCTAATTCCACCAGACTCGGTGGTTGAGGATTGGAGGCGGGAGGTTGGGGTTGCGGGTCAAACTCCGGTGGCGAGTCGATCGCTTCCGAGAACGAGTCCCGGCGATCGGATACATTCAGGTTTCTGCGATCGACCGGCATACCGGGCTGTGGTTTTTTGCCTGTCATGGCAACCAAGTCGGGATGTCTTGCCAAAGCCTCGTCGTTAGCGGTCACTTTCCCGTCTAAAGCCATGACTTCTCCCGTCGGACTGATGCCAAGGGGATTGATTTCTACCAAATCTAAATCCTTTTGCACGAACAGCCGATACATTTTCTCAACAATCCCGCTCACCGATTGAATCAGGTCTCCCCGCAATCCCATTTTCAGCATCAGTCGCCTGGCGTAGAAAGGGGAAAAGTCTTGGTCTACTGGAACTTGCTGCATGTGCTCGATCGCCCCTTCTACATCCATTCCTCCTTGTTGGGAACCCAGCAGGACCGGCCGGCGCGCCACGGGGTCTAGGAGCACCGCCAGGTAAAGTTCTTGGTCGGCGTTGTACTTTGCCTCTGCTAGCAATACTTCGGGATACTCGCCCTCAATGGGCAAATTAAAAATTGTTTGAGCTGCAGCTACCGCATCGATCGTGTTTTCCGCAAATTTAATCCCTCCAGCCCGACCCCTGCCTCCTGCCCGTACTTGCGATTTGAGTACCACTGGATAGGGAATTTTCAGTCCTTTGAGGTCTGCTGGATTGTCAATCCGCTGCGACGGCAAAACTGGAATTGCCATTTGCCGAAATAAAGCTTTAGCTTGGTACTCTAATAAATCCATAAGATCTTATTGCGAGATTTGGGGAACTCAATTGGCGAGCGAGTTAAGAGGTCAAGAGCTGTCTGCACTCAGGCTATTTGGCAACAAGCGATTAGTCATTGGCAATTAGTAATTAATAGTTAGTAATGGGAATTTTGTCAAGTTAAAAGTCAAAAATTGCTGCCGTTAGTCTTTTAACTTTCGAGCTTTGTATTGCCGATTACTTATTAGCTATTACCGCGCGCTCGTTAACTTTTAGCTATTGTCAGATCGCTTCCTTGATGTACTGTTTTCACCCATTTCAAGCGCTTGGGTCTCACTGAAATCCGAGCAGTAACGACTCCTACCAACAGCCAGTGAAACATATACACAGTACCCCTCAGAGTTTGCAGTAAGGTGGTAAAAACTCTTTTAACTTCAAATTTGGTCTCTTTGCGAGTGCGGCGCAAACCGACGAACATTCCCACCACAGAGAGAGTAACGGTCATCACAGTCAGGGGACTGGCGATCGGCATCCGGCGCAGCAGAATTGACATCAAACAGTCGGGAAAAGCCACTGTCGGCAATAGGTACTGAGTTACCCAAAATCCAAATAAATCCCAAGTTTTCCCAGGGTCCATCCGGTTGCGAACGATTAACTGCCAATAGTCAAGATAGCGCTGGTAGCCGCCTTCTGCCCACCGATTGCGCTGGTGCCAGAGAGCTTTGGGGTTAGTTACTCCTTCTTCTGCCACCGGCGGGAAAACTAAAAATTCAATATCCCACGAATCTAAGTGGAGCCTCAGCGTTAAATCCAGGTCGTCGGTAATGGTTTCTTCATTCCAGCCGCCGCAGCTTTCTAAGGCTGTGCGCCGCATGAATTGACCGTTGCCGCGCAGTTCTCCGATGCCCCCGATCGCGATCCGCTGCTGTTGGAAAAAACTGTCGAGAGCCATTTCTGCTTCTTGAGAGCGAGTCCAAAAATTTAGGGGTGCATTGGCGATCGCTTTTCTGACTTGTACGGCACCGACTTCGGCGCGATCGAACACCGGCACCACCCGGCGCAGCAAGTCCGGCGTTACCGTGGCGTCGGCGTCGAATACCGCGATAAATTCCCCGCGAGTCAGGGGCAGCACTTGATTGAGCGCTCCCGATTTGCCACCGCTGGCATTTTCTCCCCGGCGAAAAATTTTTAGTTGGGGGTATTCTTTGGCTAGCTGTTCTAATACTTGAGGCGTACTGTCAGTGCTGCGATCGTCGATCGCCCACAATTCGTAACGGTCGATCGGATAATCTAAATCGCCGATCGATTTTACCAACCTGCCGATCACCGCTTCCTCGTTTTTCGCCGCCACCAACAGCGACACGTAGGGCCAATCCTCGCGAGTGTCATCTGACAGAGGTGCCGGTGCCGGTTTGGGAACGGCAAAAACCACTCTAAATGCTTGCACCCACAGCAAACCCGTCAGTCCCCACACTACCCACGGGCCCCAAGAAACCAAGTGCAGGGCGATCGTGCTGCCCCAAACTGCACTCAGGACGATCGCTGCTTTTCCCCGCCGTCCCCGGTACAAGTTTTGAGGAAACAGGGGAGAAGCGGGTACAGGCAGAGCAACAGGCAGTTCTGCTTTCGCTTCCAGATTCACAGCCCCGGCGGCTGGTTCGGCAAATATCTTGCCTTCGCGGGAGTTTGAGAGCAAATTCCCGTATCCTTCGAGGACTGTGGGGGGGATATCCAAGTTAAGCTCGCTGCGAGCGCTGTTTTCTGGCCAAGAACTCTCCTGCATAGGTCGATCGATTTAACCACCAATAGTTTTTGAATTTAGAGATAGGTATTTACTTTACCAGTTTCCGGTCTTCTACTGGCGATGGAAGGAGCATTCGGTCTTATTTGTCAACTTAAGACCAGTATCTGTTGATTTTTCTGTTTTGGGCTACCTACCCATTTTTCATCCCCTTGCGGGGAAATCGAGGCGCGAAATTCTTCGATCGACTACGGCTTTCCCAGTACGATCGCGCTGCTCCAACCCTCGTTCCTGGGGCAACCGGCAGCATCCTGTCTGGCGTACAATCGACTGGGAAAGCACGATCGACAGTCACTCGAAATTGGTTAGCTTGCGATCGACCTTGACAATTTGCTAGTTTTTTGAAGTGATATTGAGCTGGCGATCGCTATTTTGGCAATAAGATGGCTCGATCGGGACTCGAACGCAGCAATCAATGAGGCGTCAGTCCAACTATCTAGAGTAAAGTTTAGTTTTACAAAGCAGGTGGAAACGTGGCTATTCCTCAACTTAAGCCCGCCGACGAAAAAGAAGTAAAAGTCTATTCGCCATTTTGCCCGGAGCCCAGGCGCAAGTTTTTGCCCCTAGCGATTAGCCTCTACAAGCTCAAAAGCTTGGAAGGTGCTAGAAAAATAGACGGTGGCGAGGACGTTCCGTTTGTAGCTAGTTGGACTGTCTCCTCGCTACCGATCGATTTGACCAGTTGTCGGGTACTGTTTGACGGTAATGCTGAACTCAGTTACGCAGTGACCGTCCAAAGCTCGGAATTTGTCAGTTACTTAATTGACGTGCTGCTAACTTTGCAGCGCACTCGCGCCAATGTAGATTTTTCTAAGGGTTTTTATCGGAAACTGATGCGCGTTGATGAGTAAACTACCCACCGCTAATCGCTTCGGCGATCTAGCGGGGGCTTTAAACAGCCCTCAAATAAACCGGTTTTTTTTGGTTGAGTGTCGGTAAAATACAAGGGGTTCGCGTTCGGCGATCGGATCTCAAATCAGCGCTAAAATAAAAATTTTTGAAGCTGTTGCATGAAACACTTGTGAAAAAATAGTTATTAAATAACTTTTTTGAAAAAAAGTTTGAAACAGACTAAAGCAAATTAAGGAGTGAAGGCGTACCTAAATTGACTAAGTATTTACTGATCGGTTCTACAAAAGCTTACAGTGGCAAGTCCGCGATCGCTCTGGGGATAGCACTCGGACTCCGGGCAAAAGGCATGACTGTGGCTTACAGCAAACCTCTGGGAACTTGTTTCAGTTCCCACCGCCCCGGCATCGCTGAGGCAGACGTGCGCTTCGCCGCCGAAACGCTAAATATCTCAGAAAGCCAAGTGCCATTAACCCTGTTGTCTTTGGACGAACCAACCGTACACAAGCGGCTGCGGGGAGAAGACAAGACAGATTACCGTTCCTCTCTGACGGCTTATTCGCAAGCCGCAAATACAGATTTAGTGCTGTTGGAAGGTCCGGCAAATCTGGAAGAAGGCAGTTTGTTTGACTTGTCTTTGCCTCAAGTGGCAGAGGCTGTTGGTGCTGCCGTGCTGCTGGTGGCGCGCCCGAACGATATGTATCTAGACGAGCTGCTGTCGGCTAAGCGGCGTTTGGGCGATCGCTTGCTGGGCGTCGTTCTCAACGATGTTCCTGCCGAAAAACTCGAATCCGTAACGGCGATCGTCCGACCGTTTCTAGTGGCTGCCGGCATTCCAGTGTGGGGAATGCTGCCCAGAAGCGCCCTGCTGCGCAGCGTCAGCGTCAAGGAACTTGTTTACCAGTTGAAAGCAGAGGTGCTCTGCCGTCAAGACCGTTTGGATTTGATGGTAGAAACCTTGACAATTGGCGCAATGAATGTTAGCTCAGCTCTCAAATATTTTCGCAAAGCCAGAAATATGGCGGTGGTAACGGGGGGCGATCGCACGGACATTCAGCTAGCGGCTTTGGAAAGCTCGACTCAATGTTTGATTCTCACCGGACACTTGCCTCCTTCTCCCTTAGTTCTCAGCAGGGCTGAAGAAGTGGAAATCCCGGTTTTGTCGGTAGATTTGGATACGTTAACCACGGTAGAAATTATCGACAGCACTTTTGGCAACGTGCGATTGCACGAGCCGATCAAGGTAGAATGCGTGACTCAGCTAATGGCAGAACATTTTGACCTTAACGGCATCGCGACTTCGCTGGGCTTGGGCAATTGAGCGGTGTTGGTTCTCGGGACACGAAAAAACAACAGAAGCTGGGAGACAAGTTGTTTCTTGTCTCCGAGTTTCTTTGAGATTGCGGGACTCGCAAAGGCGGATCTGTTATGGCAACCGCCAAGACGGTTAGGACAAGAGGGTTAGAACTTAAATCTTGCACGATTCTCAACAAGCAAGCGAGAAACCGGGTTTCTGACGGGGAATCTCGGGTTTTATGCAAAATATGAGCCAGAAACCCGGTTTCTGACATTGATGCAAGATTTCAGTTAGGACATTCTCGATGGCGGAAAATATTGCTGTGACTGCATTTTCCTTCTTCCTTCTTCCTTCTTCCTTCTTCCTTGTGCTATAGATATGCAATTCTTAATTTCTTTTTAGCAGCAATTGCTGGCGATTCTGCTAAAATCCACAACGTAGTTTTATTCAACTTATTAAATTCTTTGAGTCAATCAATCGATCTACCCAGAGTTGATGATTTTTTACAAGAACTTGCGGCGATCCAGCAAACAAGCTCCAAACGGCTTGCTATTTTGGGTTCTCGCCACGTTCCGATTACCCACCAGCAGCTAATTGAGATGCTGAGCTACGCCTTGGTTCTGGGAGGCAATCAGCTTATCACATCAGGAGCTACTGGCACCAATTCAGCGGCGATTCGGGGGGCGATGCGAGCAGATCCGAATCTGCTGACGGTGATTTTGCCCCAAAGCCTGAGTCGGCAACCCAGAGAGTCTCGCGAGCAGCTCGAACAAGTGATACATTTAGTAGAAAATCCCAAAAATGACAATTTGTCTCTAGGAGAAGCAAGCGCTCTGTGCAATCAGGAGATTGTTTCTCGCTGCCAGCAACTGATCTGTTTTGCTTTCCACGAAAGCCACACTTTGCTGCAAACTTGCCGGGATGCGGAGGAACAACGCAAGGTGGTGACTTTGTTCTATTTTGATTGATAAGCGAGGGGTTGATGGTCTTGGGATTGCCCGTACCGGCAGTTTTGCTGTATTGCGTGGCGGTGGCAGCAGCTTTGGTGTACGCACCGTTTTTGGTGGTTGCCTGCAGCCGCTTGCAAGTGGGTTACGATCTAGAAGCGCCCCGATCGATTTTTGAGAGGTTGCCTGCTTACGCTCGGCGGGCAACTTGGGCTCACCAAAATTCGTTTGAGACGTTTATGCTGTTCGCAGCGGCGGCTTTGATGGCTTTTGTGAGGGGGGTAGAGGCGCAGCAAGCGGGTTTCGCTGCGATCGCTTTTGGGGTAGCCCGGTTGTTGTTTTCTGTTTTTTATATTGCGAATGTCCCCCTGGGGCGATCGTTGATGTTCGGGATTAGTTCTTTTTGCACTGCTAGTTTGTGTTTAGTTTGATAGCTGTTAATGGGAGTTGATAGTCGATCGTTGAGAGTTGAAAGTTGTGAATGCGCGAACAGTCTTTAACTCAAAACTCAAAACTCAAAACTCAAAACTCTTTACAATTACCAATTTTTATTATGGCTGCTAGTTATTCATTTGATGTTGTGAGCGACTTCGATCGGCAAGAATTAGTGAACGCGGTTGACCAAACCGTGCGAGAAATTCAAAACCGTTACGATTTGAAAGATACTAAGACTACTGTCGAATTGGGTGCGGAATCGATTGCCGTCAATACTGACAGCGAATTTAGCCTGGATGCAATTCACACTATTTTGCAAACAAAAGCAGCCAAGCGGAATTTATCTTTGAAAATTTTTGATTACGGGAAAGTAGAATCTGCTAGTGGCAATCGGGTGCGTCAAGAAATTAAGCTGCAAAAGGGAATAAGCCAGGAAATTGCCAAGCAGATTACTAAGTTAATCCGCGAAGAGTTTAAAAAGGTACAGGGTTCGATTCAAGGCGATGCGGTGCGGGTTTCAGCCAAGGCTAAGGACGATTTGCAGGCTGTGATTCAGCGTTTAAAGCAAGAAGATTATCCGGTAGCTTTGCAATTTACTAATTACCGCTAGAGCCGAGTTTTTTCTGTTTGAAGAGCGATCACGCTGGCGATGTTTTCGATCGGTAAGGCTAGGGAGTAGGGGCGAAGCGTAGCAGAGGGTGTGCCCCCGTATTCGCCCCCTTTAGCCCGCAGCATTTTGCGGACTTAAGTCCGTACCAACCTATTTTTATTACTGGTAATCATCGAAAACGATATCAAGACATTTGTGGTGCAAGTTTTGTAGCAAAAATCATATTGCGGATGAGTTTAATGTTAATTGACAATCCACCGCCTTAGAACGGCGGGGAATTTCAAGAGATGATGAAATTAAAACCTAAGAATTTGGTGTCCTTTGGTACGACGATCGCGCTTGTTGGGGCTATAGAAATCGGTTTGCGGTTGTTGGGATTTGGCGATCCAGCTTTGATGCAATCAGATCGAGACACTGGCTACATATTTGCACCCAACCAAATTGTATATCGTTTTGGCAATAGAATTGAGTACAATCAGTTTTCTCAGCGATCGGAACCGATAGTTGCCCCAAAACCTGAAGGTACTTTAAGAATTTTAATGACCGGAGATTCTGTACTCAACGGCAACAATACCACCGATCAGAAAGAAACTATTTCTGAGTTGTTAGAAGCCCGTTTGGTGGGAGTTACACAGCGAGTTGAAGTGCTGAATGCTTCTGCGGGTTCTTGGGGAATTGGCAATCAATTGGGCTATCTTCGCAAATATGGCACCTTCGACAGCGATGCTGTGATTTTGCAAATTGGGACTCACGATTTATTGCAACCTCCCGGCAGCAGCAGCCGGGTAGGAAATGACCCGTTAATGCCAAATCAAAAACCGTTATTGGCAGTTCAAGAAGTTTTTGAAAGGCACTTGTGGCCGCGAGTGTCAGGCTTTTTCCAGTCTCATTCTGCTGCTGCCGGAGTACCCGTATCCGAGGCAGACAGGTTTAAGGACAATATGCAGAGACTGGAGGAAATAAATGCTGTAGTTCGAGCTAAAAATATTCCCTTATTTGTATTGTACACTCCCGATCGCGCGGATTTATTGCCCGTGCCGAATCAGCCCAAGTTTAAATCCGAGTTTTTCGCGCGGCTGAAAGTTTTGCAAATAGAAGTTATAGATATTCACGAGGGTTGGTCGAAATTGCAGCCAAGCAGAATAGAAAAGTATTTTCGGGATGGAGTGCACCCGACTCCCCAGGCTTACGAATCAATAGCAGACTTGATGTTTCAAGATTTATGCGATGAGAAAAAGCTAGCTGCTTGCGGCGGGAAGAAATGAGGGGTAGTAAACCCGGATTTGGTATTATTAGCGATCGATCGAATTCGATATTAGTTCTGTCTTTTTAGCTTGCAACCAATAGGTGGTCATTTTACCTTTGCCTTTAATGACTATCTCGTCTCTTTTTTCAAGTTCGTATTGATGTTTTAAATATTCGTAAGTGGTATCAGTTACTTGAATGCAACCTGGTTTTCCGTGGGATTCCATGCGACTGGCGATATTAACGGCATCTCCCCACAAATCGTAGATAAATTTTGTCGTACCGATGACTCCGGCAACAACAGAACCTGTATTGATGCCGATGCGAATTTGAAATTTTTCGCCACTTTCAGCTTGCAATTTAGCGATCGCTTGTTGCATAGAAAGTGCCATGTCGGCGATCGCTTCCGCGTGGTCTTTTTTTGGTAGTGGCAAACCTCCTACTACCATATAAGCATCGCCGATGGTTTTGATTTTTTCCAAACCATATCTTTCAGTCAATCGATCGAAACTGGAAAAAATTTGATTGAGGAAGATGACTAATTCTATGGGCGGCAATCTTGACGATAAAGGAGTGAAGCCAACGATATCAGCGAACAAAATTGTTACCTCGTCAAATTGTTCGGCGATCGCACCTTCGTGATTTTTGAGGCGTTCGGCAATTACTTTGGGTAAAATGTTTAATAACAATCTTTCAGACTTCTCTTTTTCATGTTGTAATTGTTTGGTGCGTTCCAAAACTTTGTGTTCGAGAACCCGCGAGTATTCTTCTAATTGTTCGTGAGATACTTTGAGTTCGGTCCTCATGCGATCGAACGTTTTGACTAAGGTTCCTAGTTCGTCTTGTCGCGGGATGCAAACAATTTTATCGAAATTTCCGCTAGCAATTTCTAAACTGGCTTCGCAGATTTTGAGAATGGGTTCGGTAATCCAGCGAGAGGTGAGCAAACCTACTACTACCGCAATAATTAAAGCGACAAAACACAGAATAATTGTATGGCGAGTGTTGGAGTTAATCCGTTCCATAAAATCGTTTTCGGGTACAACAACTACAATTAACCAGTCTAGGTTTTCGCGATCGGAAAAAGGAACGACTTGCAGAAACTGCGGTTCGCCATCAATTTTTAATTTCAACTGTTGCGAGCTTTTAAGTTTGCTAAAATTACCCAAATAAGACTCTAAATATTTAGCAGTTTCTCGAATAGATCGAGTTTTCGCATCGACAGCTTTGAGGCGCTCTACTTTTTTACCTGCAATTGTAAATGGCTGTTCTGCGTTGGAAGTAGCAACTAAAAATCCCGAGCGTTCGATAATAAAAGTTTGTCCCGACTTGCCAATTTTCAGGCGCTGTAGGAATTCGCGAATGTGGGAAAGTACGAAATCTACTCCTAAAACTCCTTGCAATTTACCCGCGCGATCGTAAACTGGTTCAGTCCAAGTAATTTTCAATCTTGGTTCTTTAAAATCAGCATAAATATCGCTCCACAGGGGTCGCTTGGCAGCTACAGATTTTTGATACCAAGGTCTAATTCTGGGGTCATATGGCTTGCCAATTTCTAATAATTTACCGGGATTTCCTCGATCGTCGATCGCATAACTGTGGAATTTGTTATTAGTAATTTTTCCCGCCCTGCCAATTTGCCAAGTTTGATTGTTCTGAAATCCCAAGCCAATAAATTCTCCTCCAGAACTGCCAAAATAAATTGCCGATACTTCTATCGGATCGAACAAATTCCGCTGCCACCAAAATTGCCTGCTTAAACTGCCGGTATCTTGAAAGTTAAGTTGACCTAATTGAATGGCATTGGCGTTAATTCGATCGATCGTGCGGGGAACTTCTAAATAATCTTTGAGTTGTTGGGCAATTCTGGCGCTAATTTCTTCTCGCAACTGAGTAGCTAAATCGTTAACAGCTTTTTCTCCATTCTGCAGCGATAGCCATCCCGTCAATCCTACAGCAACTGCGATTTGAGAGACAAATGGCACGACGAGGACGAGGCGCAAGGGTAGTTTCCAATTTGCTACAAATGATTGGAGTTTTTTGTGAGATTGGCGGCGATAGATCATTGAATAACTCTGCTCGCTGTTACTATTAATCTAGATAGCACCCCATTCTTTACCTACTTATCAATCTCGATCGTCACGTTGTATCTGTGTAAATACCGCTGTGCTGATTTTAGGAGACTGCTCTCAGTTAATTTGCTAGTATTTTTAAATTCTAACTCTAATATAGACTAATTTTGGCACAAAGGCAGTTCGATCTCCCTTTTTTACCGACAATTCGCCAATTGCAGCTATCCCCAGGCAATCACTCCTACCCGATGCCTTTGATGCGAACTGCGGGAATTAGATTTAACAGTTATTTGCGGGCATCGCCAAACTCATTTAAAGAAAGTCGTATAACTAATTAGCAAAATCGCGCCACATCCCCGTCATTGAATAGGTAGCACTGAGTTCGATCGCTCCTAATTCCTGGAAATTATGCCTTTTGTAAAAGGAAATATTGCGAGGATTGGAAGAAACCAAATAGCAACCCACTCTTTTTGTATCGGCACAATCGAGGGCAGTCTGCAACAAACTTTTGCCGATTCCTTTGCCTCTAGCAGGCGGTTTTAAACCAATAAAAAATACTTCGCAATGAGTTTCTGTGGGTTCAAGACCGCCCATTTTTTGGATTAAATTTTCGTATCTTTTGCCCGATTTCTCACCAGCAAAGCGGGAAACAAGAGCAACAACTTCAACTAAAATTTGCTCGAATCGATCGTTAAAAATTTCTACTCCTGCTGGATACCAAACACAAGCTCCTTGTTCTTCAGGCGCGATCGCGCATTTCCCTCGCTCCATTGCATCAGCAATAAATAATTCAAAGAAACCATTGTAAGCATTTAGTTTGTTCGGGATTTCACCAAATACAAAGTCAAAAAAGGGGTCATCAATAAAACACTCTGCTAAAATGCCGGCCACTTTTTCGACTTGTGCGCGAGAGTTATTTACCATCAGATTTTGCCTCATATCTGCGAGCTAGGTACTTGATGATTTCTGAGCAGCGAAACCAATAATTGGCATTTAATGTAGCATATCTGTTCGTAAGTTCTCTTCAGTTTAAATCGGAGTTGGGCGATCGGGAATATACAGAGTAAATAGAGTAACATAAACGACGCAACTCTGCCAAAATCTTCGGTTTACACCGATCGAATAATTGGCAGGCTCTCGTTTCTGCGAAAAACTACCGGGTTTTCAGGCAAGTATCAGTATCAATACATTACACAACTTGGGATCGGAGGATAGATCGCTGTAATAAATTATTTATAAATTTTTTGCTGATAATTTAACCTTCAACCAAGGCTACTGTTGATGACTCTGCTAACTCATCAGAGATAGCGGGTACTTTTTGCTGCTATATATTAAAAATGCACAAAATGTTTATATCTTAAGGTTTTCTTAATGTTTGTTTCCAAAATAATGATATAAAGTAAAAGTAGATACAGAAGTTTATTGCATTCTATGGTAAAGAGAACAAACTTTGCCATAGCCGATCCCTCTGTAATTGCTCTAGTGGGGGAATGAAGGCAAAGCAGTGGTGCATCAATATCGCCACAGCGCAAGCTGTTAGCCATCCAGAATTTAGTGAAGCAATGTTTTACCGATCGACAATTTATCAGAATTTATCGGCAACAACGCAAATAATTTCTGACAATTGCTGTGCTGCACCGCTATTGTCAGATCGAGTACGAACAAAATTAGGGAATTTCTATCGATCGATATTTGCCAACATTTTCTAAACAGAGTAACAAATCCGAGAAAAAAGCTATTGGAATTACCTTCAATGGAACAGACTTGCTTTCCATTTTATCGAACTCATAATTAACGCTAAACTTGTTTAAAGGAGTAAAAAAATGGCAACCTTTAATTTACCGTTAGGCTTCAGTCAAACCTTAGATATAACCCCAGGCAACCCAAAAATTGATAACTTTGTATTGCAGGGGCTCGTACCGGGACAACCTGCCAAAGTCAAAGTAATAACTAACAGTATTGGCGTCAATCTGCAACCTTTCGTGACCATCAAAGATCCTAGTGCCAGCCCGATTTTAAATAGTCTCGGCGCTCTAGATACAACGATTTTGCCCAATACTTTTGCAGCCCCAAATACTGCGGGGGGACTAACTATTCCTTCTGTTGCTCCTGGGAATTACACGGCAACAATTACTGACAACCGAGTCAGCGGCCCTCTCGGTGCAGCCAAAGTCACGATCGAAGTTAATTCGGAGACTGACAATCTTAACAACACTGGCAATGTATTTACAACTCCAGATATCGGCTCTACGAGAACAATTCAAGGTTGGGTAGGCGCGATCGATCCTCATGATTGGTATAAATTTCAAGCCACAAGTTCTGGTTTGTTTACTGCAACTCTCACAGGCATGGATGATAACGCCAACATCGAGGTAAGAGATGCTGCCGGAAACTTAATTCCTGGGGCAACATCGGGAACTCAAACGGGGAAACTTAATGAAAGTATCTCTGCTAATTTACCAGCACCAGGCACTTATTTCGTGCGTGTTTTTCGCGGGGAAAATGCGGCACCTGGTGCTAGCACTGGCTTGGGAAATAGCAGTACAAAATATACTTTGGGTTTGACAGTTCCCGGCGATAGCACTGCAGCACCTTTAATTATCAACACGCCCGTACCTGATGCCTTAAGTCCGGGTACTCCGTCAGCAGCACCTCCAAATACTGCCAGCGGCGGCTCTTACTTCTTAACAAACAACAATGACACAACTATTCCCCCAGCAGCAACGGGTTTGGCAGTCCAAGCTCTAGCTGGCAACGACAATCTCACCGGTTCGGTTGGTAGCGATACCATCAACGGCAATACAGGTTCCGATACGCTCAACGGTGGTGTAGGGGATGATTTATTGTATGGAGGTAAAGAGTCCGATGTCGTTAACGGCGAAGCTGGAAATGACCGGATTTTCGGCAACAATAACAACGATATTCTGAATGGAGGAATTGATAGCGATACCTTGCGGGGCGGGAAAGAAAGCGATGTCTTGATTGGCGATGCAGGTGACGACGTGCTAATTGGCGATTTGGGTCAAGATATTCTCACCGGCGGGCCTGGGAATGATAAATTTGTACTCACAAATGCTGCTGCTGCGATCGTGTTGAATCAAGCAGATATCATTACCGATTTCGGTGCGGGCGATTTAATTGGTTTAACTGATGGTATTGGATTTGCTAACCTTACCTTTGAACCGATTACTTTGAGGCTTGATGGCATAGATAGTCCTTCTACGGCTATTAAATTCAACAGCAACTATTTAGGTATCGTCAAAGGCTTGTCTCCAAGCGCTCTGACGGCTCCTGCTTTCTTTGATGCAACGAGTTTGCTTTAGGAAGCCTAATCGATTGATTCCTCAGAACAGGCAAGATGCCTGTTCTGAGGAATCCTGCAAGATGTGAGTGAGTTTATGAGGTATTCAACAGGAACTATTGACAGCTTCTGATATACAACGTAGCGTTCCTGCGTAAGTCCGTCACTCTTAAAAATTGATTAATTTTATAAATTTGGGAAACTCAGTTTAGAGATTCTGGAAATCTGTTGTGAGGGAATGAGCGACTTGAAAAAAAGTCAGAATCAGATAGAATTGATTCAGGGGATGATTGAGAATCAGAGTGGTGGATATACTCATTCACCCTCTCAAATTAGTTCAATACAGCGCAATCCTATCATTATTCCTGGTAATCTCAATGAAGTCCTTGCCCAACTTAAGGAATCTATTTCAGATACTCAAGTAGAATTCCTTCAATCCTACATCAATGCGGGCGAGTGGAATTTGGCGTTAGAGACTTTGTGCGATCTTCTCATTGAGGAAGAAATACCCATAAATTCAAGGGGTTATGAACTCTTGCAAGAAGTAGGCAATGTCTTGAACGTGGAAGGAGAAACTTGGGAAATGTTAAAAGTGCAGGTAACTCCTTGAGGATAAATTATGATTCAATCTCCCCCGACAATATCGATCGATCGCATCCTCGAACAAAATGCCGAATCTGTACTGATTTGGGTGAAAAATATAAGGCGACTAATTGGAAAACGCTACCTATTGCAGAAATTCGCAAGTTAAGACAACTTAAAAATCTCTTGCAAGTTATCGCTGCACTCGCTAACACCGATAAATATGTTTTAGACGAAAAACTTAAAACTTGGCTTTCGGTGCGAGAGAGACTGCCCTAATGTACGATCGCCCTTCCCGATCGCTCATAATAATAACAAGTGAATTTTGTAAAAGCGAGGAACTAACGATGGTCACTGCTACTATTATATCAGATAATTTAGCTCTAGAAGAATTCGTCACCGAGCCGCCCGACAACATGGAATTGGTAGACGGCAAACTTGTGGAGAAAAATGGCATGACACTAAAGACGGGTAAAATTCAGTTAAGCCTGGGGGAGGCTTGGAAAAATTATAAAAATTCCAGCGGACAAGGGGGAGAAGCTTATGTCGAGGTTCCTTGCTGCACTAACCGACAAATTCGCCGTCCCGATGTAGCTTATCTCACACCCGAATTAGTTGCACAATTTGGCAATCTTGCCACTTTACCCCAAAGTTTCCCGTTAATTGCCGAAATAGTTTCACCCACGGATATTGCTGAAGATGTCTTTCTCAAAGCACAAGAATATTTAGCATCTAGCTGTCAGGAAGTTTGGTTGGTTTTTCCCGAAAGTCGTTTAATATTTGCGATCGCTCACGATCGAATACTGACATTTCGATCGGGCGATACAGCTAGCACTCAACAAATTTTGCTCGGTTTTAGCATCGAGGTCGATCGATTGTTAGCTTAAACTCAATTATACAACTTTTTATACTACATTTTTCACCCAACATCCGAGAGAGCCAAATTAAAATCCTTACTGTACAAACAGTAAGGATTTTAAGAATTTACCTCAAAATTTTCATCACTGAAGAGTTTGCAGCAAACTAAATACTGCCCATCACTTCGCGAGCTGCTGCTAAAGTGCGATCGATATCCTCATCAGTGTGAGCCAAAGAAGTAAATCCAGCCTCAAACTGCGAAGGAGCCAGATAAATTCCGTGCTCCAACATTCCCCGATGGAAACGGCCGAACTTCGTCACATCCGACTTCTTCGCATCCTCGTAATTGTGAACCGGGCCCGCTGCAAAAAACAAACCAAACATCGCACTAATTTGCCCGCCACAAGCTGCATTTCCGGTTTCCTTAGCAATTTTCAGCAAGCCATCAGACAGTTTTTTGGTAACTTTATCTAACTGTTCGTAAGTCCCCGGTTTTTGCAGCAATTCCAAAGTTTTAATCCCCGCCGTCATCGCCAGAGGATTTCCGGAAAGCGTGCCAGCTTGATACATCGGTCCAGCAGGAGCCACCATCGACATAATATCGCGCCGCCCGCCGTAAGCCCCCACGGGCAAACCGCCGCCGATAACTTTACCCAAAGTTGTCAAATCCGGGGTAACGCCGAATTTTTGTTGAGCTCCCCCGTAGGCGATGCGGAAGCCGGTCATTACCTCGTCAAAGACTAACAAAGCGCCGTTATCCTTAGTAATTTCCCGCAAACCTTCGAGAAAACCCGCATCCGGCACTATAAAGCCTGCATTCCCCACCACAGGCTCCAGAATGACGCCCGCGATTTGGTCGGGATTTTCGGCAAACAGAGCTTTCACAGCTTCCAAGTCATTGTAGGGAGCGTTGAGAGTGTTTGCGGTAACGGATTTAGGAACGCCGGGGGAATCGGGCAAGCCCAGAGTGGCAACGCCGGAACCTGCTTTTACCAAGAACATATCGGCGTGGCCGTGATAGCAGCCCTCAAATTTAATTACCTTGTCGCGTCCGGTAAAGGCTCGCATCAGGCGCAACACGGCCATGCAAGCTTCCGTACCGGAGTTGACAAATCGCACCATTTCAATGCAGGGAACCGCATCAATGACCATTTCGGCGAGTACGTTTTCCAAAACCGAAGGCGCGCCGAAACTGGTGCCTTTTTCCAAAGAATCGTGCAGGGCTTTGATGACTTCCGGGTGGGTGTGCCCGCAGATAGCCGGCCCCCAAGTGCCCACGTAGTCGATGTATTGATTGCCGTCAACATCCCAAATATAAGCTCCGTTGACTCGATCGAACACTATGGGCTGTCCGCCTACGGATTTAAAGGCTCGCACGGGGGAACTGACGCCACCGGGCATCAATTTCTGGGCGGCGGCGAAAATTTCTTCTGATTTGGTAGTTTTCAAGGTTGTAGAAACCAAAGTTGTCTCCTTAGTGATTGTCTGTTGTTGGTAGGATACTTAATGTAGCGACTTCAGGTTAAAGGTTAGGCCAAGTTAAGAAAACTATAGTAGTAGATTCTAGGATACAAACCGATCGGTAGCAATATGCCTTAAATTGTTCTCTCTTTGACCGGAGCAGCACCGAACGCCCCAATTGTGATAATTTGTAAAATAGTTATTGACAATTTGCCCATCACTTGCTACACCCAGACAGGAGAAAAATCGGTAAGTTCGATCGCTGGAAAATTACCGCTCTGTACTCTCTCTCTGCGCCCTCTGCGACCTCTGCGGTTAACTAAAAATTATCTGAAAAAGTTGAAAAAACCATGCCTTCTACCGATTTATCTAACTTAAGCCAAGCAATAGCCATCGTCCAAGATTATTTAGACGGTACGGTGTTAATGATGGCATGGATGAATCAAGAATCGCTGCAAAAAACATTAGAAACCGGACAAACATGGTTTTGGAGTCGCTCGCGTTCCGAATTGTGGCCGAAAGGGGCGACTTCCGGACACGTACAAAATGTCAAATCGATCCGTTACGATTGTGACAGCGATGCTTTGTTAATAACTGTGGAACAAATTGGAGATATTGCTTGCCACACGGGAGAAAGAAGTTGTTTCCATCAAGTAGATGGGAAAATTCAACCGCCGCCCGCCGATATGCTATCTCAATTATTTGGCGTAATTTGCGAGCGGCGCGACAATCCGAACGAAAGTTCTTATACTTGCAAATTGTTGGAGGGTGGCGACAACAAAATTCTCAAGAAAATTGGCGAAGAATCGGCAGAAGTTGTGATGGCTTGCAAGGATGATGACAAAGATGGAATTGCTGGTGAAGTTGCGGATTTATTTTACCATACTTTGGTTGCTTTAGCTTACCACAAAGTCGATTTAAGAGCAGTGTATCGGAAGTTGGGCGCTCGAAGGAAATAGCAAGTTAATCAGAAATTTTGGGTTAATTGGAAATTCTGCTTAACCCGAAAGTCCGACAGGAAATTAATTTAAATCGATCGAAAAAAACATAAACGTGAAATCCATAATCTGTAGGGGCGGGTTCGGCGATCGTTCGCGGTAAAAATGAATAATCTTGTAAACCCGCCCCACCCCACCAACCATCAAAATGTACCAGAAATTTATAAAAAAAATGTTCATGCGATCGCAAATGATTTGTAAATACTCCAAGGTTCAGAAACCCGGTTTCTCTAAGAAACCGGGTTTCTATGCTTTTACGAATGATTTGCGATCGCTATAGATGCTCTGCCTCGAATGGATAATAATCGCAACGCTGTTGCAGCACACACTTGTCGCATCGAGGATTTTTAGCAGTACAAACTGCCGCGCCAAAGTCCAATAAACCCAAATTCCACGCTCCGACTTCCTGTTTGGGAGCAACTCGATCTGCCGTTTCCCAAAGTTCGGGCGATCGAGATTTTACCTTACCCCCATCTACTCCAAAAAACCGCTCTAAAATCCGCGCAACATTCACATCCAATACCGCTGCGGGCTGTCCGAAAGCATGAGCGCAAACCGACCTCGCCATGTATTTCCCAACTCCCGGAAGTCGCAACAATTCAGCTTCCGTGCGGGGAATTTCCCCGTTGTAATTATCGAAAATAAATTGCACCGCTTCCTGCAATTTTTCGGCGCGAAAAAACAAACCCAAAGGCTGCAACAAACCAGCAATTTCCCCCGCAGGCGCGACGGCCACATCTGCCAGAGTAGGGTATCGATCGAGAAACTCTTGAAAAACCGGAGCCACCGTAGCAGCAGCAGTTTTTTGCAACAACAACTCCGCCACCAAAATCGCGTAGGGGTCGCGAGTCTGCCGCCAAGGAAAATCGCGGCAATTTTCCCTAGCCCACGCTTTTAACCGACTGCGAAACCACCTAATTTTAGATGCGTCCAAAGGATTTAGCGCGCGATCGGTCCCATCAGAAACAACAGCAGCATTTAATGCGGGCATTGAAATTTTACCTTTGATAATTTACCAATTTATTTATCAATAATAGCACAATTAAATCCTCAGCAAAACTCTTTCAACTATCTCTTCCTCTGCGCTCTCTGCGGTAAAAAAATCCCCACCTTTAATCTCCCTATTTATTTAAGTTTTAACTGTTTCTTTGAATTTCTTGTACAAGTTTTTAAATTCCTCCAACACTGCTGGTTTCGGTGTTGTTCCCAAGCGGTTTTGATAGTAATTGCAGAACTCTGCTGCCGGATCGAAATCAGTGCGATCGCCCTCGATTACTTCTGCTGTTTCTAGCAGAGTTTCTGGGTAGCGTGGCTCGATTAATAAAGCTTGAGAACAGATTTGCCGCACTCTGTCTGCCAATCCGATTTGAGGGCTATCTAGGTCAACAATTACTTTTAAAAAACCGGGATGGTACTGATGGGCTTCCAAAGTTTCATCCAAATTCTCGTTATTGCATTTTAGCACTTTTAAAGGTTTGTGGCAAGTCAAAGTTTTAAATTCCACCCGCGCCGGATTTCCCGGCTCAACTTCTATCAGGCAAAATCCTTTTTCTTGTTCTGCTTCTCCGAAGTCTAACTGAATTAAAGAACCCGAATAATAAGCGGGGGAACTTTTAGATATGCGCTGGTGGATGTGGATGTGTCCGAGAGCGATATATTGAGCTTCTGGCGGCAGAGTTTGTGAGGATAGCAGGTATTTATCCCGCGTGTAATAACTGGCTTCTGATTTTGCCAATCTCGCGCCGTCAATGCTCATGTGTCCCATTAATATATTAACTGTATTGTCGCGAAATTCATCGGTTAAATTTTGCATTAAATCGGCTACTATTTGACGGTAATCTTGACGCCGATCGCCCGCTTCCGATTGCCACAGAGAATTAGCATCTAATAGCCTTTGTTCGGAAGCAAAAGGCATTGCTCCAACGCAAATTTTCCCGTTTTTAGTATTCAGAATAATTGTGCCTCCATCTGCAGAAAGCCTAGGTTTTCCGAGAGCGCGAACGCCGGCTAGGGAAAGCAATTGCGCGATGCTGTCGATGCGGGAAGCGGAATCGTGATTGCCCGCGATCGCGATTGCAGGAATGCCTGCTGCTTGCAAATCGCAGAAGAATTTATAGGCAATTCTTTCGGCATAAGCTGTCGGATTTGGCACGTCAAAAATGTCGCCCGCCACGAGTACGGCATCGACATCTAAAGCCTTTGCTTGCTGCAAAATTTGTTCGAGGGCGATCGCAATTTCGGGAGTGCGATCGATCCCTCTAAAACGCCGTCCTAAATGCCAGTCAGCAGTATGAATTAGTCGCATATATAACAGTCGATCGTTGATAGTTGACAGTTGACAGTTGACAGTTAAATAGTAAAGGAATAGAACTGCACAAATCACTTAGATGGTCGGTTAACTCGAATCAACATACCTCTCAAAGTTTCGAGATTAGAAATAGCCTCGTTAATGCGTATAGCCAGTTCCTCCCAATTTTGATGCTAGTACAGACAATAATCCCGCTATGGTATCGCTAGCACCTTGACGGCGATAACTTACCAACAGCCAAACAGGTATTCGCGTTTGTCTGATACAAGCTTCGCCGCCCATTACGCCAGGAGTCTTTTGAATTCCCAACCAAATATTGCTCAAACTTTGAGCTAGCAATTGTATTGCCTGAGCTTTTTCTTCGGGACTTAAAGCTAGAAGTTGCGGTTGCAATTCTTTTAGTGTTGCGTTCCCAGTTATTGAATTCATAAATATTATCTCATGTTGTCCTGCTATTCTAGCACTTGCTCGATCGAAATTTCTATTCAACAGTTATATTCAACTGACATCTTGGAACATTTTAAACAATCCTGTAGGGGCGGGTTCGCCAACAGCCTTCAAGCCTGCAGAGAGGTTAAATAAACCCGCCCCCGCCCCACGATAAATACCCAATTGACATTGATGCAAGATTTCAGATTCAACAGTTATATTCATCAGATTCCACAGCCTGAACTTCATGAAATCGAGTGTAATCAACCATCCGTTTGCCGTCGGGAGTTCTCGAAATAATATCCACAAATCGCATATCCCACAAAACTTCTGATGCAACAAAAGAATGGCGGGCGTGAATAGTTTGCGAAACAGTTTCGTCAAGTCCCGTTAGCGTAATTACAATCTCAGCTTGCTGTTCGACTAAATCTTTTGCAGTCATATCGTACAAAGGACTTTTCTCATCGATCGCGTGCATTACCGTCCAAGTTAGCGCAAAAATCGGCGATTGACTCCGCATTAATTCCAAGTCATAAAAACGGCGCATTAATTCTCCTTCTGCTGTCACCTCATCGCGGATCAAAGTAGCTCGCTGTTGCGCTTCTAAAATTTGATTGCGCCGCTGGTTGGCCGTGCGGTACATCAGAGTTGGCACACCGTTAAAAGGCGCAATAACTGCTACGCGACTGAACATCACTCTAGCTGTCGGTCGAGAAAATTTAGCAAACGCAAGTCCCGTCACCATCGCCACTCCCCACAAACCAAACAGCGCTTGTACGGCAACTACAGTATTGGCATAATCATTGCGCGGATACATCGACCCGTAGCCGATCGTCGCCATTGTCTGCACGCTAAAATAAAAAGCATCTTTGAAAGAACCAGTTCGAGCATTCGCGATGCAATCTCCCCCCGCTAAATATATCAGGGCAAATAAAGAATTGGTAACTGTATAGGAGAGGAAAATTAGCAGAAAAAATTGCGGCCAACCGAGATTTAGCAGCCAGTGGTAGAGGTCGGCAAAATGCAGGCGAGGTACTCCCAGCCTGACAATATTCAAGCTGAATGCTCCTTTGCGGTTTACTAAACGAACCTGCGGCAGGCGGTTGCGATTAATTTTCATTG
>JALOON010000086.1 GCA_025454405.1 Oscillatoriaceae cyanobacterium Prado104 | reverse complement strand
TTCACTGCGTCAAACACTTCACTGCGTCAAACACTTCACTGCGTCAAACACTTCACTGCGTCAAACACTTCACTGCGTCAAACACTTCACTGCGTCAAATACTTCACTGCGTCAAACACTTCACTGCGTCAAACACTTCACTGCGTCAAACACTTCACTACGTCCAATACTTCACTGCGTCAAACACTTCACTGCGTCAATACTTCACTACGTCAATACTTCACTACGTCCAATACTTCACTACGTCCAATACTTTGCTACGTCCAATACTTCACTACGTCCAATACTTTGCTACGTCCAAATAAGTATGGGGTTGGGTTTCATTCTTCAACCCAACCTACGCATACAAGCGATCGAAGTCGTTTAACAACAATTATCAATGCAATCGATCGCCCGTTTTCACATCAAACCAATGTATCGAATCAGGGGGGAAAAATAACTCTACAGCATCCGAATTCCAAGGTCGATCGCCCGGAAGCAAAGCACGAACTGTCAGCGAATCATCGCCTTTAACTCTGATGCTAATTAAGTTTTGCATTCCCAAATTTTCCACTAAAAAAACTTCACCTTTAATTACTGTTTCTCCCGCCTCCATTTCCCCGGCAAAACTGACATTTTCCGGGCGAATTCCCAACACAATTTCTGGAGGCATTGTCGGCAGATCCGGCAATCGCAAGGGAAAATCGCCCAACATCGCAAAATTTCCCTGGCATTTCAGCACGAACAAATTCATTTGCGGGCTGCCCACAAAACCTGCAACAAACTGATTGGTAGGACGGGTATAAATTAGGTGCGGCGGATCTAGTTGCTGCACGTTACCGTTATTGAGAACTGCAACTTTTGTAGAAAGCGTCATTGCTTCTGTTTGATCGTGAGTTACGTACACGACTGGGGCTTGTTGGGCGGCAAACAATTGCTTGAGTTCCGCCCTCACTTTTTCCCGCAACAAAGCATCAAGATTGCTTAAAGGTTCGTCTAGCAAAAACACCGCCGGTTTGCGGACTAAAGCGCGTCCGAGGGCGACTCGCTGGCGCTGTCCTCCTGATAGTTTCCCCGGCTTGCGATCGAGCAATTCTGTCAATCCCAAAGCTTGCGAAACTTCTGTTACTAACGTTTCGATTTCTGCCCGAGGAACTTTGCGAAGTTTGAGGCTGGATGCCATGTTTTCGTATACTGTGAGGTGCGGGTAAAGCGCGTAACTTTGAAACACCATAGCAATATTGCGATCGCCCGGTTTAGTGTATGTTACATTGCGATCGCCGATTCTAATTTCGCCTTTTGTTGGTTGTTCCAATCCTGCAATCAACCGCAGGGTTGTTGATTTTCCGCATCCCGAAGGCCCCAGCAAAGTTAGGAATTCTCCCTCGCTGACATCTAAGCTAATGTTTTTTACGGGAATGTTTTTAGGGCCGTAGGTTTTATTGAGGTTTTTGAGTTGCAGTTGTGCCATAGTTATGAAGGAAGAAGGAAGAAGGAAGAAGGAAGAAGGAAGAAGGAAGAAGGAAGAGGGAAGAGGGAAGAAGGAAGAAGGAAGTGTGCATTTCTATTTGCAAAACTTAACAGATTGCTTTTTTTACGAACCGCGAAGGCGCGAAGGACGCGAAGGAAGAAGGAAGAAGGAAGGGTTGATAATTGTTGCTGAGATTTTTGTTAAAGATGTTTGGTTAATTCCTCGTTCAAAACTATCCTTTAACTGCCCCGGCTGTTAAACCTTGAACGATGCGACGCTGGAATACTAATACTAACAAAACTAAGGGCAAAGTTCCCAATACGGTAGCGGCCGCGATCGGACCGTAGGGAATTTCAAATACTGATGCGCCGCTGAGTTGGGCTGTGGCTACGGGAATTGTTTTTAGCGTTTCGCGAGTCATAAATGTCAGGGCAAATATAAACTCGTTCCAAGCTGAGATAAAGGTCAATATTCCCGTTGTCACTAAGGCGGGAAATGTCATCGGCAGGACGATTTGCCACAGCATTTGCAAGGTATTGTATCCATCTACTTTTGCTGCATCTTCTAAATCTTTTGGTAACTGTTGGAAGAAACTTCGCATTACCAAAATTGTCAGCGGCAGGTTAATGGCGGTGTAGGGAATAATTAAGGCTAAATAATTATTTCCTAAATTCAAAGCTTTGACAATTTCCAGCAATCCTAAAAATAGCAGTACCGCCGGAAATAGGGTGACAATAGTTACGGCAGCCAGAATGATTCTCTCGCCCCACAAGCGCAATCTCGCTAAAGCATAAGCTGCCGGAGCTCCGACTGTCAAACACAATAATGTGGAAGTAACGGACACAAAAGCGCTATTTAAAATGTAAAGGGCAAAAGGACGGCGCTGGAACAGAGATAGGTAGTGGTCGAACGTAATTCGCGTAGGTATGTAGATATTGGGAATGGCAGAAATGTCTGCATTGACTTTGAAGGAAGTTAGCACTTGCCAGACGATCGGTGCGAGAAAGTATGCGACAATTAAAAATGCGGATACTGGCAAGATTAATTGCCGGATATCAAAGTTTTTTTGAGTAGTTGTTTGGCGGGCGATCGACATTATTTTTCTCCTGTTAACTACAGTCCTCTCATCTAAAATTTAAAATCCTCCAATTTCCCCATTCTCCAATCTAAAATCGTTATGCTGCATTGATTCTTGACCTCGATAGGAAATAAGCCCCGATCGCAACTGCAGCTACTAACAACAAAAAAGTACACACCACTAATGCAGCCCCGTAGCCAAAGTCTAAATATCTCATTACCGTACTGTAAATGTAGATAGAAACCGTCTCCGTTCCCCCCGCAGGTCCCCCTCCAGTCATCACCTGAATCAAGTCAAAAATACCGAAAGCTTGGGCAAATCGAAACAGGAGGGCGATCGTAATTTGAGGCATCAGCAACGGCACGGTAACTTGCCGGAAACTCTGCCAGCTACTCGCACCATCAATGGCGTGGGCTTCGTACAAATCGCCGGGAATTGATTGCAATCCGGCTAACAACAACAAAGCAATAAATGGCGTAGTTTTCCACACATCAGCCGTAATGACAGCCATCATTGCCAAAGTCGGATCTCCCAGCCAGCTAATGCTAGTTTTAATCAATCCCAAACGCATCAAAATGTCGTTAATCACGCCGTATTGGTCGTTAAAAATCCACGCCCAAGCTACCCCCATCAATGCAGTCGGCAGCGCCCAAGGTAGCAGGGAAATTGTGCGCACGATGCCCCGCCCTTTGAAGGATTGATTCAAGACTAAGGCAATTGCCATGCCGAGAATTAATTCTAGCAACACGGAACCTGCTGTAAATACAGTTGTATTCCACAAAGTCTGCCAGAAACGCCCGTCATTTAACATTCGGCTGTAATTGGTAAAACCGGAAAAAACCAGTTTTAATTCAGTACCGAGGTTTTGGGTGAACAAACTCAGCCAAAAAGCGCGCAAGATTGGGTAAGCAAATACTAGCAGCAGAATTATTAAAGCTGGTGTTACTAACATCCATCCGGTTCTTTGTTCGCGCTGCCGCATTTTATCTGCTGTCATGTTTTAAACCCTCATTTATTTATCATTCCTCGATCGCGTCGAGATCGCGTTCAATTGTATATTGCGTAGGGCTGGGGCGAAGCATTCGGGTACAAAGCCTGAGGTATATTGCGCAAATTATCGCCCGAATGCTTCTCCCCTACGAAGATCGCGATATAACACCAAAGAAACCAAGTTTTTTAATGAATCTGTTGCGAGGGGAGAATATTGTCGCAAAAATCCGGTTTCTGCCTATTTATGAGTCAATCCTGAAATTTTGATTGAAATCCCCGTTCCAAAAACATCGCCTTCAACTGTCAACTAAGAGGGCGGGCACGGGGGCACCGCCCCTACCAACTGTCAACTGTCAACTATTACGCAAACTTCCCAACAAATTGCGAGTTTCGCTAGCTGCTGCTTTCATTGCTTTTTCTGAACTCATCCTCCCGGTAAAAGCTGCACTTAAATAGCGCTGCAAAATATCAGAAGCTTGCGCGTATTGTGCTAGAGGCGGGCGCAAAGCTGGCTTTTCTACAACTTTTAACAGTTGCGGGTAGTGGGGATATTTCGCAGCTATTTCATTGTCTGTAAATAGCGATCGGTAACTGGGAATCAACCCGGTTTCTAAAATAAATTTGCGTTGGGTTTCCTCGCTAGTAAGGTACTGAATTGCCCGCCAAGCTTGTTCGGGATGTTTTGAAGTTTTGGAAATTCCCCAACCCCAGCCGCCCAAGCAGGAACCGCCTTGTTGCCCGATACTGCTAAGCATTGGCGCGATCGCAATTTTATCTTTAACTCTCGATCCTTCAGCATTTGCCAGCCGCCAAACATAGGGCCAGTTGCGCAAGAAAAGAGATTGCCCGCTTTGAAACAACAGTCTGGTTTCTTCTTCGCCGTAGGTGGTGACTCCGGGAGGAGAAATGCGCGAGGAAATTGTACTTTTGAGAAATTCTACTGCTTTAATTGCTTCCGGTCGATCGAGCCCTACTTCAAAAGTTTCGGGATTTGCCCAAAAACCCCCGAAGCCTGCGAGCACTTCGACAAACATCGCAGATACTCCTTCGTATTGTTTGCCTTGCCACAGATAGCCCCAGGTAGTTTTTCCCTGTTTCTGCAAATTTTGAGAGATGCTTGCCATCTCTTCAAAAGTAGCGGGCGGCGCAATTCCTGCCTGTTCTAAAATATCTTTGCGGTAGTACAGCATTCCCGCATCGGAAGCGTGGGGAATGCGGTAGAGTCTGCCCCGATACCGCCCGCCTTCAACGTTCCCTGAAATAAATTTTGACAGTTGTTTGGGGGCAATTTTGTCTGTTAAATCGATGACCCACCCAGCCGCTGCAAATTTGGGAACCCAGACGATATCCATGTTGATAATATCGTAGGGCGAGTCGCCTAAAAGAAAGGCTGAGGTGTACAGGTTTTCGATGAGGTTGGTATCGAAGGGTCCTTCTACTAGGTTGATGCGAATGTCGGGGTTTTTCTGCTCGAATTCTCGGACGAAAGGTCTCCAGTTAGCAATATCTTGACCTTGCATTAACATGGTCAGCACTACAGGCTGCTGGGTCAAGGCTGGCAGGACAAAGAGGAACAAAACAGCCGCTAGAGTCAGGGCAAACAATGCTAAAAGAGGAGGTCGCTTTTTTTGTCGAAATGCCGGCGGGGAGTTAATTGTTTGCATCGAGTTTGACAGAAAAATTCGCCTATATTCCGAATTCTGACTTTTGTTTCCTGCTTTATGCCTTCAACAACCGATTTATGCAATAAAACTTTAAGTTTACTTTAACTTACTTAATAGTTGACAGTTGGTAAGGAGTTTTGAGTTTTGAGTTTTGAGTTTTGAGTTAAAGACTGTTCTGAAGTTCAAGGAACTTCCCCTCTCCCCCTCTCCTTTTCTGCCTTCTTACTTCTTTTTTCTGTCAATAAATTACCGTCTTTACCATATCCGTTAATTAACATCCTCTATCTTTAGATAGAATCCTCTAAAATAGATATAAAAAACACCGCTCCTATCAAATAGGAGAACGGTGTATAGGGGGTGTTATGGGTTGTTGTCTGGGTTTAACCCTAACAAATCACCAGATGGGGTGTCTAGGCCTTGTGATGGTTAAAAAATTGGCACAGACCTGCAGGAGTTACCCTCGATCGATCGAGCATTACTATTAGCCCAACCATTCCACAACAGCGTCTTCTTTTGTATTAGTACGACGTTCTGGGGTTTCGCGCTCAAATTTCATGTGGATGGCGCGGTTTTGTTCGCCATCGGCTGCTACTGCAAAAATCGGGTAGTCGATTAAGCCGTCTTGGAAGGACATTTGGAAGCGGAAAGTACCGTCCTCGTTGAGTTTAATCGGCTGTCCGCCTACGTAAACGGTAGCGTCAGGTTCGGTAGCGCCGTAAACGATCAGTTCGGCATCAGCAACCAACCAGAATTGACGGGGGCGCATCGGGGCGGCAAAGCCAACTCCCGACATTCCCACACCCGACATGGTGAGGCCGGACATGGTGGGAACTGCCCACATGCCAACGCCGGAGGGGAAGACGTAGGAACTCAAGGCTTGTTCGTGGATGCCGACTTGTTGGATGGAACCGGCGACATGTTGCATGGAACCGAACATCGAACCTGCTACGCGCATTGCTTCGGCAGATTCTGCCATGCCAAAGATTTGTTCGTAAATGGCGTTGCCGTTGGTGTAAGCACCGGTTTGTGCCATTTTCTTGCTGGGGGGAACCAGCGTGGCGAAGGTTTTGCCGCACAAATCTTCATCCCAGTCGATCGTGATGAAGTGATCTTCGATCCAGTCGCTGGGATAGATGGGAGGAACGCGAACTTCGGCCGATCGCGCCAATACCAACCAACGGCCGTCGGCGCAGCGGTAGCCGATGTCGATCGCGTAATCGCGATCGCTGACGGGGATGGGTACGTACCATTCGCGGGCCAGTTCGTCGCAGGGATATTCTTGAATGCTGTGCGGGCTTTGGGATTCGAGATTGATGTCCGTCACGTCGTAGATGCGCAGCGCGAGTTGCTGTCCGCCTTGGCGGCGCATTTCTTCTTTGCGATCGTTCGGTACATCCCAGTAGGTGTAAGCCCATTCTGGATCGCGAGGCATCAACACCACGCGGCTTTCGCCGTAACCGCTGGGCAAATCTGCCAAACCTTCATCTACGGACGATAGGGAACCGCCTGTTCTATCTTCTTGACCCAGTTCAAATTTTGCTGCTTCCACTGCTTCCTGTGCCTCTAATGTACGAGATGGACTGTATGAAAATTTGGTGCGCTGAATTTCTTGGATTGATGCCAGGAGTTGCGTCTTGCGCATCCGGCTGTAGCGAGAGACTCCACATTCGCTAGCAACTCTGCGCAGTTGCCGCAAAGTCATCTCTTCTAATGGTGGGCGTTCTTTTGCCATGAATTTGTTCTCCATTTATGTTGGATGGCGAGTTAGGTTCGGGTACACAAATCTGTTGACCTTTTGAGTTAGAAACTCTGGCTGTTGCACATCCGAATTGAGTTTCCGATCTCTCTAACTTGAAGCCTTGCCGATTTTTAATTTGTCGAATCCCCAAGACATCGGAGGCTGTGACTTCTCGGCTTGTAGGCGCGGCATCCGCTTTAACTAAAGCTGTTCCCTCGATTTTTAATTGAGTGCGATCGGCCGATATGGCAACGCTGTTGCCTCAAGCCGCAAATTATTTAAGCCGCTGAAATGCTCGATCTAAGCATTTCTTTGGGATCGCTGGGATCGCTTTGTTATGAACCCATGTTGCAGAAAATTTACGATTGGGTCAAGGGGTCTTTTGCCTTAATTCTGGGTACTTATACGCATTTTCGCGATTTTGGGGATCGCTATGTCATGATTCCATGACATTTGCTCGATTTTGGGGATCGTTAGCAGCCTATTGTCAAAATTTCATGACAATGTGCGCCCTCTGGGCGATCGGGTTTGGGGGTTTATTGATGAGTCTGGGAAGGGAGTAGTAAGGTGCGCAATGCGCACCTTACTAATTAATCGATGAATTCATCGATTAATAGACTTTGCAAACAAGGGCGATTGCCTCTCGATCTTCCAGCAACAAACCGTACTCCAAACCTTCAACAACTGCCTGACAAGAAGCATCTAAAATATTAGTAGAAACCCCGACTGTCGTCCAGCGCTGGTGGCCGTTACTCGATTCTACTAAAACGCGAGTTTTCGCGCCCGTACCCGCACCGCCGTCTAGAATCCGCACCTTGTAATCTGTTAGATAAAAATGGGCGATCGACGGATAAAAATTCACCAAAGCTTTGCGCAAAGCTGAATCTAAAGCAGAAACCGGGCCGTTTCCTTCCGCAGCTTCCAAAATATTTGTACCGTTTACTGACAATTTTACTGTTGCCAAAGCCGCACAATCTTCGCCAACTTTATCGCAGTGAACTTGAAATCCTTTAATTTCAAACCAAGGCTGGCGCTGTTCCAAGGCCGATCGCATTAACAGTTCAAAACTCGCCTCAGCACCTTCAAATTGATAGCCCTGACTTTCCAAAGTTTTCAATTTTTCCAAAATTTGGCGGCAAGCAGGATTCGCGCGATCGAGCTCGATTCCAAAAGTCCGCGCCTTGGCTAAAACATTGCTCAAACCCGCTTGATCGGAAATTACAATGCGGCGGCAGTTGCCGACTTTTTCCGGTTGCAAATGTTCGTAAGTTAGCGGGTTTTTCTCAACAGCAGAAACGTGAATTCCCCCTTTGTGAGCAAAGGCAGAAAGACCGACAAAAGGAGCGCGATCGTCCGGTGCTAAGTTCACAATTTCCCCGATCGTCCGGCTTGCTTGAGTCAATCTTGCTAATTGCTCGTCTTGAATGCAATCGTAACCCAACTTTAACTGAAAATTCGGAATCAAGGAACATAAATTAGCATTGCCGCAGCGTTCGCCGTAACCGTTAATCGTTCCCTGCACCATTGTTACTCCTGCTTCCACCGCAGCCAAAGCATTAGCAACCGCAACTCCCGAATCATCGTGAGTGTGAATTCCCAACTGCAAAGGAGTTTCGCGATTGTTTCCCAAACTCTCGAAAACATCGCGCACAACTCGATCGATTTCGCGGGGCAAAGTACCGCCGTTAGTATCGCAAAGCACCAGCCATTCTGCGCCAGCATCCAATGCCGCTTTCAAAGTTGCGATAGCATAATCGCGATTGTGTTTGTAGCCGTCAAACCAGTGTTCGGCATCGTAAATTACCCGCCTTCCCTGACTCCGCAAAAATTCGATCGTATCTCGAATCATCGCCAAATTTTCATCCAGCGTCGTCTTCAAACCTTCAATAACGTGCAAATCCCACGACTTGCCAAACAGCGTCACCCAGCGAGTTCCGGCAGACAAAATAGCCTGCAACATTTCATCATTTGCCGCCACTTTTCCCGGCCTTCTAGTCGAACAAAAAGCCACAACTTCCGCTTGAGTTAAAGGCTGTTCTTTCAGCCGCCAAAAAAACTGCACGTCTTTCGGATTCGCCCCCGGCCATCCCCCTTCAATAAAAGGAATTCCTAAACTATCTAACTGGCGGGCAATCCGCAATTTATCTTCGAGAGATAGAGACAGTCCCTCGCACTGAGCGCCGTCTCGCAGAGTGGTATCGTAAATCCAGAGCTGATTTGTCATGGAGAGTTAAGAATTAGAAATTTTTCAGGTAGGAAATAGTTCGGACAGGGTTTCAGATTCGAGCAATCCGGTGCTTTGCGTCGGATCTTTCAATACAAGCCTTTCAATACAATTTTGCTTGACCCTTGTCCTTGTTTGGTACTTGTTTTGTAATATACTATCTACCATATAAATTGAAGTTGTTGGAAATAAATGCGACAATCTATAGGAAAATTAACATAGAGCTAATGGGAATAAATTGCTGTGGTTAAAGTACAAGCACAAGGAAAAACTGTTGAGTGCGATCGGGGAGCCAATTTGCGTCAAGTTTTGCTGAAAAACGGTATCGATGTCTATAACGGTAACGCTAAAATCATCAACTGTCGCGGCATCGGCACTTGCGGCACTTGCGCCGTCGAAATCGCAGGGGAAGTTTCCGAACCGCAGTGGCGCGAAACAGCTAGACTTTCCGTGCCTCCCCATTCTCCCGCATCCAACCGCCGCTTGTCCTGTCAGATTCGCGTTTTAGGCGATATTCAAGTGACAAAATATGACGGTTTTTGGGGGCAAGGTTCTCAAATTGTTTGGACGCCGGAAGTATAGATTTTGTCTCAATAATTCTGGGTGCAAAACTTCTGGATGTAGGGTGCGCACTGCGCACCTTACGGGAGGCCGGAAGTATAGATTTTGCCTCAACAATTTTTGGTGCAAAACTTCTGGATATGTGGTGCGCAGTGCGCACCTTACCTATACCTACAATCTCTCAAAAATTCTATGAATTTATCGCAAGATATCCTGATTATTGGTGGCGGAATTATCGGTCTTTCCCTAGCAGTTGAACTTAAATTGCGGGGGGTATCTGTCACTGTTATCAGTCAAAATTTTCAACAAGCAGCCGCCCGTGCCGCTGCTGGAATGCTGGCCCCTCAAGCGGAACAAATTCCCCCCAGTCCGATGCTAGATTTATGTTTGAAAAGTCGTGCCTTGTATCCTGCATGGATTGACAAGTTAGAAGCTATTACCGGATTGCCAGCGGGATATTGGCCCTCAGGAATTATCGCGCCAGTTTGCGAGGGCGAAGTTTACGAACAACCAGAATCTTTTACTCTCAATTATCAGTGGTTGGACGGGGATGCGATCCGCCAGCACCAGCCTGGATTGGGTGAAAAAGTAATTGGCGGTTGGTGGTATCCAGAAGACGGTCAAGTTGACAATCGGGCTTTATTTCAGGCGCTGCAAACTGCTGCTAAAGAATTGCAAATTGATGTGATTCAAGACAGCGCGATCGAACTTATTCGGCAAGGTAACAGAGTTTTTGGCGTGGAAACAACGGCGGGAAAAATCAAAGCCAATCGCTATGTTTTAGCAACAGGCGCGTGGTCGAAGCAATTATTAGATATTCCTGTTTGTCCGACCAAAGGGCAAATGCTATCGGTAAAAGTGCCGGAAGATAGCGCAGTTATTCAGCCGCTGCAAACAGTTTTGTTCGGTAGAGGAATCTATATTGTACCGCGCCAAGATGGCAGAATTATTATTGGTGCAACCAGTGAAAATGTCGGATTTACAGGTGGAAATACACCAGCAGGAATGCAGACTTTATTGGCAGGAGCGATTAAATTATATCCTGAATTGCAGAATTATCCCGTGCTAGAGTTTTGGTGGGGATTTAGACCGGCTACGCTCGATGAGTTGCCAATTTTAGGAGCTAGCGCTTGGGAGAATTTAACATTAGCAACCGGCCATTATCGGAACGGTATTTTGTTGGCTCCGGTGACGGCTAAATTGTTAGCTGATTTGATGTTAGAGCAAAAATCAGATCCGCTTTTGGCTGATTTTCATTATTCGAGGTTTGCTGGCGTTTTAGCAATATGAAATTGTGAATATTGAGGTTATTTGCTATTTTTCAGACGAGGCAGAGCCTCTGGATCTGCATTACCAGGCAGAGCCTGGTAACGAGAGTGAACCCATGTACTGGTTCCCAGGCTCTGCCTGGGAACCCAAGTCGGTCGGCTCTGCCTCCCGTGCGGGGGGAAAATTGAGTCGATCGCTCTTTTTTCACCTAAGTTACTATTAGTTTGCGTCCTTCTTTTTGGGTTGGTTCAATTCCTTGCATTTAGCTAAAGCCAGATCGTAAGCATTTTGGTAATCGCTACCGCCTAACATCAGATCGCCGTAATATTCATAGGGTTGATTGCCATAAATTGGCAGCGGATCGTCTTCGGGATAATCTTCCTTTGACTCTTCTAAAATAGCTTTGAGTTTCTTCACGCTCAATCGCTGGGCGGGGAAATAATGAATTTCTCCAGCGCTTTTACCGAGGTGGGGAAAGGTTGGGTCAATAATTCGATCGCCCAGTTCGATCCAGCTATACTCGATGGGTTTGTACGGCGTTCCGGGTACAGCTAAAAATCCTTGAACGTAGGTAGCACCTTCGGTTGCTAATGCTGCTTTACAGGCGTTGTCAAAGCAATTTTTAGGGTTACTTTTGAGTCGAGTTGCCATTTCGATCGACAGCGTTTCATCTAGTAGTTCTGCCATAATTTATTGGAGTTGTGCGTGCGATTAGACTAGAGAATTTGGAACTATCAAAAATTCAATCAGCAAAGATCCTCATGCCAGCAGGCAGAGCATTTTGAGTCTCGATCGATTTACATTGATATGATATACTATTTCGAGGCAGAGCCTAGTAACAGGAGCGCCGGAAAATTTTTGTGGGAATATGAGCTAGCTCATAGAAGGGTTGGGGAAAATTTGGCAAGCTGGTAGTAAGGTTAAATAGGAGGTCAAAATCAATGACTAACTCTACTATCAATCTTAAGACTGCGCCGGGACATCAAGTCTTAGCTGCTGCTGGGAAAAAAATGCTGCGCCCCGGAGGAAAAATTGCTACAGAAACATTATTTGCATGGGCGGATTTTAAACCGGGCGAGACGGTTTTGGAGTTAGCTGCTAGTTTTGGATACAGTTCGATCGCCCTTGCTCGACGTTTTGGTGTAAAAGTAGTTGGAGTGGAGAAAAATCCCGCTAGCGTTGCTAGAGCTCGCGATAATATTGCAGCAGCGGGCTTAACCGATCGAGTAGAAATTGTAGAAGGAGATATTTTTCATTTAGATCGGATTTCCCAACAGTTTGACTGGGTATTAGCGGAAGCGATTTTGACAATGCAATCGCCATCTGGCAAAGCTAAAATTGTATCGGGAATTTGCGATCGACTCAAACCCGGTGGCAAGTTTCTCTCCCACGAATTGTTAGTTAGAAATCGAGAAGCAGAAATTCACCAAGCTTTATCCGAAGTGATTCGAGTTAATGCAACACCCTTGTCAGAGTCTGATTGGATTGCGGTTTGTCAAAATGCGGGTTTGCAAGTAGAAAAGTGCCAAACCGGACTGATGGGACTCCTCAACTTGCAGCGAATGCTTGAAGATGAAGGGTTTGTGGGTACTGTGAGAATTTTGTGGAATGTTTTAAGTAAACCGCAAATGCGCGATCGAGTATTAGCCATGCGCCGGGTTTTCCAAAAGTACGATCGAGATTTAGGCTACATCGTTTTCTGCGCTCAAAAACCATTTTAATGGAGTCAAAAATTATGACTGCTACAGTTTTACCGCTGCAATCTTCAGCAATTCAACTTCGAGAAACAATCGAATATCCCGCCGCCGGAGTGCTGAACAAACTTTTAGTTAAAGACAGCAACTGCCAGTACAGTCTATTTTGTCTGGCCGCCGAAACTGAGATTTCCGAACACACTTCAGCGCGCAATGCCACAGTTAATGTCATCGAAGGAAGGGGGATTTTAACTTTGGAAGGTAAAGATATTGTGTTGGAACCGGGAGTATTTGTTTTCATGCCCGCGCGCGCGCCCCACGCTTTAAAAGCCGAGACAAATTTGGCATTTATCTTAACACTTTCCGAGGCTAATTAATGCTGTAAATAGATTCGCAGTATAGATGATTGAGAGTTGACAATTGACAAACATTAACTCTCAATTTTCAACTCTCAACTATTAACTCAAAACTCCCTAGTCTCAACTCAAAACTCAAAACTCAAAACTCAAAACTCCCTAGTCTCAACTCAAAACTCAAAACTCAAAACTCAAAACTCCCTCTCATCTCCAGAAGCGATCGCCCCTAACTTCTCCCAATCTAATACAATAATTTTCCCGCCCCTACTGTAAGATACAACAGATTTTAGTTTCTTAAACAACCGCACGCATTCCTCATAAGTAATCCCGATACTCCGAGCAATTTGATAGTAAGAAAACCGTTTGTTCAAAGCTACGCGATTCTCTACAACTTGCGGGCTTTGTTCGCTGCAAAAATAATGAATAAATCTCGCCAAACGGACGATCGCCCTTTCCGATACCAAACCGTGTACAGTTTCGTGAAGTAACTGCAAGCGCTGGTTAAAAACAGTCAAAATTCGCAAAGCAATTTCGGGATTTTCCCCAATTGCAGCTAGCAAGGCTTCCCGATCTGTGGTAAGGATTTCAACATCAGTTTCTGCAGTCACCGTTGCCGGCGCAATGCCGTTACCTAACAAAGCAGGTGCGGCAAAGATATCTCCAGGAAACAAAGTGCGGAGAATAGTTTCTTTGCCCGCAGCCCCAATTTTTGCCACCCGCAGGGAACCGATCGAAAGCGTGTATAATTTTTCCGGGATGCGATCGCCCTCATGCATCACAACTTCTCCTTGCCTGTAAGAGTGAATTGCTGTATGTTCTTGCAATCGCTCTAATTGGGCGCTGCTTAAAGCAGCAAAGATCCAAATTTGGGACAGTCGATCGACAGTTGCTTTCATAAATTTAACCAAATATTAAGAAACCAAAGCCCCCGCTTGTGTTGACCGATATTTTTGAGATACTGGTTTAAATCAAGAGTCCGTAAAAACATCGCCCTCAACTGTCAACTGTCAACTGTCAACTGTCAACTGTTTAATCTACCTTATCCAAGTCCGTTGAGAGTACCATCAGGTGAATTCAGAATATATCGAGACAAGCAAAGCCATCTACGAAAACGCAGAACCGGAATATCGGCGGTATTATTTTGATGAAGGATCTGGCGGATTCGTGCTAATTCACCAGCAGCACAATCTTAATAATTCTGAAATCTTTGTTGCTGAAATTTTGGCTAAAATGGGTAAGAGAGTTACGCTGTTGAGCGAAAAAGCAGCAGAGGGTGTGAGAACGCCAGATGCTGAAATCGACGGTCAGATTTGCGAATTTAAGGAGCTAACAGAACAGACTCAAAACATTAGAGACAGAGTGCAAGAAGGAATCAGTAGAGCCAAAAATCAAGGCGCATCCGCAGTTATTTTTCATATCAACCGGGAGAATTACGAGGTCTGGAAAATTAATGCTGGCATCAAACAAGCTCTATTTTGGGATACCGGAAAGCAAATTCAAGAAATAATTTTTGTGGCCAACAGCGAACAAATTCAAACTATCACAAGGGAAGACTGGCAAAATGGAAGACCATTTCAGCGAATTTAAAGAAATCGTCGGGCGCGGCTTGAAAAATAATATGCCGCGAGATGCTAAATTAATTACCGTAGGGCAAATTTTATATGCTGTTACGTGCGACCATCTAACCATAGAAGAAGCTTGGCAGCTTGAAGCAATGCTAGGCGGCAGAAAACAGTGGGAAGAAGCCCTAGAGTACAGCATTTTTGGCTATCCAGTCGATACAGAAATGCCACCTTTAGACAAGCCTTTAGTTATCGCCGGCAAAACTTTTCATTCCCGCTTGATGACGGGAACCGGAAAATATCGCAGCATCGAAGAAATGCAGCAAAGCGTAGCAGCTAGCAGGTGCGAAATTGTTACTGTAGCCGTGCGGCGGGTGCAAACAAAAGCTCCCGGACATGAAGGATTGGCAGAAGCTCTCGACTGGACTAAAATTTGGATGCTGCCGAATACTGCAGGCTGTCAAACCGCAGAAGAAGCTATTAGAGTTGCCCGATTGGGTAGAGAAATGGCGAAACTTTTAGGGCAAGAAGACAATAATTTTGTCAAGCTAGAAGTGATTCCCGATCCTAAATATTTGCTGCCAGATCCAATAGACACTTTAGCAGCAGCCGAACAATTAGTTAAAGAAGGATTTGCTGTTTTGCCCTACATCAACGCCGATCCTTTACTCGCAAAACGCTTGGAAGAAGTTGGCTGCGCGACAGTGATGCCATTGGGTTCTCCGATCGGTTCCGGGCAGGGGATCAAAAATGCCGCCAACATTCAAATAATTATCGACAATGCAAAAGTTCCCGTAGTAGTCGATGCGGGGATCGGCACTCCCAGCGAAGCGGCCCAAGCAATGGAAATGGGCGCTGACGCGCTGCTAATTAATTCCGCGATCGCGAATGCCCAGAATTCCCCAGCAATGGCGAAAGCAATGGGAATGGCAGCAGAATCCGGGCGTTTGGCGTACCTAGCAGGCAGGATGCCTATTAAAGATTACGCGATCGCCTCTTCACCTCAAACAGGTACGATCTCTTCGTGAATAGTTGACAGTTGACAGTTGTCACGAAGGAAGAAGGAAGAAGGAAGAAGGAAGAAGGAAGAATTGAAGGCGAGGTTTTCAGGGTGGGGGTTTCAGACTCTCAAGATTTTGCTGGCTGTTCCTTTCTAGGAAAGTGCGGCTCGATCGGTAACAATACTCAGTTTTTTGGTAAAGTTGTCACAATCAGAAACATTGAGGATTTTTTGCTGATGCCTTATACAGACGATGACGGACGTTTGAACAACTTTGCTAAAGAGCCGAAGATGTACCAAGCTGAACCTCCCAACAAGGAACAGCAGCGAAACTACATCTTTTTAGGCATTGCTGGGGCGGTGTTAGTTACCTTTTTGGTGGTTGTGGCTGCTGCTGTGTGAAAACAGGCTGAAAGTCAAAGCTGCTTTAAATCGCAATTTTAAATAACCCTTCAAGAACCATGTTTTCCTGCGTCAAGAAACATGGTTTTGTATTTATGGTTTTGTATTTAAGGCGAGACAAGACGAGTTCGCACCAGCATACTTGATTATAGAAAAATCCCAAATCTCAAATCGATCGTGTTTTGTGAAATTTACCAGACAAACCCCCGGTTTCCTAAAAACTCATGCGTAAATCTAAAATCTAAAATTTAAAATCCCAAAACTAAAATCGGCATTCCTGAACCGCGCCTCGCAAGCTGAAAAAATCTTTTAGGGCTGGCAGTCGCAGTTTATCTGTCGGGCAGGCGTCGCGCACCTCGAATCTATCTAGTTCGATCGCTCGAACCCCAATACCGGATCGAAGCTCAAACTAAAATCTAAAATCTAAAATCCTAAAATCTAAAATCTAAAATATCGCAATGTCTAATTCTTCACAACAAGTTTCTAGCTCGAACCATCTAATCTACGAACGTTTAAAACAGGCGATCGACCTGAATTTGCGCCGTCAAATTTTTATTGCTGCTTGCGACGATTTGTGGCTGCGGGACTGTCTGGCAGCCCGTTTGGAAGCAGAATTAGCCGCGCCAGACACCGGCAACATACCTCGCGAATCGGTTTACTATCCCCGATTTGTCAGTTTGGGTCTCAACCTCAGCGACCCCAATCTCTGGGCCTCCATCGCCGGGTGGATGACCCAACACCCACCCCGCCCGAACGCGCGGGGCTACAGTCGCTTGCCGGGATTTCAAATTCTCGGGGTCGAACTCCTGACTCGCCAGTCAGCAGCCATTCAGTGGTCCTTTCTCAGCTATTTGAGGGCGATCGATTCGCACCTGCAAATGTGGGAATCTACTTTGCTGCTGTGGGTGTCCCGCCCTTGGCTGAGTTCGATCGAACATTCGGCCCCGGAATTTTGGCAGTGGCGCACTGGAGTATTTGAGTTTGAAGGGGAACCGACTCCAGCGAGGGAAGAGTTTATCGACTCGGAGGATGCCGATGATTCTGAGAACTTCGGCGAGAGAAGAAGGTTTAGAGACGAGGGCAACTGGGGTCAAAAGCTGTTAATCCCTTCTTTGTCAGAACAGTTGATTTTCCCCTATTCTCCAAGTGCAGCGGCATGGGAAGCAACAGACAGGATGAAAGAAGCCTCGATTCTCGATTTTTCGAGTGCAGGGGAGGACAACAATGAAGAAGCCTCGATTCTCGATTTTTCGAGTGCAGGGGAGGACAACAATGAAGAAGCTTTGATTCTCGATTTTCCTGGTGCGGGGGAGGACAACAAGGAAGAAGCTTTGATTCTCGATTTTCCGAGTGCGGGAGAAGATAGCAAGGAAGCAGTTTCTGATGCCAGCGTTCGGGATGAAGTAGAAGAGGCAGAAAGCCCGATCGCTTTTGAACTTAAGGATTTGGTGCTAGCAGCAGCTTCTGAGGAGTTTGCTGCTGCAAACAAAACTCCATCGGCGGACAATTTTGAACCCCTGCAAACCCTGCAATACCTCGAATTGTTGCAAGCACAGCAGTCTTCTGCTGCCGAACTGGCTGCCGCTTATCTGAGTTTGGGGAATTTCTACCGAGATCGCGCCCAAGCTGGAGATGCTACAGCGCTAAACTTAATAATTGCCATTCGGGCGATCGAACAAGCAATTGCCGGCATCGAACTCGATCGCACTACACAAAACTTATTAAACCTGGGCGCTGCTGAATCACATAACTTGCCGCCGATGTCAGATTTGTTCAACGATCTCGGTACGCTGTACTGGATGCTATCGCGCGATCGCACTGAGGCGGCAACAGCCTCCGATCCGGTACTCTGCCTCGAACGCAGCATCGCCCTGTACCGAGAAGGCTTGAGTCAAACAGATGCCGCAACAGAACCTCAAATCCGCGCCAGATTGCATAAAAATTTGGGAATAGCCGCCGCCGATTTAGCGCGCTACCAAGACAAGACAGAAAACTTGCAGGAGGCAATTGCAGCTTACAAGCAAGCGCTGCTGGATTTAGACCCTAGCGTGGAACCCAAACAGCACGCAGCCGCCCAGAACAATTTGGCAACAGCCTACTGGAATTTAGCCCAAGACTCCGAACCTGTCGCCAACCTGAAAAATGCGATCGCGGCCTATACCCAAGCCCTCTCCTGCTACAGGCCGGAACGGGAACCCCTCAACTATGCGGGAGTGCAAAACAACCTCGGTACGGCCTGCTGGAACCTCTGCCAGCACGAACCTTCAGAAATTCTACTGGTAAGGGCGATCGCAGCCTACCGCGAAGCCTTGAAATACCGCACCCGAGAATTAGTCCCCGCCGCTTGTGCTGCCACCCACAACAATCTCGGCACGGCCCACTGGCATTTGGCGCACAACTTCCAGCAGAAACAAGCGCGGACAGAATCGCTGCTGCGGTCGATCGATTCCTACGAAGCAGCCCTGGACATTGCCCGACAGTTCGATCGATCGCAACTTACCTTTGACATCGAGGCCGCCCGCAGCAATCTCGCGCTAGCCCACTACCAGCTAGCCACAGACCCCGATTTCCCCTCGGACAAAGCAGCGCAAACCCGGCACCTCGAAGCAGCCCTGCAGTACCAATTGCAAGCCTGGGCTGGAGGTGAAGAGCACCATCAAAAAACTGTCTTAACCCACAACGGCGATCGACTTAACAGTCAATCCCCAGGCGACCTGAAATCCGACGAATCCCGGCAAACAGCTTTGAATGGTATTGTCAAAACGATTAGAGCTTTCTATAGTGAATGTGGGCTGCAAGGTCAAAATTTAGCTTTATCGCAAGTTCCCGGAGATTTATTGCCGGAAATCTTGCGTCGGCTATAACTGTCGGCTATAACTATTTGACATACTCACCGCCCTAAAAGTGCGGTGATTCTTGACCCTGATTCTTGATGCTTCGCAGGGTGATGCTACCGGAGTAGTCTGACTCTCCATCTGTCGCCATCAAATGTCGCCATATCCTGGAGTAGCCTGTTGCTCAACATATTTTTTTGAGCTGCTCAACAGTTACCCCTCCGCAACTAGCAACAAAATATGAGCCAGTCTAGAAAACTGGCTATAGAATGATAGCTATGATTCTAACTTACTGCTACCGAATTAAACCGAGTGCCGAACAAGAAGCAACCATGCTCTACACGCTAGAGCTACTTCGTCGGCACTGGAATTTTGCGCTCGGTCAGAGGCTAGATTGGTTAAAACGAACCCGCTGTCAAGTTAACTGTTGCAGTATCGTTTCTGAACCGATCGGTGAAATCCCCGATCGGGTTGATTACTACACTCAACAATCAGATTTGAAGCAGACTAAAATAACGTCACTTTTCAATTAATATGTCTAAATATTCTTGCCTAATTCTTCAAGCTAATTTGCGGTCATGGCCCCTGTAAAACTCCTAGTGGTTGATGACGACCCAGCAATCCGAAACCTCATACATCGGTATTTAAGCCAGCAAGGCTATCAAGTAGAGTCTGCCGGTGACGGTGAGACTGCTTGGGAATTGTTCGAGCAACACAATCCAGACTTAGTGATTCTCGATTGGAATCTACCCGACACCACTGGCTACAAGCTTGGTGAAGAAATGCGAGAGCGTACCGATGTATTTGTGGTCATGCTGACGAGTCGTACTGATGAAATTGACGTAGTTAAAGGCTTTACGATCGCTGACGACTACGTTACTAAACCTTTTAGTCTGGTAGAAATGGGAGCTCGCATCGCAGCTATTTTGAAGCGCAAGCGACCCCTCACCCAAGCAGAACCGCAAAGCTTGAGTTTCGGACAACTTGCGATCGATCCAGTCCGCCGCGAAGTGCTGCTCGGCAATCAGCTAGTTGCTTTGACGGCTTTAGAATTTGACCTGCTGTACTGTTTGGCCAGCAAGCCCGGCCGCGTGTGGAGGCGATCGGAACTGCTGCAAGAAGTGTGGGACTACGAGTACGTCGGAGATCAGCGGGTGGTGGATGTCCATATCGGTCAAATTCGCCGCAAAATTGAACCCGATGCCCAAAATTCGATGATTCAAACTGTTCGGGGGGTAGGTTATAAGTTTGAAGCAACAACTTGACGCTTGCTCTGGTTCGAGGTGGCGCGAGCGTGCGTGCGGATGTTACCAGGTGAGCTCGCCCCTCACCTCCTGACTGCAACTTCCCTACTTCGCTTACTCTTAACCAGACGCTTGTCGGGGTGTCCTATCTGCACAGGGATTCCAACTAATTTACCTTAATGTCGGCAGAAGGCTCCCGCTGTACCGTTTCGGTCACCGGTGAGTTGACATCCACCCCGCGCCAAGAACGGCGAGGATTCCCAAACCTCACGATTTAGGTTTGGAGCTTCTGTAAGCTCCTGAGTATGTACAGCTTACCTTTGAAAGATTTTGGCTCCGGTTTTACTGGGTACAAATGAGAGAAACGCGAGCGTAAATCTCAACCTTTTTGTTGCACGATTGTTGGTTGAGTAATCTTATCAAAAACCCAACTGGCACCCTCTATAGTTGCCGTAATTTCATTGTGGGCGATCGTATCATCCGCTCGTAATTTTGGATGTAAAAACAGGCATCTGGTTCTACTCCTGCATTGTTGCGTTTGAAAGTGGTAGAACGGTAAGGTTCGTAACGCCGATTTGTTGCCTTCAATAATAGTTTGACAATATCCGATATTAAGTCAGTTGGTTTTTCATGTTCTGGCAGGGGAACCATAATTTCTAGCATTCCATTACTGTAAGCAATTCTCGACGAACGCTGTTCTCCCAACTCATCTAGAATGGCTTCAAACTCTGACTAGGTGACGTTGGGGATAGCGAGCAAACTGCCAGGAGCTAGTTGCATCTCGCTCACCGGTTTCTGTACGGGAAAAATTACAGACATAGATTGAACCAAATTAAATTTTACACCTAAATTTTACCGAGTACAATAACTGAGTTTTTCCTGGCTGTCAGTTGGGGAAAACAGCTTCAGGTAGTTACAAAGAAACTATGTTGAGACTGGGCGAACAGCATTTGCCAGCGTCCTACCCCCAGTCTATAGAACCCATTTGACATCTTTTCACGATCGCCCGTAGAGTGCGATCGGCTCGCGCCACGGACGATCGGCTCGCGCCACGGACGATCGGCTCGCG
>JALOON010000085.1 GCA_025454405.1 Oscillatoriaceae cyanobacterium Prado104 | reverse complement strand
CACAAAGCCCCTTTCCCACCATCGGACAGGGGCTTTGCTTTTTTGGGCTTGGTTAGAGGATGTTTGATTTCGATTATTTCCTCAGGTGAGGCCTGTCGCCAAATATCTCAGGTTACTGAATTTTTACTCGCGATACTAGAGCGCGAATCCTTGCTTTGTTTGTCTCATTCTCACGCGCGACCGACTTCAAGACCTCTGGTAATATTTGCTACAAGGAGCGCCAAAAAAGAAAATTTAATCTCGATCACGTGATGGCTAAACTCGATCGGACCTCCCAAAAAGCGCTCGGCATTACTTGTTTAGCTAGGACAATCGAACTTTTTTGAGTTTCCTGGACTTATTCAGCAAACCCTAATTAAACTGAGATCTATGGCATTTGCTCGCGTATTTAAATCACATAAATAACGAGTAGGGCTGACACAAATCACTAATTAAACTGAGATCGATCGCATTTGCTTGCATATTTAAATCACATAAATATCGAGAATATGAGTCAATACTATCAAAAGTGAGCTCAAAGAAAAGCTAATGATGACTCAAACTTTTTTACCCCAGTTTAGTATTGCAGAATTAGTATTTCAGGTATATCACTCCGGTCTCTTGACGCGGACTCACCGACAACAACTCAGGACTGCCCTGTTAAATGACTGTCTCAGCGAAGAAGACCAAACCGCAATCAACCGCTTGCTGCACGCCGTTCGTCGGGGATGGTTGAAAGTTGTAGATTAAACTCACGAACTCCGAAAATTTCCGCCCCACTCCCTCCTCTGGCTGGATTTACTCTGATAATTTCGCTTGCGCCAAGCATATTTTCGTCAAAATCTTTAATAATATTTGTAACCTTTCAATCCTATAGGGCATGAGCGACCTCTACATTTCTTGGTCAGAGTACCACCGGAAAACTGAAGATTTGGCTGCAAACATCTACGAATCTAAGTGGGAGTTCGATCGAATTGTCTGTTTGGCAAGGGGAGGGCTGCGGGTAGGCGACATCTTGTCGCGGATTTTCAACAAGCCTTTGGCAATTTTAGCAGCATCGTCTTACAGCGGGGCTGAAGGGAAAGTACGGAGTGCGATTAAGTTTTCCCGAGATTTGACAATGGTGGGCGATAATTTGGGTCGCCGAATTCTGCTGGTTGACGATTTGGTTGATTCCGGGGTGAGTTTAAAAGAAGCTATCGTTTGGCTGAATCACCGCTACGGAGAGGAGATTGAGGAAATTCGGACTGCTGTGATTTGGTATAAGGCTTGTTCGGTGGCGGTTCCAGATCATTATGTGGATTATTTAGCTGACAATCCTTGGGTACACCAACCGTTTGAAAGGTATGAAAAAATGAGTCCTGCGGATTTGGTGGCACAAGTTGGGAGTTGATAGTTGACAGTTGTCATGAGTCATTAGTGATGAGTCATTAGTCAGAAGCAAAAGGGAAGAAGGAAGAGGGGAGAAGATTTCAGCAATTAAGAACTTGCTCGTTGTCTGGGGGTTGTTGTAATTGCTGTTTTACCAGCGATCGAAATGCTTTGATGGTGGGGCTTCTGCCTTCTGTTTTGCTGCTTTCGAGATATTCTGGAATTAGATCTATAATGGGAAAATCGGGGAAATTTTGGCTGGTATTAAATTCAATATAATTTCCGTCTTGCAGCAGGTAGATTTTCAGGGTGCGCCCGTCATACCTCCAAAATTCCGGAACTTTTAAAGCTTGATAGCTATTTAAACTGGTTTGCGAGGAGTTGTCAATCTCGATCGCTAAATCTGGTGGCGGATCTACTGTTAAATCTAGCCGATCTTTCCCTCTGATAGCAGCTTCATAGAGATTGCAGGAGCGCTCGGGCAAAAGTGCGAGCGGGCGAAGCCTCGTATTTTTGGCTTTTTGCCTTTTTGCCATAGTTGGAAATTTCGCTTGCCCGCAGGTCCGCCAGGGGTTGAAAACCCCTGTCTCATAGCAAAAGTCCTCAGGAGTGAAACAAATCCGCTTGCCTTATATGAATCAAGGCTTTGGGGAATTTTGTTTCTTTCATTACATAACGGATGCGATCGCGTCCGTGGAACGTTCTCAAAGAGGACTGAATATCTATTAATAAATTCTTGGCAGTCGGTTGAAACCCACTTTCGCTATGAGACGGGGAATTAATTCCCGGCGAACTTGTGAATTAGCGCAAATCTCCCATCGCATTTTTACCTATAAAATGGGTAATTAATTCTCTTCAGCACCTGCGGTTAGCGCAAATTTTGATAAAATTAGCGTAGAGAAAGAATGCGATCGCCCAATTCTTTACTCGCAGCCAAAACTTCCTGTCGCGCCCACTTGTCGGCAGCCAAAATATCATCCAAAGTTGGATTTTGGCAGTTATCTTTTTGATGTTTGTCGCACACCTTTTCAATAACTTTCGGAATATCCAAAAACTGAATCTTTTCTTCCAAAAATAGTGCTACCACCTGTTCATTTGCTGCATTTAACACCGCAGGCATCGAACCGCCAGCGCGTCCCGCCGCATAAGCTAACTCCATGCAGGGATATTTTTGATGGTCGGGTTCTCGGAAAGTTAAATCGCCGGATTTTACCAAATCCAGATGCTTCCAATCTGTAGAGATTCGTTCCGGCCAAGACAAGGCATAAAGCAGCGGCAAGCGCATATCCGGCCAGCCCAATTGCGCTAAAACTGATGTATCTTGAAGCTCGATGAGCGAGTGAATTATGCTCTGGGGATGGATGACAATATCAATATCATCGTAATCCATACCGAATAAGTAATGAGCTTCAATTACTTCCAATCCTTTGTTCATCAAAGTTGCAGAATCGATCGTAATTTTCTGCCCCATCGTCCAATTCGGATGTTTTAAAGCATCGGCAACTTTGACTGATGCTAATTTTGCTACAGGCAAATCGCGAAATGCACCGCCGGAAGCTGTGAGAATAATTCGCCGCAAACCTCCTGCAGGTACGCCTTGCAAGCACTGAAAAATTGCTGAATGTTCGGAGTCTGCGGGCAACAATTTGACGCCGTGTTTTTCCACTAAGGGGTTGACAACGGGACCGCCTGCGATTAATGTTTCTTTGTTTGCTAAAGCGATATCTTTTCCGGCTTCGATCGCGGCAATTGTTGGCAGCAAACCGGCGCAGCCGACTATCCCGGTGACGACAGCCCGAGCGTCGCCGTATTTGGCAACTTCGACAACCCCTGTTTCGCCTGCAAGTAAAATAGGTTGGGGGTCGATGTCGGCGATTGCCTCTCGCAATTCTTGCAAGTTATCTTCGTTGCAAATTGCGACAATTTCGGGTCGAAACTGGCGGATTTGCTGGGCAAGCAGTGTTACATTCCGTCCGGCGCTCAAGCCGACAATCCGAAACCGATCGGGGTACTGAGCTACAATATCGAGAGTTTGCGTGCCGATCGAGCCGGTGGAACCGAGAAGGGTTATTGCTTTCACAATTTTTTAATGTTTTGTGGATTATTCTAATATTACGATTGCGGGGACTAAAATTAACGGTTCAATAGGACGCGGCAAGCAGATTTGAGGGAATTGTTTTTTGAGCGGTCAGGTAGTGCCAGATTTCATGCAGAATGGAGAAAATTTTACCGATCCTACCGATCCTAATGAGGGCAGCAGGGTCTCGATCGGCGAAAATATGCAAGAAGGTAGATTGCAGTTAACGTCGAGTCTGGTTTGGACGATCGCGGCTGCTGTGGCAATTTTGTTTTTGTCTAGCACTGTGCGGCACGCTTTATTCCAATCCACCGCTTTCGATTTGGGAATCTTCGACCAAGCTATTTATTTAATCTCTCAAAATCAAACGCCTTTTTCTTCTTTGATGCAGATGCATATTTTGGGCGATCACGCCGCGATCGTCCATTATCTGCTAGCTTTGTTGTACAAAATTTATCCGAACGTACACTGGCTGTTTTTGGTACAAGCAGTTGCTTTGTCATCGGGCGCTTGGCCTAGTTGGAGTTTAGCGTGTTTGTCCGGTTTGAATCGTGAAGAATCGAGCGCGATCGCATTTATTTATTTGCTGTATCCAGTTGTATTTAACATCAATTTATTTGACTTTCACCCGGAAGTCATTGCTTTACCAGCACTTTTGGCAGCAATTTTGGCAGCGCGTTTAAATAAATTTGCTTGGTTTTGCAGCGCTATTCTGTTAATTTTGAGCTGCAAGGCTGTTTTGTCTCTCACCGTGGCAGCAATGGGTTGTTGGCTGTTATTTTGCGAGAAAAAGATGCGGTTTGGGACGCTCGCGCTTTTGCTAGGTACGGCTTGGTTTTTTATTGCTTCTGGGAAAATCATTCCCTACTTTAGCGGTAGCGAAGTTGCTGGAGTCGGGCGTTACGGATATTTAGGCAACTCCGTACTGGAAATTGCTCTAAATCTCGTATTAAAACCGCAGTTAGTATTGGGAAAAATCATTTCCTTTGATACTTTAAAATATTTATTTAGCCTAACTTTGCCCGTGTTTTGGTTGCTGTTGCCCTCTCGCAAAATCGGGTTGGGATACTTAACAGGGCTAATTCCAGCAATTCCGACAATCTTCATCAACAGCCTATCTGACTTGCCATTTCAACGCAGTTTAGCCTATCAGTATTCAATCCCGATCGTACCATTTTTAATTTTAGCTGCGATCGCGCGATCGGCAGCAAATCAAATGGCAGAAACAACCGAGAATCTAGAAGATTTGCGCATCAAGTCTAAAGAAACCGGGTTTTTTGATACTAAAGGCGAGGATGCCGATATTTTCGCAAAAAAACCTGGTTTCTGCCTAACCTCCAGCGAAGAAGATGAAAAAGGCAACGAACAACAGTTTTTAAAATCTGCTATTTTGCCAAAATCTCAGCACCAAAAAATATCAAGTTTATCATTTAAAAATCTCAAGTTTCCCAAGCTGTGGCTGGGAATTAAACTGCCTAAAGCAATAATAATTTGGTCGTTAATGATTTTCTTGTTTTTGGGCGAGTACAAAGACTTTTTTCTGTACTTAAATAGACTGGATACCTGGCAAGCTACGCGGGAGGCGATCGCCCAAATACGACCCCAAAGCAGTATTTTAACAGATAATAGACTTGCCCCTCAATTTGCCCACCGCCCTACAGTAAAATTACTTTCCCAAGTTTCACTCCAAACAAATTTAGCTGAATTTGAATACATATTATTCAACTTGCGACATCCCTGGCCCGATACTGCGAAACTTGGCGAGAGTTTGGCAAAGCAGCTTAAAGATTCTCCGGCATTTAAATTGATTTATCAGCAAAATGAAGTTTTACTATTCAAACGCACCGCTGCTTAAGCTAACAAGAAGCAAGACTTAACAGTTGACACGAAGAAAGAGGGAAGAAGTATAAAGGAATAAGGAAGAAAAATTCTTCGACCCCCCCTCTCCCCCAGGGCTGTTTCATTCTCGAATTTTAGCTGTGCTAAAATTCTGAATTAAAATATCAATGTCCTTCTCGATCGTTCAAAATTCAACTCTCAATAAAATTGAGAGTTGAACGAAGCGTGTCCCTTATCGAAATTTAATGGTTAAACAGCAATCTATGAATGGATTTGAGGTGGTTTTGACACTAAGTGTAACTCTCCTCCGGTACACTTTACCCTTAAATAAATCGGTTTATTTGTGCAGTTCGATCGCCCGATCGTGCTATAGTGTAGTTTCCATATAACTGGATCTGACACAACACATGATTCAAACCGCAGTAACGCCCTTCAAAAACAAATTAAGCTCGGCTTTAACCAAGCAGCAAATCACTGTTTTGCAAATCAATCTGGGCAAGCGCTGCAATCTCGCCTGCACTCACTGTCACGTCGAAGCCAGCCCGAAGCGCACCGAAGAACTTTCCCCCGAAATTTGCGAACAATTAATTAAAATCATTCGCCGTTTCCCTCAAATTCAAACAGTTGACCTCACGGGCGGCGCGCCGGAAATGCTTTACGGTTTTAAACCGCTGGCGGAAGCTGCTAAAGCCACAGGAAAAGAGGTAATCGTCCGTTCTAATTTAACGATTTATTTTGAGCCTGGGTTTGAAGATATTCCCGAATACTGCGCGCAACATCAACTAAGAATTGTTGCTTCGCTGCCTTGTTACATGGCTGATAATGTTGACAAAATGCGCGGCAAAGGCGTTTTTGACAGTTCGATTCTGGCACTGCAAAAGTTGAATCAATTGGGATACGGGACAAACCCTAATTTAATTTTGGATTTGGTTTACAACCCGCAAGTGCCGGCGGATAAGTTTTCGCTAGCACCGGAACAAAGCAAGTTAGAGCGAGATTACAAGGCTTATTTGGCAGAACATTTTGGGATTTATTTCGATCGACTCTTCACAATTACCAATCTGCCCGTTGGCAGAACCAAGCTGCAGTTGGAACGCAAACAACAGCACGAGCCTTATTTGGGATTTTTAGAAGATAATTTTAATCCCGGTACTGTGGAACATTTAATGTGCCGCAATGAACTGTCGATCGACTATTTGGGCAATGTCTACGATTGCGATTTCAACCAGATGGAAAATTTGCCTGCCAAAACTGCCAGCGGGGAAAAAATAACGGTGGCTAAATTGCTAGAATTTGGGAGTTTGGATTTGATTCAAGAGGTGCAAACGGCTGCTTATTGTTACGGCTGTACTGCTGGTTGCGGTTCGAGCTGCGGCGGTAGTTTGATTTAATTTGAAGGAAGAGGGGGAGAGGGGGAGAGAGGGAGAGGGAAAGTTCTGAGTTTTAAGTTTTGAGTTTTGAAATTCAGAAATGTCTTTAACTCACAACTCAAAATTCAAAACTCAAAACTCCTTACCAACTGTCAACTGTCAACTGTTATAGGAGGTTTGATAATGAACGATCGGCAACAGCAGGGTAAAAATCGATCGCCTTCAAATAAGTGGAAGTTAATTTTAGGGGTTGTTTTGGCTGTGGCTTTAATTGCGGCGGCAAGGGTTTTTAACTTTCAAGGTGTGATTAAAAATGCGCTGGAGTCGATCGCGAGTTTCGGCCCTTGGGGTCCTGTTGCTTTTATTGTAATTTATATTCTGGCAACGGTGCTGTTTGTTCCCGGTTCTTTGCTGACTCTCGGTGCGGGAGTTTTATTCGGAGTTGTCGGCGGTTCGGTTTGCGTTTCTCTGGGCTCTATTTTAGGCGCTACTTGCGCTTTTTTGGCGGGTCGCTATTTAACTCGCGAGTGGGTTGCCAAACAAATCGAAGGCAATCAAAAATTTCAAGCTATCGATGAAGCAGTCAAGCAAGAAGGATGGAAAATTGTTTTGTTAACTAGGCTGTCTCCGATTTTTCCGTTTAATTTGCTTAACTATGCTTTTGGAGTTACCCAGGTATCGCTCAAAGATTATTTTTTCGCCTCTTGGATCGGTATGATCCCCGGTACTGTAATGTATGTTTATATCGGTTCTCTGGCGGGAAGTTTGGCAGCAATTGGGACTGGAGGGCGATCGCGCACAGCAGCAGAATGGGCCCTCTACGGTGTTGGTTTGCTCGCCACGATTGCCCTTACCGTTTACGTGACTCGCTTTGCTAAAAAAGTTTTAGAAAATAAAATTTCTCAGTGAGATTGCAACTCAAGCTTGCGATTTTGTCAATCCGTATTTCCCCTGAGACCGCAATACATTTGTCAGTCAGAAAACTCCGTACTTTCTCTGTGTTATTTGCAATGATTCTGTTATACAAAAGAGATAGATATTAAAGATATCGCAAATTAGCCATAAAAATCAGCTTAGTCATTAGCTTTAAATTTTAACTCGAACCACATTAAACAGTAAAATCAAAAAAAATTTGAATAGAACAGTCCGGGACGCATCTATACTATAGAAACTGGGTTGTTCAGAGAAATAAACGACGAAAGTCCGACATTTTTTGTGAACCCCGCCCTTTTTTCGGAGTGCCTCCTAGAGAAGTTAAATGCAGATTGACAGCAGGAAAATTTACGATCGCCATTGCGAATCGAAGCTAAATTAGGTCGAGGATTTCAAATTCCTTGACTCTGACTTCAGAGAGAATATTTGACGATGCAAAACCGAGCCAATCAATCCTGCACCTTATCCGCCTCGCAGGCCAATCCCCAGAAAAAGCTGCGCCAATTTTGGCAAAATCTCAGCGGTGGCGCTCAATCGCGCTGGCAGCAATTGCACAGTCTTTGGGAACACAGACGGCAGCGCCGCCACTTGCTAACCCTGTTAATTCTGGGAAGTACGGCTGTAACAATTAGCGCTACGGCTTGCCTCAGCTATTTTTTTGTGCGCGGATTGATACTCGACAATTCCAAGCAAATAGTGCTATTAAAACTACAACAAGGCACCGAAGAAATCGATCGCTGGCTCAGCAACCGCAAAGCAGAAATCGAAAGTATCGCTTACTCTCCCACCATTCGCACTCTCGATTGGCAATTGGTTGAACCGTTGTTGCAAGGAGAAACCTACAGGCTAAAAGAATTTTTTGTCCTGTCAATGGTTCAGCAAAACGGTTTTTTGCGCAACACTTTAGGCAATAGTGGGAACGTCACTGACCGCAAATATTTTCAAAAGTCAATGGCAGGAAATACAAATGTTTCTGACCCCCTCATCGGCCGCGCTTCGCAGATTCCCTCGATTATAATTTCTACCCCGCTGTGGGCATTGCCACCCAGTCCCGATCGAGTAATTGGAGTTCTTACAGGCAGCATTAGACTGGATAGAATAATCAGTGTGACGAACAACTTGCTGTACGGTTCGGATAGTTATGCTTTTGCACTCAATTCTGAAGGAGTACCCATCGTCCACCCCAAATCTAACTTAACAGGAAATCTCGATCGACCGACAGCAAGCTTTGTCAATTCAAAAGACCCGGAACTAGCAAAAATCTCGCGCCACATGACCGCTCGCCAGATCGGTATCGAACTGGTGAAAATAGATAACAAATGGGTTTATGTTGCCTACGCTCCCCTCGATGAAGTTGATTGGTCGATGGCTTTAGTCATTCCCCGCAATAATATTGAATCCCAACTGCAAGCCTTAAATCTGTTAGCATTTATCGGCGGGGGACTGCTAATGCCTGCCATCCTAGCAGCAATTTGGCTGATATATTCCTCCGAACAAAACCGCGTTCAAGCCGAGCGAGAAGCTATGCTCAACCGCATTTCGGGACGGATTCGCGCTTCTCTAGAATTAGACCAAATCGTGCAAAGTACAGTAGAAGAAATAGCAAATTTACTGCATTTAGAACGGGCAGGTTTTGGTTGGTACGAACCGCACCAAAAAACCTTACAAATTCTGTGGGAATCCGGTCAATCTGAGAATCCGAAACAAATTCTCAAGTTTGACCCGGATTTTGTAGGAGATTTGTCAGCCCACTTGGAATTTGGCTCGCCAATTATCCTTGGTAGCGATATTTTTCCTGAAGGCAAAAATCAGCCTTTGAAATTAAAACCTAACAGCTATTTAGCCGTCCCAGTCCGGGTGCAAAACCAGCCGCAGGGTTATTTAGTTTGCACTCGCGCTACTCATTGGCTGTGGATTGGCGAGGAAATTCAACTGTTAAAAGCTGTTGCAGATCAACTGGCGATCGCGATTACTCAATCTCACCTTTACACTCAAACTCAAGACCAAGTAAAACTGCTCCACAGCACGATCTCAGAACTCAAGAAAACCCAAGCTCATTTAGTGCAAAACGAAAAAATGTCTTCTCTCGGTCAAATGGTAGCCGGGATTGCTCACGAAATTAATAATCCAGTTAACTTCATCTTTGCAAATTTACCGTACACTAGCACCTATGCGGAAAATTTGTTAAAACTGGTGAGATTGTACAGAGAAACTTTCCCAGAAATTACCCCAGAAATCGAAAATTTTACCGAAGAAATTGAGTTGGAATTTATCGAAGAAGATTTGCCGCAGATGATGAATTCCATGAAAATCGGAGCCGAACGCATCCGCAATATAGTTCTTTCCCTGCGCAATTTCTCTCGGCTCGATGAGGCTGACAAAAAGCTGGCCGACATTCACGAAGGAATTGACAATACCTTGCTGCTGCTTTCCAACGGGTTGAAAACAGGCATTTCGGTAGTTAAAAAATACGGAAAAATTCCCGCGCTCGAATGCTATCCATCTCAGTTAAATCAGGTATTTATGAACTTGCTGAGCAACGCGATCGATGCTTTAAAAGAGAGCGATCGCCAGGAGAAAAATATTACAATTGCCACCGGAATAATTTTAGTAAATGGCGTGAAGTTTCTCAAAGTGGCGATCGCCGATAACGGTCCGGGAATTCCCGAAAACGTGAAAGAGCAAATTTTCAACCCATTTTTTACTACCAAGCCCGTAGGCAAAGGCACGGGTTTGGGGTTAGCTATTAGCTACAAAATTGTAGTTGACGGACACGGTGGCAGCATCAGAGTTGCTGAAAATCGCGGTGGCGGGACGCAGTTTACTGTGGAAATTCCTATTAGCAATCCTAAGGAAGAAGCCAGCAAGAAAAAAGAAGATAAAAATTCAGTGGTTCGATCGGGCTGAAATTGGATAAATGAGAGTGCGAGCATCAGAACTCGCGATCGATTAGACATCTAGTAAAAATAATCTCAAAATTTGCGATCTAATGTAGGGGTGAAGCATTTGGGCGATAATTTATAGCTTCCCCGCTCGCTGGCTTCCTTCGCGAGCGGGGACACTCGCACTGGATAATTCCAAATAATTCCGATCGCAGCCAATTTAACATTGCGCTCAACTTAAAGCACACAACTCCTGCACTCTATCCAACTCTAGATCGTCAAAGCGATCGACCGTCCAGTTAGCTCGACGGTGGAGCATGTGAAACGGATAAGTATGACTCACTCCCGCTACAGGAATTCCCGCTCTTTTCGCCGCTGTAATTCCAGCAAAAGTATCTTCAATCGCCAAACATTCTCCCGGTTGCAAGTTCCAGGCGGGATACAGTTGGTTGAGGCGTTTTACTGCTAGCAAATAGCCGTCGGGTTCGGGTTTGCTTGCCGTCAAGTCATCGCCTGCCACAATTAACTCAAAGTTACCCGTTAAACCAGCTCGATTTAACACCAATTCTATTTCCGATCGCACCGCCCCGCTAACTACAGCCATCTTCAAACCGACCGATCGAACTTTATCAATAAACTCTTCCAGTCCCGGATAAATCGGCAGCGTTTCCAAACTATCTAATTCAGTTTTGTAAGCTTCCGCTTTGCGAAATAACAGCCGATCGAGATAAGCTTCTGTTAGAAATCTTCCCCGGCGGTTGAACAGTTCGATGATGCAAGCGCGATCGCTCTTGCCCAAACAAACTTCTCGAAACTCCCCCTGTTTGAGGCGCAGATTTTCCTCAAGCATCAATCGATCGAGGATTTGCTCGTGAATCGACTCGTCATTAATAATCACGCCATTAAAATCAAATAAAACTGCTTTTAAAGTCATTAGAAGAAGGAAGAAGGAAGAAGGAAGAAGGAAGAAGAAGGAAGGTAAAGCCAAAGCTTCAGGTTATTTGTAATAATTAATCGAGCACTAGCAGCTTATTTAGGGTGCGCGCAGCGCGCCTTACTGCTATAAGTAGCGTGTCACGCTGCATGAATGCGCAAGTCCTGTCCGCATGAAAAATCCACATTAACAAAATACATCAAGCAGGAGCGGGAAAGCCTTCAAAACCGCCATCAAAATCGGGATCTCTCGCGACATTTTGTCCCGCAGCCTGCACCTGTTCTAAATCTTGTCCGGGTAAAGGTTTCACAGCTTGCGTTACCTGATGCACCCACCAGTGTTCCTGAGTTTGCACGCAGGCAAATCCAGCCGCCCCCATCCAAGCATCTACGCTACCGGTCGCGTAAGACTTAATATAAGGCTCTTCAAATACTTCTGTCAGCCATTCTGTCTGCCGCAAAGTTTTCTGGTTGCCGTCCAAAATTGCCACCTGTCCCCCCACAGTCAGCAGTCGAAAACTTTCTCGCAAAATTGCCCGCGATACAGTCGGTGGCGTTTCGTGAAACAGCAAGGAAGCTGTAACTAAATCGAAGCTGCTATCGGGGAAACCGGTATTTTCAGCATTGGCGTGCAGCAATTCGATATTCAATCCCGCTTTTTGAGCTTTAAGTTCAGCAACTACCAGCATGTAAGGCGACAAGTCGAGGCCGATAACTTCTGCTTGGGGAAAAGTTTGTTTCAGCATCAGAGTTGTCGAACCAGTGCCGCATCCCAAATCGAGGATGCGTCGCGGTTTCACCCGTACAGCGTCGATTAAACCCTGTCTGACAAGTGTTTCGTTGGGGGGCAAAACATATTGGGTAATCGGATCGTAGGAAACGGCTGCATTAGCGTTGAGATAGCCGCCTTCAATGCCGTGAAAGTTTTGGCTGCTGTAATATTCGGGATAAATTAAGTTTGGTTTGCGGTGCCGGTCGGCTGCAGTTTCCCAGTCGATACTTTGATAAAATCGTTTCAGTTCTGCTTCGTCGATCGCCAGTCGAATTAGGGGCGATAAAAAGCGCTCGAAAATTGTATCCTTGCGAACAGCCATAACGATCCTTTTATACAAAATATGGGTTAAAATTTCTCTCGATCGAGAGAGGGAGAGGGGGGAGGGGAGAAAGTAGCACCTCAAAAGCGGCTAAACCTTTTAATGCTACCGAATAGCACGGCAATGCCGTTTCCCTACAAATATAACGCGCAATTCAGTGCCGCTGGCTTGAATCTTGCTTGCATAGGGCGATCGAACTTTTTTGAGTTGCCTGTACTTTTTCAGCAAGCCCTAACTAATCCGGATCGAGTTTGCTGCGGCGGGGATTTCCCCCATCCCCCGGTACTCCCTGATGCTTGTACCAGCGATACCATTCTTTAGAACTGCGAATTGCCATCCACAGCAGCAACATCGCAATTAACCCTCCCTGTCTGGGCGCATCAAAAGCAAATAAAACTAGCGCCACGCACAAACCATCTTGGAGAAAAATTACCCACATCGGCAAGCCCCGCAGCCGGTAAAGCCATCCTGCTTGTACCAATTGCAACACTAGGGCTAACAAGCCTCCGACAACAGCAACAATCCACAGCATCCAAGGATTAGTAAAAGTTTCCTCGATCGCAGTTGCTTGGGCGATCGCAATTGCCATAATTGCCCCTACAATAGGACTGCACAAAATTTGCACGATTTGCAATACTCGCAGCCCGACAAACGTTTTAGAAGCAAATAACTCTAACAGCGACCAACTCACCAAAATGCACAGAACTACTTGCGGGTGAATGCGAGACAGTAAAGGTATTTCCGACCAAAGTTTGTCGATGCGCAACAAACCAATTAACAGCAGGGGCAGGGCAATTCTCATACCCCCCGCCGCCGATGCAGAGAGTGCGGCTAGGAGTCCAACCATAACAATACTTTAGTTGTTGACACTCCCCGGCGCGAACGCGCGGGGATTCTTTGTTCTACGAGCCGACTTGCAATGACAGGATTTCTCCAACCAAAGTAGAGGTCAATTCTCCCAAAGCGTTGCTTGCATTTAATGCAAATGTTCCGGTATGCCCTACCGTACCCAATCCTCTCCTGAGGATATTTCTAGCTGCATTTTCATCCCTGTCAAGAGTGCATCCACACTTGCAAACGTGGGTTCTGGTGGATAGAGATTTTTTGACAATTTCACCGCAACTAGAGCATTCTTGGCTCGTGTATTGCGGATTTACCGCAACCGTTACGCGCTCAAATACCTTTCCAAAGTATTCAAGCCAGACGCGGAACTGATACCAAGATGCGTCGTTTATAGATTTAGCTAAACAATGATTCTGCGCCAGATTTTTAATTCTCAAATCTTCATAGGCTATTAAGTCGTTAGACTGAACTACGCACCGCGCTAACTTCACAGCGTGGTCTTTACGTTGCCTACTTATTTTGAGGTGGCGATGAGCTAAAATTTGTCTGGCCTTACCTCTGTTTTTTGAACCTTTAACTTTTCTGGATACCCGACGTTGACTGCGTTTGAGAACAAGTTCTCCAATTCTTAGGAATCTTGGATTTTCAACCGTAACTCCGTTTGAATCGGTGTAATATTCCTTCAGCCCAACATCTAGTCCAATTGTGTTGCCAGTCGGTTCTGTGTTTTCCTTTCTGTTAACATCAATGCAGAACTGGACGTACACACCGTCCGCACGTTTAACCAATCGAACCCGTTTAATTTGGCTAATTTGGTAAAAATGTAAGTCGCGCGTACCTTTCAGTTTGAGTTTGCCAATTCCTTTCTTGTCAGTGAATGTAATTGACTTTCTGTCAAACGCCAGCTTCCATCCAGTTGATTTGTACTCGACAGAGCGACAGTCTTTCTGGAATTGCGGATATCCTTTTTTGCCGGGAATCTTTTTCTTGCAGTTCTCGTAAAATCGGGAGATGGCTGCCCAAGCGCGTTCGGCACTTGCCTGTCTTGCTTGGGAGTTGAGTTCCGAGGCAAACGGAAAAGTTGCTGCTAGTACAGCACAGTTTTTGTTTAAGTCGTACTTGTTCTTTTTGGGATTGTCGATCCAATAGCGCAAACAGCTATTTCGGACAAATTGCGCTGTACGAATTGCTTCGGCTACTGCGTTGTACTGACTTGATTTTCCGTAGGCTTTGAACTCAAAAACTAGCATTGTTTTACCTCCACTCTTATGCTAGCGCAATTAGCACAAAATAGCTGGCGTGTAATGAAAAGTTACAATTAAAGCCGTCCTATTAAGGACGGGGTTTTAAACCCAAGCTTCTGATAACTTTACATCTATCGTCTATCCATTGCAAAAATTGATTCCCCTGGTTGCTGGCTTGGATTCGAGCGTTTGATTGGGGCGATCGAACTCAAATTTCTCTTCAAGCCCGATGCGCCTACTTTAAGTTTAGATGCTGGTTTGCTATTTGGGAGCAAAACGCTCGATCGAAGCATACTGAAACAGCACTTACTTACTTTGTACTTCGGGCGCGCAACGCGCACCTCACGGACTTGCTGGCGTAGCGCGCGCCTTACCGCTTGGGAATGCCAGACGGTCGATCGAGACCCGACAGAAATTAGAATTCACCCTAAATATGCTTAAATTAGACTGTCTCAGAAAAACAGCAGCTCAGCCACAATACTTAAATCCAAGTTCTGCGCTACTGAAAAACTCTCCGGTTAACTCTTCTTCCTTCTTCCTTTCCTCCTTCCTCTTGATTCTAACTAATGACTAATGACTGCTGACTAATGACAACTGTTTGCTGACAACTATCAACTATCAACTATCAACTCTTCCTTCTTATGTCTGATTCATTATTTGCCGATGCCAGCCGCCGATTAGAACGGGCGTTAAAATACGTTTCCCTTTCAGAAGATGCGATCGAGCGGCTGAAATATCCCAAAGCTAGTTTAATTGTATCAATTCCCGTGCGGATGGACAACGGTTCGCTGCGCATTTTTCAAGGATATCGAGTCCGCTACGACGATACCCGAGGTCCGACAAAAGGGGGCGTGCGCTACCATCCAAAAGTGTCCCTCGATGAAGTACAATCCCTGGCGTTTTGGATGACTTTTAAATGTGCAGTTTTGAACTTGCCCTTCGGAGGGGCTAAGGGCGGGATTACTTTAAATCCCAAGGAACTTTCTAAACTGGAATTAGAAAGGTTGAGCCGGGGTTATGTAGATGCGATCGCGGATTTTATGGGGCCAGATGTCGATATTCCCGCGCCGGATGTCTATACCAATCCGATGATTATGGGTTGGATGATGGATCAGTACAGTATTATTAAAAGGCAGCTCAGTCCGGCAGTAATTACTGGCAAACCAGTGACTATCGGCGGTAGTTTGGGCAGAGAAGTGGCAACCGCAACCGGTGCTTTTTATGTCATCGAACATCTCTTGCCTAAATTTAAGAGAGTTCCGGTAGAGACAACTGTAGCCGTGCAGGGTTTCGGTAATGCCGGGGCAGAATTGGCCGAACTGTTGTCGAAAGCAGGTTACAAAGTTGTTGCTGTTAGCGATTCCCAAGGCGGAATTTATGCGAAAAAAGGTCTGGATATTCCCAGCATCCGCCGCTTTAAAGAAGCTAATAAAGGCATTAAAGCTATTTACTGCGAAGGCTCGGTTTGCAATATCGTCGAACACGAAATTTTAACCAACGAAGAACTTTTAGCATTGGATGTTGACCTGTTGGTGCCTGCTGCTTTGGAAAATCAAATTACCGAGGTAAATGTTAATGATATCAAGGCAAAATTAATTTTTGAAGTAGCGAACGGACCCATTACTTCAGCAGCAGATTTAATTTTGGAATCGCGGGGAATTCAGGTAATTCCCGATATTTTAGTCAATGCCGGCGGCGTGACAGTTAGTTATTTTGAATGGGTGCAAAACCGCAGCGGACTTTATTGGTCTCTTGAAGAAGTCAACCAGCGGTTGAAGCACAAAATGGTGGAGGAAACTGAGGCAATTTGGAAAATCGCTGAGGAACTGTCGGTTCCCATGAGAACTGCTGCCTACGTGTACGGATTGAATCGACTCTCCGAATCGATGAATGCCAAGGGAACTCGCGATTATTACTTAAATACTTGATTGGTTGCAGGGGAAGTTAGATCGTTCGCCTATCCTCCTTTTTCAGGGGTAGTTAAGAAGTTGCAGTTTACTGCTTTGCAGTAAGTGGAGGGGTTTTTATGAGCTTTTTTCTCTGTCCTTAAATTATTGGAGGGAACGCGGTATGGACAAAAAATTAACGTTTCGTTACGATCGAGTAGGAGATATTCTGTACATCGATTACTTCTCGATCTCTGAGCGATATCGATTCCACCTTCAGGTATTGCTATAAAGGTTTTAGCGATGCCTCTTCTATCGTTCTGACGGGCATATTTTTTCAGGTACTCATTTAACTCAGGTATACCGCATTCAAAAGCTTCTCGTCTAAATCTTTCATCGTCTATCGTCTACAGAACAAAAAATCCATTCCATTGTTTACCACTTTCCATACTTTTCCTGATGCTTTTTTATAGCTGCTTTCAGTGCTGCGCTGGGTTCAGGTGGGTTTTCAATGGCTGATGCAAAGATTTCCCAGTCGCGATCGCTCAATACAATTTGCTCTACTTTTGGAGTTTCTTTTGCTAAAAAGAGAGCTATTTTAAGCAGATACTCGCTCAGAGTTTTACTTTGCACTGCGGCAGCTTTTTCGAGAGTTTCTTTGTCTTGTTGGCTGAGAGTTAGCTCGATATTTTCTGCTACTTCTGCTCTCTGCTTCTCAGTTCGCCGTTTCTGGATGAGTTCGATCGGTAAGTCTTGGTCTTCTGGGGAAAGTGCCTCAACATATTCCATAACGGTTTGTAATGCGATCGCGTTGCTCATTTTTTTAATCTCCAAATTCCCAAAAGGCTACCTTGTGGTTATTACTAGGATAGCGTTTGCGATATGCCTCCGGCAGGCTGACGCGATATTTACTCTGCTTGTGCGGATCGAGAAGCTGAGGAAATTGGGAACGAAATCATTGCTCGTTTCAACCCTGAATCCGGAGCGATCGCAAATTTGGATGAACTACCGATTTATGCTGCATTCGAGTTGGCAAGCTAGCCACCGGACTTTAGTACATTCAACTACGTTCCGATCGCGAATCGCTACCGATCGCCCGCCGCCTTTTCCCCAAAATTTAAAGATCTTGTAAAGAGTTCGATCGCGATTGACTAAGATTACCAGATACTGTAATCTAAAAAGCAAGGGTCGCAAGATATTATAAATTCTTAATGCGGCAAGGGGTCTCCCGCTTGCTCGATCGAGCGAAGGCGGGGGAGAACGTAAGAAGCTATTGATTCAATATTTATATCTAGGGTATCCAATGAAAAAATCGTCCTTAGGCGCGCTAGTCGCGACTGCGATCGTCGCAGCAACATCGACTGTATTACCCTCCCAGCCCAGCCAAGCTCAAACTCCAACCAGAAATCAATTTTTCTGCGGCATCAGTGAAGGCAAACCGTCAACAGTAGTCCGCACCTCGAGAGGTAACGTACCGCTGATCGTCTGGAACAACGAAACTTTCTCATCTTCAGGGTGGACGCCCAAGCGGCGCTGCGAGGAAGTATCTGCCAGATTCCAGCGGTTTAACGACAACGGACAGCTCAGATTTATGAGAGCCGGCACGTTTAACGGTCAAAAAGTATTGTGCATCGATCGCGCCAGAGGCAGTGGCAATTGTTCGAGCGCGGCTGTCGTAGTGCTCACATTACCGCAGCGCAGCGATGCCAACCAGGTTCTCGAACAAATGCTCGACACCCGCAACCGCGCGTCCCGGCAACCCCTGTACCTGAGCGGAGAAAAGCAACTGGTAACATACGAAAACGGCTATGCCAACATCAATCTAGACGTATTGCTCAACAACGAACCCACAGACGACCAACCTTTGTGGTAAAAATAGCAAAGAAACTTCGAGCCGAATAAATATGGATTGGCGTTCACTGATCTTGGCAACTTGCATCAGCGGCATTTCGATAATGTTGCCGGCGCAAATACCCCCTGCCAAAAATTCCCTCAAACAACTGCCAGTCGAAATGTCACAGCAGCAATTGCAACAGCAAGCCGCTGCAATTTCCCTGAGAGTTCGATCGGCCGGTAGAGTCGTGGGAACGGGAATCGCCATTCGCAAGCAAGGTTCGCAGTACGCAGTGCTGACAAACGAACACGTTCTGAAAGCCGGGAAAGCCCCCTACCAAATCCAAACCCCAGACAATAAAATTTATCAGGCAACAGAAGTCAAAGACGCCAATTTTAAAGGCAACGATTTAGCAATGTTGCGCTTTACCAGCAGCGTTGAATACACTACGGCAAAATTGGGTGCTCTGCCGCCAAAAGTAGGGGATGAAGTATTTGCAGGTGGCTTTCCTTTTGCAGGAGAAGGTGAAAAAGATCGGGGATTTGTATTCAAAACTGGCAAAGTTTGGCGGGTGCTAGACAAGGCTTTGGAAGGCGGCTACCAAATCGGTTATACCAACGATATTGAAAAAGGAATGAGTGGCGGTCCATTGCTGAACGCTCGCGGTGAGTTGGTTGGCGTTAACGGCGTCCACGCTTATCCTTTATGGGGCGATCCGTATCAGTATAAAGACGGTACTGAACCGAATGCAGCCCTGCGGGAACAAATGAGCCAATACAGTTGGGGAATTCCGATCGATACTTTCAAAGAGTTAGCACCTACAGCTTTTGAAATGACGGATGCGAGTAACAATTAGCCTGTTGCTTCGCAGTTTTAATTCAGAGTTTTAAACTTATCGGAAATGGCAACATTTTATAGCGGAATTCCAGCAGCATTAATCGGGGCGGCGGGGTTGGTCTCAGTGCAAATTCTAGCAGCAACAGCACTAGAACCAAGCCAAATCAGTGACGCTGCTCAGAAGTTTACAGTGATGATTACTGGCGACTGCCAAGGTTCGGGGGTAATAATCGAGCGTCAAGGAGAAAATTACACCGTCCTCACCGCCAATCACGTTGTGGCGATAACCGGGGAATGCTCTGTCCAAACCACCGACGGAATGCGTCACAAATTCTACGAGGCTACCGCCATCCCCGGAACAGATTTAGCCGTAGTGCAGTTCCAAAGCCGGCAAAACTATACTGTCGCTCAAACCGGCAACTCTCAAAATTTGAGACCGGGAGTTACTGTTTATTTCGCCGGTTATCCAGCTCCAGGACAGATAGATACCAAGCGCAGTTACCGTTTTTACGGAGTGAGCATTACCAGCCGAGCGCAAGGCTCAAATCTGGGTTATGAATTATCTTACGGTGGCGACGCTCTCCCCGGCATGAGCGGCGGACCCGTGCTCGACAGCAACGGTCGTTTGGTGGGAATTCACGGCAAGGCTGACGTTCGTGGCATTCAAGGTGCTGTAGGTAATTACGGCATTCCTTTCGAGATATTTTTGGCGAGACGGGGGACTGTAAATCAGGACAGTCCATCGAACTCCGCCCAAAGGGCAACCCAAATAGCACCACCTCCTCCCATCCCTTCAGAACCAGTCCCCGCGCCCGCACCCGCACCCGCCCCGGCACCGACACCCGCGCCTGCACCCGCACCCGCACCTCAGTCCGCACCGGAAGCAGCTTTTACTCCGTCGCCGGAACCGGAACCAATCGCAGCCAGAGGACCCCAAACGCCTGCAGAGTCGGCAGTTAGTGCGATGGTGCGCGGTCAGCAAACTCACGTCACTCGCAACCGAGGTTTTCTGAATTCCGTAGGTGCCATCGCCCGAAACTTTACCATTCCGCTGCCGCAGGATTACAATTTTGCGATTCGCACGACTACTAGAGGCGCTTTTCATTATGCAATACCCAAGTCGCCAGACATGAAAGCTTATGTGGGAGCGATTTTTTTGCAAGACAATGCAACTTTAAGCAATCCGACAACAGTATCGATCGTCTGCGAAGCAACTTTACCGCGAAATGTTCGCCCTGCCGATCCGACTTTTGGTAGGGGAAGAGTGGCTTGCGGCACCGGAACCGAACAGAGAAGTGCCAGCAATTTCCCGCAGCAAAATCTAGCGGTTGCACCTGCACCTGTTGCCGCACCTGTTGCCGCGCCTGTTGCCGCACCTGTTGCCGCACCTCGAACAAATCCGCCTCAAACTAGGGCGGCGCAATCGAGCAATTTTGTGAGTTTGGTGAATGTTTGCAATACGTTCGATCGCACGGGTCAATCGCCCCACCAAGAGCAGGCTTTAGAGTGGTTGCAGGGCAAAATTTCTACTGCTACTCTGCAGAAATTTGCTGATGAGTGGCGCAGTCAATTGGTAGCAAAAGTTAGCAACAGACCGATTAATTTGGTCGATGTTTGTAAAGTGTACGATCGAGCTGGCATGCACCCCCATCAAAATCGCGCTTTGGAATGGTTGCAACAACAAATTCCCAGGGAAACGCTCACAGATTTCGGCCAAAAATGGCAACAACAGGCGATCGGCAGACCGTAAATAGTTGAGAGTTGATAGTTGATATTTGATAGTTGGATTACTCTCAAATCTCATAAAATTGCACATCTAAAATTGCGAGGCCTCGGGATATTGGTTCCCAGGTTGTGCCTGGGAACCAGTTACCAGTTAAAACCAGTTAATTACTGGTAATCGATCGGACATGATATTATCCCTTACTAATTAGGGTTTGCTGAATAAAACTCTCAGCCCCCGAGAGCAAGGGTTTTGAGCCTTTTGCGATCGATGGTGTGTCTAATTCCCGACTCGAAACGGAGAAAAACTATGCCCAATGCCCAATGCCCAATGCCCAATGCCCAATGCCCAATGCCCAATGCCCAATGCCCTATTCCCCCCTCACCAAAAGACTTATTCAGCAAGCCCTAATTACTCAATCAATTAACTGCAAAGGAATTTACCATACCTTCTGCTGCTTTCAAATATTCGGGATAATCGGCTTTCTCCGCTGTGTAAGTCAGCACGTAAGCCTTGTTATTAATTAACGTCCAAGCTTGCATTTTTTTGAGGTCTTTTTCTCCTTCTTTAGCCTCAAAAACGACCGAATAACCGCTATTGTTTGCAACTGTTTTTGCTGTTTCTTCGATAATCTTAACATCAGGGAAAGTAGTTTTAATTTGACCGATCGACCATTTGTTATATTCCTCTAGAGACATGGGGCGAGGCAGCTCTTCGATTCTCACGATCGTGTTTTCTTGATAAGCATCAGCACTGTTCTTTTTCGGCGCAGTAAATAACACTATGTCAGCAATTAGCGGATTTTGCAGCTCTTGTTTTTCCCATTTTTCAGGATACTTAATCGCGAACTGATGGTCGGAACTTTGATAAGTTAAAAAATTTTCTACAGGAGTTTTAGAGAAATGTTGAAATGCCAAAGCACCAAGCCCGATCGCCATCGCAATTCCTGCTCCGATTATAGCTAGTTTTAATGGAAAAGAATTAGTCGATCGAGCAGTAGTGGGGGATAGCGGACGATCGCTCAATTTTTCCAACCGCTGCAAAAGAGCTTCGGTATCTCTCGGCCGCCCGTTAGGAAAATAAGCCATTAAATCGTCAATTAAATCTGCCAGCGGTTTTGATGTTCCATCTGCAAAATTCCGCCAATTTAATTTACCCGATCGCGGATCTTCCGACAAATTTAGCGGTTCTTGAGCTGTTAGCAAATACACGAAAGTCCGGCCCAAAGCAAAAAAATCCGATCGCGGTTCGGCCTTACCGTTTTTTTGTTCTGGCGGAGTGTAACCCGCTGAGGAAATTTTTGTCACTTCTCCTGAGGTTTTTTGAATAGTTTCCGTAACTTCCCGCACCGCACCAAAATCAATCAATACTAATTTCCCGTCCGACGACCGGCACATGATATTTTGTGGCTTGATATCCCGGTGAAAATAATTTTGATGGTGAACGAGACGCAAAATTTTCGTCAATTGGATCAACCAATCAACAGCTTGTTCCGAGGAAATAGGCTGGTAGTTCCGCTCTTCCAACCACTCCTTTAAATCCTTACCTTCAATTTTCTCCATCACCAGACAGTGCAACTTGTTGCTCGTCTCGTTAGGCTGGAAAGTAAAATAGCCATCCTCTTCTACTTTCGGCAGTCCCGGATGTCTCAGCAGTTGCAAAACATTAGCTTCTTGCTGGAACAGTTGCACTCCTTTAGGTGCGGTATAAGTAAGAACTTTTAAAACTTTTAGCGCCCCGTCTCTATCTTTGACTTCATAAGTTTTGCCAAACCCTCCTTTGCCCAAAGCTCTAATTACCCGATAGCGATCGTCGATCGATAACTTAGAGCCGCAGCTCATACAGAAGTTGAGATTGTCGGGATTTTCTGGATGCCGGCATTGGGGATTGATACAGTAATTATTCATAGTACGGAGGGATTGGCTTGATAGAAATTAGTCGATCGTGCCAAAGCAGCTTGTGGAAAGACATTCCACTTTGGAACAGATGGAAAGCGGTGCAGTGCTTTTGATGATTGATTATCAAACATGATATAATATTACTGATGTTTTGAATAGTAGATTGTCTCACTATCGAGAATCTCAAATCCGATCGCAGGTGAAACGCACAAACAAATTAACTTAATCGCGAACCCTTATTTTGAAATCAACTATCGGGGCGACGCTTTGCTGTTGGCACTCACAAAGACGCAACAGGTACTGGGGTAAAGGCGCGATCGCGCTGGTTCGTGGTTTCCTTGAGAGCGATCGAGAGCAAGGGGTCGATCGCGCGCCGTGAAGTTGAGGCAGAAACCGGGTTTTTGCTAGAATATTGCATCCCAACCTGCTATCTGATAAAAACCCGGTTTCTTTTGTATCGATCGCGCGCATCCAAGCTGAGGCAGAAACCGGGTTCTTGCTAGAATATTGTTGTTCGTTCAAAACTTCACAAGAGTACGATTACTCTAGTTAACTTAAACCATCGATCGACAGTTATGACAACAAAAATTGTAGCAGACATCGGGACTTTAATTGCGCGCGATCGCAACCTTCGAGGCGGCCGTCCCATTATTACTGGAACTGGTACTTCTGTACGCCGGATCGCTGTTTTATACAAGCAGGGTAACAGTGCAGAAGAAATTGCTAGGCTGATGACTCACTTATCGATCGCCCAAGTTTATGCAGCTTTAACGTATTATCATGCTAATCGAGAAGAGATCGGTACAGATTTAGCAGAGGAACAAGCAGCTTACGAACAGTTAGCAGAGTTGCACTACAAAAACCTCAAGACAAAACCATGAGCATTATTCTGCTGCTGCTGCTAGACGAAGATGCAATGAATTCGGCTCTGCTGGATGCTCTACGCCTGCGGAGCGTAAAGTTATTAAAGATAGATTTTAAATAGACAGAGCAACGCGAAAACCCACGCTCGTCCACCTGCAGCTCGCCAAGCCTCTGATGCGAATGGCGGAACGGCAAGCAACCGCATAATGAGTCCAGGAACCGCCGCGCAATACTCGGTAATTATCTGTGCCAATTTTCCAGGAACTTCCATCAGTCGGCGCGCTTTGATAGGTATCGTGCCACACATCGCTGCACCACTCAAAAACATTACCGTGCATATCGTACAATCCAAACGCATTGGGAGGAAAAGTCCCGACATCGGTTGTTTGCGCTCGGTTAATTCCTTGGGGGGCATTTGCGTAGGGTTTATCTCCATTAAAGTTGCCTAATTCTGTAGTAATGGTTTCCCCAAAATGAAATGGGGTTGTGGTTCCGGCACGACAGGCGTATTCCCATTCTGCTTCGCTGGGCAGGCGATATTTTCTCCCGGTTTTTTGCGAGAGTTTGCTGCAGAAATTGACAGCATCTTCCCACGATACATTTTCTACAGGACGTTTTTCACCCTTAAAGCACGATGGGTTGTATCCCATAACTGTTTGCCATTCTGCTTGAGTGATGGCGTATTTCCCTGCATAAAAAGTCGGTACTGTTACTTGATGTCGCGGTCGTTCGTAATCTCTTCTATTTGGCTCCGTTGTCGGCCAACCCATCATAAATTTGTTGCCGGGAATCCCAACCATTTTCAGGAAAATTCCGTTACCTAAGTCTTCATAAAACAAGCGAGCTAATGACTTAGTACGACTCTGTTCTCTGCCAGAAGAATCAACGGCGATCGCATCAAATTCAAAGAGAGGATTGTAGTTAAGTAAAAGTTGTTCGATCTTCTCCTCGGTTCGGTCTTTCAACAGTGAATAGGCAGCAAATTCTACCTGCATCGATCGATCTTGCAAAGCTTGAATTATCAATTCCAAGCCGGCTTCTCCATATTTGAGTGCTTCGGAGAGGGCGGCGATTCTTGCTTCAACTGTGGATGATGCTAAGCGACTTTTAACGCCGAGAATGCCTCCGAGTACAGCAGCGTTTGCAGGAATTAAATTTTGACCGCCGCGGACTGCATCGTATTCTCTAGGTTCATTTCTATCGTCTGACATTACACTATATGCTCCTGTATTTTAATTGAGAAAGACTTTGCTCTCCGATACCAAATTCGCGAGCGAGGAGGCTCGCGTTCTCTAAGAATTTTAATGTGACAATTAGATTTATTCGATTGTTGTTTGTAGATTTTAGGATTGTAGATTTTAGGTGGCGACTCGCCCCCCTTATTGGGTTATATTACTTAGTTTGGTTAGATAGTTTGGTTAGATAGTGATAAATTTGTCCTGGTTTTGTTTGGCAAATTTTGCAGGCGATCGCGGGAATTTTACTTGACTTTTTTGCTGGATTGACATATTATATCATAATGTTTCACTCCTACAACCTCCCTATTTAGGGCTTGCTGAATAAGTCTGACCATCTCTATGCCATAACCTGGCACTAAATCGATCGCAAAAGGCTCAAAACCATTGCTCTCGGGGGCTGAGAGTTTTATTCAGCAAGCCCTATTTAGTTTTTTTTGTTAACTCTTCTACTAAAGTGGTGTTTGAGGAACGATATGATGCCAAATCCGAGTTAACCATCCCCTTTATAAATCCTCCGTCTGAAGCCAAAGCCTTTGCGATTGCCTCGCTACGCTCGCAATGACAATAGAGGGGATAGGATAGCCGGATTTAATATTACATGACGGCACGGATTTCCATTATTAAATGATAGGTCAAGCAACCGAAAAAGTCAAGTAAAATTGCGCGATGGAGTCGCAGTTTTTTTATCAAATTCGCTCGCGCATCAGTATGCACGGCCAGCGAATTATCGAAGTTTTAAATCTCCTCGAATTAGCTCTTTTTCTCCAGTACGAAAAACAACGACTCCATTATCAATAGCAACCAAATCGATTTTCAGAGGTCCGGCAATGTATGTAACATCAGTAGCGATCGCACGCACCTCTAAAGGTTTAGCGTACTGCTGCAACTGCTCGATAAAATTAGCTAAAGTTTCAATGCGACTATCTGCAACTTGCACTCTACCGCCTACAATGCCGATCGATCGAGCGCGAAATTGACAAGCTTCAATTAATTGCAATAACTGCTGCCTTACCTGTTCGTCAGTTGCAGCTAGTGGGTCGAGAGCAATTCCAGCAACTACATCTCCCGATCGAAACACCACTCGATTGAGTTCGGCTTCAGCAAATACTTGAATTCGCTTTTCTTGGCGCAGGTAATTAGCACCGGCGACTATTCTAACCACGTAATCTTGACCGTCTTTAATCTGATTAATTAACCGATCGATTTCCGCTGTAGTAATTTGAATAACCTGCTCTGTTACCTTCATATTTCCCGGCTGCATGAGTGCGACAGTCGTTTTATTTGCTTCTTGCAAAATCCGATCGATCGCGCGATTCTCTGTACCGGGAGCAGTAATGCGCACCACACCGGCTGCTAAAATTTGACCGCGCCTGATGGCAACCGTACCCTCGCGAATTGCCTGAAAATCCCGTTCTAAAACTTGCAGTTGTTGCTGCAATAAAGCTTGTTGCTGTTCTAGTTGAGTTCGTCGATCTGCCAGCGTTTCTAAAAGTGCTTCCCTTTGGGCAAGAACTTTGTCACGATCGGCAATAGCTCGATCGCGTTCCTCCAAACTTTGCACCCGTTGGGCAATTTCTTTGTCCCGCTGGGCAATTAATTCATTGCGATCGACAATTTCTTTATCGCGCTGGGCAATTTCTCCCTCTCGCTTAGCAATTTCTCGATCGCGCTGGGCAATTTGAGTTCTCACCTGTTCTCGCTGTTTGATTAACTGCTGGCGATCCGCTTGCAATTGGGCGATTTCGGCACTCAACTCAGTTTTTTGAGCGGAAACTGTTTTCAATTGACTTTCCGTGCGATCGAGTTGGGATTGAGTGTTCGATCGCACTGTTTCCACAAGTCGCAACTGTTCTTCAGTCCGGGATTTAGCCGCTTCCACGCTGGCTAATTGTTCTTCCGTCTGGGCTTTAGCCGCTTCTACCTGACTTAACTGCTGTTCGGTTTTCGACTTAGCCGCTTCTACGGTATTGAGTTGAGCCCGCAGCGAGTTCAACTTGGCTTGCGTCTGCGCTTGCTCGGCGTTAGCAGTTTGCAAGGAGCGGTTAATTTGCTCTAAATTGGCTCTAGCTTGAGCTTGAGCAGTCCTAGCTCGAGCTAACTCCGATTCAACTTGATTTTTCTCTTGCGTCGTTTGGTTGAGTTCTCTGCGGGCGTTATTCAATCTTTTTTGAATTTCATCTATTCTAAAAACCCCCGTGCGCAGGGGCTTGCTGGTAGCAAACAAAATGCCCAAAGTAATTGCTGACAGGATGCTGCCGGCCATCACTGTCACCACAACAGCAGTATCGCGGGGGCGAAGTTTGAACAAACTCAACCTTGCCTTGCCGACTTTCGTCCCCAGGCGATCGCTGATCGTAGCGATCGCGCCCCCCAACACTAAAATTACCAATACCAGGATGTATCCAGCAGTCATTCGGATTCATAAATTTTAAATTTGGGATTTGGGATGGAATTTATCATCTCAAATCCCAAATCCCACAATTTCTGGAAATCAAGTGAATTGCTGGCTTAAAGCCACTGGGTTGTGAACTGTGATCTTTTTCTTGTGGATCGAGATCATTTTTTCGAGCCTGAGATCCCCCAGCAAGCGAGTCACCGTTACCCGCGTCGATCCGATCGCCTCAGCAATCGCCTGATGGGATAACTTCAAATCGATCGTAATCCCCTCCGTACTCGGCACCCCAAAATCCCGACACAGGATCAGCAGAAAGCTGACGAGTCTCGAACCCATATCTCGGTGTGCCAGCGTTTCAATCATCATCTCGGTTTGCAAAATCCGAGAAGAAAGTCCCCGCAGCATCACCATCGAAAGTTCTGGGTCTTCCTTAAGGGCTTTCTCGACTTGTTCGATCGGCAGCGAAATCAATTCTACTGGCGTAAAAGCTACCGCGTGGTAAAACCTGTCCGATCGGTGTCCTGTAATCAAAGACAGCACCCCGAATACGCTGTTTTCGCGCAGGAGAGCGACAGTAATTTCTTCTCCCGCTTCATACACCCTGGAGAGCTTTACAGCACCTCTAATGAGAACGTAGACGCGCTCAGCCGGGTCTCCAGGGAAAAAAATTGTCTTGCCCCGCTCAAAGGTTTCCACAACGGGTGGAAAAGCCCCACCGCTGATTTGGCGGAACACGGCTGCTAGCGGTCGATCGTGCGTCACGGCTAGATCCTTTGTACTAATCAATTCTGTGCAACTTACTGATTAACCTTAATGAGTAAATATACCGTCAAACCTCCTGCATCCAGTGATTCTGTTACTTCCATTTAATGTTAAGGCAAACACAGGCTGTATGATTAAACCTAGCCCTTCTCTTAACTTTCTCAATTCCGCTACCAAGTAGCCGCACAGCAAAATTAATCTCATGAGACACAATATTATGTCTCAATTGTGTATCAATTTTGTCTTAATTGTATCTGCATCAGTTAAATCTGAATCAGTTGTGTCCGAACGGGCGGGATTGTCAGTATAACGAATGAGAACGGTGCAAGTTGCTTCTAGATATAGACTACAGATGATAGATTTGACCGGAAAAAATGCTCTTGTCACTGGCATAGCCAACAATCGCTCGATCGCCTGGGGCATTGCCCAGCAGCTTCACAAAGCTGGGGCTAACCTCGGCATCACTTATTTGAAAGACGAGAAGGGCAAGCACGAACGCAAGGTAGCAGAACTGGTGGAACCGCTCAATCCCAGCCTGTATTTACCCTGCAACGTTCAAGACGAGAGCGAAATTGCATCTACTTTTGAGACGATCGCCGACAAGTGGGGTAAGTTGGATATCTTGATCCACTGTTTGGCTTTTGCAGGTAAGGACGAACTCTCGGGAGATTTCACCAAAACTTCGCGCCAGGGTTTCTCCAATGCTTTGGATATTAGTGCTTACTCGCTAGTAAGGCTGTGTGCTGCTGCTAAACCGCTGATGGCAGAAGGTGGCAGTATTGTCACGCTAACTTATTTGGGCGGTGTTCGGGTAGTTCCCAATTATAATGTGATGGGAATTGCCAAGGCCGCTTTGGAAATGAATGTTCGCTATCTGGCGTCCGAACTCGGTCCGTTAAATATTCGGGTAAATGGGATTTCTTCGGGTCCGATCAGAACTTTGGCTTCGTCAGCAGTTGGCGGCATTTTGGACATGATCCACCACGTTGAGAAAGTGGCCCCGCTGCGGCGAACTGTGACTCAACAGGAAGTGGGAAATGCAGCGGCTTTTCTGTGCAGCAATCTGGCTAGCGGGATTACCGGTCAGATTTTGTATGTGGATGCAGGTTACGAAATAATGGGAATGTAGCTTTTTGAGAGTTGACAGTTAAGAAAAGTTTTGAGTTTTGAGTTTTGAATTAAGAACTGTCTTTAACTCAAAACTCAAAACTCAAAACTCAAAATTCCCGAGAAATTACCAATTGCCAATTAATAATTAATAACTAATGAATGACAAATTGCGAATTATGGAAACAGTCGATCGCCCTTCTCTCCCTCCTGCAAGTTCAGCTCAACCAGCCAGGGCCGCCTTGGTCAAGCGCACGACATTAGAAACAGATGTCACTGTCAGGCTGAATCTTGACGGTTTGGGAACTTGCAAAGCATCTACGGGAATTCCGTTTTTAGACCACATGTTGCAGCAAATTGCCTCCCACGGATTGATCGATTTGGACGTGCAAGCGATCGGGGATTTGGCAATTGACGACCACCATACTAATGAGGATGTGGGAATTACTTTAGGACAAGCGCTAGCAAAAGCTGTAGGGGATCGATCGGGCATTTCTCGTTTCGGTCATTTTATCGCCCCGCTAGATGAAGCTTTGATTGAAGTAGTGCTGGATTTTTCGGGACGGCCTCACTTGAGCTACAACTTGCAGATTCCCCAGCAGCGGATCGGCAATTACGATACTGAATTAGTGAGAGAGTTTTTTGTAGCGCTGGTGAATCATTCTCAAATGACTTTGCACGTGCGTCAGTTAGAAGGAATTAATTCCCATCACATTGTGGAAGCAGCTTTCAAATCATTTGCGCGGGCTCTGCGGATGGCAGTAGCGATCGACCCGAGGCGCGCCAGTCGAATTCCGAGTTCTAAAGGGGTTTTGTAGCGGAATATTTGTAGTGGCCGTGGGGTAATTTTTTACTGGAAATCGCAAAACGATCGCCCTTTTTTTCAAAAGAGCGATCGCCAACTTTATTTAATTAGTACCGCTGGCAAACAACCAGCCACTAACATCACATCTCAAGGCTTTGTAGCCCTTAGTTTACATTAGCTGACCTCATCTAGAAATCTTGCGGTAACAAAGAACTTAAACGCTCCAACAAAGGATCGGTCTCCTCGCGAGGAGCAACTTCAGCACCAGAAACTGAATCGTTATCGATCGCAGGTTCAGACTCAACCGCGTCAGGATCTACTACTCTAGAAACTTGGGCAAAAGAAACTCGATCGAACTTACTATTAACACTCTCCTGCAACTGCGACAACTGAGCGCTAAGTTTGTTCAAGTGATGTTCCAGCCCCTCCAAACGGCTGACTTCCTCCGCTGAAACATTATGCTCGAACTCAGCAAACTTAACTGCAAGTTCGGCAATCCGCTGTTCCAAACGTATAAAGCCAGACGCAGAGGTAGCAGACTCAGATACAGACAAAAACTGCCACAAAGCTTGCTTGCAGAGATTGCTAAAAGTCTGGTACTTAGTCAGCAACAATTCCTTTTCCACAGCAGCCAGCAAAGTTCGATCTGCAGGATCTTCTGTAAACGCCACCGAGAAATCCGCTTTATTTTTTGCCCACAGTGCCATAGGGTTCAAGCCTTAATGCGTTACTTAATCGTCGCTAGCTGAGCCTCAGCATAAATAAACTGTCCCAAAGCATTTGCTTTGCGAGAAGGCTGAGCCAAATGAGCCTTCAGACTCGCCTCTTTAAGCAAGGGCTGAAGCACCTCCCAGAAAAACTCGCCGCCACCGCCTGTCAGAACCACATCCGTCACCCGTTCCGGCAGCCACTGCACCAAACGTTCGGAAAGTTCGCTAGCAAAAGCCTCCCGCAAATCCTTAATAATCGGGTCCAAATCGGTTGGCTTAGTAGCTCCTCTAGGGCGGTAAAAACGCTGTCCTTCCGGCTTGTTAACAGCTTCGAGCAAAGACAGGGATTGAGCGTTAGCACCGGGAATCTTGGCAGCCAACTGTTCGTAGAACCTGTTCATCGCAAAGGAATCGCTCTTAGAAGCAGCCCTGGCAAACCGAAAACGATCTACCATTAACAAATCGGTAGTTTGGTGTCCGATATCCACCACAGCCACCGAGAGCTCCGGCAACTCCGGCGAAAACTCCTTGCTGTCTTGAGCCTCGCACCAAATCAGGCTGCCGAAACCTTCTGGCATTACCCAAACATGGCGGATGTCAATTTCTACGCGCTCGCCGCGATAAACCATCAAGTGAGGGGAGCGCAGTTGGCTGACAATCTCTTCCTTTTCCTTCTCGAACTGCTCTTGCGAATAAAAAGGCAAACCCAACACCACTGCGATTTCGCCCTTCATCTGGTAGTATCCAGCGCAAGCAAAAACCTTAACCAAAGCATCTACAACTTTCGACTGGTCAGCGCCGCCGAGAGGGGCATCAAAATCTGCTGCCAATTGACCGAGGGCGTAACCCTTGCCCTGGTACTCCAGCCACATATCCAACAGGGGATCGGTTGCTTTCGACTCAAAGCTGCCGCCCCGCACTTTTTCCACCGACTCCCTGGCCACGTTGGCAGGAATAAAAACAACGCTGTTGGGGTTGCGGCTCACGCAAGCTTTAGTTGCCGTCCGGCCCAAGTCCGCGCTAATAATCGATTTGTTCGACGCAATCTTGGTCTGCTGCGTCAGCATAACCGAATTAGGAACAAGCTGTCTAGTTGTCATCAGAAAAATCGGTTTGAAACCCCGTCCTTCTAGGACGGCTTTACTTACTCCCTTGCGAGAGCCGAGTTTTTGTTTGGGAACCCGGAAACCCAACCCCATTGCTGGGGTAAATACATGCCCGCCAGCACAATAAAGTTTTGAGGCATCAAGCCCGTCTCTTTAGAGCGGGGTGCTGGCAATAGCTTCTAGGATATTTGAAAACCCCCAGATAATTGGGGGATCGGAAACGGCTCGAGCAAATCGATCGGCCTTTTGTCACATAAGAGCTACTCAAACTCGATCGCCACCAGACCTGTCCAGTAACATCGTAGTTTGGTGCTTGCTTCCTGATTAGTCTTGACTTGACAAGAACGCGCCGATCGTCCAGCACTGTCTTGTGTTTAGCCGATAGCAGCGGGTTTGGCAAGCATTCTTATAACTTTACCTAGAGTTGTATTCAAATCAGCATCAAATATTATATTCGGGACGATCGCCCGTTTCCGACTTTACTTAACTTTTTCTCGATCGCTCCCTCAAGACCCTGTTGCTCTCAACGGCATTGTTAAGTTACATTTAGTTAAGATTCTGAGTGTTAACTTTTATAGCACTCCTCCCGCACCCCGCTCTTACCAGACTTGTCCGCAATTAGAGGCAACAATATTTATGAAAATTTCTTGGCGAACCGCACTGCTTTGGACATTACCAGCTTTAGTCATCGGCTTTTTCCTGTGGCAAGGAGCCTTTGCACCCTCCCCCGCCGAAATGACTAAGAACACCGCCAGCACCCGCCTGAGCTACGGTAGATTCTTAGATTACTTAAACGCCGGCCGAGTCACCAGCGTTGACCTTTACGACGGAGGTCGGACGGCGATTGTCGAAGCAGTCGATCCCGAACTGGACAATCGCGTGCAGCGGTGGCGGGTGGATTTGCCCTCAAGCGCCCCGGAACTGGTTTCTCGACTCAGAGACTCCAAAATCAACTTTGACACTCACCCGGCGCGCAACGACGGCGCTATTTGGGGACTGTTAGGCAATCTCGTCTTTCCGCTCTTGTTGGTAGCAGGGTTGTTTTTCCTGTTCCGCCGCAGTGGCAATGTCCCTGGCGGTCCCGGTCAAGCAATGAACTTTGGCAAGTCCAAAGCTCGCTTTCAAATGGAAGCTAAAACCGGCGTGCTGTTCGACGATGTAGCAGGCGTTGAAGAAGCGAAAGAAGAACTTCAAGAAGTCGTGACATTTCTGAAAAAGCCGGAACGCTTCACCGCTGTCGGCGCAAGAATTCCCAAGGGCGTGTTGTTAGTCGGCCCTCCAGGAACCGGCAAAACCCTGCTGGCAAAAGCGATCGCGGGCGAAGCCGGCGTTCCCTTCTTCAGCATTTCGGGTTCGGAATTTGTGGAAATGTTCGTAGGTGTCGGCGCTTCCCGCGTCCGCGATTTGTTTAAAAAAGCTAAGGAAAATGCCCCTTGCATCATCTTTATCGATGAAATTGACGCAGTGGGCCGCCAGCGCGGTTCTGGCATCGGCGGCGGTAACGACGAGCGCGAACAAACCCTCAACCAGTTGCTGACGGAAATGGACGGTTTTGAGGGCAATACAGGGATTATTATTATTGCTGCCACCAACCGCCCCGACGTACTTGACTCCGCCTTGCTGCGCCCCGGCAGGTTCGATCGCCAAGTTACTGTAGATACGCCGGATATCAAGGGTCGCTTGTCGATTCTGGAAGTCCACGCCCGCAACAAAAAACTCGCTCCGGAAATTTCTCTGGACGCTATCGCCCGCCGCACTCCCGGTTTTACCGGTGCCGATTTGGCTAACTTGCTCAACGAAGCAGCGATTTTAACAGCAAGACGGCGCAAAGAAGCGATTACGATGCTGGAAATTGACGATGCAGTCGATCGCGTAGTTGCAGGTATGGAAGGCACGCCGCTGGTAGATAGCAAGAGCAAGCGCTTGATTGCATACCACGAAATCGGTCACGCGATCGTCGGTACGGTGATTAAAGAGCACGATCCGGTACAAAAAGTTACCTTAGTCCCGCGCGGACAAGCCCGCGGCTTGACTTGGTTCATGCCCAGCGAAGATCAAGGTTTGATTTCTCGATCGCAAATTCTCGCTAGAATTACCGGTGCTTTGGGCGGCCGCGCTGCTGAGGAAGTGGTTTTCGGCGATGCTGAAGTTACCACCGGTGCGGGCAATGACTTGCAGCAAGTTAGCGGTATGGCGAGACAAATGGTGACTCGTTTCGGGATGTCCGATTTGGGTCCGATGTCGCTGGAAGCCCAACAAAGCGAAATTTTCCTCGGTCGTGATTTTACGGCGCGATCGGAATATTCTGAAGAAATTGCTTCGCGCATTGACGAACAAGTTCGGACAATTATTGCTCGCTGTTACGATGATGCCCGCCGCATCATGCGGGAAAATCGCACTGTAATCGATCGTTTGGTGGATTTGTTGATTGAAAAAGAGACGATCGACGGTGAAGAATTCCGGCAAATTGTTGCTGAATACACTTTTGTGCCTGAGAAAGAACAGTACGTTCCTCAGATTTAAGAAAATTTGGATTGGAGGTTTCGATCGCCAGTTTTAGCAGCGACGCACTCTACAAGGTTTTGTAGGGTGCGTTATGCTATTTTATTATCTAAAAATGCAACCGCTGATGGTGGCAGATTAACGCAGATTAACGCAGATGAGTGACATGAGAATTTTTGCTGGTTATATTATTAATAAGCTATCTGTTTGCGCGATCGCGCTTGTGGCTTTTTGGTTGGCTCAAGGTTCGATCGCGAAGGCTGAAAAACTCTCTTGTTTTGCAGATATTTGCATCGATTCCAGCAGCGTGGAATTGACAAAATCTGATATTCCCGGTGCTGCTTCCTATCCGGTTAGAATATTCCTGGGAACTCAGAAATTTAGTGATGAAAAATTGCTAGCGCAGATGGAAGTTGACTGCAAGCAGCGACAATTTAGAACGGTTAGAGTGAGCGAGGATGGCGAAAATTGGTCTAATTTCGATCCGCGATGGACTTTAATAGTTGGAAATTCCTCTTTGTCAAGGTTGGTTGACTATACTTGCCAACTCCCGATCGCCACACAATAATATCATAAAAACGGTTTGTAGTGAGGACTTCAGTCCGCTCCTTTTTGCAGGCTGAAGTCCTCACTACGATCGAATCTTATTGCGGTCGATCGCGCTTGCACGATATGATTCGATCGGCTCGATCCCAAATCTAAAATCTAAAATCTAAAATCTAAAATTCTATGATCGCCCCTGCAGAATACCGGCAAAGACGCGAACGGCTAATGGCGAAAATTGGTAGCGGTACGGCAATATTTTGCAGCGCGCCAGCAGCTATTATGCACAACGATGTAGAATACGCATACCGACAAAATAGCGATTTCTTCTACTTAACTGGTTTCAATGAAGAATCGGCTGTAGCAGTGCTTGCGCCCCATCACGAAGAACATAAATTTGTGTTATTCGTGCGGCCAAAAGACCCGGAAAAAGAAACTTGGACTGGCTACCGGGCGGGAGTAGAAGGTGCGAAAGAAATTTACGGTGCCGATGAAGCTTATCCCATCAACGAACTCGGGGAAAAACTGCCGAAATATTTAGAAAAAGCCGATCGAATTTATTATCATTTCGGGCGCGATCGAGCTTTCGATCGAACAGTTCTCGATCTCTGGCAGCAGTTAATGGCAACCTACCCGAAACGCGGCACAGGTCCGATCGCTGTAGAAGATTCTAACATTATTTTGCACCCGATGCGGCTGGTAAAAAGTGAAACTGAATTGGCATTAATGCGTCAAGCTGCTGATATCTCAGTTACAGCCCACAACCGCGCTCGGGAATTTGCAAAACCGGGGAGATACGAATACGAAATTCAAGCAGAAATAGAGCATACTTTTCGCTTGCAAGGCGCAACGCCAGCTTATCCTTCAATTGTGGCATCCGGCACCAATTCTTGCATCCTCCACTATATTGAAAATAACCGCCAAATGCAGGAAAATGACTTGCTGCTAATTGATGCGGGTTGCTCTTGCAATTACTACAATTCTGACATTACCCGCACCTTTCCCGTAAGCGGTAAATTCACTTCAGAACAACAGATACTTTACGACTTAGTTTTGCGATCGCAATTGCAGGCAATTAGTCAAGTATATCCGGGAAATCCTTACAGCAAAATTCACGAAACTGCCGTGCGCGTTTTGGTAGAGGGATTGATGGATTTAAAACTTTTAGTCGGCGACATTGAAGAGATAATTAAAGAGGAGAAATACAAGCCTTTTTACATGCACCGCAGCGGTCACTGGTTGGGATTGGACGTGCACGATGCCGGCGTTTATCAGTACGGGGAAAATCCGCAACTGTTGCAGCCCGGACAAGTGCTGACGGTGGAACCGGGAATCTATATTTCTCCTCAAATTAAACCCGTTGAAGGGCAGCCCGAAGTTCCTGAAAAATGGCGCGGTATCGGCATTAGAATTGAGGATGATGTTTTGGTAACAGTTGAAGGCAATCAAGTTTTGACCGCAGGAATTCCTAAGTGAAGGAAGAGGGGGAGAGGGGGAGAGAGGGAGAGGGAGAGATGGGAAGAATAACTAATGATTAATGACAACTGTCAAATGTCAGCTATCAACTGCCAAACGATTTTCAACTGGGGAATTGGGGAATTTGCGATTTGCGATTTGCAATTGGGGATTTTAGATTTTCGATTTGAGACTGGGGAAAATTTTTCCTTATTCCCTCTTCCCTCTTCCTTCTTCCTTCTTCCCTCTTCCTTCCTCCCTCTTCCTTCTTCCCTCTTCCTTCTTCCTTCTTCCTTCTTCCTTCCTCCCTCTTCCTTCTTCCCTCTTCCTTCTTCCTTCTTCCTTCTTCCCTCTTCCTTCTTCCTTCTTCCTTCTTCCTTCTTCCTTCTTCCTTCTTCCATTTGTGAAATTTATGTAAATTTTCGGCGATCGAACTCAACATTTGATGGTTTGTAATGTTACGCTTGAAACAGCTTAAGTTCGATACTGCAAACTAGCGATATCCTATGTGCATCGATCCCGCAGACAGCAATCGACCCCCGGACACCTACCAAAAATTAATCGCAGAACAACAACATCAAATCCGGGAACTGGAACAGCAGTTGCAGCAAGAAAGAGAATTGCGCCGGAAATTAGCAGCACAAATCCAAACAGACACAGCCTTTCGAGGCAACCGACAACTCATTGAAAAAATAGCAGGTGCGATTCCGGGTCTGACTTACATCTACGACCTTAACGAACAATGCAATATTTATGTTAACGATCGATCGAACAAAATTCTCGGTTACACTCCTGAAGAAATTAAACTTTTAGGAAATCAGCTATTTTCCACCATCATGCACCCGGATGATTTGGCTAAAGTACCGGGAAATCTCGAAAAATTACTCAAATATCAAGACCATCAAATATTTGAATGGGAATATCGCGTCAGAAATGCTAGGGGAGAATGGCGCTGGTTGATGAGTTGGGACGTTATTTTTTCGAGAAACCCTGACGGTTCTCCCAAATATTTGCTGGGTCACGCGATAGATATTACTGACCGAAAGCGGGAGGCTGGCGAACGAAATCTGTTAATTGCCTCTCTAGAAAAAAGTCAAGAAATATATCGAACTTTAATTAAATACTATCCGAATGGGTCGGTATTTGTGTTCGATCGAGATTTGCGGTACAACCTGGTGGACGGTCAAGCTTTGGCAAAGATCGGTCTTACCAAAGAACAATTGGAAGGCAAAACTTTGCAAGAAACAGTACCGCCTGAAGATTTGCAACTTTTTGAGTCAAAATACCGCGCTGCCTTGGCAGGAGAAGAGCATACTTTTGAATATAAATATTGTGGTGGCATTTATTCAATAACCATCGTTCCACTGAAAAACGATCGCGAAGCAATTTTTGCTGGCATGGTTGTCAGCCAAGAGATTACAGAACAAAAACAGGCAGATTTAGGCCTGCAACAAGTAAAAAAAGATTTAGAAATCAAATTTCACAAACAAAGTGCCGTACTAAAAGCCTCTAACGAACAGTTACGAGAAGAAATCATCGAACACTGGCGTGCCGAAGAAGCTTTGCGAGAAAGCCAGCAGCAACTAGAATTATTTTTCTCTCAATCTTTGGACGGCTTTTTATTTATGATGCTCGACGAACCGATACAATGGGACGATACAGTTGACAAAGAACAAGTCTTGGATTACATATTTACTAAGGAACGGGTAACGAAAGCAAATGATGCTTTGGTGGCGATATATGGAGCGGCTAGAGAAGATTTTATCGGTCGGGAACTTAACTACTTCTTCTCTCACAATTTGGCAAGAGGTAGAAAGGTGATCGAGCAATTGTTCGATGCGGGTAGAATTCATGTCGAATGCGAAAATCGCAAATTTGACGGCACTCCAATATGGGTAGAAGGAGATTATATTTGCATTTACGATAACCACGGCAAAATCGCCGGACATTTTGGCGTGCAGCGCGATATTAGCGATCGCAAAAAAGCCGAAGCAGCCCTCAGAGACAGCGAAGAACGCTTTCGGGCTACCGTAGAACAAGCAGCAGTCGGCATCACCCACCCCGACAAAACAGGTCGTTATTTGCGAGTCAATCAAAAGTTCTGCGAGATAGTGGGATATACTGCCAGCGAACTGCTATCTCGGACTTGGATGGATGTTACTTACCCTGAAGATATCGAGGCAGATTTGGCGGCAACCAATCGATTGTTTGCCGGGGAAATAGACAGTTTGAAAATGGAAAAACGCTTGGTTCGCAAAGACGGCACTCTCGTTTGGGTAAATGTTACCGCCTCGCTAATTCAAGAACCTTTAAGCGGCGCAATTTACAGCGTAGTAGTAACAGAAGATATTAGCGATCGCAAAATTGCTGAAGAGGCACTTAAAGCCAGCGAAGAAAGGTTCCGACAGCTAGCAGAAAACATCGAAAGCGTGTTTTGGGCGATCGATATTCAACAGCAGCAACTGATTTACATCAGCCCCGCCTATGCGAAAATTTGGGGTAGAAACTGCGAGGAATTGTATGCGTCGCGTCACACTTTTATAGATTACGTCCATCCAGAAGACCTAGTTCGCGTGATGGAAGCTTTTCCGAAAGCAGCGGAAAGCGAACACGAAATAGAATATCGAATTATCAGGCCAAACGGCGAAATTCGCTGGATTCGCGATCGAGCTTTTCCGATTAAAAATAAAACAGGAGAAGTCTACCGCATAGTTGGTATTGCAGAAGATATTAGCGAGCGCAAACAAGTACAAAAAGAACTAGACGATGCCCAGCAAATGTACCAGCAAATCCTCGATGCGATTGCGGATACGATCCTGGTAAAAGGGCCAGATTCTCGCATTGTCTGGGGAAATAAAGCCTTCCGCAACTATTGCAAAATAGACAATACAAAATTTGAGCTTGCTGCCGAAAACCAATGTCAAGAACTGGATTGCACCAATCAATACCTTATCGACGATTCCAGCGTTTTTCTGACAGGTCAAACTATGCAAATCTACGACGAACCCCATCAAGGGTATGACGGAAAAGTACGCTATTTCGACACAATTAAATCCCCAATTTTTAACACAGAAGGTCAAGTTGTCATGACCGTCGGTGTTTCCCGCGATACCACCGAACGCAAACAAGCAGAAAAAGCCCTCCGCGAAAGCGAAGAAAGGTTCCGCCAACTAGCAGAAAACATTCAGGATTCTTTCTGGTTAGTAACTACTAAATTGACGGATATCCTGTATTTGAGTCCGGCGTACGAACAAATTTGGGGGCGCAGTCGCGAGGAATTATATGCCAATAATTGCAACTGGATGGAGTGGGTGCATCCTGAAGACAAACATCTGTTGCTAAGTGCAGTGCCGCGACTGCTAGCAGGGAATTCTACAATTACCGAATATCGGATCGTGCGACCTGACGGTACAATTCGCTGGGTGTACGATCGAGCTTTTCCCATTCTAGATGAGTCAGGGAAAGTCTACCGCATCGCCGGCATTTGTGAAGATATTAGCGATCGTAAATTAACCGCAGACCGCATTCAAGCAGCCCTGCGCGAGAAAGAAGTATTGTTGAAAGAAATTCACCACCGAGTTAAAAACAACATGCAGGTAATTTCCAGCCTGCTACAACTGCAAGCCCAATACATTGAAGACGAAGATACGCTATCTTTATTTGAAGAAAGCCAAACCCGCATCCACTCAATGGCATTGATTCACGAACAACTTTACCAATCCGAACATCTCGATCGAATCGACATCCAGCCCTACGTCGAAAATTTGGTTGCTAATTTGAGTCAATCTTTTGGATGCTACCGCAGTTCGATCTCTATTAATCTCAACCTCGAACCCATCTCTTTAAACATAGAAACAGCCATCCCTTGCGGTTTAATTATTAACGAGTTGGCTTCTAATTCTTTAAAGTATGCCTTTACCCAAAACAGAGAAGGTGAAATTAGCATTGATTTTCGGCAAATGAGCGATCGGGAATTTCACTTAAGTATTAGAGATAACGGTACGGGATTTCCTGAAGGATTTGATGTCGAAAGTACGGAGACATTAGGATTGCGATTAGTGCGGATGCTGACCCGCCAATTAGAGGGAAGTCTGGCAATTGACAGTCAGTGCGGAACTTGCTACGATATTAGGTTCAAAGAGTTAAATTATCGGCGTCGCATTTAAGCTAAAAATGAACCCTATAAAGATCTTGGTGGTAGAAGACGAAGTTATTGTCGCCGAGGACATTGCCGGTCGATTGAAAAAACTCGGCTATGCAGTAGCAGGTACGGTATCTTCAGGAGAAGAAGCTATTCAAAAAGCAGCAGAAACCCAGCCAGATTTGGTGCTGATGGATATCGTCCTTAAAGGAGAAATGGACGGCGTAACAGCCTCCGAAAAAATCAGGAATAATACGGATATTCCGACAGTATTTTTAACAGCTTACGCCGACGAAAAAACCCTACAAAGAGCGAAACTAACAGATCCGTTCGGCTATATAGTAAAACCATTTCAGCAAAATGACTTGCGAGTGGCGATCGAAATTGCCGTACACAGACACGAAATCGAAACAAAAATGCGCAAAGCCCTGGCAGCTTCAGAAGCCAGTAGAGAGGCCACAGAAGAAAAAGCGCGCCGCCAAAACCAATATATTTCAATGGCAGCCCACGAATTGCGCAACCCCCTCAATACAATTTTAATTTCTGCCGAACTCTTAGAACTCGATCGAACTCGTACTGGTGACGAATCTAAACCCAAAAGCCTGCGCCTCGTACACTCAGCTACTCAGAAAATGAACCAGCTAATTGACGATATGCTGTTCATGGGCAGGGCAGAATCAGGCAGGCTAAAATGCAATCCCCTCCCGATTAATGTAGTTGAATTCTGTTACGAATTGCTCGAACAGTTGCGGTTGGGTAACGAAGAAAAACACCAACTTATATTAATTCCGTCAGACGTTACCAGTGCTATTTTAGACCAGAAATTGCTGTATGGCATTCTTTCTAACTTGATTGTCAATGCAATCAAATATTCTCCAGATGGGGGGAAGATTAGTTTAGAACTAGGATACCAGCTAATAGACAAAGAACCCATTTTTTCCTTATCTTCTGAGTGCGCCGAGGAAAATTACTCCCAGAAAAACCTTAACTCGCCCTCAGTAATTTTTCGCGTCAAAGACGAAGGTCTAGGCATCCCCGAACCAGAATTAGGGAAAATATTTGAAATGTTCTACCGCTGCAAAAATACCGGAAAAATCAAAGGCAACGGTTTGGGACTGACGATCGTCAAAAAAGCTGTAGAATTACACGGAGGCTCGATTTGGTGCGAAAGCAAAGTCGGTGAAGGTACAACCTTTACAGTGGCACTACCTTATTTAGCACTTTCCTGCAAAACCAAGCAGAGAGTTGGTGAGGAGTTTTGAATTTTGAATTTTGAGTTTTGAGTTGAAGACAGTTCGTAAGGAGTTTTGAGTTTTGACAGTTCTGAAGTTCAAAAGCATCGATCGAAACATCTCTGTTTCTCTCTATGTGTTCTCTGCTGTTGATAAAAAACTGTTAGCTACATAGGAAAATATTTCGATCGAACAACCGAAAATCCTAAATCTCATAAAATCGAAAATCCCAAATCGAAAATTCCAAATCTAAAATCTAAAATAGATCAATCCCTTCCTCGAACCAATCCATGCTTTCCCGCATCAAAGACTTAGCAGCTACCCTAGCCCCCCGTTTAATCGAAATTCGCCGTCACATCCACTCCCACCCCGAACTCAGCGGCCAAGAATATCAAACAGCCGCCTACGCAGCTGGAGTTCTCGCATCCTGCGGAGTGAGGGCGATTGAAGGAGTCGGCAAAACCGGCGTCATCGGCGAACTCAAAGGCAAAAGCAACGATTCCCGATGGCTGGCAATTCGCACCGATATGGACGCGTTGCCAATTCAAGAACGCACCAACTTAGAATTTGCCTCCAAAAATCCAGGATTGATGCACGCTTGCGGCCATGACATCCACACCACCGTCGGCTTGGGCGTGGCGATGGTATTATCTCAACTCGAAGAAAAACTTCCCGGTCACGTCCGCTTCTTGTTTCAGCCTGCTGAAGAAATTGCCCAAGGCGCGCGCTGGATGATTGCCGACGGCGCAATGCAAGATGTAGAGGCAATTTTAGGAGTGCATGTTTTCCCGACAATTCCCGGTGGCGAGGTAGGAATCCGGCACGGAGCGCTAACAGCAGCCGCCGACGATTTAGAATTGATTGTCATCGGCGAATCAGGTCACGGGGCGCGACCTCACGAAGCAATTGATGCGATTTGGATAGCTTCTCAAGTAATTACTACTTTGCAGCAGTCAATTAGTCGCACGCAAAATCCTTTGAGACCGGTGGTATTGACGGTCGGGCAAATTAGCGGCGGGAGAGCGCCAAATGTCATAGCCGATCGAGTAAAATTATTGGGAACCGTGCGATCGCTCCATCCAGAAACTCACGAAAACCTGCCTGCTTGGATCGAAAACATTGTCTCTAACGTCTGCCAAACCTACGGCGCTAGCTATGAATACACTTACAAACGCGGCGTGCCGGGAGTGCAAAACGATCCGAAACTCACTCAATTAGTAGAAAGTGCGGCTTTAGAAATTTTAGGTCGATCGCGCGTTCAAATTCTACCGGAACCATCCCTCGGCGCGGAAGATTTTTCGATGTATTTAGAACACGCGCCGGGAACGATGTTTCGTTTGGGAGTCGGGTTCCAAGATAAACCAAATCATCCCCTCCACCACCCGCAATTTGAAGTTGACGAATCCTCTATTATTACCGGAGTAGTTACTTTGGCCGCTGCTGCTTGGAAATATTGGGAGCAAAATAGTTAGCAGTCAGTTGTCATTAGTCATTAGTCATGATTTTTGTAGGGGCGGGTTCGCCGTATTTGGCGTAGAAATAGCAAAGCTGTCATCAGACGCAAAGTAGCAGTTCAAACCCTTGTTGTCATTGGAACCATAAGATTGCCGTTTTGGTAAATATATGCTTCCAACTGACTGCGGCAAATATATGCTTCCAATAGGATGGGGGATGCCAAAACATA
>JALOON010000084.1 GCA_025454405.1 Oscillatoriaceae cyanobacterium Prado104 | reverse complement strand
CGGATTGAGGGAGTTCGATCGACTCGCTTGTTTCGGCAATCGGTTCGGATTGAGGGAGTTCGATCGACTCGCTTGTTTCGGCAATCGGTTCGGATTGAGCAATAGCACTCGACTCAATTGCTTTGGCAACAGGTTCCGATTCCGGCAGAGGATCGTAGGGCAATTCGTGCCTTTCTAAAACAGGCAGATTTTCCGCTATTGGTTGCGATTGAGATTGATGAGAATCCGAGATCGACTCTTGGCTTGCTGCATCTTCTTGCAGGTTGCGATCGACCTCCGGTTCACTGTGAACCAATTCTGAATCCGATCTTTTTTCAGCCTCTGTCAACCTTAAAAATACATCTTCCAAACTGGCGCGAGTGCGGCGCATTTCGCACAATCCGAAGCCATAACCAATAATAGCTGCAGCAATTTCCCGTCCCGGTTCTGTTTCCGGTTCTATGAGGGCGCGCAGTCGGTAACGGCCGATCGCAGACTCTGGATTTCCCATTAATTCGATCGCTCGAACTCCCGGCAAATTTTCCAAAGCAGGCAGCAATAAATTATTTACCCGATCGTCTCCTTCACCTTCTATTTCGAGTTCGTAACCCGCATCTGCTGCCAACTCTCCCGTCAAGCGTTCGGGACTGCCGGCGGCGACAACTTTACCGCGATTGATGATAGTAACGCGGCTGCAAGTCATGCTGACTTCGGGCAAAATGTGAGTCGAAAGAATAATTGTGTGCTGTCCGGCAAGGCTTTTAATTAAGTTGCGAACTTCGATAATTTGTCGCGGATCGAGGCCGACTGTTGGTTCGTCTAAAATAATGACTGGCGGATCGTGAACGATCGCCTGGGCGATGCCGACGCGCTGTTTGAATCCCTTGGAAAGCTTGCGGATTAGAACTTTGCGTTTTTCCACCAAGCCGCAGCGTTCGATCGCCGATGTGACTCTGCGCGCGCGATCGCCCGCGGGTACTAGCTTGATTCTAGACACAAAAAACAGAAACCCTTCGACAGTCATTTCTGGATACAGCGGCGGGTTTTCCGGCAAATAGCCGATCCGCTGCCTGACAGCCATCGACTGTTCGTGAACGTCGAGGCCGGCGATGCGGGCAGTGCCGCTAGATGCCGGCAAATAGCCCGACAAAATCCGCATGGTTGTAGTTTTGCCCGCGCCGTTGGGGCCCAAAAACCCGAGAATTTCCCCCGATTCGACCGAGAAGGACACGTCCGCGATCGCAGCGGTCGAACCGTAAGTTTTGCTTAAGTGTTCTACTTCAATCATGTCGATTTTGGATTTGAGATTTTAGATTTGAGATTTTAAAGGCAATTTCACTGGTGAATCCGAGGGATGGCGATTCTTTAAGCTGGCTGGATGTTCGATCGCGCGACAAGTGATTTTGCACTCTTGTCCGATGGGAAACCAAATCTACCACAACTGACGATTGTACTGGGAAGCGGGACGCTTGTTCTGGATCGATACCCGATCGATCTGGCTAAGGCTGAGTTTGCTGTGGGCGATCGATAGTTTTTGCTAATTCTTAATCGCGCTTGGTTTTAAACTTTAAAACACGCAATGTAAATTCGCTCTTTACAATTGCTCGCTTGTTGATTCCATTCTCATTTATTTGATGATTTTAGGTCGTTTCAGCGATATAATGAATTTTCATAATTTTGGCGACGTATGTAGATCTCTAAATTTCAGCCTGAAACCTATATTTTACGTTGGTTGTGCTGCTGTTGCTGGGCAGATTTTTTTTTCTACAGTTTTGCTAAATTATCTTTTTGTTGCTAAGTATTAAGTGAATGTAAAGTGCCAGTTGACAGAATAACATTTATATGTATGCGTTGGCGATTGAGAAATAATACAAGACTTGCGCATCAAGGGTGAGAAACCAGAGTGAGAAATCGGTTTTTTTGCGAAAATACTTGCTTTGAGCCAGTAGGTTCTGTAAAAACCGGGTTTCTGCGGTCGATCGCGCAAGTCCTGTAATAGTAAGTTTCGCCAGCTTCGATTATTTTCGATTAGCTGCGATCGCTGTTGCTAGAGGCAGTTTCTAGATTGATGTCGGCATTGAAAACAACGACAAATTGAGCGTTGGGAATTAATTGTCGGATAATCCGCAGATAGCCGTCAGCATCGGAATGTCTGAAAAAATGGGCTACAGTGATTCGCTGCATATTGGGAAGCAAGCGAACAACCAACCACTTGTTGAGGCGGTCTTTATAAGGCATAATTAAGTTTGTCTCCATTGAGTGTTGGAGCCAAAGCCAGTCTATGCTTGTCGAGGGCGCGGGCTGGCTTTTGACTTGTTTCTGGATTTGCGCTTGGGGTTCCTAATTCCCTAGAATTCTAGAAAAAATAGGTTATTTACAGCATTATTTCTACCAAAAAATTGACATTAAGTCAATACTTTTTGACCGCAATTGTCTAAAATAATGAACTAAATATAGTCAATTGATTGTAGGTATTCAGTTGACTATATTTAGTTAACTGAATGAGGAATAAATAATGAAGCTGGGACAAAAGCTAAAAGAAAGACGTGAAAGTCTGGGTTTGACTCGGATACAAGTGGCAGAAGCATGTAGTGTTGTGCAGTCAACTGTCATCAACTGGGAAACAGACAGACACGTACCCAAGCTTTATCCGGCACAGATGAAAGCCCTGTGCGATATATTGAAGTTCTCGATCGAAGATTTAGTAATGTAGGTTCATGAAAATTAGTTTGTAGTAAGGACTTCAGTCCTTTAGAAAGTCACAACGATTGCATAAGTGCGGTCGCTCTAATAGCTTTGTTGTCAAGTCTTTAGTAAAATTGTAAGTCTATTTGTTGCTTACTTCTGTTGAAATTTAGCTAACAACCAAGCACCTACCTGTGATTGGTCTTGAGTGCGACTGCGGCGCAAAGCCTCTTCCAAAACAGCAATAGTTAATCCCGGCAAAACTTCCGATCGAACAATCCGCCGACTGCCATTATCAGCAATAATCGCAAAAGCAATAATTTCGGATTTCTGCACGTCTACAACCCAATATTCAGCCTCACTCCCAAAAAAATACTTCCATTGTCTTTAGCATGAGCTGGTCCTACTGACATTGTTTCAATCCTCATTTGTCCGTTGCGATAGTAGCATTTGGCTTTTTGGTAAGCTGGGCTATCTGCCATCTCGATAAATTCTTCCCAGCTAGCTACTACCCAAGTATCTGTTGGCAATTTTGTTGTTAGTTCGCTCATATTTTTTTTGTTATGCCAAATAACTACATTATAGGATATCGAGTCCGATCGAGCGATCGTAATACCAAGTCGGGGCGGGTTTTTGAGATTGTCAATTATTGACAGATATCGTTGGCGAACCCGCCCCTACAAGAATAATGTCATCAATCGCCCAGGATCTAACAAGGCTCGATCGCACCTATCTTTCCAAATCTTAATTTCCCCCAACCAACCAGCACTCACAATACTCTTCCCATCACCGCTAATTGCCACAGCAGTAACATAACCAGAATGCCCCCTCAAATTTCCTCTCAAATCGCTCGATCGCGCGTCCCAAATTCTCACGCTTTTATCCCAACTACCGCTAACCAAAATACTTCCATCCCTCCCGAACGCCACCGACCAAACCCCGTCAGTATGCCCGCTATAACGCCGAATTAACTGCCCGTTTCCGACATTCCACAAACCAACAGTACCGTTACTATTTCCAGCAGCCAAACTCCTGCCATCCGGGCTAAAAGCCACCGACAAAACCGATAAATTCTTCCCGCTAATCGTGCGAATTGCTTGACCTGTTGCTAAATTCCACAACCTAATCGAACCGTCCTTGCTGCCACTAGCCAAAGTCTTGCTATCCGAACTAATTGCCACCGCATTCACCAACCCGGAATGTCCGGTTAAAGTCCGCACTAACTGTCCAGTTTGTGCGTTCCAAATTTTAATAGTTTTATCCCAACTGCCGCTCGCTACAAACTGACCGTTCGGACTGAAAACTACTGAAGAAACAGCATCCGAATGCCCGCTGAAAGTGCGAACAACTGCACCAGTTTCTAAATTCCAAAATTTGACTGTTTTGTCATCGCTGCCGCTAACTAAAACTTTGCCATCCGCACTCATAGCTACAGCATTTACTGATTCCGAATGTCCCTGCAGCGATGTTTTTAATTGCCCGCCGGGAAAGTTCCAAACAGAAATCGTGCCGTTGCTATTTCCCGTTGCAAAATAAGTTGCACCGAGGGCGATCGAACTGACTACTTCTGAAGGTGCTTTGAGGGAATTGGTAGCAGCAAAGGCGATCGCGCTTGCGGGAGGGCGGGGCGAATTGCTAGCAGGAGGTTGCGGGTTTCTCGCTGTTGGAGATTGGGGAACTACCGGCAAAGAAACGGTCGATCGCCATTTCATGAAAGTATTGATTTCTATTCCCGCCGCTACGACTTTATCCGAATTGTCTTCTAGCCGGACAATGCCGTTAATTGCCACAACTTTGCCCGCATCGTCGAGTACCGGCCCGCCGCTCATGCCCGCTCTCACCAAGTTGTCGTATACCAAAGTATAACCATTCAAGGGAGTTTGGCGGCCGGTGAGTTTGCCCTCAGTAGCGAGGAAAATCGGCTGTTGCAGGGAACCGCCCGATCGCGGCCAACCCGCCACAATAGCCTGTTTTCCGGAAGTTCCGGGGGAATTTGCCAGTTGTGCCAGAGGGTAGTTTTGAGGGCTGCTGAAGGGGACGACGGCTAAATCCATTCCCGGCACTCGCCGCACGAGGCTGTAATATACAGAGTGAGATTTGCCGTCGGGGGTAATGACTTGGTAATCCCCTGCGGTATCGACAACGTGCCAGTTAGTCAAGATATAGTAAGTGTTGCCTTGTTTCTCTAAAATCACTCCGGAACCGCCTTTTGGTCCTTGAATGCGGACGGTAATTTCTCTAGCAATTGTTTTAACTCGATCGGGCGTTAATGCGAGGGCGGTGGGAGGCGAGGTGAGGGGGATGAGTGCCAGGGGGGTAAGGGCGATCGCAGCACTCAAAATAGCCGGAATAGTTTTGGTGTAATTCATAAATTATGCTACTGGCATTACAGCACATAGGAAATTTATCGATCGAATTTCTCATCCCTGATGCTAGCGCTTCCCAGCTATGGTTTTTGATTGTTAAATACTGCGAGTACCCAATTGGCAAATGCTTCGTCTCCCAAACGAGAAAGTGCTTCTTGCATAATTTCTCCGTATTCCACCGTTGAGTGTTCGGGAAACTGTACGGGCAGGACAAATTGGGCAATATGATTTATGAGGTGGTAAAGTTCGTCGCGACTGCGCTGCTGCGTGGTTTCTAATACTCTCAGAGTGCGGTTTACCGATCGCTCCCGCCAGAACTCTTCGATCGACATCTCGATATCGCTCCGATCGTGGTTATTCATAACTATTGCCACAAATTTATAAGCTCTAATTTATTGTTTATTTTTACCTAGCTCTCGAAAAGCTGAAGGTGTTTTCGCAAAAAAAGTAAGAAAACGAAAAAGTAGTTAGGATTGGGCAACAAAAGTTTATGGAGACCCCATGCGGTAAATACTGAGATACAATCTCGAAAAATAGACAAATTATACTGTTTTGAGATAAATGTAACAATTGATACATGATGGGAGTGTTCGCACCCGCAGGACAGCGGGCAGAATGGCGACTAAAATGATGCTTTTGAGTGGCTTTGGAGTGCGCCTCGATAGGGCCGCTGTCGAATTCGCCAAATAAATCCAGCCGCCTGTGCTGGCTGTATCAATACCTGTATCAAGACCATCAAACTGCTGTTAAAATAAATCTCAAATCCTGTTTCAGGTAGATTTACTGGAATAACTGAAAAGTTACTCTGGCCAGAAGTGCGGTTCTCAAAAGTTTAACGGTTGTCCGGCTAAAAACTGACTGCAAGCCCATAAATCGCCAGTATCAAGCAATCTTGACAGTTGACTTATGAACCTCAAGCAAGTTTACAAGCGCGGTTTGCACAGCGCCAAAAAAGGGAACTACCAAGCGGCGATCGAAGATTTCGATCGTATATTGCGCTTCAATCCCGCTGATGCCAAAGCCTATAACAATCGGGGACTGGTTTACTATTACATGAAAGATTACGAGAAAGCAATTGCAGACCTCAGTCAAGCTCTGGATCTCAATCCTAACTTTTTCGAGGCTTATCTGAATCGAGGTAATGCTTGGCGACACCTCGGAAAACATGACAAAGCTATTGAAGACCTCAACAGCGCTTTGGCAAACAATCCTGACAGTCACGCGATTTACAACAATCGGGGGCTGGTGTTGGCTAATTTAGGGAATTACGAAGAGGCAATTAAGGATTACGATCGGGCGCTATCTATTCATCCCAACAATTATAAAACTTATTACAATCGGGGTCGCGCTTACTATCTTTTGGGAGACAAAGAATCGGCAATTAAGGAATTTAATGAAACGCTGCGATTGAATCCCCGCTATACCAAAGCTTACATAAATCGCGGTTTATCCAGCCACCAGTTAGGAGATAACACTCAGGCGATCGCGGATTACAATACGGCACTGGGGATCGACCCGCAAAATGTCTACGCTTATTATAACAGAGGTTGCGTTCGCTACAAGTTAAAGCAGATGCAGCTCGCGATCGAAGATTTTGACAAAGCAGTGACGATCGATCCTAGCTATATCAAAGCTTATCTCAACCGAGGTTTAGCTTTGTACAAACTGGGAGATGTTACGGCGGCAAACAAGGACTTTTATCACGTCATGTGCATCAATGCTGAAGCTTATTTTTACTATCAAGCACAGCGCTGCACTCCCGATATCAATTCGTACTTCAAGGAATCGCCGAAGATGGATCTTAATAATGCTGTGGAATATTACAACACAACATTAAATACTATTTCGTCTTCGTTAAGTTCGACATCTTTGAATTCTGTCTGGAATCAAGAAGATTTGAATAACCGAGATTCGATTATCTGTGAAGGTGAATTTATTAACAGTTGATCGCTAAGGAGGAGTTGACAGTTGATAGTTGACTGTTGACTGTTGTCTCGATCGAAGTTGGGAGTCGGCAACGGATGCAAATAGCGTATGTAGCGGATCGGAAAACCAAAGACCGAAGTTGGAAAAATTATCCCCAATCTCAAATATCAAATCGCAAATTGCAAATCGTTTTTTGCATCCGAGACTAGCCAATTTAAAACATACAAAAATTACGCATTCATGTAATTTGATGAGCTACTTATAGCTGTAAGGTGCGCGGTGTACGCACTGCTTTTACAGTACACGTGCAAGTTCTGACAAAAATTCAACTGTAGCTGGGATTGAGGAAAATACCCGATCTAATCGGGCTAATATTTTTTTGCAAGTAGATTTTTGGGAGATTTGATTAAATTTGGATTTCAATTGCTTATTAAGTGCAATTACTGAACAAAGCAATAAATTTGGTTGGGTCTTCTCAGGCAAATTGCGGTTGACCCAATATTTTGTGCTGACTTAAGATTGAAAATAAAACCTTGTCATCATGAATACATTATGAATATATTAACACTTCCCGACTACAAGCTCGGCACATCCATATCCGACGGTTGCAATACCAGCGTTTACCGAGGCATTAGAGAGGCAGACGCACAACCAGTCATCATCAAAATCCTCAAGGCAGAATTTCCGAGTCTCGAACAAATTACCCGTTTAAAAAACGAATATAAGATTACTCAGCACTTAGAAGTCGAAACTATCGTCAAATCCTACAGTCTCGAAACATATCGCAACCGTCTCGCCCTAATTTTAGAAGATTTTGGCGGCTGCGCCCTCAGCCAAATAATCTCAAACAGCAAAAAACTCAACTTGACAGAGTTTTTAAACATTGGCATTCAACTAGCATCGGCACTCAACTCGCTGCACCAAAACGGCATCATTCACAAAGATATCAAACCTTCTAATATTATCATCAATCAGGAAACAGGAACTGTCAAACTCACCGACTTCAGCGTCGCTTCGCGGCTGAGCAAAGAAAATCCCCAAATTAATAGTGCTAACTTAGTGGAAGGTACGGTCGCCTATATGTCTCCCGAACAAACCGGGAGAATGAACCGCACCTTAGATTATCGCAGCGATTTCTATTCCCTCGGCGTTACATTTTACGAAATGCTGACAGGCGAATTGCCGTTTAACAGTAACGATATTTTGGAACTCGTTCACTGTCACATTGCCAAACATCCCGCACCGCCTTGCGAATTAGGAAATCATGCAGAAAGTCGCGAAATTCCGCAAGTTGTTTCCGATATTGTGATGAAGCTTTTGGCGAAAAATGCCGAAGATAGATATCAAACAGCGATCGGGCTGAAAGCAGATTTAGAAAACTGTTTGAATTCTTTGCAGGCTATGGGAGAAGTTGTTTATTTTGTACCGGGAAATTTGGATCGATCGGGACAATTATCAATACCTCAAAAACTCTACGGGCGAGAAGCTGAAGTTGATAGTTTGCTGGCTGCTTTTGAAAGAGTCGGGACACAAATAGTAGGGACACAGCAGCGCATTATCCATGCAGATGACGGGAGTTTTCTACCCGGACGCAGCGAAATAATGTTAGTTTCCGGTTATTCTGGTATAGGCAAAACCGCCATTGTCAATGAAGTTCACAAGCCAATTGTCCGGCAGCGCGGCTATTTTATTAACGGTAAATTCGACCAATTCAAGCGCAATATTCCCTATGCGGCTTTGATTCAAGCTTTCCAGTCACTCATCGGGCAGTTGCTGACTGAAAGTAGCGAAAAATTGCAAGTTTGGCGGGAAAAATTATCGGCTGCTTTAGGTGCAAACGGTGCCGTAATTGCTGATGTAATTCCTGAAATCGAATCGATTGTCGGCAAACAGCCCGAAGTGCCGCAACTGGGGGCGGCGGAATCTCAAAATCGGTTCAATCGAGTTTTTCAAAAGTTTATCAACGTCTTTACTCAGGCCGAACATCCGCTGGTTATCTTTTTAGACGATTTGCAGTGGGCTGATGCGGCTTCGCTGAATTTAATGCAATTGTTGGTGGGCAATTCAGACAGTCAATACTTGCTGTTAATCGGTGCTTATCGCGATAATGAAGTCAGCCCGACTCATCCGCTAATTCAGGCGATCGAACAAATTGAAAAAACGGGTACTCCGGTCAATAATATCGTCTTGCAACCGCTGAATTTTGAGAATGTTCGCGAATTAATTGTCGATACGCTCACCGTTTTTCATGACTGGAAAAAAGTTGGTAATGCAGAAACCGAGAACGACAAAGTAAGATTGCTGGCTGAGTTAATCTTCCACAAAACGGGCGGCAATCCTTTTTTTATCACGCAGCTTTTGCAGGCGCTTTATCAAGAAAATTTGTTAAAGTTTGAATATAGCAAGGGCAGTTGGCAGTGGGATTTAGCAGAAATTCAGGCGATCGGGATTACCGATCGAAATGTGGTAGAATTAGTAGCTTCTCGCATCGAAAAACTGCCAGAAACCGCGCAGCAAATGTTAAAATTAGCTGCTTGTATTGGGGATAAATTCAGCCTCGATGTGTTGTCGATTGTCAGCGAACAATCTCCAGCGCAAGCAGCTAGCGAATTGTGGGCGGCGCTGCAAACAGGGTTAGTTTTGCCGTTGAGTAATGCTTACAAAATTCCGCTGGTTGGAGGCTGGGGAACGGAGAATTTGCCGGGGCAGGTGGGGGGGGCAGCACGGGGGCACCGCCCCTACGAAGAATCGAAGATTTCCTATAAATTTTTGCACGATCGAGTGCAGCAAGCAGCTTATTCTTTGATTCGCGACAGCGAGAAAAAAGAAACTCACGTCAAAATCGGTAAGTTGCTACTAGAAAATACTCGCGCTTCCGAGATTGAAGAAAATGTGTTCGATATTGTCAATCAACTGAATGCCGGCACCGACTTATTGACATCTCATAGGGAACAATACGAGTTAGCCGAACTCAATCTCGTTGCAGGTAAAAAAGCGAAGGCGGCAATGGCTTATCAGTCGGCAGTCAAGTATTTGAATGTCGGTTTGGGATTGCTGGCAGTAAATAGCTGGCACAGTCAGTACAATTTGACACTTAACTTGCACACAGAAGCCGCAGAAGCAGAATTTCTGAATACTAACTTCGATCGCGCAGAAAAGCTAATTGATGCCATCTTGCAACAAGCTAAAAATCTGCTCGACAAAGTGAAAGCATACGAGTTAAAAATCCAGATGTACATGACTCAAAGTCAGTCTTTAAAAGCTATAGATGCCGGACTGCAAGCTTTGGAACTTATGGGCGTCTCTCTATCAGACATTCTGGATTGCGCCCGTCTGGAAGTACAAATGCCGCTGCTGGAAGAAGTGAATAATTTGCCACAAATGACAGACCCCGAACGACTGGCAACTCTGCGGCTTCTCGTGTCAATTATTCCGCCGGCCTTGTTACAAAAGCCTGAAATTTTATTGCCTATTATCTTGGCTCAAATTAAGCTGTGTATGGAAGAAGGTTATTCACCGCTGACTGCTTTTTCATACAGTTCTTATGGCATAGTTTTGTGCGGTGGCATGGGAGAAATTGAAAAAGGATATCATGCCGGACAACTGTCTGTGAAGTTGTTGGAAAAATACGGCGTCAATGCCATGAAATGCGAAATTTACAATATGTTTAATGGTTGCATTCAACCCTGGAAAGAACACTTGCGAGAAAGTTTTGCTGCTTTACAGGAAGGGTTTCAAAGCGGTCTGGAAGCTGGCAATTTGATTTTTGGCGGATATTGCGCTTTGAACTACTGCAACTCTCTATTGTTTACAGGAGAAAATCTTGATGTTGTAGAACAGAAGCAAGCGGAATACTTTTACTTGATGCGCGAGGTAAAAAATGATTATGTTGCCTCCAACATCAGTCTATGGAGACAAATGAGTTTAAATTTACGGGGTTTGGCAGCAGATAATTGTCGTTTGATTGGTGAGGCTTTTGATGAATCCACTATGCTGCCGGAATGGGAAGCGATTAATGATGGCTGGGTGCTGTTTAGCATCCATTTCATTAAATCCATGCTTTCCTATTTGTTTAAAGACTTTAACAGTGCGGTTAACAGCGCTGCATTATCTATAAAATACGTGCAATCGGTAGGCAGTTGGTCGCCTATTGCTGCTCAGAATTTTTACTATTCCTTGGCACTCCTCGCTGTCTATCCAACTGCTGGCAGTGCCACACAAGAAAAATACTTGATGCAAGTAGCAGAAAATCAGGAAAAGATGCAAAAATGGGCGCACCACGCTCCGATGAATTACCAGCACAAGTACGATTTGGTAGAGGCTGAAACAGCTCGTGTTTTAGGTAGAAACTGGGAAGCAGCAGATTATTATGACAAAGCTATTCAAGGAGCAACAGAACAGGGATACATCCAGGAAGCAGCAATCGCTAACGAACTGGCAGCCGAGTTTTATTTATCTCGTAAAAAAGACAAAATTGCTCTAGTTTATCTCACAGAATCTTACTACGGTTACATCCACTGGGGAGCGATCGCGAAAGTTAAAGATTTAGAAGCCAGGTATCCTCAATTAGTCGCCCAAACCCTGACTCAAGAAACCAAAAGCCGCGACTTAACTGTTACCGCCACAACAACAACCACCAACGGCGATTTTGGCAAAATTTTGGATATCGGTACATTAATCAAAGCATCTCAAGCGATTACCAGCGAAATAGTTCTGGATAAGTTGCTCGCTCGATCGATCGAGATTTTGTTGGAAAATGCTGCGGCTCAAAAAGCTGTACTGATGCTCTACAAAAATGGCAAATTATCGATCGAAGCCGCTTGTACTGCCGAGCAAAAGCAAGCGGTTGTCTTGCAAGCTGTTCCCGTTGAAAGCTGTGAAGATTTGCCAGTTTCGATCGTCAATTATGCAGCCAGAACTCAAAAAGATTTGGTTGTGAACAATGCAGTTTCAGATGGCTTGTTTGCATCCGATCCGTATATTGTCAGTCGCAAACCCGGCTCGATTCTTTGCAGCCCAGTCAGCTATCAGGGCAAACTCACGGGGATTTTATATTTAGAAAATAGTTTGGCTGCTGGTGCATTTCCTGCGGAAAGATTGCAAGTTGTAAAAGTGCTGACTTCCCAAGTTGCGATCGTCCTGGAAAATGCTAGACTCTACGCACAAGAACAAGAAAAGTCGCACCAGCTAACACAATCTTTGCACAAATTGCAGCAAACTCAATCTCAACTCGTGCAAACGGAAAAAATCTCAAGCTTGGGGCAGTTAGTAGCAGGAGTCGCGCACGAAGTCAATAACCCTGTGAGCTTTATTTCCGGCAATCTCCACCACACTAACGATTACGTAAAAGATTTAATTTGCCTGCTGGAACTTTACCAGAAAAACTATCCGAATCCGGTGCCGGAAATTGCAGAAGCAGCAGAAGATATGGAAGCCGATTATCTACTGGAAGATTTGCCGAATATGCTCGGTTCGATGCAGGTAGGAATCGATCGCATTCGCGATATCATGCAATCATTGCGGAATTTCTCTCGCGTTGACGGTATTGAGAAAAAACCGACTGACATTCATGCAGGCATCGAAACTACGTTGATGATTTTACAGCACCGCTTGAAAGCTAAACCGGAACGTCCGACAATTCAAGTAATCAAAGAATACGGTGATTTGCCAGCAGTTGAATGTTACAGCGGACAACTCAATCAGGTGTTTATGAATTTGCTCTCGAATGCGATCGATGCTTTGGATGAATTTAATGCCGATCGCACTTACCATGAAATTGAAAAGCATCCAAATATTATCGCAATTTGTACTGAAATAAAGGAAGGTTCCGCAACAGATTTTGTAGCGGATGCAGTGGATGTAACCGATGCAATTAAGCAGGAAGTTGGCACAGGAAATCAGGAGGAAATTAAGGGAGAAAGGAGAGGTGCGAAGGTTGAAAAGTTTGCGGTGATTCGGATTAAGGATAATGGGCCGGGGATGGATGAAGTAACGCGGTGTAAATTGTTTGAACCGTTTTTTACGACTAAACCGGAGGGTAAAGGTACTGGGTTGGGTTTGTCAATTAGCTATCAGATTGTTGTTGAGAAACATGGAGGGGCGATCGAATGTATTTCTGAGTTGGGAAAAGGTACGGAATTTGTAATAACTATTCCGTTGGGAAAAGTCGGCGGTTGAAACTAATGGGACTATCCCCCCTAGCTTAAGAAGGGGGGGACCGGAATTGCTCTCAAAGTTTCCCCTTAAGAATGGAGATAGGAATTGCTCTCAAAGTCCCTCCTTAAGAATGGAGATAGGAATTGCTCTCAAAGTCCCCCTTTTTAAGGGGGATTTAGGGGGATCAAATCTCTAAACCCATTACTTTTAATTCAGGGGGATGTTCGACCACAAATTGGTAATATAACTCTTGTTTGGCTTGCGGTGGTAGAGAAATTTCCCATTCTAACAGTCCCATTTCACCGGGTACAATCTTGGGATTGGTGAGAGTTAACCTCACTTTAATTTGCTCGTTGCGACTGACTGGAAGTTGTTCTTTTACTGTCAGGTTTGCTGGTACTTGCTGCAAGTTTGTTACCATCAAACGGTAAGCGTAACTCGTGCGGCGCTGGTTGCCGATCAGTTTTTTATCGACTTGTCTTTCTACTAATTCCCGCTCTATTTTTAATCCCTCATCGATTCCTAAATTTAGTTTGAATTCTTGCCCAGGAGATATGTTTTCTAACGGTACTGTACCCACAAATGTGTTGTCGCGAAAGATATTTGCTGTTCCGGGCAGCAGGGTTGCACCTGTCATCGGATTGGTAACAATTGCTTGCAAATAAGCGAAACTGACTAAACGCGGCATGGCGATGTATTCTGGTTGAGACGGGTAATTGTCGCTGAAAATAGTGACTTTGTGCGGGTTGCCGTCGCTGGGAATATTGCTATTTCCGCCTACTTGAAACGAGACGGTACTGCCTTCTCTGGATATGTTAGCAGTAGCTGTTTCAGCTTCGATCGGTTCGGGTGCGGCAGTAGCGCCCAGAGAACCTCTCGCGAGGATTGTTACTTCGTTTGCATCGTATTCAGCATCCTCTAATTCCGCACTTCGCATTGCCATTCGCGGCTTCTTGTAAAACTCTGCTGCTGGAGGCAATTTTGGGCGAAGAATATCGACATACCAGGGTTCTAATTTAGGCGGTAGCGTTCCCATTCCAGGCTTGGCTGTGGATAAATTTAGCGCTACTCCCGTCCAATCTTCGCCCGTATTTTGGTTGACTTCGGCTAGGTAATAGAGTTCGATCTGATTGTTGCTAGTTTTCACTCGCAAATCGTAAAGTGGCGTCCAATAAGCTTGCATTGCTACATAGGAAATTTCGAGGTCAAAACTCCCGCTACCGCTTGGTTCTACGGCGACAATGATGTTAAAAGTTTGCTGGTAATTGGGTCTTTGTATTTGCTGCAATTGCTGGCGCACTGCTTTGATTTGCTTGTCTAATTCATTCCGCTGTATTTCCAGTTGCCCGATCGCACTTATATATTTCTTGTAATTGCTGCCTAAAAATGTTAGCAAGTCCGCAGTTTCGTTCAAACCGATTTGCTGTTTTGCAATGCTGCTGGCAAAGGAAGCAACGCTTTTTTCGCTGAGGTTTTCGACAAATTTGAGTTGAATTCTGCGCGACGATATTTGTTCTTCTACTGCCCTTTTTTGAGTTTCTAATTCTTGGATTTGTTGGGTTAATTCGGCAATGCGATCGACCGCAGGTTCGCTAGTGTAAATTCTCTCGCTGCGCACTCCCAAAATCCGCACGGCAACTGTACCGGAACCGGTTGCTCTTACTGACTCGGTTTCGATGCAAGCAGGCAGAGATGCGATTGTTAATTCTCGCTCGTTTCCTGTCAGCGATACCGTACCGCGCCGCGTGATGCGCGCGCGATCGGTGTAAACTGTAACTTCTGAAATGCTGGTATCTACAGCTTTGATATTGTTGCGATCGAGTAAATCAGAATCAGTCATTTTTACTAATGCCTTTACGAAAATCTTTTATTGCTAGAGGTAATTCGCTCATCAATTTTGCGGACTGTTCATTCCTCTAGTAAACTCTTCCAACGCATCCAAAGGTGAAGCAAATAAAATGCAGCGCTTCAGCAAAGACAAGTCTAACTCTGGCAGAAATTCGCTGCTGGATATCCGCTCGTAACCCTGTTCTCGCAAATGATATAGTTCTAGTGTGCCGTCTTCCCAAAACCAGACTTCCCGCACACCCATCTGTCGGTATTTCCGAAGTTTAATCGGACTCCCGCTAGTAATTACTATCTCAATACACAGATCGGGAACATCTTTTCTAGTCTCGAAGCAATAAGACAAATCTGACTGATACTCGACTTTTCCCTCAACTATCTGGCTGTAAGCACCACTGGGAAAAAATTGTATTCTTTTAATTTTAAAAAAATCCACCAGTAGTGCTGCCATCAAACATCGAGTTTCCTCGTGAGGTTTATTAATTGTCACAATTTCTAACACTCCTTCCCAGTAAAACAATCGCACGTTCGGCACTCCTTCAAAACTAGCTTGAATTGTTTTGAATTGCTGCCAAGTCAAGCCGTGCAAAATAAAATGCTGTTCGGCTGCGGCAGAAACTGCGGGATTGTCTGCTGTTTGAACCATGACTTTCCTGTTGATTTCAAAATTCTAACAATTATTCAATTTTAGCCGATCGGCTCGATTCCTGCCAAATCCAATATTTGAGGTATTAAATCTTCTCGCTTGACTGCCATCATGTGAACTCCGTGACAGAGTTGCCGCGCTAGCTTAACTTGTTCGGCTGCAATTTTTACGCCTTCCTGCAACGGGTGTTCTGCTTTTGCCAAACGGTCGATCGTCTCTTGGGGAATGTGAACTCCCGGTACGTTCTTTTTGATAAATTCCGCATTTTTAGCCGACTTTAACAGAAAGATTCCTGCTAAAATTGGCTTGTTGCAACCAGCAGCAACGTTGTGCATAAATTTATCCAAAATTTCAAAATCTGTCACTAATTGACTTTGAAAAAATTGAGCTCCCGCTGCTAATTTTTTCTCAAATCGACGTTGCAAACCCGACCAACTAGAACTCTGCGGATCGACAGCAGCCCCGGCAAATAAATCGGTAATTCCGTCTGTTAAAGGTTTGTCGTTCCAGTCAGTACCGCCGTTCATTTTTTGAATGGCTTGCAGCAGCCTGACTGATTCAAAATCAAACACGCTTCTAGCTTTGGGATGATCGCCTGCTTTGACTGGATCGCCGGTAAGTGCTAGTACGTTGCGAATACCTAATGCGTGGGCTCCCATGATATCTGCTTGGAGACCGATTTGATTGCGATCGCGGCAAGCAATTTGACAAATCGGTTCGATTCCATGCTGCAATAAAATTGCCGAAACTGCTAGCGGACACATTCGCAAAACTGCACGACTCCCGTCGGTAATGTTAATCGCGTGAACTCTGTTTTTGAGAACTTCAGCCATCGCGATCGTGTGTGTCATATCGCCGCCTTTTGGGGGAGTAATTTCGGCGGTGATTATAAATTCTCCGGGAGTGGTGCAAGCTTTGCGAAAACGGTTCATGATTTTTTGAAGGAAGAAGGAAGAAGGAAGAAGGAAGAAGGAAGAGGGAAGAAGGAAGAGGGAAGAAGGAAGAAGAAAGAGGAAAAAATGAAGAGGGAAGAAGGAAGAAAGGTCAGTAGTTGGTGATAATAACCAATGCCCAATGCCCTATTCCCAATGCCCGATGCCCGATGCCCGATGCCCCGTCCCCATTACTAATTGCTAAAGAGGTAGAGAATAACCGAAAGCTTTTTTTACCTTTGTTAGGGTTTGGTTGGCAATGGTTTCTGCTTGTTCTTTGCCGCCACGCAGGACTGATTCTAAATAAGTTCGATCGTCCATAATTTCTTTGTATTTATCTTGAATTGGTTTGAGTGCATTAATTGTGGTTTCTGTCAGCAGCGGCTTGAATTGTCCCCAACCCATATCTTGACATTCGGCTGCAACTTCTTCTTTAGTTTTGCCGGAAAGCAAAAGATATAATGTTAGTAAGTTTCTCGCTTCGGGGCGATCGGGGTCGTCGAAAGTTAAACCGCGCACCGCATCTGTTTTGCAGCGCTTGATTTTTTTGCTAATTGTATCTGGCGAATCTAACAAACTAATTCTACTTTGTTCGGAAGGGTCGGATTTCGACATTTTGCGAGTGCCGTCAGTCAAACTCATTACCCTCGCACCGTCAGTCCGAATTAGCGGTTCCGGTAGTTTCAAAACAGGCTTTTCGGGCGTGCCGAATTGGTGGTTCAATCTGATAACTAAATCGCGAGTGAGTTCTAAATGCTGTTTTTGGTCTTCCCCAACAGGAACTTTATCGGCATCGTAAAGCAAAATATCCGCTGCCATCAATACGGGATAATTCAACAAGCCGGCGTTAACATTTTCTCCTTGTTTGACTGCTTTTTCTTTAAACTGAATCATATCTTCGAGCCAGTTAATCGGAGTAATGCAGTTCAGCAACCAAGCTAATTCTGTGTGAGCGGGAACGTGGGATTGAATGAAAATGGTAGAATATTTTAAATCGATCCCGCAAGCTAAATAAAGAGCCGCGATCGTGTAGCTGTCAGAAGCTAGAGTTGCGGGGTTGTGCGGTGCGGTAATCGCGTGCAAATCGACTACGCAAAAGTAGTTTTCGTATTGACTTTGAATTTCTACCCAGTTGCGAATCGCACCGAGATAATTACCTAGGTGAAGGTTGCCTGTTGGCTGAACTCCTGATAGAACGCGCTGCTTGCTCATGAGGAAAGACGAGAATTGAACTCACATTCCTATATTGACACGTAATAATGATTTAAGATCCGGTTTATTAAAATTCACAAAAACCTTGGGGAAGTGGCCCGCTCGATCGCGCTTACCTCCGAATAAATAGCACAGCAAACGAGGCAGAGCCTCTGAACATGGTTTCCAGGTACAGACTGGAAGTTATAACCAGTTATCATAGGATGAAAAGTAGGGTGCGCGGTGCGCACCTTACTAACTGCGTTTAGAGGTTTAGGGTGAGCGGTGCGCACCTTACTGTTATTTTCGACTCCGGCGCTCTAATTCTTTAATTACTCTCAACACAAACACCGATATCAAAGCACCAATTAATGCCAATTCCCACAACCCGCAACCTGCCGCAGTTCCCAATGCTGCTGATACCCAAATTGCCGCCGCCGAAGTCAGCCCGTGTACTTCAACTTCGCCGATTTCCTGCTGGGATTGCCGCAGGATTTCTCCGCCTCCCAAAAACCCAATTCCGGCTGCAATTCCTTGAATTACGCGCTCTATGGCGTCTCGTTCGTTTTCGTTTTTACCAATTGCTAGCGGTATCAAAACAAACAGTGCCGAACCCAAACTTACTAGCATGTGGGTTCTCAAACCCGCTGGTTTGTGTCTGAGTTCGCGTTCCCAGCCGATGATTCCGCCAACTAATAAAGCTAGGCACAATCTTAATACTGTGCCTAGCGGATGATTGAGGGAGAAAAAGCTATCGCTCGACAATGTTTTAAAGAGTCTCAAAGTCTCTCTTGTTAAGGGGATTTAGGGGGATCGGAATCTCATGTTACCGCAGCACAATGTCCGATCGCAATCTTAGATCCAAATCTTCTTCGGGCCGAACTACTATTACATCAACACTCCGCCGCCCTAACAATACTCCGGCTAAAGCGCCGACGCCGGCACCGCCCAATACTTCTTCAGTAGCGATTGCTTTGTCGCCGGTGATTCCCGCTAAAGCTGCTGCTGCTGCTGCGCCTAATGCTGCACTTTGGACTATAGAACCGGTTCCCGCACCTCTTTGCACTCTTTCGGTGCGGGTAATAACTCCTGAATTTGCATCAATTCTATAGCGTTGGCGGCGGCTGACAAGTAGCTCTCTAGCTACAAATTGAGTACCTATTCTACTCCCCCTTCTAACTGGCTGCAACTCGCCGACTATTTGACTGCCTGCTGGAATTACTATTCTACCGTTAGTAGTGCGGATATCTCGGGCTACTGTGAGAGTTAAAGGCGCTCTTTCATCACTGGTAACGATAACTTTGTCTTTTTCATAGGTCACTGGAATTACTGTTCCTGAAGGAACTCTTTCGCTACCGAATTGCGAAATTCTTCCCCTCTCATAGTCCGAAATTCGTTGGGCTGCTGCGGGCGCGGCAACTATCAAGGGTGCGCCGGTGGTAACTCCAATTCCGAGGGCGAGAATTGCTGCGGTTGCGGAACGCCATTTCTGAGAAGTAATCATATTATTTGTCTCCCGATCGCGGTTTTACTTTACTGAGGAACGCTTGGCTGCTAAACTTGTTTTCGATCGCGCATTCGTTTCATGTTTTAATTGTGGCAGTCTGAAATTGGGAATGTTGGGAAGATAAGGTTGATAATCAAAATTTTAAAATTTTGGCAAAAATCTTGCGAAACCAGCAGTTCAGTACGATCGGGGAGATAAGGAAGATAAGCGATTTTCGATTTGGGATTTTCGATTAAAATTATCTCCTTAATCGAACGCAATTCCTGTAGGGGCGGGTTCGCCAACTATCCCGGCTCATAATTGACAATCTTAAAAACCCGCCCTACCCAACAGCAATCCCCAGGTACATTTCGATCGCCTGTATTTTGAGTTCCCAATCAACTGTCAACCTCGAACTGCTTTTAAAGCTAGCAATCCAGCACCAAAAGCGGGTTCGTGTCTGGGTAAAATTACTTTAGCATTCGGCGCGATCGCTCCGATCTGACTTGCAAAACGACCCCGACAATTTGCTGCGCCGTTCCACACACCTCCGATTGTAACAATCTCAAATTCTTCGGTCTGGCTAAATAGTTCTGAAATCGCTATTTTTGTTGCTAATGTTAATTCTGCCACTGCATTATTTATTATAGCATCTGCCACTCGATCGCCCTCTGCCGCCGCTCGATCGACTATCGGTGCTAAAGCTGCAATTTCTTTCACTCCCCAACCGCTTCTGTACACTATTTCTATCAATTCTTCAAGATGATTCAGACATAAATTTTCTTGAAACTTGGCGGCCAGGGTAGTAAATTCTCCGCGTCCGTCGTGAAATTTTAAAGCAGCTTGCAAACCGCGAATTGCAATGTTGCTGCCACTGCCTTCATCGCCTAAAAGATATCCCCAACCGCCGACTCGCTTGGTTTTTCCTCGGCTGTTTTGCCCGAAAACAATCGATCCGGTGCCTGCAATGACGGCGATGCCAGTAGGATAACCGATGCCGCCAACAAGGGCGAGCTCGCTGTCGCTGCAAATACAGCAGATTGCAGGTTTATCAAGTACACTCCCCCCCGACAAGGGGCCCTGCCCTGCCCGCCCTGGTTGGGGGGAGTAAAAAATATACCTCGCTCCCGCACAATCCGCTGTAGTTGTATTTTGAGTTTGGGTCGATCGCTCTGCTGGTAAACTTTTGGTAAAGTGCAAATCTTGTACTAAATTTTGCACGATTTCTAGATCTTTGGGGCGGCCGACACCAGCCAAGCCCAGACAAATTGCTGCGATATTCAAGTCATCCCGTGCAATATTAGCGGATGAAATCGATCGGTCGATTGCCTGTTGAATCGATTGTTTTGTTGCCTCGATTCCTAGAGTTTGATAATTTGACGGTCCTGCTTCGCCGCGCCCAAAAATAATTTGATTTTCGTCCATTAAAACGCAAACAGTTTTCGTGCCGCCGCCGTCGATACCCAATACATAACTCATGCCAAAATTCAGAATTTAGTTTTTCATATTATGTGCGATCGATTACCAGCAATCAAAACGGTTCGTAGTGTGGAATGCGAGTCCGCAAAAAGCTGCTAACTAATGACTAATGACTGATGGTCGATCCTGATGACTAATGACTGATGACTCATAACTCATAACTAAGTTAAAATAGACCCGCTCATCATCCGCTGATATCGCCGTTCCAACTCATCCCGCACCACAGGCCAAACATCCAAACTTTCATCGCTATCAATTACCATTTGCGCTGCTTCTCTCGCCAACTCCAAAACCTCCCGATCCTCTACCAAACTCGCCAAAGCAAAATCCGGCAAACCCGATTGCCGAGTACCCAAAACCTGACCCGGCCCGCGCAATCTCATGTCCATTTCCGCAATAAAAAAACCATCTTGAGATTGTTCTAAAACCTTCATTCTTTGCATTGCTTCCGTTGCTTTAGAACCGGGCATTAACAAACAATAAGAACGGCTGCTGCCCCGCCCGACTCTCCCTCGCAATTGGTGCAACTGCGACAATCCAAAACGCTCGGCATTTTCAATCAACATCACCGTGGCATTCGGCACATCTACCCCAACTTCTACCACCGTAGTAGATACTAAAATATCCGTTTCTTTGTCCCGAAACTTAGTAATTGCATCGTCTTTATCGGCGCTGCTCATCCTGCCGTGCAGCAAACCCACCTTAAACTCAGGAAACACGCTAGCTTGCAGTTTTTCTTGTTCCTCAATGGCCGATCGCACGTCCAATTTTTCTGACTCTTCCACCAGCGGCAACACTACATAAACCTGACGCCCGCTAGCCACTTCCCGCCGGATTAAATCGTAAGCTTGACTGCGTTCTTTGGAAGACAAAACAGTTGTTTGAATCGCCTGCCTTCCCGGCGGCAATTCGTCAATTTGACTGACATCTAAATCGCCGTGCAAAGTCAGCGCCAAAGTGCGGGGAATCGGAGTCGCTGTCATCGTTAATACATGAGGAGATTCGCCTTTTTGCTGCAATTTTGCCCGCTGCTGTACGCCGAATCGGTGCTGTTCGTCAATGACTGCCAAACCCAATTTATAAAAGTTTACAGTATCTTGAATCAGCGCGTGAGTTCCCACCAAAACAGGCAATTCTCCCGTTTCTAACTGGCTGTGAATTTCCCGACGCTTGGCTATTTTTGTCGAACCAGTTAACAGTTCCACTGGCAAGTGCATCAAATTAAACCAGCCTACCAATTTGCGATAATGCTGTTCTGCCAAAACTTCCGTCGGTGCCATTAATGCTGCTTGATAGCCGGATTGAATTGCTGCTAGCATCGCCACCACAGCTACTACGGTTTTTCCCGCACCGACATCGCCCTGCACCAATCTATTCATCGGTTCCGGCGATGCTAAATCGTTTAAAATGTCGTTAATTACTCTTTGTTGGGCGTTAGTTAAAGCAAAAGGCAATATTTCATAAAAATGTTCGATTAACTTGCCCTTGGGCATCAAAATGGCGCTAGCTTGAGCTTTTTTTTGCGCTTGCCGGCGCTGCAAAAGTCCCAATTGCAAGTAGAAAAACTCATCAAAAACTAAGCGGCGGCGGGCGGCTGCCAAACAGTCTCGATCGAGCGGAAAATGAATGTTAGTAACGGCATCCGCTATTCCCATCAAACCATATTTTTCGCGCAAATCTTCGGGCAGAGATTCCGGCAGCAGTTTGGTGGCGGGCGTCACAGCCACAATTCCCCGCCTCACTATACCCGCATCCACGCCATCCGTCAGCGGGTAAACCGGTATCACCCGACCGACTTTCATAGATTCGATCGTACTTCCGGAATCATCCAATACTTCTAATTCGGGATTTTCTAAAGTAATCCCGTATTTGTTTTGCTTCACCAATCCCGAAGCTGCCAGGATCGCGCCCTGACAGTATTCGCGTTTTTTATGTTCTTGCCAGCCGCGATTGCTGTAGCGAGGTCCCGCAAAAAAACGGCTGAGTTTAATTTGCCCGGTGCGGTCTTTTAAGATTACTTCTAATATTGTGAGTTTCTTATTTTTCGGACTGGAAAAACAATTGCACCGTTTTACTTCGGCTACTAAAGTAACAGTTTCTCCTGCTACTAAATCGCGAATCTGTACTTGTTTTGCGTAGTCAATGTGGTTGCGAGGATAGTAATAAAGCAGGTCGTGTACGGTGTACAAACCCAATTTTGCCAAGCGATTGCCGTTGGCCGGACCGATGCCGGTAACGCGGGTCAAAGCTTGGTCTAAAGTGAGGCTTAACGGTGCGGGTGCTGAATTCAGCGGTGCGGTTTTGGGAGTAGCAATTGACGCCTCGGAAGCTTGATAGTTGTTGATTTGTTGCGTATTTTCCGTTTCCCAAATTCGCTGCATTTGCGTTATAAAACCGCTGGTTTGTGCGATTAAAAAACGGCGTTCTTCGATATCTTTCTCGGGATAGAGGTCAAATTCTGCCGCTAGTTGTCGGGATCGATCGCGCCAATTATTCGGTGCCGCAGCAGCGAGTTGTCTCAAGCTGAGGGCGAGAAATTCGCTAAAGCGGTATTGACTCCCTTGGATGTCGTTAAAACCGCGATCGGCTTCTACTGAAAGGGCTTTTTGCCACCGCTGCCATTCTGGTTCGTAATTACTCATATCGATTTTAGATTTTAGATTTTAGATTTTAGATTTTAGATTTATTTTACACGAGCAATTAGTAATTAGTCATCAGTCATCAGTCATTAGACGGAACTTACCCCCCGCACGAAATTCATTTCTTATGAAACCATTACTACATGGCTACACAATTGTCACTGCCAAATGGCTAAAACTAATACAGCTCAAAGAATACAGCCACCGAAACTACCCCCTCCGGGGGTAAGTTCCGATTAGACATCTGGTAAAAAGATTGTGGAAGCCTTGCCCCATAAGGGCAACAACCTAATGAGAGCCAGATGTCTATTAGTCAATTATCAGCTATCAACTATCAACTCTCAACTCTCAATCTATCGACTATCAACTCAAAACTCAAAACTCAAAACTCAAAACTCCCGAACAACTAATCTTCAAACCAACTCGATCGCCATGCCGACTCTGCTTCCACCACAGCTAATTCCCGGCGTTTTTTCTGATAATCGCGCCCGATCGAATTTAACCGTAGAGACAAATTGCGAATTTGCTGCCGCCAAACCGAAATGTTAGCATCAGCAAACTCTATTTCTGACAATCGCAGCTTAATAGCTGTAACGTGCATAGCCGTATTAGTTGGTGTTTCTAACAAGTTTTCCGATTCCGAAGAAACAGAAGAAACATCAGTTTCAACAATTAAACTCAATATATTCGGCTGTCCGGCCACGCCGCCCTCGCCGGAGGGTTCAGCTTGAGAAGCTGCTTCTAAAACAGGTTCTGGCAGTTGTCTCGGCACGATTCCCGACTGTTGGAGCACGCGATTTGCATCGCGAGAAAGCATTTTAATAATATTAGCGATCGCCCGTTCGACACTATCTTGCCAGCGCGCCAAACTTTCGGGGGAATTGGCAATTGATAGCAGGTAATTTTCCGCCTGCACTCGATCGTTATCCGCCGGCGATTCAACTTCTTCTGCACTTTCTTTCTCTTCGTTAGTTTCACTCATGAGCGAGCGGAGTTTTTCTCTAGTTCCTGTTGCCAAAAGTCGCAAAGATTGCTGCAAATTTTGCCGCCTGTCGAAAGAAAGTTGGAGAAATGCTTCCGGCGCTGCTTGCGTGCAAATGTGGTAGCCAGCCAAAATTAATTGTTGCTTCACTGCTTGTCCCAAAGCACTCAAATAACCTTCGTAAGCACTGCGAAACTCTAAATTCAAGGCGGCGAGTGCCTCGGCAAGTGCTGCTAAATCTTGCTCTATTCGCTCTCTTGTGGCCACTAGATTTCTCCGCTTTAATTCAATTAAATATAAAAAACTTGACTCGATCTTAATATCTTGTGGAAAACCGCAGATTGCAGCAGATAAACGCAGATAAACGCAGATAAATTTTTAGATATTTTTCGACTCTTAAGTTAGTAATTATCCGATCTCACATTTTAAAATTCAAATCTTAAACGATCGCATCTCAAATCTAAAATTTAAAATCTAAAATCGAATAAGGTGCGCAGTGCGCACCCTACAAATAGAGTCTTGTCTCAAACTTAATTTTTGATTATTGGCCGCCCATTTGCGCTGCTACTTCATCAGCAAAGTTAGATTCTACTTTTTCAATGCCTTCGCCCAATACAAAACGCACGAAGCGGCGGACTTGAACATTTTCTCCTAATTGGGCGATCGTTTGTTTTATCAACTCTTCCACGGAGATATTCTGATCTCTTATAAAAGGCTGATCCATCAAAGATAGCTCTTTCAAGCGCTTGTCAATCCGCCCTTGAACGATTTTTTCCTTGATATTTTGCGGCTTGTTGCCCAAATCGTCCTTGCCCATTTCAATGGCCTTTTCTCTTTCGACAACTTCGGCTGGGATATCTTCAACTTTCACGTATTCCACGTTCGGACAAGCTGCGATTTGCATGGCAACATTCCGCACCAAATTTTGAAACTCTTCGCGGCGCGCCACAAAATCAGTTTCGCAATTAACTTCCACCAGTACCCCGACGCGCCCGCCGGTGTGAATGTAGCTGCCTACAAGTCCTTCAGAGGCAACTCGTCCCGCTTTTTTGTCGGCCCCAGCCAAACCTTTTTTGCGCAGCCATTCAATTGATTTATCTAAATCGCCTTCATTTGCGGTAAGGGCTTTTTTGCAGTCCATCATGCCCGCGCCTGTTTTGTCGCGGAGTTCTTTCACAAGTTTTGCAGATATGTCCGCCATCTTCTCTCAGTTCCCAATCAGAATTAGTTGTTAGTCATGCTATTTGAGATTTTAGATTTTGGAGCGGGGATTTTTTTAAGATGTTTGATTCAAGTTCGATTTGTAAATAATGACGATCGTGCAATTATCGGCAAACTTCAAATCACAATCGATCGGTCACTCAAATCGTCAATCACCAACCATCAATGCTCGCTCCCCAATCTACAATCTCAAATCTAAAATCGATCGATTTATTCGTCGGCGTCCCCTTCCTCGTCGTCGGGATATACATCTTCGGAATCGTCTAATCCTTCGATTTCGCCCTCGTCTTCACCGCTGTCGTAAGCACCTTCGTAATCTTCGTATTCCTCGGCGTCGCTTTCAAGCTGACCGTGACGGCCTTCGTAGATGGCATCAGCCAACTTGCCCACTATTAGCTTAATTGACCGAATGGCATCATCGTTAGCTGGGATCGGAATATCCACCAAGTCGGGATCGCAATTTGTGTCCAGCAAAGACACGATTGGAATTCCCAATTTTTGGCATTCCAACACCGCATTATACTCCCGGCGCTGGTCTACCAGCACCACTCCGTCAGGAATGCGGCGCATTGATTTAATCCCGCCCAGATATTTTTGGAGCTTGACCATTTCCCGGCGCAGCACCGAAGCTTCTTTTTTCGGGAGCAAATCGAGAGCGCCTGTTTCCTCGCGACGCTCCAAATCTTTGAGGCGTTCTACCCGCGATTTAATCGTCGTCCAGTTGGTGAGCATTCCCCCCAGCCAGCGCTGGTTGACGTAGTAAGCGCCGCAGCGTTGGGCTTCTTGCGCTACAATACCGGCAGCTTGACGCTTAGTACCCACGAACAGAAACTTTTTGCCTTTTTCGGAGGCTACTTTCATGTAATCGTAAGCGTCTTCCATGAGCTGAGCGGTTTGCACGAGGTCGATGATATGAACTCCGTTGCGCTCTGTAAAAATGTAGGGAGACATTTTCGGGTTCCACCGGCGCGTTTGGTGTCCGAAGTGAACCCCTGACTCTAACATTTGAGCCAAACTGACTACTGGCATTGTATTTTTAACTCCTGATTCGGGTTAATCCTCCATCCAGTCGTATTTCTCAGGGTTTGAGCCTGGGAAACACCCGAAAACCCGGATGTGCGAATTTAAACAACTTCACTAGCTTATCACAGTACGCGCTGCTTTGTCTGACAACTCGAAAGGGCGATCGCAGCGATGGGGAAAGTACCCGCACTCGCTAGCTTAGAGGGCAACAGTTCCCTCAAAACTAAAATCAAGATTTATTATTTCCAGTGTTTTTGTTAGCCTGTGAGACAATTGCTCAGTTGATGCGCGAGTCCTGTTGGACTGATTCACAAACGATAAGAAATAGACACTCCGATTGCAGCGTTCGCCTTGACAGAAAAAGGATAACTCACTCTTTTTTCTTGATTCCTTACTTCACAGATAACTAAATCCTTGTCCCTGTTACCTTCCCCCCTATACTCTCTTCCTTCTTCCCTCTTCCTTCTTCCCTCTTCCTTCTTCCTTCTTCCTTCTTCCTTCTTCCTTCATTAAATACCATGCCGATCGCCATTTTAGTCTTAGTTGAAGTTTTAATTGTCATCGCGCTTTCCAGACTTGTCGGTTTGGGCTTCCGCTGGATCAAACAACCCCAAGTCATCGGAGAAATTGTCGCCGGAATTATGCTCGGTCCGTCTTTATTGGGTTTAATAGCGCCAGATTTCGCAGCAGCACTTTTTCCAGCAGAAGCGGTTCCTTTCCTCAACGTACTGTCTGAGGTTGGTCTGATATTTTTTATGTTTTTAATTGGTTTGGAACTGAATCCCAAATACCTAAAAAATAACTTAGATATAGCAATTTTGACTTCCCACGTCAGCATTCTCGTGCCTTTTTCGCTAGGAAGCTTGCTAGCACTGATGCTGTATCCGTTGGTGTCAAATAACAGCGTTTCTTTTACGGCTTTTGCCCTGTTTTTGGGAGCAGCGATGTCAATTACGGCATTTCCGGTACTGGCGAGGATTATTACCGAACATAACTTGCAAAATACTAAGTTAGGAACGCTAGCTTTGACTTGTGCCGCGGTAGATGACGTGACAGCTTGGTGTTTGCTAGCAGCAGCGATCGCAGTTACTCGAACTAATTCGATCGTCGGTGCTTTGCCAACTATTGTTGAATCTTTAATTTACATTGCTTTCATGCTGACTGTAGTTCGCTGGTTCTTGCAGCGACTTTCCAAGCATTACAATCGCACCGGCAGGTTAACTCAGTTAGTGCTGTCAGGAATTTATATGGGAGTTGTAGCCTCTGCCTTAATAACTGAATGGATCGGCATTCATTTAATTTTCGGCGCATTTTTGCTGGGTGCAGTCATGCCAAAAAATGCGGGACTGACTAGAGAATTAGCGGAAAAAACCGAAGATTTTGTACTGATATTCTTGCTGCCAGTATTTTTTGCTTACAGTGGTTTGCGGACTGAAATTGGCTTGCTCAACAGTCCCGAATTGTGGCTGCTGTGCGCGGCTGTTTTGGGAGTAGCAATTGTCGGTAAATATGTCGGTACTTACGCTGCTGCTAGAGTTTGCGGCATCAGCAACCGCGAAGCTTCGGCGCTGGGTTGGATGATGAACACTCGCGGTTTGACTGAGTTAATTGTACTGAATATCGGTCTGTCTCTGGGGGTGGTTTCGCCGCTGCTATTTACAATGTTAGTAATTATGGCTTTAGTAACAACTTTTATGACTTCGCCTCTGTTAGAGTTGACTTATCCCAAACGGCTGATTCGATTAGATATTTCTGAAGTTAACTCGGATGATGCCGAATTAGAAGATTTGCAAACAGCTAAAAATGGCGGAGACATAGTAGGAAAAAAACTGCTGCAAACTTATCGAATTTTAGTACCGGTTGCCAATCCCAGCACGCAAAAAGGTTTGCTGCAATTGGCGGTAGCGCTGGCGCAATCTCCTGCCAGTAAAGAGGGTCAAGATTTGCAGTCAGCGGTGGTTCATCCCCTGAGTTTGATAGAATTAGATGAAGATTATGCTTTTGAAAGTACGCCTGCAGAGGCCGATCGGATTATTCAAGAACGCCACTCAAAACTATCAGAATTAATCGATAGTTTGGGTATGCCGTCAGCCCGAAAATTGGTGCATCCGATCGTCCGCGTTACTAATGATGTAGCCGGAGAAACAGCACAAATTGCGGAACTCGATCGCGCGGATTTAATTTTAGTAGGATGGCACCGACCTACTTTTAGCAGCAACCGTTTGGGAGGGCGCGTCGGACAAATTTTGGGAAATGCGAAAGTAGATGTGGCAATTTTTGCTGACAGAGGCCGGGAAAAGTTGAATAATTTGTTAGTTCCTTACGCGGCAAACATTCACGACGATCTGGGTTTAGAATTGGCTCTGAGACTGTTAATTAATAGCGAGGAACGCCGTTTAACAGTGTTGCGGGTGAGGATTGCTGGTGAAGTTCAAAACGAGCTGAGTTACGAATTTCAGCGAGTGATGGATCGGCTGCCGGTGGTAGTGCGATCGCGCATTGAAATTCCGATTGTAGAAGCTGCCGAACCGATTCAAGCGGTGGTAGCTGCTTCTGCTAATGCCGATTTGACGATTGCCGGTACGAGTCGGGAATGGGGAATGGAACGCCAAACTTTGGGGCGGTATACTGATGAATTGGCCGTGCAGTGTCACTCTTCGCTATTAATTGCTAGGTGCTATGTTAAAGCTCGATCGCATTTGTCTTCGCTACTCATTCAAAGTTAGTTGATAGTTGATAAGTATTTTTGAATTTTGAATTTTGAGTTTTGAGTTAAAGACAGTTCAAAATTCAAAACTCAAAACTTAAAACTTAAAACTCTCACTCTCCCCTCTCGCCCTCTCTCCCTCTTCTTCCTTAATTATGAGTAAACTAAACGTCAAATTATTAACATTTTACAGTGTTTCCATCGCCGTTGTTGGCGTGCTGTTTAAAGTAGTAACTGTCTGTGGCGAAACAAATTTAAAAGCGCCTCCTGCAATTGCCGGCAATTATCGATTCGATCGTAAAAGTTTGCCAGAATGCCTGAAATCTGATGTTTTGGTATTGACAATCGAGCAATCTGGTGTTTATCTGAGCGGAAAATTGCGAGCGGGCAGCAGCGAAACCGATATTAAAACAACTGCCGAGGACAAACTATCTCTAAGCGGCAAGTGGGAAAATCAAGGATTAAGTTTGTCAGGTAAAGTAGAAAATTTAGCGGGTTGCAGTGGCGAGCAAACAGCGGGCGGTAAAAGCTTTGTGAAACTGCGGGGAATTGTTGAAGGAAATAGCCTCAACGGAAAGATTAGTCTGACTGATGACGCGGGAGCTACAATTTTTTTTGCGAAAAGAGAAACAGCGGTTAAACAAGAGAATAAAACACATTAAAAGCATTTTGTAGCGGGCAGATTTCGGGATAAATTATTTTTTAGACAGGATTATTGATTGGTCCAAGGTTGTTGCGAATTCAAGACATAAGAACACTAACCAACCCACGCAAGCGGAAGATAGATTGAGGATGGCTGCATATTCAACGCTGTTTCTGGGAGCGAGTTTAAGTAATTTTTGCAGGAACCGCGCTTCGATCGCGATCGCCACAAACAAAATTAAAGTTTGTACCAAAACAGTAGGAAATGGAAAAACATTCATCTAAAACCTCCAGGAAACCCACCATATACGAAGTTTTGGTGGTGGATGGTTAACGTTCGCAATCCTTCGCCTAGAGCGCGTCTCGTTAAATTTTAATTGTACGCCACGAGCGATATAATTCTAGCCTCTAGTCTGCTCCCGCAACAGCATTTTATTAGTAGGAGATATCTCACCGAACAGCCTGTGTTCTGGTAGTTACGATGGCTGTCATACAATATTAGAGGGAATGGACAGGATTTGATATGACGCGGTTGAAAGCAGTTGTATCTCGCTGTGCCCCTCTCCAGAACGCTCGCCCGCAAGAGCCGCTAGCTGCTAAATTAAAATCAGAAATCGAATCGAACGATCGAAATTAAAGTATCCCAGAGGGGTCTAGGATGCCAAAATTACCTTGTTTGAGACCCCGCGTACCCGTATAGTGTGTTGGAATGGATGTTGCCCCGATCGTAATGCCGTTAGAAACTTCGCTTACCGAGTCAAACCCCTTAATTTTAGACAGTTTGCCGGACTTGTCGCCCGCCGGTGGCGGGTGTCCCCGCCGGGCCAGATTGCAAATTGACCTGATGTTGCTAGCGATCGAAGCCTTGTATCTCGGAGGTGCAGAAGAAATGCTGGCAGTGTCAAGGGAACTGGAATTGGATTCGATTATTAAAAATCGGGTTTCCCTGTGGCTGCTGCGCAATACTAACCCGTTGAGGCGCTACAGCCAGCGCCGAACGCTGAGTATTCTAGAGGCAAAAGCGCTAGTAGTCATCGCCTGCAATTTGGCGCGCAAGTTAACCGCCACAATTCGCCAGTTGCTGCTAGACTCCCAGCAGTTGCGATCGAAAAATATCCCCCTCAAGCAGCACTTGCCGCTGGCGGAGTATTTAGAAAGGTTTCGAGCTCACTTTCGATCGCGCATGAATCCGAGGCGATCGCTAGTGGCCGCTTACGATTCCGATGAGAAGCTTGACGAACTAGCTGTTTCCTTGTTGGGAAAACTGTTATTTTGTACTGGTACAGCCGGAATGCAGCGGTTTTGGGTGAGTCTGTTTGATGGAGAAGTGGAATAAAAATGACTATTAGGCGTCAGTACAGTCTGCCAAACTGCACCTTAGTTTTAGAAGGATTGAGCGACGGATCGGCAGCCAGCCAGTTAGAAATCCGGCCGGTGCTTTCGATACTGATGAGCGCTGAATGCTATTTGAGCGGTATGGCAGAACCCCTAACAGGGGGACGGGACTTTTTTGAAAGCTTGGTAAAAGCAGTCAGCACCTACGCTCAAGAATTTATCAGCGGAGTGCGCGCTGCTGACAGACAAGCTACCATTCCGGCATTGGTACAGTTGCACAAAGTTAACGAGAATTCGCACCGATTGACCGTTCTACCTGCCGAACCAGTCAACGGCACCCAAATCGCCGAAAAAACACCCTTGTCGGTAGAACTCAATTTAACCACCGTACAGCTATTCGATCTGGTAGAGGCGATCGACCAATTTTTTGCCGACACGCAAACCCTGCCGGAATTGTCCCTGCAATTGACCCCCGTTTCCAAGCGCCACGTCAAACCAACAGAACCCGTAGCGAAGCGAGTTTTGCCTGCTGCGGTGGGCGTTTCGGCTTTGGCTGTGGCAGCGATGGCGTTTTTCTTGGTGCCGGTGCCGGAAGTGCAGCGACCGCGAGATCCCGTTCCCAGACCCAATGCTGCGGGTCAAAATCTCGGTACGACGACGCCAGGGGGTTCTGGTTCGCCGAGTCCCAATCCGACGCCAGAGGGTGTTGGTTCGCCGAGCCCCAATCCGACGCCAGGGGGTGTTGGTTCGCCGAGTCCCAACCCGACGCCAGAGAGTGCTGGTTCGCCGAGCCCCAACCCGACGCCGGCGGATGGCGAGTTGCTGCCGAGTTCGCCGAGTCCCGCTCCGGAATCGGACGGTTTGCTGCCGAGTTCGCCAAAGTCCAGCCCGACTCCGCTATCTGAAGCTTTGGAATCAGGTGTTGGGGGTACTCCAGAGGCAGCAGGGCCGATTACCGATCCGACGGAAATTGATGTGCTAAGGGGAAAACTTTCGGAGCAAATTGATGGGGTTTTGCAAGGTAAGCCTGGTGTTGAGAATGAATCGGTTTATCGAGTGAGTGTGGCTAAAGATGGGGCGGTTGTCGGTTACAAATCGGAGAATTCCGGAACGGTCGATCGAACTAGCGATGAACTTTTATCTGAGTTGCTTTACAAACCTGTCGGCACCAGACCACCTGCGGAACCGCTGGCTGATTTCCGAGTAGTTTTTACACCAGGAGGCAGGGCTCAAGTTACTCCTTGGTGATGGGTGGGAGAGAGTGGAACAGGGGGAGAGGGAATAGAGGGAGAGTGGGAGAATTTTTTTCAATTGCTCCATTAACAATTTCCCCGTTTCACTCGCTCCTTTAAAATATCGTAGGGTTAAAATATCGGATGGTTTGTCGCGGGTACACTTTGCGACAATATTTGAAATATCCAATGGAAACTCACGTGAAAGTATCCTCTGGTGACTCGCAGTTAAGATTTGCTACACAAATTTGAAAATTTTCGATCGCGACGCACCCGCACGCTCGGATTTAACTTGTTGATATTTAACTTGTTGATATTTAACTTGTTGATATTTAACTTGTTGATACCCCCAGGGGAATTCGAATCCCCGTCGCATCCGTGAAAGGGATGTGTCCTAGGCCTCTAGACGATGGGGGCGCTTGTGTTTCGCACCTTTATTACTATAACCAATCTCTCCATGTCTGTCAACTACTTTGCGAAAAAATTTTTTCTATTCATTTGAGAGGGCAGGGGAGGGGAGTGGAGGAGGGAGAGAAATTAGCGATCGAACGATTTTCGATTGGGGATTGGGGATTAGAAATTTTCAAGGTGTGTCGCAAACAGCCTACGATTCGTCCGAAAGCCCGTTGCAGTAAGCTTCCAAGATGCGCGTACAGTTGGCGATCGCCCCTAAATGCGCGATTTCAAACCCGTGAGTGTTCTGGGTGGGGAAGCCCAAACAAGCGGCGCGGGCAACATGACCGAATTTCATGGCGATCGAAGCGTCGCTGCCAAAACCGCTAATTGCTGCCAATTGTACCTCGACGCCCGCGCGATCGGCTGCGGCGCGCAATTCCCCGTTCAACCCTTCATCGTAAACTCCGTAGCCGTCCTGAGATAGCAACACCGGGTTTTCGCCATCCTCGATCGGGTATTCTGGCGCTAGGGGGCAAATTTCCAAAGCAATCAGCGCCTCCAACTGCTGCCGCTGCGTGAAATACAAAGCCCCGATCGCCCCGACTTCCTCCTTCGCTGATGCTACCAAATAAATGTTCATCGCAGGCTCTTGCAAACGCTGCGCCAGATCCAGCAAAATCGCTACAGAAGCCTTATTGTCGAGGGTGTAGCTTGCTATCCAACAATCTTTCAAGCGTAGCGGTCGTTTGCGGTGCTTTCCCACCACCATCCGCGTGCCCGGTCGAATTCCCGCCTCGGCTAATTCCGCAGTGCTACACTTAGTTTCAATCCAGGCATTTTCCCAATTCAGCGGGGTTCTTTCCTGGTGGGTTTTTTGAGGGGATTCGTGGGAAACGTGGCGGGAACCGAAACAGAGAATGCCGCTAATTGTTTGCTTGTCTCCCAGCAAATCAACTGCGCCTTCGCCATACACCCAAGGAAACGCGCCACCCAATTTGCGAACTTCCACCCGCCCCTGGGAACCGACGGTTTTGACTAGGGCTCCTATTTCGTCTTTGTGGGCGGTAATGGCGATCGACTTTTCTCGATTGCGCCCCGGAATCATGGCGATGGCGTTGTCGGCGCTATCCAACCAAGCATTTACTCCTAGGGCTGCGAATTTTTCTATCAACCGCTGGTTGATTTCTGACTCGGCACCGCTGGGAGAATGCAGCATTACTAATTCTTCGATATTTTTGAACAGTCGATCGAACTCTAACATTTGTTATTTTGCCTTGGTGAGTGTCGGTTAAGATACAAATAATAATTTTATTTCATTTGCGAGCTAGATCTTTTTACCGCTCCAGAGCGCAGAGGTCGCAGAGAGATAGTTGATAGTTGATAGTGCCGTTTTTCAGACTGCGATATCCTTAATTTTTGGTAATTTTTTATTATGCTGTTTGCTAAGGTTGTCCGACTGTTGCAACGAAAAATTCGGGCTCGGAGATTGGGAATTAAGTTCGATCGAGTGGCTAATTTTAATTTGCCCGCAAGTGCGATCGTTCGAGACCAACGCCGAGCGTTAAATTTGCCTGTAGAAAGAGGCATGGATGGTGAATTTATCGAAGTGCTGCTTGATGACTGTTACGGAGTGGAACAATTACCGCCGTCTTTGATGAAGATTATTGATGTTGGGGCAAATGTCGGTTTATTTCCGATCGCTGCCCGCAATAGATTTCCCGCAGCAATGATTCATGCTTACGAACCCAATCCTCACCTCGAAGTTTATCTCAAAAACCAGTCTCAAATAGCAAATTTTACCTATTTCATGCAAGCTGTAGGGGCAACAGATGGCAAAGTAATGCTCGACATTGGGGAAGTATCGGGAAAAACTCGATCGAGTGTTAGCAAAAGCGGCAGCATTCCGATGGTATCGCTGCAGAGGGCGATCGAACGTCTCGGTGGCAGCGCCGATTTAGCTAAAGTAGATTGTGAAGGTGCCGAATGGTTGCTGTTTGAAGATCGGGATATTTGGCAGTGCGTGCAACACCTTTCTTTAGAATATCATTTATGGCTCGGTCACTCTCACGAGTCGGCAAAACAAGTTGTCGAAAGTTTGGGATTTAAAGTGAGAAAACAAGTGCCAATAGATAAATGGTACGGTTTAATTTTAGCATCTCGTTAAAGAATCGATTATCAATGACGAGATTGCCAATTTTTTCAAAAAAATCTCAAAGTACCCCTTTTTAAGGGGGATTTAGGGGGATCTAAATTCAGAGGAAACACCCAAGAAAATACACCCTACTAATTAGGGTTTGCTGAATAAAACTCTCAGCCCCCGAGAGCAAGGGTTTTGAGCCTTTTGCGATCGATTTAGTGCGGGACTATCGCATAGAGATGAGAAAAACTATGCCCTATGCCCAATGCCCAATCCCTCCGCTTCGCTTCGCCCAATGCCCTATTCCCCCCTCACCAAAAGACTTATTCAGCAAGCCCTAATTAGTTTGAGACTTAGCTTCTTGGGCATCTCGAGCTGACAATCCTTCACCTTGAACGCCGAAATACCACAAACTTGCAGCAGCTTCGGCACGGGTGACAGATTTCTTGGGCTGAAACAAAGTAGTAAAACCAAAAACTCGGCGAATATTTGCCAAGTCTCCATTATTAAAATCGGCTAAAATTGCCCGCGATGCCTGCGAGTCAATCTTCGACGCATCTTGAAAACCCCATTTATCTTTGACAGCTTCAATGTTAGCAGCAGGTAAAATTTGACGGGTATCTAAAGGTATTTTCCAGAAAATCATTGTCTCCCGAGTTAAAGGCGCATCCGGGCGAAATTTGACATCTTTAGTTTGTCCCGAAAGCGAACTCGGAATTAAACCTGCTTCTGCCAAACCTTGAATTGCAGGAAAATCAGGATCGGTTTTCGTTACGTCGGAAAAAGCAGGTTCGCTAGATTCTGTTGCCAATCGAATTTGTTTGGCTTGGCGGCTGGCAAAAATCTGATTGTTAGCAGCTACTAACCAGCGGGCATATTCGCGGCGGGTAATCGCTTTGTTCGGTTCGGGCAAGGTACTGGCTGCTTCCAAATCGGCACCGGGTTTCGATCGCACTTTCAGCACTCCCAACTGAGCTAAATCTGCCGCGTACTCCTGCAATTGTTGGGGAATTTGGCTGTTTTCTTCAGCGGTTTCCGCTTTCGCCGATGGTGATGGTGTTGCTGAAGTTTCACCTGAATTAGGCGCATTTGGTAGCGGACTTGGAGATGGGCTAGATGCGGAATTGTTGGGTTGCGGGCTGGCAGCAACTTCTTCATTATTATTGCCGTATTCGATGCCAAATTCTGTAGGACTTCCGACTTTTTGAGTAGGAGAAAGCGATACGGAAACGCGCAAATTATCGCGCTTGGCAACTAAAGAACCTTGGCTTTCTGTTGCGGGAGTGCTGGTGATTTCCCAGTTGCGCCGCGCAAATTCTGTGGCGTAAAAGTTTTGAATTGAATTCACCGGATCTTTAGTCTCCCAGCGCAGTCGGACATTCTTTTCGGATGAGCCATCAGGTCGATCGACTGCGAGCAACTGAGCGTTAGGATACAGGGGAATCTCCGTCGGGAAATCGGCAGGTAGTTTGACAGTTGTGCTATTATCAACTGCCGTCGCGGGGGGAGGAACGGGGACGGGCAGCGGTGTTTCTTGCAATCTGGGATCTGCTGCAAAAGATTCTTCTAGTGCCTTGCTGTTGGGGCTGTTGGCGCAAGCAGTCACAGATAACAGCAGACCGATCGACAGCCAAGTATTTACAGCAGCGAGTATTTGGGTTTTACTGATTTTAGCGTTCGATCGCCCGCGATCGGAGCCTCGCCGTTGAGTAAATGTCAAGTGGAGCATAAATCCCCCGTTTGCGGATATACTTCTAGGCTAGCGCAATACAGCTCGATCGTTGACAATATACGTAGGTTGGGTTGCAGAATGAACCCTCCGTTTCGCTTTACCCAACATTAACTATACTATGGTGTTGGGTTTCTCTGCGTTCAACCCAACCTACAGAGGCACTAAAATTTCAAATTCTAAATCTCAAATCCTAAATCTCAAATTTAGAATCTCAAATTTAAAATCTCAAATCTCAGTTTTGGAGCTTTTTACAGCAATTTGCGGGCGATCGATTCCACTTTTAGCCGTCCTTTCCTGCGCCAAAAAGAATCGATAGTCTGCGCGCTAATATTTAACTGTCTGGCGAGCGCAGTCATTTTTTCAGGTGCAGGTTGCAAGAACAATTTTTGAGCAAGAATTTGACTGTTACAGTCGGGACGGTTGCGAGGATGGCAGCCCTGCAATTCTGCTTCCGGATCGCGCTCGATGTATTGCTCGATCTCCCGCGCCCAACTTTTCTTTTCCTCAGCTTCAAGTTGTTCGATCGCCGAATTAAAACCGCTAAAACAACCGGGAATCTCGTCGTATTCTGTATCTCCCAGGTAAGTTAAATGCGAATTCCTTTTAGTATATAAATCTTTGATGCGATACCGGAGAAAGCTATTAATCCAGGTTACGAAACTATCTCGCAGGGGAGAACTCTTGGGAGAGAAATTGTGCAGGTTTTTGTCCAGCCATTCCCAAGTTATACTAAAGGCATCCCAATAATCGGGATGAGAACTTCTTGATAATTTTGGCAAGCGCTGTACTGCCATCAACAAGCGATTCATCGATTTGCTGCGCGACCAACTACCGCGGGGGTGCGAACAAACTTGGATAATTAGTTCGCGCAAGTTTTCGTCAACCGGAGTGCGATCGGAATAGGATTGAAGTGCTGATTTCAAGTTGAGTAAGGTATCCATATTAGTTCTCCTAGTAAACACAAACTCATGTAATGCCTTGCAAATTTTGAGATGAATTGCTAGAAATGAATTAGAATTGTCGTAACGAGATCGCTTGCAAAAAAAATCTCGATCGCTCAATTTGTTGATGTATTTACGATGGCAGGCTGCTCAGATCGATCGCTAGATCTGTTAAGATCGCTAAAATTCTCGTTTTTGCCGATCGAACTAGATCTTGACAATAAAAACAATGAGCTGTATAATTCCTAGGCTCAAAACTCGCGATTCTGCCAAACAAATCCTTAAGGAAGCGAGAAACCGACAGGGGTGGGCTGTAGACAGTCGGGAACCGCTGCGCAAAGCCAGCAAGCTTCTCGATCCGAACTGGGAAGACAGAGGAGATGCTTTCCATCCAGGGATAACGAATGCAAGCTGGAAATTTTTTCTATACGGAATGCGCAAAATTGATACAGAGATTTTTCAAGCGTACTGTGAGGTTTTAGAACTCAATTGGCAAGAAATTGCCGAAATACCGTGAAATTTCTGAATATATTGAAAATAAAAACAATGAGCTGTAGGAGAACAAAACTTAAAACTCGCGAGTCAGCTAAACCAATCTTAAAGGAAGCGAGAGAACGGAAAAAATGGATTGTAGAGAGTCAGGAAGTGCTGCGCAAAGCCAGCAAGATTCTCGATCCGAATTTGCCAGAAAAAGCAGAGTATTTTTATCCCGGAGTAAGCCATGAAAGCTGGAAATTTTTTTTATACGGCACCCGCAAAGTTGACTCAGATATTTTTAAAGCATACTGTGAAATTTTAGAACTAAATTGGCAAGAGATAGCCGAACCTGGTGAAGTTAAAGAAACAGAGTTAACGGCGCTAGCTGCAAGCGAAAATCCAGCACTGCCAGAGCAGAATATTAAGGTAAACAATGGAGCGATCGAGGCTAACAATCTCGGTTTTGAATTAAAATTAGCGAGCGACTTAGTTGAAGCGAGAAAACAGTTCGAGCTAGCGATCGAACTCAATCCAGATAATGCAGCAAGTTACTACAATCTCGCATTAATTTATGAAGATGCAGAAAAATATGATGGGGCGATCGAACTGTATCGAGAAGCAGCATTTCGCGGCTTTGCGGCTGCTTACTGTAAATTGGCTCGCTTGTACGTCACTGAATATAAAAACTGGACAAAAGCAATTGAAAGAAGCCATGTCGGTTTGAATCTAATTGAAAACGAAAAAGAACAAGTTGAGGACGATCGGATAGCAGAATCGATAGCGAGAGTAAAATCGTCATTGTTGATTTATTTAGCTTGGGCGTGGAAGGAACAAGGACGCTGGAAGGAAGCTTTAGGAAAGCTGCAAGAGGCTGTTAAACTAGAGAGCGATCGGGGTTTAACTTACGGCATCATGGCAGAAGTGCTAGAAAATCTTGGGAAGAAAGCAGAAGCAATAGCAGCTTGGAAAAACTGCCTCGCCTATGGTAGTTCCGACGAACGAGATGAAGATATTTGGATCGGCAAGGCAAGGCAGCGTCTGGAGTAAAGGCGATTTTCCGGGAAAGCCCCACAACCCTTTCTCCAGATTCTCAGCTAGAAATTAAGGGCAAGGATATTGATTGCCGTACTTGTCCGTGCAAATTCTTTGAGATATCATATTTGTCATTGGTGTCTCAATCTTGGTTGTGCCAGCAGTTGAACTACCGCGCTGTTTTGCGGGTGTCACACTTAACTCGCAAAGGGCGATCGCGATCGTTAAGAGCAGGATACTCGAACAGACTTTGCTATTCATTGTCGTGTCTCCAAGTTAACTCAATTTGCGATCGCCAGATTAGGGAGAAACAGATTTTACAATCGATATGACTGAATATGACAAGTGTCATACTTTTTATAAAGTTCGCCCATTTTTTTTACTAACTCGCTGATATGGACCGACAAACACTGAGAGAAATAGCAGAAACCAACTGGAAATTAGAAGACCTCTACAAAGCTCTAGGCCAAGCCAAAAGAATTTACAAGCAAACAGAAAAACCTGAAAATATTACACCCAACGATCGAGACAATTTGCACGGCATACTTGCAGGTAAAAAAGCATCGGAAATTGCCAAAATTTACGGAAAAAATTACGGTCAAACCAGAAATGAGTTATCCGATCGCCTTTATAAATACCTCAAAGTCCTGCTAAATTACGATTCATCTGTGGATATTGAATCGATCGACATTCCCCAGGAACTGGCGGCAAGAGGGTTCCGAAAACAATCCGACAGACACCCGAGAGAAACCGAAAAAGTTTGGTGGCGCATTGTAATTGAAATTGACAATCCCGATAATTTGCAATTACAAGCAATTGTCAAGCGCCTCGGAGAAGTTATAGAAAAACCTTTGATAGTACAAAAAATAGAAGCTGGCAGTACCTTGCTGGCTTTTGAAAGCGATCGCTCGGAATACGATCGAATAGAACAACTTTACAGAGCCGAACGCCTGGACCGATTGTTACAAGTCACCGTTAGCGATTTAGGGGAGATCCCGCAGAGTTCGGTGCTAATTTATATGAGGCAAATTTATCAAAATATATTTGGTGAAGGTTATCAGCCAGTAGCCTTGATATTGACTCGCAACCAGCGCAGCCGATCGCGCACATCTCAGACTGAAAACTTAGAAGTTGTCGAAAGGGCAAAATCGATCGAATTGGGAGGACAGCGATCGGTCAATTTGGCAATCCAACTGATACCGCAAGCAGAAGATATCGACATCAAAATATTGATTTATCCGTCGTCAGGGGATGCAGCTTACCTGCCTGCAGGATTGCAAGTAACGCTATTAAATGAAAGTGGAGAAATCGTACCGGAATATCACAAACAAGTTGGCAGTAAAGATAACGCCCTCTTGCTAGATTTTAGTGTCGAGCCAGGAGAAAAATTTAGCGTTCGACTCGTTCTCGGCAGCGCCTGCGTCACAGAACATTTTTAATCAGTAAAAAACGCGCGATCCAATTTATGAAAAAACAAGTCATTCTCACCGTCATGGACGGAAGCTGCGATCGAGGATTCCCAATTACTTTGGAAATCCGAGAAGATGAACCGCCATTTAACTTAAAATTAAGAGACTTTGGCAGGCTGCCACCCACAGGAGATATCGAGCTGCTGGAATCTTTCAGGAAGTGGCGATCGGATTTTGGAATGTGGGTAAATCGAGATTCAAGCAACGGCGATCGAACTCGATCGCGCATTAAACCTAAAGGAGAAAAAATCATTATATTTAATGATAACTCCGAGAAAATCCTGGCAGCTAATATCGATTGCTGGCTCAGTTCCAGCGAAAAATCCTGGAGAAAAATCCTAGATGGATTGCAACAGGAATTACAGCCAAATGATGAAATTCGAGTGATCCTGCAAACAGACGATGCTAATTTGCGGAGACTGCCTTGGTCTGCGTGGAATTTATTTTATGATACCTACAAAAATTCAGAAATTGCTCTGAGCACCTTAACCGTTAAACCGCCAAACTTTCCCCGATCGGAATGCCGCAAATCGGCAGTAAGGATTTTAGCAGTATTTGGCAATAATGACGAAATTAACATCGAATTAGACCGTCAATTTTTGCACGCTCTAACTGAACGGGGTGCAGAAATTACATCCTTGAACAAGCCGACAAAAGCCGAATTACTGAATTTCCTGCGGGACGATCGGGGATGGCATATTTTCTTTTTTGCAGGTCACAGTTCAACCATAGCAGGGGGTCAAATAGGCGAATTTGAAATTAGCAAAACAGAGAGTGTAAGTATTGACGACTTGCGCAATGCCATGACAGGCGCGATCGACAAAGGACTGCAATTAGCAATTTTTAACTCCTGCGACGGTTTGGGAATCGCCAACCAGCTAGGCAAATTGTATTTGCCCCAAAGTATCGTCATGCGCGAACCCATACCAGATACAGCCGCACATATTTTTTTGCAAGACTTTCTCGCAGCATTTGCTAACAACAAATCTTTGTATGCTGCAGTGCGGGAAGCACGCCGAAAATTGGAAGATGCTAATAATAAAGAATTGCCCGGTATTAGTTGGCTGCCAGTAATTTGTCAAAATCCTGCGGTTGAACCGCTAAGCTGGAAACAGCTTATTAATTGGAAATGCCTGCTGGTTTTAACAGGGCATTCAGATGTTGTTAGGTCAGTCGCTATCAGTTCAAATGGAAACACGATCGCTAGCGGCAGCCTCGACAAAACCGTCAAACTTTGGAACCTTGCTACAGGAGAATTAATCCATACTTTCAACGGACACAATAGCGCTGTAATTGCTGTAGCTTTCAGCCCCGACAGCAAAACTCTTGCCAGTGCCAGCAACCACGAATTTTTTGACGGCAGCATCAAGTTGTGGGATGTGGCAAACAGACAATTCAAACAAACTTTGGGAAACGCAATAGTAGCACTGCGGACAAGCTGTTTGGCTTTCAACCCTGACGAACAAACCCTCGCTAACGGTCACATCGGTACTACGCTTGTTGGAGCTACAATTGATATTTGGAATCTCAATAAAAGTAAAATAGAAAAAACCCTCTGGGGACACGGTTGGGAAGTTAGTTCCCTAGCTTTCAGTAAAGACGGACGCATTTTAGTTAGCGGCGGTTTAGACGGTGCAATTAAAATTTGGAATTGGCGCAAAGAAGAATTGCTACACACTCTCAATCGACCTGCACCTTCAGAGTTTTTCGCTTCGTTAGCATCCTGGTTTGATTCTTCAGTTGGGGTAATTTGGTCTGTGGCAATTAGCCCGGATGGCAAAATAGTTGCCTCTGCCGGTTCCCAACAGCCAATTAAACTGTGGAATAGTGAAAATGGCAGACTGCTGCGTACCTTTACCCAACATTCAGATAGCGTGTATTCTCTTTCCTTCAGTCCCGACGGAGAAACTCTTGCCAGCGGCGGTGCTGACTGCACGATTCGGATTTGGAATTTTCACACTGGAGAATTGCTGCAAACTCTCGAACATCTCGGTCCAGTCATGTCTGTAGCTTTCAGTCCAGACGGCAAAACTTTGGTCAGCGGCAGTTCGGATGCTACTGTAAAAATTTGGCGAGTTCCTGCTTGACTCGAGCTTTGAAGCGAACTACTTGCCGATCGCCCGCTATCATTAGTATAATTTAAATTTAAGCTAATGAAAATCTTCCATTTACTCCCAATTACTATTGCCTTGCTGGTCTTGCCCGTCAAGTTTGCCGCGCCCCTCAAAGCTCAAACAGCCCCCGCGCGGGCGCAGATTCCTGAAGTGGAATGGCAGCCGTTTTGCTCTGCTGAGGGTCTGTTTGCGATCGATATGCCGGGAAATCCTAAAATTAATGTCGAGACTTTTTCCAATCAAATTACTACCCATACCTACAGGTCGATCTTAAAAAATAAAGACAACAAAGAAACTTATTTACTGCAATTTTTCGATCTCGACGAACTCCGACTCAGCAACAATAACATCAAAATTACTTTAAATACCGCAGTCGATTTCTTTGTCGTCGCCGCCAATGCTAAATTGCTGCAGGTGCGGGATATTTCCCTCGATGGCTATCCGGGCAAAGAATTTGAATTTCAACCGCTTTCCCCTAAAGAACCTTTCGGCATCGGTCAAGTTTTTTTGGTCGATCGGCGCATTTACGGACTCGTAGTCAGCACTCCCAAACCGGAAAATGCGCAGAAATTTCTCGATTCTTTTCAGTTGTTTTGAAAAAGAAGGTGTGAGGTGTTAGGTGTTAGGTGGTAGACCTATCTTAGGGTTTAGTTGACGGCTTCAAACCTCCTGAAACCTGCAACCTGCAACCTAAAATCCCATGTCTCTATCTAACGACATAGATCGAGGTTACACCTGTGGGGCGATGCAGTCGAGAGTGCTAATTTCTATCTTGGATATAAAGACTTAGAAATTGTAAAAAGGACGAGCAAAGCATTTGTCTGGCTCGCTGAAAGCATACCCGGAGGGTAATTAACGATGAACAAACTCACACCATTTCTCCTCAGCGGCATCCTGTTACTGGGAGCTACCGCTTGCAGCGAAGGAGCTAAAACAAGTGCTGACGCTCCTAACTCTCCCGCACAAACTACTGCTGCCCCGCCATCACCAGAGACAGTTCAACAAACTCAGTCTGACGCAACCAGCGACATTCGCAGAGCGCAAGCAAATTCTGACATTAGAGCGCGAGAACAACGCAACAACGTGACTGGCGGCGATGCAGACAGAGCTGACGGCGACTTGCAAAGCGAAGTTCGCTCTAAGCTGGAAGTAAATATCACTAAAGGTCAGCTAACTGTTGATGCCAAAGACGGCGTTGTCACCGTCGGTGGCACAGTTCCCAACCAACAAGATTTAGCGAAAATTGAACCGCTAGCTAAAGAAATCAAGGGTGTTAAAGAGGTAAATGTTACGGCAGTTGTGGCACCAGCTACATCTGAACCATCTACCTCTCAATAAAAATCAGTTGACAGTGGATAGTTGAAAGTTGAGAGTTGAGAGTTGACAGTTAGCAGCTAATATAGCGATCGCAAATCATTCGTAAAAGCATAGAAACCCGGTTTCTCTAAGAAACCGGGTTTCTGAACCTTGGAGTATTTACAAATCATTTGCGATCGCTATAACTAATAAAAACAGCAGTTAGCCGATCGTTGACTCATTTGTGAAAATTAAATGGCTCTCACCTAGGGTGCTTTGGACCAACGCACCCTAAAATTTATTTAGAGAAACTTGAAAGGGCAAGAAAAACGAAAGCAAGCTAAATTACCCATTACCATTACCAAAATTTGTGTTGTCTGACACTGGCTCAATTGATAAGTTTTTCCATCCCTGGAGCGATCGCAATATCGACCAGAAGATAGAGCAAGTGTTTCTTACCAGCGACCGATGAAAGTTAGCTGCAAAAAATGACTAAATATTAGCAATAGCACTATTGGCAAAGAATCTGTAGCTGCGTAAAAACAGTATATTTAGAAGGAGAGAAAAAATGGCTTTAGGTCAACAAAAGCGAGCTGTAGGAGCATTTTCTAATTACCGAGAAACTGAACTCGCCCTGATGGAACTGCAAAGTACCGGGTTCCCCATGAATAAAGTTTCGGTAGTTGGGGAAAATCTGGAGGGCGGTAAAATTGCTGGTGCCAGTGCGGGTACGGGAGCCGGCACGGGTAAGAGTAACGAAGAGCAAGCAGGTGGCGGTGCAAAAGCAGGCGCTACAGCGGGAGCTGTCACCGGCGGTTTGTTAGGGTTGCTCGGAGGCATCGGGGCGCTGGCGATTCCGGGTGTCGGACCTGTGATGGCTGGTGGCGCGATCGCAACTGTGCTGGCGAATACGGCGATCGGAGGCGCAATTGGCGCAGCAGCGGGGGGTTTGGTAGGCGGTTTGATCGGTTTGGGGGTTCCCGAAGACAAAGCTAAAATTTACAACGATCGCGTCTCGGCAGGAGAATATTTGGTATTTGTCGAAGGTACTGACTCGGAAATCGAAACAGCCGAGGGTATCTTTACCGTGCGCAACGTTCGAGATTGGGGCATTTACGACGTGCCAGCAGACAGCGATCGTCGAGCTTCGGAACATCACGGCTCGGCTTCCGGCCGCCACAAGCGCGCTGTAGGGGTATTTTCGACTCGCGGCGAGACGGAACGAGCGCTGGGAGAACTTAGAGCCGCAGGTTTCAATATGGATCGGGTTTCTGTCATCGCCAAGGATGCCGACTCAAAAGGCGATATCGCCGGGATTGATGTCAAAGAAAGCGCGGATAACAAGGCCGATGAAGGCGCGACTAAGGGCGCTCTGACGGGTGGCGCGCTGGGCGGTTTGACAGGTTTGTTGGTAGGACTCGGGCTGCTGGCAATTCCGGGCATCGGACCGATCATGCTGGCGGGGGCTGAAGCAACGGCGATCGCGACTACCCTTGCTGGTACGGCTTTGGGAGCGACTGCTGGCGGTTTGATCGGTGCTTTAGTCGGTTTGGGAATTCCCGAAGAAGAAGCTAAAGCCTACGGCGATCGAGTGGCTCGCGGCGATTATTTGGTGCTGCTCAACGGTACTGAATCAGAAATCGCTGAGGCTGAAAGAATTCTCAGCCGTGGAGGCATTCAGCAATGGGGCGTCTACGACTATCCCGCCTCCGGTACTGCGCGCACCGAGCGCTCCCTTGATGATGATGCTTACAGCCCAAATCAAGGCGTGACCGGCCGCCGATTCTAATTGCGATCGGTCGCCATTTCTCGAGATTATCTCCCCAGCCGGCTATTTTCCCTAAAAATAGCCGGCTTTTGCACGATCGCGAACTTAAAAAAACAGCACTCAAAAATTCACTTTCAAACTGTTAAATCAATACAAATTTCAAATCCCGCATGGTATGTAACACCGGCTACCATTTGGCGGCTAATCCCAGAATGTTATCAAAAATCGTGATTTCACAGTATATGTTGCTCGGTTAAACTTAAGCGGCTATGCTTAATTATGGGGCAGCTAACTTCAGCAAATTGTAGAGGTGAAGTAACCCAGCCCCACGCGCCGAGTACGGCCTGCGGTGGTCGGCAACTATTAAAACAATATTGTCGCCCCTTGCCGAGATTGAGGGGTCTAGAGCAGATTCCCGCAATACTTAGGCTGGCAATTGGTTGGCTCGGGCAGACCGATTGCCGCTGGCAAGACCTGCTACAGGAATACAGTTTTTCTGGGAATGCCTCAGTTAAGCATTTGAGAAGCCCAGGAACAGCTTTTATGTCCGGGAGCGCGTCTGGTGTTTGGTGTTCTGTTGATGAGAACCGCAAGCGCTCATGGATCGATCGGAAATTTACAGGAAGTACAGCAGCACGAGAGGACGAAAACAGCTCGCGACAGATTCTGTTGCGCAATCCCAGGCTGTGGGCGAAGTCTGGCTGGCTTTGGCTGCAAGTCAATGGGCGATCGGATGGAAACAGCCTTCCTGCGGGATTTCACTGGCACAGTACACGGTGGGGGGAGGTGACACTAGCTGAGTTGACCGAGCGCTGCCGGAAGGTCACTCGAAGCTAGAAGGCAGAATTTAATTAAGGCAGAAGGGCGGGAAGCTCAACTCCCTTATTTCTTTCTGATACTAATAAGTTCGATGGCTGGTGCCGATGATTTTTCGGTTCGCAAGGCGGTGCTGCTGTTGCCAGCGATCTCCCAAAAATTCGATCGCGCTTTGCAAGCGAGCGATCGACAACTTCTCGGTGTTTTGGTAAATCGTTAGTAATTAATAGTTACCTGTTGGCAGTTAGCAACTAATACAGCTAACAGCTAATCGGTGATATCGACCAACAACTAATTGCGGCAGCAAGCTCTCGATCGCGACCGATCGAGAACTGCTGCAGGCAAATAAGACTTAGATCGCAAGATGATGCTGGAAACCAGTTTTAGCAATGTCTCTTGCAGCATTTGTTGATAAAACTGGCAGGAAAACTCAATATCTAAAATTTTTCCGACAGCAAAGAACATCGACAAATTAAGTAAACTCACTCAATTTTTTTATGAATTCCACTGAGCTTTTAAGCGCTGATGAACTTTTAACGAGACATAGAAACGGGGAACGAGATTTTCGAGGTGCCAACCTGATGGCAGCTCGCTTAAGTGAAGTTAATCTCAATCGGACAAATTTGAGTGGCGCTAATTTGAAAAGTGCCAACTTAATTAAAAGCAAACTGATCGGAGCCAATTTGAACGGGGCCGATTTAAGCGGTGCCAATTTATCTAAGGCGAAACTAATTGAAACTAATCTCGGCAGTGCCAGTTTAACTGGAACAGTGGCGATCGCGACTGATTTTAGCGGTGCCAACCTCAGCGGAGCGATATTTTCTCACGCCGATTTGAGCAAAGCCGTGCTAGCGGGAGCGAGTTTAGTAGCAGCTTGTTTGCTCAACGGCTCGAAATTAACCGAGGCTAATTTGAGCGGGGCGACGCTGAGCCGAGCTATTTTGAGCGGGGTGGATTTAAGCAAAGCAAATCTGATTAGGGCGATTCTCAGTGAAGTAGATTTGAGCGGCGCAAACATGAGCGGTGCGACTCTAATTCGAGCGTATATCAATCGCGGCAATCTCGGCGGTGTCAATTTAATTGGTGCTTCTTTAAGTGAAGCCAACTTGCGAGAAGTTTCGGCCTGCGCTGCTAATTTTAGCGGTGCTGACTTGAGCGGTGCTGATTTGCAAGGTGCTAATTTAAACGGCTCGAATTTGACTGGCGCTGACTTGCAAGGTACTAATTTGAGTCGCGCCAATTTAAATGGTTTGATTCTGTATAAAGCTGATTTGAGGACAGCAGATTTAAACAAATCTTCTCTGCGGGGAGCGAATTTGAGCGGCGCTAATTTGTCAGGAGCTAGTTTGCTGGAAGCTGATTTGCGGGGAGCGAATTTGAGCGGCGCTAATTTGTCGGGAGCGGGTTTGCTGCTGAGTTCTTTGAGCGGGGCTGATTTCACCGGAGCCAATCTGTCCGAGGCTAATTTGATCGGCGCAAGTTTGAATGTTGCTAATTTAAATGAAGCATCTTTAGACGGGGCTATTTTGCCAAATGGGGCCACTCACACCCGCGATTGATGAGTCGATTTTACTCGTTATTACCAAGGGCGGCGGGAAAGGCTCTGCCTCGTCTGCTGCACGCACATTCGAGCTCCAGCCTCGCCGCTCTGCATTACCAGGCTCCAGCCTGGTAACGAGTAATACGAGTAATTCGTAAGGCGCGCGCTGCGCGGCTTACAAACCTGATGAAAGTAAAAAAAATGTCAGTATATCTAGCTAAAGCAAGTAAAAAATCTAGATTTTCAGCAGCTTGTTTGCTGCGGAGAATAGCGATTTACAGCGCTTTTGTACCCGGCATCATAGCGTCTTTTTACGATTTCCAACTCAATTCGATCGCCCTTTCAACCGGCACGGAATCTTCAGAAGCCAAACAACATATTGCGCTCATCAATAAATTGCAGCAAGCTTACTATATAGAACACGGTCAATTTAGCGAAGATCTAGCAAAATTGAGTGCCGGAATCAAAGATAAATATACAAATAACTATAATTACGAAATCCTGTCATCAACTGGCCCAGTTCAAACTTTGCACAACCAACGCGAAGTAGCACAATTTGAAAGTACGATCGCGATCGCCCGACCGGAAAAAAGCGGTAGTAAATCTTACATAGGTGCAGTATTTGCTTTCAAAGAAGATGAGAGAGATCGAACGATGGCTGCTGCTATCTGCGAGGGCGATCGAGATGGAGTCACCCTAATTCCACCAACTTTTGACGGTGGTGAAATTCACTGCCCGCCCCGGACAACAATGTTACTGAATAATAACAATTTCGACAACCTGCGATAGCGAGCTTATAATATACGTAAGTCATCAGTCATCAGTCATCAGTGCAAGCGTCCCCGCGATCGAACGTCAGTCAATTTTCTCTCCCTTCAGCTTATGACAGCTCAAAATTTACCAAAAAATGTCGCTAAATTAAACAAACAATCCAGATTTAAAGTATCCAATTTGCTGCCGAGAATTGCGATTTACAGCACTGTATTGGCTGGCATAATCGCATCTTTTTACGATTTTAAAATCGATACATTATTCTTTTCAAGTGGGGCGGAATTCTCATTAGAAGCAAAACAATATACTTCAAGTGGGGCGGAATTCTCATTAGAAGCAAAACAATATATTTCTAGCATCAATAAAGCACAGCAAGCTTACTATGCAGAAAATGGTGAATTTAGCAATGATATTACAAAATTAGGTTTGGGAATCAAAGAACAGACCGATAACTATAATTACACGATCGCATCATCAATAGGTCCCGTTCAAACTTTGCACAATGACCGCGAACCAGCACGATTTGAAAGTGCGATCGCAATTGCCAAACCTAACGATATGAACACCGGAAAGTCCTACACTGGTGCAGTATTTGTTTTTAAAGACAAGGCTAGCAATACGATCGCAACTATTGCTGCTATTTGCGCGAGCGATCGCATTAACGCAAGTTATGCAGAAACTTGGAGTCCGCCAACTTTTGACGGCCAAGAAATTCGCTGCCAGCCGGGAACGACGATGTTATATCCTCCTCTAAAAAATAGTTTGTAGTGCCGATTTTAATTCGATCGAACTGCGGACTAAAGTCCTCATACCAATTTTTTATGAGGCTGCATAGAATTCGATCCCCCCTAACCCCCCTTAATAAGGGGGGGACAATATCCAGGTCAAAGTCCCCCTTTTTAAGGGGGATTTAGGGGGATCTAGATCTGTGCAACTTCACATTAAATTGGTATCACTACAAACTACTTTTACAATTTTAAGGTAATACCTTGAAACTCGTTTTCGCTATTTTTTTGCCGTCTAAGTAAAATTCAAACTTCCAATCCCCCGGTTTGTCACCTTGTTTAAAATTGTACCAACACCAGGTATTTAATCGATCGCCCGTGGTTTTTAAATAAGATTGACTCTGGGCCGCAAATTTTCCTTGAGAATTGACAACCTTACAATAACTTCTATATTCTCCCTCTGGCAAGTTAGCAGCGCTGACAGCAAAATAAACCTTCTTCCGTTGTTTCAAAGACCAAATATCTTTAGATTTTGTCGATTCTAATTCGTCAGTTAACATGACTTGAGTTTGAGGATTCACATCTGCTGAGTTGATTGTTCGTTTGGGCGCGACTGCTGTTTGAGGTTCGGGAGATTTCCAGAATAACGGAATAAAAATAGCAGCAATTGCTGTCAAAATTCCGACTGATATCACTGCCAATTTTGAGTTGTTGCGCTGCTGGACTACTTCGAGGGGAATCAAAGCATTTAGGGCTGCATCAGCAGAAGGATAGCGGTGTTTGAAATTAGGTTCCACCATCTTTTGCAGCCAGTCAAGAAACTCTGGAGTTAGCTGCGGCAAGCGGTTTTTAAAATTAATCCGCCCCGTATCGTCCATCAAGCTGCCAATTTCAGTAGAATTGATGCCGGTTAGCAAGCAAATTAGCGTCGCGCCGAGACTGTATAAATCCGATGCCACTGTTAGCTGGCGGTTGAACATTTGTTCGGGCGGCATGAAGCCTAAAGTGCCTTTCACAACGCTGCTGGCTGCGACTTCGCCCCCGCCAATTCTAGCAAATCCGAAATCGACAAGGCTGACATTCAGGCGATCGTCCACCAAGATATTTTCGGGTTTTAAATCGCGGTGAATTACGGGCGGCACGCGGTTTTGCAAATATTTCAGAATTTCTAAAACCGAGATCGCAATTTGCTTGATTCGCTGCGGGGTTAGTTTGCCCAAAGTTGCCAGGGATTCGGCATTTTTGTACTCCTGAACCATGCAGAAACCCGATGCAGTTTGGAAGGAATCTAAATAGCGGGGAATGTGAGGGCTATCCAATTCTCGCAAAATCTGAATTTCTTTTTCGTAAGCTTGATATTCCGTCCAATTAGCGCCTGTTTTGGCAAATTGAAATTGTTTTATAGTGACAGAATGTTGGGTATTAATTTCGGTGGCGAGATAGGTAACTCTCCCGCCGGCGCGGTTGTGTCCGAGTTCGCGGGTTACTTGATAGCCGTAGTTGGAAAAATCGGGAAAAGCGTTCATAGTTGATAGTTGATAGTTGACAGTTGAATTTATATTTAGGTTTGTAGTAAGGACTTCAGTCCTGAAAAGGTTTGTAGTAAGGACTAAAGTCCTTACTACAAACAAGTTTTTACGGTTTAATTAAATTGGGTTGAGCTTTGCGATAATTGGCAAGGATTCTTTTTGGCTTAAAAACGATCGAATCAAGTAAGGGAATTGCAGTAGCTAGCAAAGATGCTATTGTCATACCTCCTACAACTAATATTTCCATTTGTTCAACCCATGCTAGCTGATTTACGCATTTAAAAAACAGTTGTAATGCCAAACCCAAGCTCGTGCATAATCCGGCAGTAAGAAAAGTTATTTTTGCAGCATCTACTTGAGTAAATTTTCGTTGTATCTGCTCGGATACTAGATTTTTTGCGATTGAATTGATTGTGGCATAAACCAAAGCAGATATTAACATCAAACCTAGGATAGCTACACTCACTATAAAACATACTGCGTTCAGTGAAAAACACAGCGAAAACAATAATAGAAGTAAAATGACAGTTGCATCCCTAACATTGATTTTACTTCCTATTAATGCTCCCAGTAAAGCGCCTGCGATCGAAACAAATACTCTTCCAGCAAACACAAAAGTTATTAATTGATAGCCGCTGCTACCCTTCGCAACTTCAAAAGCATTATGGGTTAATATCATGCTCATCAAACCAGAAAAAATCAATCCTATGACTGCGCCCGACAAAGCTCCAAGCCAACTAAAACTATATTCATTCGCTCTGGCTGTCGTGGCGATTTCAGCAACTAAAAACCCCGACAATCCACTTATAAAACAGAGGCCAAGCGCGATCGCAATCATCCAAGAACTCAAAAATGTGCTAGATTCTGGGCCGAAATTACCATTTAATTTCAAGTAAAGTATCAAATTTGATGAAATAAAACTCCATGTAAAACCTGTTAAAATAAAGAAGCACATAAAAGCCAGCCTGCGTAAGGACAAAGTAGTAGTTTTTTGCGGTACTGGTAAGGGGGCTGTCGTGACTTGCAATTTTATTGCATGAGTTTCGGACTCGGAATTAGCGCGCAGAATTATTTGACGCTTATAAGTTTTATTTGCCAGCAATTTTTGAGTATCAACTGTGATTTTGCACTCGATATTATTGCTTTCAAACGACTGCGGTTCAAAGGAAATCCAAGAATGGTCGTAAGGGGTGTGTGGCGGGTCATTTGGATGCGGTTCGACTTCCCATCTCCCGGTTAAAATTGTATCGGGAATTGGGTTGCTAATTGCCAGGGTTTGTGTTATAATCTCTCCATATTCAGTAGCCGTGAATTTCAGTCGATCGCGCTCAATTCTTACTTTAGGCAAGTGGCTGACATCCAAAGATTCCAACGCAGCTAAAGCATCAGCAGCCGATTGATATCTATCCTGAATTCTCGGTGCGACCATCCTCTCCAACCAATTCATCCAACCCTGCTGCAATGGAGGTACTAAATGCCGAAAATGAATGACATAATTCGCATCAATTAAATTGCCAACATCGGCTGATTTTGTCCCGGTTAACAAGCAAATCAGCGTCACGCCCAAGCCGTACAAATCCGAAGCTTTGGTTAATTCTCGATTGAACATTTGTTCCGGCGGCATGAATCCCATCGTACCTTTGACAACGCTGCTGGCTGCAATATTCCCGCCTCCAATTCTGGCAAAGCCGAAGTCTACTAAGTAAACATTTAAATTGTCGTCGATTAGCAAGTTTTCCGGTTTGATGTCGCGGTGAATTACAGGCGGTTTCTGAGATTGCAAGTAAGATAGAATTTCTAAAGTGGCGATCGCAATTTTTTTGATGTCGGGAGGCGAAAAAGTTCGATTGCAGGCAGATTCAGCATTAATGTATTCCTGAACCATGCAGAAACCGCTGTCGGTTTGAAAATCATCAAGATAGCGGGGAATACCGGGATGTGCAATTTTTTTCAGCACTTGAATTTCTTGTTCGTAAGCCGAGTATTCCGCCCAAGTTGCACCTAATTGAGCGAATTGAAATTGCTTGATGGCGACCAATTCTTTAGACTTTGTATTTGTTGCTAAATATGTAACTCTGCCGCCGAGACTGTTGTGTCCGAGTTCTTTTTCAATTCGATAGCCGTGAGTTGAAAAATCGGGAAAAGCATTCATATAGTTTGTAGTGAGGACTTCAGTCCTTAAAAGGAGAAAACATCGGGACTAAAGTCCCTACTACGAACGAGCGATCGCTCTTACCAAGATAACTTTTTTGAAAAGAGGCGGCAAGTGTGATAGGATTGGAAATTGCGATCGGTTTTAGCGGGGAACAGCCGCTAGAGGAAACGGGGAAAGTTCGGTGCAAGTCCGGCGCTGTCCCGCAACTGTAAAGAGGTTCGCAATCGGGACTTCAGTCCTTTAACGTTCGTAGTAAGGACTTTAGTCCTTAGCCTCTGGAGTCAGAATGCCCGCCGATATCTAACAAACATTTGAACGCATCTGCGAGGTACGGATGAAGCAGGAAATTAACGCGCCCGCGCGCGCAAAACACAATTTATTTGTGTGTACTACTTGCGCGAGTGTTTGGAAAAACGGCAAGCGCGAAGGCAAAAGCGGTGGTCAACAATTCATGGAAAATTTGTCGCACCTCGCTAAAGATTGGGAGTTTTTCGATCGATTTGACATTCAAGAAGTAGAGTGCATGAGTGCTTGCAGTCGCTCTTGTGCGGTGTCTTTTGCTGCTGCCGGAAAGTACACTTATCTATTTGGCGATTTGCCTGCCAATGAGCGAGAAAGTGCCGAAGCTGTACTTAAATGTGCGGGTCAATACTATGAAAAATCAGATGGTTTGCTGCCTTGGGCAGAACGCCCGGAACCCCTGAAAAAAGGTATTTTGGCAAGGATTCCGCCCCTGCAAAATCAGAGATAATACGCGACGATAAACTCTCGCTGTTACCGAAAGCTTCGATCCCCCTAAATCCCCCTTAACAAGGGGGACTTTGAGAGCATTCTCGCTGTTACCGAAAGCTTCGATCCCCCTAAATCCCCCTTAAAAAGGGGGACTTTGAGAGCATTCCCCCCTTAAAAAGGGGATGACTTTAAGAACGTCCGGTCCCCCCCTTTTTAAGGGGGGTTAGGGGGGATCTAATCGCCAATTTTCAACTCAAAAAAATTCAATGCACAAAATCCCCGTTACAGTCATCACAGGATTTCTCGGAAGCGGCAAAACCACCGCCATTCGCCACTTATTGCAAAACAATCAAGGCCGCCGCATCGCAGTTTTAGTCAACGAATTCGGCGAAATCGGAATCGACGGAGAATTGTTGCGCGATTGTCAAGTTTGCGATGAAGGAGAAAATCCCAGCAGCAATATTGTAGAATTAACAAATGGTTGTCTTTGTTGCACCGTACAAGAGGAATTTTTGCCGACAATGCAGGAATTGTTGAAACGGCGCGAACAAATTGATTGCATCTTAATCGAAACTTCCGGCCTCGCACTTCCCAAACCTTTAATCCAGGCTTTTCGCTGGCCGGAAATTCGCACGGGGGCTACAGTCGATGGCGTAGTTGCTGTTGTCGATTGCGAAGCTGTTGCTAGCGGTTCTTTTGTTGGCGATATCGATGCTTTGATGGCGCAGCGTCAGGCCGATTCTAGTTTAGATCACGAAACTCCGATCGAGGAGTTGTTTGAAGACCAGTTAGCCTGCGCCGATATGGTACTGTTAACTAAGGTCGATCGAGTTGACACTCCAACTCACAAAAAAGTCCAATCTTGGTTGCAGCAAGAGTTGCGATCGAGTGTCAAAATTGTACCTTGCAAAGGCGGCGAAATTCATCCCGACGTGCTGTTAGGATTTAATGCGGCTGTTGAGGACAATTTGGAGTCTCGCCCCAGCCATCACGACGCGGAAGAGGAACACGAACACGACGATGGTATCAACTCAACTTATTTTATTGCCGATCGCGAATTCGATCCAGAAACTTTGGTGAAAAAACTGCAATCCCTGATTCAAAAAGAAGAGATTTATCGGATTAAAGGGTTTGTAGCGATAGAATATTTCTACGATCGCCCTTGGCAACCTTCCGAAATCCGCCAAACCAAATTAGTGTTTATCGGCAGGGAGATCGAGCGCGATCGAATTGCAGCATTTCTCAGTCATTAGTTATTAGTCATTAGTCACGATTGAAGAAGGAAGAAGGAAGAAGGAAGAGGGAAGAAGGAAGAAGGAAGAAATAAATATTCTCCCTATCTCCCCCTCTCCCTATCTCCCCCTCTCCCCCTCTCCCCCTCTCCCCTTCTCCCATCCCAAATCCTACAAATGCTAAACAAAATTTGGCAATTCCTCAAACAACTATTTCAGCGACTTTTCGGAGCCCCAGCGCAACCATCCCCACCGCAGGGAAATAACCCCATTCACCCAACTCTATCTGATGCGGAATACGAGTCAAAATTTATGGAAATTCTCGAAGGAGTAAATGCCGGTTGGAGTCGTGGCGATGTCGCCGGTTTCTTAATCGCAAAACGCCTGAAAGATGGTGAATTGACCTCCTGGTTGCGGCGGTTTAGTGCGAGGTTGTTAGAGGGCGACAATCTTGAAAATGCTGCTGCAGATAAAGTGGCATCGCTTCAAGAATTAGCGCAGCGACTGGTATTGTTGAGTAGACTTCGCAGCGGAGAATTAGGAGATGTGGCGGGGGAAATTGGACAGGAAATATTGACAAGATTTCCCCTGCCAGAAGTTGAGAATGATGGCGGAACAGGAATGGTAATTGAGGCGGTGTTTGTTGGAGATGGTTTGGGTGTTTCTGGGGAAGGAAACCACAGCGAATTTGAGGGGGAAGGGGATGAATCGGGGGTCGATCGAGATTTTAAAAAATGAACGGACTGCGATTCAGATATGATAACATTAGCAATTAAGCGTCGCATTAAATTGAGCGATTATGCACAAATTTTCTGCTGCTTCGGAAGATGAATTAATTGTATTTGGTGCTTCCAGACCGGGGTATCGCGATATAGAAATTGCTGGATGGATTGAATTCATGCAGCAACAGCAGATCGATCGAATTTGCTGTTTGCTACATCAAAGTCAACTAATTCGCTACTCAGATTTACTGGGAACTTATCGCAAAATCTTCGGAGAAGATCGAGTTTGTTGGGCAGCGCTGGCAGATTTTGAATTGGTCGATCGCGAAATTTTAATCGATCGAATTTTACCATTTTTGGTCGAGGCAGATCGTGCGGGCGATCGGACGGTAGTTCACTGTTCCGGCGGTATCGGACGTACAGGACAAGTCTTAGCTGCTTGGTTAGTCAGCGGGCGGGGATTCTCCAACCAAGATGCGATTGCTGCCGTCAAAAAAACAGGCAGAAATCCCCATGAAGCGGCGATATTTGCTTTATTTAAAGGTCGAAATCCCTGGAAAGTTGTTGAAGAACTTCATGCTTTATTAGATGATTGCCGTCAGGCTTTTGCCAAATAAACATTTTCATGGATCGTGACTTACGCAACAAGTAGTTTGATACACTATTCATAGCCGTAAGGTGCGCAGTGCGCACCCTACAAAAGCTAGTAAGGTGCGCAGTGCGTACCCTACAAAAGCTAGTAAGGTGCGCACTGCGCACCCTACAAAAGTCTAAAATCTAAAATCTAAAATCTAAAATCGAATGGCACAAGTAATCGGCGTTGACTTAGGCGGTACTGCAATTAAACTCGGCAGATTCAGCGAAGACGGAACTTGCCACCAATCTTTAACAGTTCCCACACCTCAACCGGCAACTCCCAAAGCAGTTTTAGCTGCAATGGTAGATGCTATTTTACAACTTAACCCAGCAGAAAATGCTGTAGGGGCGATCGGCATCGGAACGCCCGGCCCCACAGACGCCACCGGCAGAATCGCCAGAGTCGCAATTAACCTAGAAAACTGGCACGATGTCCCCTTAGCTGATTGGTTGGAAGCCAAAACCGGACTGCCGACAATATTAGAAAATGATGCTAACTGTGCAGGTTTAGGAGAAACTTGGCTGGGCGCGGGAAAGCTTTTTAAAAACCTAATTTTGCTCACATTAGGAACAGGAGTCGGCGGTGCAGTTATTCTGGAGGGCAAACTTTTTACAGGTCATCTAGGCGCAGGCGCAGAGTTAGGGTTGATTGGTATAAATCCTGACGGCCCGGAGTGCAGCAGCGGCAATCGCGGTTCTTTAGAACAGTATGTTTCGGTGCAAGCAATTCGCCGCGAAACGGGTTTGGAACCTTTAGAATTAGCCGATTTAGCGAAGTCGGGAGATGCTAAAGCTTTAGAATTTTGGCAAAATTACGGGCGCTATCTCGGTATCGGTTTGGCAAGTATCATTTATATTTTGACGCCGGAAGCTGTGATTCTCGGCGGCGGAATTAGTGCCGGTGCAGAATTTTTCTTGCCGCAGGTTCGAGAAGAAATTGAACGGCGGGTTTTGCCGAGTTCTCGCGAAGGTTTGCAGTTGTTGGTTGCCCAATTGGGAAATCAAGCAGGTATGGTAGGGGTTGCAAAATTAGCTGGAATCAAGTTTGCTAATTGGTAATTGGTAATCTGTCATCGGTAATTGGTAATTGGTAAGACTAATGATTAATGACTAATAACTGATGACTAATGATTAATGACTGCTGACTTTTTTAAGGCATAGAATGTCCGGTAGTATTTTTAATATATTCATTTATTTTTTGATAGGCATCCGGGTTGCCTTGGGGCGTAATAATAATAGTAGTCGTGGAGTCGGGCAGCCAAAAGGTTAGCCTGCCGTTGGATTCGCAAACAAAACTGCCGATCCGACTCAAATCGATCGCGTATTCTTTGCGATCGTAATTAATTTTAATCCATGAAGACTTAGTATTGCGATCGACCGTTCTTTTGATGTAATCTAACACTTGTTTGTAAGCATCGGGATTGCCTGTGGGACTGAGGACGATCGACTGATTTGTATTGGGCAGCCAAAACGCAATTCGCCTGTTATCAGGTTCGCTAGAAAAAGCACTAACAGTCTCTATATCGATGATGTAGGTACTTTTATCATAAATGAATTTAATCCAGTGAGCCACAAGACCTCCTCAAATCTGTGTTTCCTGGTATTTTAGGTGAGTTTGACTGGTTTTCATAACAATTGAATTCCCAAAATTAAATACTAATATTTTTTCAAATTGGAAAGTATCGGACGATCGCGCGATCGATTTTTCGCCATTTTCCAAAAGCATTTGCAATTAAAGCGCAGCGTTTGTGCGCGACATTGAGCAGCACGGAACTGAGGATTTTATGGTTTTATCATACCAGGACTTGCGCAACTGACACAGCAAGCGCACATTTTTTTAGTAGTCCCGGAAACGCGCACCTTACGTGCGGGGCGCGCTGCGCGCATTTTCTGCTACTCATATTCTGCGCGTTCTAGATGCAGGGCGCGCAGCGCGCACCCGATCCCTACTTATATTTTGCGCCCATTATATTGTGTCGATCCCCGTCCGCTTCGCTCTGCCCCTATGCCGGCAGGAATCTATCGACTCTTTAAGTCCCCCTTGTTAAGAGGGCCACTGCGATTTTGGGGTCCCCCCAAAGGTCGCAAGTGGCGCGGACACCGGGGGATCTGGACTTACGAACTTAGAGTTGGTTCCGATAAAGAAAACGCGATTCCGGCAACTTTCTCAACCGCTAAATCGCGGTCCTGGACTGCTAAAACATCCTGATTTCCTCTCTCGTTAGCTGCCTGCGCAAACCCCCGAAACAAAGGATGGGGGGCGCTAGGTCGGGATTGAAATTCGGGGTGAAATTGACTGGCAATGAAAAAGGGATGGCCGGGCAATTCGATCATTTCTACCAAGCGACCGTCGGGAGATGTTCCAGAAACTGCATAACCGGATTCTAAGAAAAGATTGCGGTAGGCATTGTTAAATTCATAGCGGTGGCGGTGCCTCTCGTAAATCACTTCCTGCTGGTAAAGTTTGAAAGCTAGCGAGTCAGGGGTGACGCGACACGGATACAAACCCAGCCGCATTGTACCGCCCAAATCTACTACATCGTGCTGTTCCGGCAGCAAATTAATGACAGGATTTGCCGTATCGGGATTAAATTCAGCACTGTTAGCATCTTCTAAATGTGCGGTGTGGCGAGCCCATTCAATCACAGCACACTGCATCCCCAAACACAAACCTAAAAACGGAATTTTGTTGTTCTTAGCATATTCGATCGCAGCTATTTTACCGTCAACTCCCCGAACTCCAAAACCTCCGGGTACGACAATCCCATCGATATTTTTGAGGTAATTTTCGACATTGCCCGATTCCAAATCTTCTGAGTTAATCCAATTTAAATTGAGTTCGCTGCCGGTCGCAATTGCCGCGTGTCGCAAAGCTTCGACTACCGACAAATAAGCATCGCTCAACCGCACGTATTTGCCAACTAAAGCAATATTAATTTTGCTGCTGGGACTGTAGAGTCGCTTAACTAAAGTTTGCCATTGATTCAAATCGGGTTGGCGCGCTTCGAGTTGCAGCAAATTAATAGTTTGTTCTGCCAAACCTTCCTGTTCCATCATCAGCGGTACTTCGTAAATACTTTTAGCATCTTGAGCCGTAATGACGCATTTTTCGGGTACGTCGCAGAATTCCGACAATTTTTGTTTCAGACCCAAAGGTAGCGCCCGATCGCACCGACAAACTAAAATATCTGGTTGAATCCCGATCGATCGCAATTCCTTCACCGAGTGCTGAGTCGGTTTAGTTTTCATCTCCCCGGCGGCCGGAATCCAAGGTATCAAAGTAACATGCATGTACAAAACATTTTGCCTCCCGACATCCTTGCGAAACTGCCGAATTGCTTCCAAAAACGGCAGCGATTCGATATCTCCCACCGTCCCCCCAATTTCCGTAATTACCACATCGGGATTGGTATTTTGTGCTACTCGATGAATTCGCTCTTTAATTTCGTTGGTAATGTGCGGAATTACCTGTACGGTACTTCCTTGATAATCCCCGCGGCGTTCTTTGTTAATCACCGCTTGGTAAATCGAGCCCGTCGTGACGCTGTTGAGGCGCGACATGGAAGTATCGGTAAAACGTTCGTAATGCCCCAAATCGAGGTCAGTTTCCGCACCATCTTGGGTGACAAATACTTCCCCGTGTTGGAACGGGCTGAGAGTGCCGGGGTCAACGTTAATATAAGGGTCTAGCTTCAGAATCGAGACAGAATAGTCGCGAGACTTCAGCAAGCGACCGAGGGAAGCAGCGACAATTCCCTTGCCGATGCTGGAAACGACGCCGCCGGTTACAAACACGAATTTGCTCATAGAATTTTCGATTTTAGATACTTTTATTTCAGATCGCACTCAAATGTACAAGCTACGATCGACTATTGTCTAGGATTGTTAGAATCTTTTCCAAAAATTAGGGTTTATTGCACCAGCTCGCTTGCTGGGTTCGATCGGACTGCATCAGCCATTGCGCGAGCAAATCCCGGTATTGTAAGGTGCGCGCCGCGCACCCATACCAGCAAGCAAGCGCTAAAGTTCTGTTCGACTATTTGCCTCCAACCAAGCTGTCAAATCTGACATATTTTTCAATTGAAATACTGCTGCCCCCAAGCTATTTAATCGATCGGCAGATAACTGACCGATACGGGTTTTTAAATCCGGTGACAAGACACCTACAATGGGTTCCAACAAACTAAAAATTAGTTCCAACTTTCCTTGTTTGATACCTTGTTCGATACCTTGTTCAATACCTTGTTCGATGCCTTGTTCGATACCTTTTTTGATGCCTTGCTCGATTCCTTGCTCGATTCCAAGTCTCGTAGCTTTAGTAATTGCACCGCGCTGGTCTTGAATGAAAACTTCTCGCCTTTCTAAATCTGCTAATTCCTCTTCATCAAGATTGGCTTCGCTGGCGATCGCAAATGCTTTTCGCAGTTCCGGTACGCTTGCCAACTCTGGCGGTACATTTCTCAGCGTTCTCGCAGTTTTCATGAAATATATCCACTTATCTGTCAGCGTTTCCAACTCATCTAATGTTTTGTCAAATTTGGGCAATTCCACAAATACCATTTCTAGTTCGTTGGGCAGGTAATCGATCGAAAAATTCTTTTCTTTAAACACGAAATGTGAAATCACTGTTTCGATATTTTCAAACATTTGGAAATCGGTAATCGTCAGGGCAATCACCGGATTTAACAAATTGTAGTTTTCCCCACTTTTTAGCTGCACCGAATATGCTTTGGTAGCATTGTACAAAATCCGCTTTTCAAAAGATTCTACATTCAACACCTGCATTTCAATGATAACTGTTTTGTCGCCTGTTATTTTTGCTCTGACATCCAAGTAAGTATCTTTGACTCCTTTAATTTTGGGAGCCAAATAGGGGTCGATAATTTCTAAATCTTCGATGACATGGCGCGCTTCGTAAAGCAGCGCATTCAAGAAACTAATCAAAATATCTTTACTGTCAGCGGAACCGAAGATTTTTTTAAAGGCAAAGTCCGTTTTGGGATTGATAAAGCTCATGGTAATTACAATTTAGTAAGAAATACAAAATTTAGTTGAACCGATCTAACTATCATTATACAACAGGTATAAATCCCGAAGTAAAAGTTTTATTTTTTTGTTAATTCAGTATTAATGCGGACGCCCGACAGCAACCGGCTTTTTTTTTAACTTCTGGGCTCGCGCACCCTAACAGAATTCTGACAAATCTTCTAACTCAGGAACGTTTTGCTGGCGGTTGGGTCATCATGTATAAATCCTCTCAAAGTCTGCCAAAAATGCTATGAAGTTTGTCTGTGTTCGATCGACCCAACATTTATTGTCCGCAGGTGTCGCAGTCCTCGCAGCGATGGGGGCGGGGGTGGGGATCGCTGAAAATCAGTTGCAGGCAGTAGTTTCGGGAGAAAATACGGCTGCTGCAGGGCCGACAATCCTGGCCAGAAATGAGGTTAACTGCGGTGAAAGTCGATCGCCCCAAATTCGCTGTCCGGCAGGCGGTTTGTTCGTCACAACTCAAAATAAAGGTCGAGAACAAGCTTTTCCCCTGAAGCGGACGGAAGTTAAAGCAAAAATAGCCGGCAATATCTCCCGCGTTGAAGTCGTTCAAAAATTTGAAAACCCTTTTAACGAACCTTTAGATGCTGTTTACGTGTTTCCTTTGCCCGACGAAGCGGCGGTGGATGACATGGAAATTAAAATAGCCGATCGCATTATTAAAGCTGATATTAAACGGCGCGATGAAGCTTTAGAAATTTACGAAAAAGCCAGACGGCAAGGCTTTACTGCGGGTTTGTTGGAACAAGAAAGAGATAATATTTTTACTCAGTCTCTCGCTAATATCAAACCGGGAGAAAAAATAGAAGTTACGATTCGGTATACTGACAGTCTCAAATTTACTGACGGCGATTACGAATTCGTGTTTCCGATGGTGGTAGGGCCTCGCTATATTTCGGGGAATTCGATCGCCCCCAACGGGCAGGGGGGCAAGAGTTCTGATGCCGATCGCATCAATCCGCCCGTGTTGCCTCCGGGAACTCGATCGGGACACGATATCGGGGTTTCGGTAGAAATAGATGCTGGAGTTCCGATTGGCGAGGTTCGATCTACTTCCCATCAAATTTCCACCAGCCGCAGCGGCAATACTGTCAGCGTGCAATTAGCTAATTCTGATACTATCCCCAACAAAGATTTAATTCTCCGCTACCGAGTTGCAGGCGAAAATGCTCGATCGACCGTGCTAACTCAAGCGGACAAACGGGGCGGTCATTTTGCTGTTTATCTGATTCCGGCACTGAATTACGCAACTCATCAAATCGTGCCTAAAGATGTTGTATTCTTAATGGATTCTTCAGGTTCTCAGCGCGGTCAACCGCTGGCAAAATCAAAGGAATTGATGCGCCGCTTCATTCAAGGACTGAATCCAGCAGATACTTTTACGATTATTGATTTTGCTAACACAGCAAAAGCTCTTTCAGCTACTCCTTTAGCCAATACACCGGCAAACAGGCAAAGCGCCATGAATTATATCGAAAAATTGCAGGCTGACGGCGGAAGCGAACTGCTTAACGGCCTGAAAACAGTGATGGATTTTCCCGCCCCGGCAACAGGAAGGCTGCGCAGTATTGTCCTGATTACTGACGGTTACATCGGCAATGAAAATGAGGTGCTGGCTTTCGTGCAGGCAAATTTGAAACCGGGAAATCGACTTTACAGTTTTGGTGTCGGCGGTTCGGTAAATCGATTTTTGTTAAACCGTTTGGCGGAAGTTGGTAGAGGTACATCTCAAGTAGTCCGTCAAGACGAACCGACGGCAGAAGCAGCAGAAAAGTTTTTTCGTCAAATTAACAATCCGGTACTGACAGATATTCAAATAAGTTGGGAAGGTGGAGGGGAAAAACCAGAAATTTATCCGATCGCGCCTCCAGATTTATTTGCCAGCCAACCGCTTGTTTTGTTTGGCAGAAAGGGCGATCGGGCTAGCGGCAAACTGCGCGTCCGCGGCGTTGCTGCTGGCGGTCAAGTTTACGAACAGATTTTACCTGTCAATTTCTCTCAATCTGTCAGCGTCAGGCAGCGAGAATCAAATTCTACCTCCGCAAATGTTACTGATTTTGGGAATCCAGCGATCGCCCAACTTTGGGGCCGATCGCGCATTAAGGATTTAATGAATCAAATGTTTGGCGGCGAGTCTCGATCGCTCGTAGAATCCGTGACAAACACTGCTTTGAGTTATCGCTTGCTGTCAGAATATACGGCATTTGTTGCTATTAGCGAAGAGGTGCGAGTCGATCCTGACGGCACGCGCCGCCGAGTCCAAGTGCCGGTGGAATTGCCACAAGGTGTCAGTTATGAAGGCGTGTTCGATCGAGAAGAGGCGGCGGAACAAACTAGAGGAGGTTCTCGAAATTATGCCCCGACTCGCGGCGGTTACGTGCCTCCTGCGCCTGCAACATTACAGCAGCAACCCCAGCAGCAAAAAGTATCTCGCTTGCAAACAGTCAGCGCCGCAGGCTTGGATGCGAGATCGATCGCGCTTTTGACTCAATACCTGCAATCTGTCAGCCTCCCGGCAGGTGTTAGCGGCGAGGCGGCTTGGACTTTATCAGTAGAAAACGGCCGCGTCACCAAAGTTGCGATCGACCCTCAAACCTCGACTCTACCAACAGATGCTGTTGAAATTTTGCAAAAAGCCCTGACTTCCTGGCAACCCCCTGAAGGATTAAAAGGTACGATCCGCCTGAAGTTGCAAATCAAAGCCGATTCTTAAAGCGAAAATTAACCAAAACAATCGAATCAAAAAGATTTGAGATTTTCGATTGGGGGATTGAGAGATTAATCGATTTGAGATTTTCGATGGGGGGGATTGAAGACGATCGACTGTCAACACTTCGACAAGCTCAGCGCAAGCTGTCCACTGTCAACTGTCCACTGTCAACTGTCCGCTGTCAACTGCCAACGATCCCTCAATTGTCAACAAATGTTAATTTTTAAGTCAAAACTGGCTCAACGGGCAGCGTTACTGGCAGAAACATATAAAATCTTTATTAAGAGAGCGCTTTTAAGTCACAACTCCTGTTACCAGGAATTATACGGTTTGAGTTCGACTTAAATCAGACCTCAAAAACTTTTAACTTTTTTGAACTACTTTTTAATTTCTAGAATAACCTCCTAAACACGATTTCTCGATCGAAACCCCAAATCTGAGAAGGTATCACAGTCTATGGAAGTTTGCGAACTGCTGAACAATTACGAGAAAGGACAAAGAGACTTTACAGGAGCCGACCTCAGCGGAGCCAACCTCAGCGGAGTCATCTTGATCGGAGTCAACCTTTCGCGAGCGAATCTTTCCGGGGCGAACCTCAGCAGGGCGTTTCTTACCAAAGCCACGCTTAAAGGTGCCTTGCTGCACAGAGCAAATCTGAGTTTTGCCAAAATGGGCGAAGCCAAAATGCCAAACGCCGACTTGACCAAAGCTAATTTAAGCGGAGCTTTTTTGGTAAAAGCCAAAATGCCCAAGGCCAAGCTTAGCGGGGCGAATCTAGCCAGCGCGAATCTCAGGGCTGCGGTGCTGTGGAATGCGAATTTGTGCAGCGCTGATTTGCAACTAACTAACTTGCTGGGTGCCAACCTGACGGGAGCAAATTTTAAGTGGGCAAACCTTTACGGCGCAAGGCTCAACAGTGCCAAACTCTTTGGTTCTCAATTAACGGGCGTTAGCCTGCGGAGGGCGCAGTTAAGCGGAGTTAATCTTTGCGGTGCGGATTTGAGCGGCATCAATGCGAGCGAAGCTAAACTGACGGGAGCTAATTTGGAAGGCTCGAATTTGGCGGGGGCGAACTTGAACGCGGCCCTGTTGCGGGGGGTGAAGCTGGCAGGAGCAAATTTAACTGGGGCTAAGTTGAGGGGAAGTTGTTTGAGAGAGGCGAATCTGAATTGGGCGAAGTTGTGTCAAGCAGATTTAGTAGCAGCAGATTTAACCGAGGCGACGTTGGTAGGAGCTAATTTAGATGATGCTTTGTTAGCGGGAGCGATTTTGCCGGAGGCTACCAGGCACTATTTTTCTTTGATGTCACCGTGCAAAATCAATTCTTGGGATGGTAATGAACTTACCAGTTGAAAAGAATGGAGCATAGGGCATAGGGCATGGGGCATGGGGAATTGTATGTAATTATTTCTAGTTGTCTATTGACCAATGACTAATGACCTATGACTAATGACCAATGACTAATAACCAATGACTAATGACCAATGACTATGACAGTGAATTTTGGTGTGGTACTGGTGACTGCAGGGTCCGAGGCGGAAGCAGAGAAAATCGCTCGCTTTCTAGTGGAAAATCAGTTGGCGGCTTGTGCTAGTTTGTCGCCAATTCGATCGATTTATTCTTGGCAGGGGGAGATTCGATCGGACTCGGAATGGCAGTTGGTAATTAAAACCGATTTGGCTAAATTTGAGGATTTAAAAACTAAAGTTCAGGAGCTTCATTCTTACGAAGTTCCAGAAATAATTGCAATTCCGATCGTCGCTGGCAGTCAAGCTTATTTAGATTGGATGGCTCAATTTTAGATTTTAGATTTTAGATTTTAGATTTTATGATATTTTGGATTGGAGATTGCTGATAATAACAGGAAGTATGCAAGTAATCTCATATGTAGGGTGCGCAGTGCGCACCTTACATATTTTTAAATTTTCGATTTAAGAAAGGACTAAAGTCCCCACTACAAACGGCGATCGAGAGTTCGTAGTGGGGACTTCATTCCTCTAACAAAAAATAAGGACTGAAGTCCTTACTGCGAGCGGTTGGAAACCTATTGATTTTGGCTTGTAGGGCCGATGACACCGACTTTGTGGCGAAAAGTTAGTTCGCCGCCAAACCAGCCTGTAATGCCCAGCAAAGCTCCTACGACGATCGAAATTATCAATCCCGTATATAAGATCGGTTCTGCCGGATTTCCTTGCCGCAAAACTAGGTTAATTAAAGAAAGTACCATCGCCGCCACATTACCGCCCATGTGCAACCAACCCGCACTGCGATCGCGCACTCTTTTAACTTTGAAAAAGTCAAAGAAACCAGTAATTGCAGCCAAAATTCCACTAGCAAAACCCGCGCCGATCAGCCAAACTGAAGCCCTCGCCCAAAACGGATCGCTGGTCAGCCAATAGCCGATATCTGTACCCATTGCTCCTACTAAAAAAGCTACGGGAAAGATGACGATGACTGGGTGCAAGGGATGCCCTGCAATTGAAACTGAACTAACTATGCCGGTATCGCGATACTCTCTGTCGTCGCTTTCGAGAAGCGGCGGAATGTTGGGAAAAGGAGTGCTATTTCTTTGATTAGTTGCCATGATTTCTAGTGATAAGTATTGTACAAAAACAGCTTTTATTTGCAGGTCTTTTTTTGCCTTATATCGAGAATGTAGGGTGCGCACTGCGCACCGCAACCGCTCGATTAGGCGCTTGGTTTCGCCTCACTGAGAACAGAGAGAAATTCGACTTTAAAGGAATGTAGGGTGCGCACTGCGCACCGCAACCGCTCGATTAGGCGCTTGGTTTCGCCTCATTGAGAACAGAGAGAAATTCAACTTTAAAGTCGATCGAACTTAATCCCAAATGCGCTCGCCATTTTCGTCAACCCGGGCTTGCCGAATTACGTCGGAAATTTCATCAGCATCTTTGACGTGGTGCAGAGCTTTCTTTTCGCCGTCCGGTTCTTCTACGATGAAATAAGTGGGAACTGTAACTACGTCTCCGGTAATGTCGGGAACGGCGTCTACCGCTTTTTGTTGGGCTTTTTCTTCGATCGTTTGCGGTTCGTCAGAAATGCGATCGCCCGGATTGGCGCTGCGGAAAATATCTTTAGGTTCGTTGGGTTTGTCGATACTCATAAATCCTCTCAAATTCTGCTCAGTAGCGCAATGCCGGCATTAATTGTTACTATTAAACGCAACTACCTACTGCCAAAACATCTCTCAAGGGGTGGAACTTTCAATTGACCGAATGCAGGCGACATCTTCCTGCGGGTAGAGACAGTTGGTAAGGAGTTTTGAGTTCTTCGGGAGTTTTGAGTTTTGAGTTTTGAGTTTTGAGTTAAAGACAGTTCTTAAGGAGTTTTGAGTTTTGAATTTTGAGTTGTGAGTTTTGACAGTTAGTAAGGAGTTTTGAGTTTTGAATTTTGAGTTGTGAGTTTTGACATTTCTCAGGAGTTTTGAGTTTTGAATTTTGGGTTTTGAGTTTTGACAGTTCTCAGGAGTTTTGAGTTTTGAATTTTGGGTTTTGAGTTTTGACAGTTCTTTATTCAAAACTCAAAACTTAAAACTCAGAACTTCCCCTCTACCCCTCCCCTTCCTATCCGTTAAATCCGTTACATCCGCTACAAAATCCGTTGCCGAACTTCCCTTTTCTTGATTACCTATGAAAAACTACGATTGGATTGTTATCGGCGGTGGCATTACTGGTGCTGCCCTAAGTTACGAGTTAGCAAAAAAAGGTTTTTCCGTACTGCTATTGGAACGGGATTCTGCAATGCAAAATGCTACTCGCTTCAGTTACGGAGGCTTGGCTTATTGGGCAGGTACAAACGATTTAACTCGACAATTGTGCCGGGAAGGAATCGATCGATACCGCATTTTATCTGCTGAATTGGATGCAGATACTGAGTTTCGCGAGTTGGATTTGTTGTTAACGATCGAACTTGAAGATGATGCCGAAAAAATTGCTGCTAGTTACGCTCATTTTGCAATTCACCCCAAACTTTTGAACGCTGCAGAAGCTGGGGAATTAGAACCTTTGTTGAATAAAAGCGCGATCGCGGGTGCTTTGAAATTGCCTCACGGTCATATTTCGCCAACCGCTACAATTCAAGCTTATTCTAATGCGTTCCTGCGCTTGGGTGGCACAGTGGAAATTGCGGAAGTAATCGGGTTTGTTGAAAGAGAAAATCGGATTTCGGGAGTTAGGACGGAGGCGGGAAATTACGGGTGCGAAAATGCGGTTGTTTGTGCTGGAGGATGGAGTCGGAGTTTGTTGAAATCCGCTGGTGTTGCTGCGAGAATTTATTACACTCGCGCCGAAATTTTGGAAACGGCCCCTGTGGATTTGCAACTCAGAACTTTGGTGATGCCGGCCGCGTTAAAACGTTTTGAATTGGAAGCAGCATCTAGTAAAATAGAGTTCGATCGTCTGTGGGACGAACCGGGTAAAGAGTTAGCGCCGCCAATTTTAGATAGCGGTGCAATTCAGTTTAAAAATGGCAGTTTGCGCGTCGGTCAATTATCCCGCACTTTGAGCGATTTAAATGCTAAAGTCGATCGGGCTGCTAGCGAAGCAGCAATTCGCGCCGGCATTGGCAAAATTTTGCCGGATCTGGCAAATTTACCCGCAGTTTGGCACGATTGTATTGTAGCATTTAGCAACAATCGATCGCCAGTTGTCGGACCTGCGGGCGATCGAACTGGGTTGCACGTTTTCTCTGGATTTAGCAATCCTTTAGCAATCGTACCCGCTTTGGCAGAACGCTTTGCTAATGCAGCGATTGAAGGGAATTTTAGATTTTAGATTTTAGATTTTAGATTTTAAATTGGCTGATTTTAGATTCTATCTGAAATCTGGGTTAACCTCTTTATCTTCTTCTCTTCTCTTATCTTCGCGAACTTCGCGCCTTCGCGGTTCCATAAAAAGGGATTATTAAAGTTGCCTGAATTTCGATCGAACCTGCTTTATTTAAGATCCAAACGCATCTCATTGCTAGCAACAAAACCGACGCTGGTGTAAACTTGTTGACCGGACGGAGAAGCATGGAGAATAGCTCGCGTGCAACCCAGCGATTTGAGATAATCTATTGCCATTGTAGTTAATTGCTTGCCAAATCCCCGCCCTCGATAAGGAGCTTCCACATAAACACCCCAAATATAGCCGTACTTCCTATATTCTGCTGCAAGTATTTGAGGATAAAGCCCCGCAAACAACTGACAGCTTGTAGAACCTACAACAACGCCATCAACTTCGATCGCAAATGCTTTGTAACAGAGTTCTTGCCGCGCGCGATCGATAAATTTTATAATAATTTCAGACCAATTAGACTCGATCGAACTATCTGGAACATCATTATCTCGCCACATTTGGTAAAAATGTTCGGCAATTAAAGTATCTTCGTGGGGATATGTTTCTCTAACGTTAATTTGCGGTCGATCTAGAGGATGACTCATGGCGCTTTGCGATTTTCGATATTTTCCGTCAAGATTTAGATGTAGCTCGGGCTTTTTCTGGCGCTGCAAATCATCTAGCTTTTGGGCAGGGAAAACATTAATGACTAATAATAACTAACAAATGACAACCAACAACAACTGTCAACTCTTCCCTCTTTCCTCTTCCCTCTTCCTTCTGACAACTGTCAACTGTCAACTGTCAACTGTTAACTACTTCCTCGAAACCGAATAACCGCAGCGGTGTTCGCCATTAATAATCCAGTGCGTGCGTTCCACATGGCAGTCGGGCAAAACAGCAGCAAACATTTCCAACTCATTACCGCAAACGCTCGGAAAAGTTTCAGCTACATTAGAAATTGCGCAATTGTGCTCCATAAACACAAATCGATCGCCCGATGCAGTACGATCGCAATTGCCATCCTCGATCGATTCTGCAGGATAGCACTCTGCCATATAACCTTCAGCCCTGCGGAGTTCCACTAACTGAGTCATTCGCTCTTGCAGCGATCCCGCGCCCACCAGCCGCCGGTACTCCATCGCTTTGCGTTCCCACTGTTTTTGCAAAATAGTCATCACTTGTTCGCGCCCCACTGTTTCCGCCAGCGTGTCCAGGAAAGAAACAGCAAAATCGCCGTAACGATTTGGGAATCGATCGCGCCCTCGAGCTGTAAGCTCGTAAATATGCTGCGGCCGTCCCATACCGGACTGATGCGACTGATATTGAATCAGCCCCTCACCCTCCAAATCCTTCAAGTGACGGCGAATCGCCTGCGGGCTGATATCCAAAGACTCTGCAAGCTCTAGAGCAGTCCCTTGACCCTCCTTGAGTAAATACTGCAAGATGTCTTGTTTCGTGGAAGTCTGCTGGCTCTGCATGGTGGTTCAAAAAAAAAAATATTTTTAAGACTTTGACAATATCACTGCTGTTAATGTAGCTTAAAATATATTAAAGCAACAAGTGTGTTGCTTAACTTTTCGACCCGTCCTGCAGAATTCGCTCGAGCCCGGACGGTCATTGCCCCGCCTGCCATCCTCCAGAGCACTATCTAGAACACGCTAGAACACGGAACACGCAAAATAATGAGTTCTACCACAGTCAAAACCCTAGTCAACCAGCCCTACAAATACGGTTTCGTCACCGAAATCGAGTCAGACACCATCCCCCGCGGCTTGAGCGAAGATGTAGTCCGCCTGATTTCCTCCAAGAAAGACGAACCGGAATTCATGCTGCAATTCCGCCTCAAGGCATACCGGCAGTGGCTGAAAATGGCGGAACCCACCTGGCCCCACGTCCACTATCCGGCGATCGACTACCAACAAATTATCTACTACTCCGCTCCCAAACAAAAGCCTAAAAAACTCAACAGTTTGGAAGAAGTCGATCCGACATTGCTGGAAACCTTCGAGAAACTGGGAATTCCCCTCTCCGAACAAAAGCGCCTCGGCAACGTTGCCGTTGACGCTGTGTTTGACAGCGTTTCCATCGCCACAACTTTTAGAGAAAAACTAGCCAAAGACGGCGTTATCTTCTGTTCCATCTCGGAAGCTGTCAAAGATTATCCAGAACTCATAGAAAAATATCTCGGCAGCGTCGTACCGGTGGGCGACAACTTTTTTGCAGCCCTCAACTCCGCCGTATTCAGCGATGGTTCCTTCGTCTACATTCCCAAAGGCGTTAAATGCCCGATGGAACTGTCAACTTATTTTCGGATCAACAACGGAGATTCGGGCCAGTTCGAGCGCACTCTAATTGTTGCCGAAGAAAACAGTTCGGTTTCTTACTTAGAAGGCTGCACCGCCCCGATGTTTGACACCAACCAACTGCACGCCGCCGTTGTAGAATTGGTAGCGCTAGATAATGCCGATATCAAATACTCGACAGTGCAAAACTGGTACGCAGGCGATGCGGAAGGTAAAGGCGGGATTTACAACTTTGTAACCAAACGCGGTTTGTGTCAGGGAGTCAATTCTAAGATTTCTTGGACGCAAGTAGAAACCGGTTCGGCGATTACTTGGAAATATCCCAGTTGCGTGTTAGTTGGCGACAACTCGGTAGGGGAATTTTACTCGGTAGCGCTGACAAATAACAAGCAGCAAGCTGACACCGGAACTAAGATGGTTCACGTTGGCAAAAATACTCGCAGCACGATTATTTCTAAGGGGATTTCGGCGGGCAATTCGGCTAACAGCTATCGCGGTTTGGTGAAAATGGGGCCGAATTCTAAAGGTTCGCGCAACTATTCTCAGTGCGATTCGATGTTGATCGGGGATAACGCGCAAGCGAATACTTTCCCTTACATTCAAGTGCAAAACAATACTGCGAAAGTGGAGCACGAAGCTTCGACTTCTAAGATTGGAGAAGAGCAATTGTTCTTCTTCGCGCAGCGGGGAATTTCTGCAGAAGATGCAATTTCGATGATGATTAGCGGTTTCTGCAAGGATGTTTTCAATCAGTTGCCGATGGAATTTGCTGCGGAAGCTGATAAGTTGCTGAGTCTGAAACTTGAAGGAAGTGTTGGGTAGAAGAAAGTTCGGCAGCGGATTTCTCCTCGTTACTAGGCTCTGCCTGGTAACGCAGATCCAGAGGCTCTGCCTCGTCTCTCTCTAGCGTGTCCCGCGAGGCAGAGCCTCGGGACACGCATTCCCAGGCAGAGCCTGGGAACGAGAAAAAAGAACGGACTGAAGTCCGCACTACAAACAGGTTTGTAGTAGGGACTTTAGTCCTGAAAAATTAGAGGAATTAGGAAAGAACAAAAGATGATTGTTGAAAATAGTCCAGTGGTGCTATCGGTTCGCGATTTAACCGCGAATGTGGAAGATACCCAAATTTTGAAAGGTTTGAATCTTGAAATTAAGGCGGGAGAAGTTCACGCGATTATGGGCCCAAATGGCTCGGGAAAAAGCACTTTTTCCAAAATAGTAGCTGGCCATCCCGCTTATACGGTGACGGGCGGAGAAATTAACTTTTTGGGTCAAAACCTACTGGAATTAGCGCCCGAAGAACGTTCGCTAGCAGGCGTATTTTTAGCTTTCCAATATCCTTTAGAAATTCCGGGAGTTAGCAATCTGGATTTCTTGCGCGTGGCTTACAATTCCCACCGCAAACACCGGGGCTTGGAAGAAATGGATGCTTTTGATTTCCAAGATTTGGTAGAGGAAAAGCTCGATGTTGTCAAGATGAACGATTCTTTCTTGAACCGCAGCGTCAATGAGGGTTTTTCTGGCGGCGAGAAAAAGCGAAACGAGATTTTGCAGATGGCTATATTAGAACCTAAGTTAGCTATTTTAGACGAGACTGATTCGGGTTTGGATATCGATGCTCTCAAGATTGTGGCTGGCGGCGTGAATCATTTGTCAAATGCTGATAATTGCATGTTGCTGATTACTCACTACCAGCGCTTGTTGAATTACATCGTGCCCGATTTTATTCACGTTATGGAAGGCGGCAAAATTATCGCTACCGGCCCGAAAGAGTTGGCGCTGGAATTGGAAGAGCGCGGTTATGATTGGGTGTTGGAAGAAGAAGCAAAATTTTCGGGAGCAAGTGCGCGATGATGATGCAAGTTGCTACTAAAGAAATGTTTTTGACCGATTTGGTCGATCGAACCAGTAAATCGGCAATAACTCATGCTAAAACTGGCGCTTTCGATTTGCAAAAACTGCGGGATGCTGCTGCTGAATCCGTGCGAAATTCGAGCTTTCCGACGGTGAGGGATGAGGAATGGCGGTTTACCGATTTGTCGCCGCTGTTGCAACTTCGCTTGAATTTGCCGGAGATTGATGAGTCGAAAATTGAGCTGTCTGATTTCATTTTGCCTGTCAAATCGCCGGAACAATTACCATTTAGATTGACATTTGTCAATGGTGTTTTTGCGCCGCATTTGTCAACTGTTAGATCGCCCAATTTACCAAGTTTGCCGATCGAACTTTACGCTGGCAATTTGTCCGACGTACCGGAAGCTTATCGAGCTCGCATCAACGATATCCTGAGCAAGCAAAAACCGCAAAACGACGTGTTTGCTGCTTTGAATGAGGCGGGTTTGGCGGATGCTGCGGTAGTATTCGTACCCGCTAATTTGTCTGTGGAAATGCCGGTGCACTTGCTGTTTCTGACAGTACCGGGCGCATCGCCGACAATCTCTCAGCCTCGCTGTTTGATAGTAGCAGAAAGGGGCAGCAAAGTAGGGGCGATCGTCGAGGATTATGCAACTATCGGCAAAGTACCTGCATTTACCAATGCTGTAACTGAAGTTTTTGTCGGCGAAAATGCGGAGGTGAATCACGTCCGATTGCAGCGAGAAAGTTGGGATATTTTTCATGTTGGCAAAAGTTCGATCGAGCAATCTCGCAACAGTCGCTATGCCTGCCATGCTATTAGTATGGGTGGCAAAATATCGCGCCATAATTTAGATGTGGTGCAGCTCGGTGAAGGTACTGAAACAACTTTAAATGGTTTAACTTCAGCCTTTGGCGAACAGTTGGCAGACACTCACAGTTCGATCGGTTTCAATTACCCTCACGGCACTAGCAGGCAATTGCACAAGTGCATTATCGGCAATAAAGCGCGGGCTGTATTTAACGGTAAAGTTTTCGTTCCTAAAGCCGCACAACTGACAGATGCCGGACAATTGAGCCGCAATTTGTTGCTGTCGCCGCGCGCGCGGGTGGATACGAAACCGCAGTTAGAAATTGTGGCAGATAATGTTAAATGTTCCCACGGTGCAACTGTCAGTCAATTAGAGGATGATGAACTGTTTTACTTGCAAAGTCGGGGCTTGGATTTGGAAACAAGCCGCTATTTGCTGATCGATGCTTTTGCGGCAGAAATTCTCGATCGACTGCCTGTTTTGGGAGTAGCAAAAATGCTTTCTACTTGCGTGGCTGTACCGGAATCGTTGGTATAGATAGGGATAAGTGGAGAGCGATAATTCCTGTAGGGGCGGGTTCGCCAATGTTTCCCAAACATCACGAACAAGCTAAATAAACCCGCCCCCACTTCACGAGATAACCCCAACCAATCATATATGTCTGCAATTACCACAATTTCTGTAGGGGGGGATTCGCCAATGTTTCCCAAACATCACGAACAAGCTAAATAAACCCGCCCCCACTTCACGAAATAGCCCTCAATATATCATGTTCGTTCGATTCGATCGCGATCCGTGAATTAATGTTGTTCGTTGGGTGGGGCGGGTTTATTTAAATCATCAACGATTAGCAAATATGGTTGGCGAACCCGCCCCTACAGTATTGTATGTTGCGGACAATTGACAGGAAATGCTCTAAATTCACATTACTAAACTCTGCAATTATGACACTTATTCAAGAAAAAACTCTAGCTGCCAAAGTTCGCGCTGATTTTCCAATCCTGAATCAAAAAGTTAACGGCAAACCGCTTGTTTATCTAGACAATGCAGCTACTTCTCAAAAACCTTTAGCCGTAATCGACGCTTGGCGCGATTACTACGAACAATACAATTCTAACGTCCACCGGGGCGCTCACACTCTCAGTTCCAAAGCAACTGATGCTTACGAAGCTGCGAGAGATAAAGTTGCTGCTTTTATCAATGCAGCTTCCCGGCAAGAAATTGTTTACACTCGCAATGCTACCGAAGCAATTAATTTGGTAGCTTATTCTTGGGGCTTAAGCAACCTGCAAGCGGGCGATGAAATTATCTTGTCGGTAATGGAACATCACAGCAATCTCGTGCCTTGGCAAATGATCGCACAAAGAACGGGTGCAGTGCTGAAATTTGTCGAGTTGACACCTTCCAATGAGTTCGATTTAGAACAGTTTAAAACGCTGATTTCAAATAAAACAAAATTGGTATCTGTCGTCCATGTTTCCAATACTTTGGGCTGCATCAATCCAGTAAAAGAAATTTGCCAAATTGCCCATAGTTACGGTGCAAAAGTTTTAATTGATGCTTGCCAAAGCGTACCGCATATGGTAATAGATGTACGGGCGATCGACTGCGATTGGCTGGTTGCTTCCGGTCACAAAATGTGCGCGCCGACTGGCATCGGTTTTCTCTACGGCAAGCTGGATTTATTGAGAGAAATGCCTCCGTTTTTCGGCGGTGGCGAGATGATTGCAGACGTGTTTTTAGACCATTCGACCTATGCCGATTTGCCGCACAAATTTGAAGCAGGAACCCCAGCAATTGGCGAGGCGATCGCCCTCGGTGCCGCAGTAGATTATCTTAGTAATATCGGCATGGATAAGATTCACGCTTATGAAGCAGAACTGACGGGGTATCTGTTCCAAAAATTGCAGCAAATTCCCGAAGTAAAAATTTACGGGCCGCAGCCGGATAGTAACGGTGAAGGCAGGGCTGCATTAGCGGCATTTAGCGCGGGAGAACTTCACCCTCAAGACTTGTCTACCATGTTTCATCTACTGCGAGGGCGAGTTTGTATTTCTACAATACTCGCGAGGAAATTGACGTGTTTGTGAAAGCATTGAAAGAGACGATCGACTTTTTTGGCGAAATTATGGGGTAATATAGTGCGTGCGCGATCGCCAAAAATAAGGTTTGTAGTGAGGACTTTAGTCCGCAGATTCATCGAACTAAAATCCTCACTACAAGCCAAATTTTTTTCAAACAATCCCGCACGCAAAAACCTAATCAACTGGATTTTTGTCAAATCCCTGGGTGAGAATCAAGTATTTTCGCAAAAATACCACATAATTTAACAAGAATATATTGTCGCTTCGTAAAAAGTTGACATCAACCAACAAAAATAACAATTCAGCAACATCTACCTGCAAGCCGTCACCACGGTTGCGGGTTATTCCGTTTACAAACCCTTTGCAGACGATGATAGCGTCGATCGATGATGGAGGGAATTAGCCAAGGAGTCCAACCATGAAAGTCACCATAAAAGATAGTAAAACTCTCGAAACAATAGACCTAAATCAACTGAGAAACTATTTACAAACCCGCGGTTGGCATGAAGACCGACCTTTTTTAGAAAATGCTACACTTTGGCACAAAATAACAGCAGAGGGAGCAGAATTTGAAATCTTGCTACCCAATCGGCAAAACCTTGGAGATTACGCAGCCCGCATCCGCGAAGCAATCCAAACCCTAGAAAATACAGAAAACCGCTCTCAAATTGAAATTTTAACTGAATTACTGACCATCATTCCCAATACAATTATTCAGGGAGTTGTCATGCGAATTCACACTCCTAATGCCGACAAATTAAGTGGCGAAGTTACCTTAGTCGGCGTCATTGCCGACAAACTGCGGAAAATTCAAACATCATTAGCCGACATTGATTACATCCTCGCCATCAAAGCTTATCAAGAACGCTTGCCAGTTTTCTGTACGGGGGAACTAATTAAAGAAAACAACGGATTTACTCTGAAAAATCCCCGCAACTTAACCCTTGATGAATTATGGTAAAATAGGTAATCAGCTTGTATGGCGGTAATTTATCCACCTCAATTAGGGAAATTTGCCAAGTTAATTGTAGCAGAATGCCATATGAATCAATATCCTATTATCCTCATTCCCGATCCTATCGTCCAAGCTATGAACGCTGTTCCCTTAGCTTTGAATTTTACTGAGCCAAAACCTTTACCTCCTAGTTATAAACCACAACCTATTGATGTACTTAGGTTTTTTTATAAAGCTATTCCAATAATTATTCCTTTTGCAAGTATTACATTAATTGCTAGTAGAAGTATTGTCATTACCTGCTATATTTCCGTAGGTGGGATTTTCATTACTGCCGTAAATTTCTGGCAACAACAAATGTATTACTTGCGACAGCTCGATCGATACGAGCAAGAAATGCGGGATTATAAAAGCAATTTAGAAGGCTGGAAAAAGCGCGAAACTCAGCACAAACGACAGATAGCAGCATCCCAAAAGCCTGAAAAAATCAAACAGTATCGCTATCAGATAGTTAAAGACATTATTATAAAAACCGCACCTCCTGAAGGTAGAATTGTCAGTACAATCTCTCAGTGGATTGAAAGCAAATTTTATAAAATTTTACAGCAAGTTTTCCGCGATCGAATTTACAGCCAGTTAATTCTCCAAAAATCACAGTCTTATCAACCTTACTGTATAGAAATCTCTTATTTTGATAAAACGACCAATTTACGTATCGATATAATAATTGATACACCCTACCGCGATGAAATTGGCGAACCTGAAAATTACGAAGTTCTTATTCAAGACAATCAGCGCCATCAACTATTTTTAGAAAAAGGTTGGATCGTCGTTCGATTTGCTGAGGAACAAGTTGTTCGTTGGCCGCAAAGTTGTTGTAGGGTAATAGCCGAAGTCATAAATCAAATAATAGGGCAACCAATTCCCGATACATTGACAACTGTAGAAACTTTACAACCTATCCAGCAATGGAATGAAATTGAAGCAAGACAAATGGCACAGGTTCGCTATCGAGATAATTACTTAACCCAGCGATAAATAGAGTGAGGCAATAATATTTGTATTAAACCTATCGACAGAGAAGAGAAGCCATTAGTAATGCTGTTATAAAACAATATTTAACACAATCTCATTAAAGCGCGATCGCCCTCTTCTCCATCCGCGTTCATCCCCGTTAATCCGCCTGAATCTGCGGTTGCAAAAGAGCGATCGCATGATAACATAAAACTAGAGTTTTCTCAGATCGAGGAGATTGTAAGATGATTGCTACTACTTCACCAACTTTAGCCGAACAGAGAACGCTGCTAGAAAATATTAGCTGGTCAACATTTGAAACCCTGCTCGATGAAATAGGAGATAAGCGAGGTTATCGCATAGCTTACGATGAAGGAATGTTGGAAATTATGGCTCCAATATACCAACACGAACATTACAAGATTCAGTCTGCTCGATTTATTGTTATTTTAGCAGAAGAACTGGATATTGAAATTAAAAGTGCTGGCTCAACTACTCTCAAGCGCAAAATAGTAAAAAAAGGCATAGAACCTGACAATTGTTATTATATCCAAAACGAACCAGCCGTCAGAGGCGCGCAAGAATTGGATTTAGAAACAGCCCCACCGCCTGACTTAGCAATTGAAATAGATATTACCAGCAGTTCGCTGAATAAATTCGCAATTTATTCGGCACTAGGAGTACCCGAACTTTGGCGGTATAACGGGCGAGTTTTGAAATTTTATCAGTTGGTAGATGGAGAATATATCGAGATAGCTTGCAGCATTGCTTTTCCTTTTTTATCCGCAGCGGAAATGGCTGGATTTTTCGATCGCACTCGCACAACCGGAGAAATTGCTTTGCTGAAATCCTTTAGAAGTTGGGTTAAGGAGAAAATAGAGTCGTGAAAAACATACTAACAGCCGCAATTATTTTCTTTTCTACAGCAATCCCTTGCTTGGCAATGACTCCTTCAGAACTCATAAATTTTGCAAGTAATTATAAATACAATGAAAAAGCTCCTGTAGCTTACTCCTATTATGACAAAGTTTGTGAGATGAATGTATCTGTTTTGCTGGTGAAAACCGTAGATTTAGGCAAGGGAAAAATTGGGGGAATTACCAACCAATTTCTGTGCTGGGGAGGTACTTACACTTACTTTGAAATGACTCGCGGCAACTTGCAATCTATTGCAGTTGTTGCGGAAGTAGTTGCGGGAAGAGCCACTAACTATGCAAATTGGGAAACCGTTTCAAATCCCGGTAGCGAATTGACGCGAGATATGCTTGTATCTGTGGCAAAAGCAATTTCAAAACATATAAATTAAACAGTTGACAGTTGGCAGTTGACAGTTGACAACTGTACCAAGATTTGGTAAAAATTCAGATTCAGTCGTCTTCAGACGACTTGCGCTATGAGACAGGGGTTTAAACCCCTGGCGGTTTATTGCGAATTGTGAAAAAACTTAGATTCACCAAAGATTGGGTAAAAAAACAATTTTTTTGGGAGAGATGCCTAATTTATACTTACTTAAAATTCTCTAATTTCAGGATGGATAAATTGATAACCAGCATCTTTAATCTTTTGATTCGACACCTTCGCATTATAAGGCCGTTTGCTGGCAATCGATCGGTCCCAAATAGCTTTAGGCAAATTGTTGGTTTCAAAAACGCGATCGAGCAATTCCCGACTCGATAGCGACACATCCCCAACTAAATTGTAAATGCCCTGCAAGCGATTTTCCAAAGCAAAGATTAATCCACCCACAACATCATCCGCATGCACCCAATTAGTAGCATCTTCACCCGCACCGGGACGAGTCGTACCTGCCCAGTTTCTAAAGATTTTAACTAATTCTCGCCCCTGCCCGTAAATTCCGCCCAAACGCATAATGCAAACCTGCAAGTTAGAGCTCGATGCTGCTAGTAAAATCTGTTCCGTTTCTGCTAAAATTTCACCGTTGGGATTGGCTGGCGCAACAGGCGAATCTTCATTTACCAATTCACCTTGCCGATCGCCGTATACTGAATAAGTTCCCGTATAAATAAGTTGCTTGACTGCGGGTATTTCTGGTAAAACCGATACCAAAGTTTTCGCAGTATCTAAATAACTTTCCCGGTAAGTATTGGGATTGCGAGCACCGACGCACAGCATCACAGCATCTTGTTCTTGCAATATAGCAGCTAACGCCTCTCGATCGCTCCCTTCGAGCACGGCTACCCGATGGGCGATACCCTCCAATTCACTTACTCGCTGCGGTGTAGTAGTTGTTGCCGTCACGGTATAATTCGATGTACTTCGCAAATTTTGAGCAACTCTACTACCGATATAACCGCAGCCCACGATCGCCACTTTCATGCAAATTCTCCATTTTGTTATTATCTATAAAATTATTGCCGGTTTGTGCGATCGCTTGGTGCTGAGTTTTGTGGTAAAATGCCAAGCGTCCCGATCGATCTGGATAGCATCATGTCAAAACCCGATATTTTTGCCAAATCATCAGAAAACGAACTTTTAGCATTTTACGGTGCTTTGTTCGCGATCGCGGCTGCTGACGGTGCGATCGATATTGATGAAATGAATTTGCTGTTTAAAACGATCGGTTTAGATAAGTTTTCTGAGACGGCAAAAAGTCAAATTCAATCCTACACAACCAGCCCGCCATCTCTAGAAAACTGTTTGCAAGCAATTAGCAGATCGGAAAATACATTGCGTTTGGGAGTCATGTATTTTTTAATAAGTATTGCTCGGGCAAATAATGAGCTGCATCCGGCAGAAACTCGGGCGATCGAATCTGCAAAAACAATCCTAGCAGTTCCTGACAGCCAAATTCAAGCCATGCAGGAATTTGCGCAAGATTTAAGCGCGGTGCGCGCGGCAAATCCCAACAAAAATCAAGCAGCAAAATCTGTAAATTCTGCTGTTGCCAAACTCAAAAAAGCTGGCATTCCTTTAGAATTAATCGACCCCAAAGGTACTACAACAAATCTCGGCGATGCCCCGATCGAATACTCGGATCGAAGTTTTTGGGAAAAATTGAAAAAATTTGCGGTTTCTGCAGGTAAAGAAGTAGTTGAAAAAGCTTTGACGCTTTACTATACAGCTCAAAATCCTAATGTTCCTGCTTGGGCAAAAACTGTTGTTGTGGGAGCATTAACTTATTTTATCTCTCCTGTTGATGCCGTTCCAGATATCTTAGTTGGTGTCGGATTTACAGACGATTTGGGAGTATTGTTGGCCGCGATCGCCGCTGTTTCAATATACATTAATGCTGAAACAAAGCAGCAAGCAAAACAGAAAATGAGTGAATGGTTTGGTCAATAATATTATGTTTTGTTAATTGTGTTATTGGATTGGTGTCAACAATCGACTAAAACCATTGGACATCTCGCTGTTACATGAATCTCGATCCCCCTAAATCCCCCTTAAAAAGGGGGACTTTGAGCGCCTCCGGTCCCCCCCTTCTTAAGGGGGGCTAGGGGGGATCTGAGTCTAAAATTAGCGTGAATTCTTAATCTTTAATCGGCTTACCCTCTCGATTGACAATGCGACTTTCACCATCCTTAGCAGTCACGTTTTCGTAAACTCCTTCATCCCGCTTGACGTACTTGCTGAATCCCTGACTTTTGTAATCAGTGTCGGATGTCGGCTTAATCAGCCTCGGCGCGCTAAGCAGGCGGCGTACCGGCGCATCTTCAGGAGTCTCCCCGAGTTCGCACTTAGCTAACTCGCACAGTTGACCCCATGTCGAAACTTCCACGTTCATGCTGTGCGAAAAATAATCGTATACAGGCATAGCAAGAATCTCGATCGCAACTCCTAAAGCTATTAATTGCAAGCTTGTTGCCACTATCTTAACTCAACATTGCTAACTCTTCAATTGAAATACTCACCGTGCTGAAGCAACGGTGATTCTTGACGCTTCATCGGGTCTTGCTAACCGTTGCTAGTCTGACAGTCCCTCTGCACCCCGTTTAGAGTCGTGGCGATTCCCCATCCCGACTTTTTCTATATTTTTAGCAGCATTTTCATCTCTATCTTGCTCAGTGCCACAATTTAAACAAAGCACTGAGCGAATAGATAAATCAATTTTGCCCCACTTTAACCCACAGTCTGAACAGATTTGACTGGTTGGTTCCCATCGACTGATAACCTTAAACTCTCTACCAAACTTCTCTGACTTACCCTCGCAAAGTGTTCGGAATTCGTACCATCCTTGCTGGCTAATTGCTCTTGAGAGTTTGCGATTCTTTACCATGCCCGATACATTGAGGTCTTCCAAAACAATCACTTGGTTTTCGTTGACTATTTTGGTTGACAGTTTGTGCAGAAAGTCTTTGCGGGTGTCCGCAATTTTATTGTGCAACTTGGCAATCCTAATGCGAGTTACATTCCTTCGCTTAGAATCTTTCGGTTGACGAGCTAATTTGCGTTGTAGTTTGCGAACTTTGCGGTCTAGTTTTTTATAGCTAGGACTTTCCGCTTTCTCGCCATTGCTCATTACCGCAAAGGTTTTGATTCCTAAATCAATGCCGATGCTGGGGTTTTTAGCTTCAGATTGAATTGGTTGAATTTCTACAACAAAACTCAGAAAGTAACGATTTGCACAATCTTTGATTACTGTAACCGAACTAGGTTCAGATGGTAGTGTTTTTGACCATATTGGGTTAACAACACCAATTTTGGCTAAATAGACACCACCATTCTTTAGAGAAAAACCTCCAACTCTAAAACGTGCTGATTGACTGCTGGTTCGTTTCTTGAACTTAGGATATCCTACTTTACGACCTTTTCTCTTTCCCTTGCAGGAGTTGAAAAAGTTCTTAAAAGCAATATCAAGGTCGGCAACTGATTGTTGCAGCGGGACGCACGACACGTCTCCCAGCCAAGCCCTTTCTTCAGTATTTTTAGCCCCAGTGATGACGATTTTTTGCAAATCTGCCGAACTTGGTTTTTTGTCTGACTGTTTGCAAAGTGCGAGCGCATCGTTCCAGACTACCCGGACACAGCCAAACAACCGAGCTAGGCTCTGCTTTTGTTGGTCGGTTGGGTAAAATCTGTAACGAAATCTTGCTTTCACGGGTTGTGTTAAGATTGGTCTGTTATTTGATTATATAGCTGATTGAGTATCCGTCTAAACTTTCTATCTCTCAAATAGTGAATACCCTGAAAGGGGTGTCTAGCCGTCGCTACGGACAGGCTGGACACAAGAAACCCCACAAAGAAGCTTTATGGAGTCCTAGCTATTTTGCGGTTTCTGTAGGGGGCGCGCCTCTAGAAGTCTTAAAGGAATATATTAGAAATCAAGAAAAGCCGTCCTAGAAGGACGGGGCTTGTATCCCAATTTTTTGGTCAAATAAGCAAAAACTACTATTTTTAAATTCGTTTAAATAATCTCATCAGCTATATAATTAACCCTGTGCAGTTGCTCCCGATCGCGATCGAGATTGCGCTCAGAAATATGCTACCCTAAAGCCTTCTGAGTTTGCGCGACTGCAGTTCGATCGATCGCTAGCAAAGGCACCCGCAATCTTCCCTTAATCCTTCCCGAGGATAGAGCTTAATTTTTTGACAGCAGGCAAATAGCATACCTTACCTTTCAAGTTTATTGATTTACTCACAACCGAGGATTTACCGATGAGCGATTTCAAAGTTACACCAGAAGTAGAGCTGAGTACGGCTCAAATGTTAGAAAGATACCAACTGCAAGATGAAACAATTTTGCGGCGCTGGGCAAAACTGCACGGTATCAACAGCACGCGCGGTTTCTTCTATCCCAGCGAAGTAGATTTGATGGATCACGCTCACCATCATATTTGCAATTTGGGAATGAGTATAGCTGAATATCAAAGTCTTTTAGATAGGCGTCGCAACAATTCCCAAACTGCGGGCGATCGAGATAAAACAGTAGCAAGTCAAGTTGCTGACGAAGCTTACGATGCTATAGAAATGCTGACAGATCAGTATTCTGAAGCTATAGATTTAATGGGAGAAAGAATTGCCGACCATTTCATCGACGAACTCGATTTGTCTGTGATGCGACACCTTTCTAAAAAAGTGAAAGACCGCCGGACGCTCAACGGTCAAGCTAAGAAACCCAACCGTTTTCTGCAAGTCATTAAAGCTGTGCTGCAACCCAACAATGAAAGCACGCTTTTAGTTCCCAAAAAAGCTGATGACCCCAGTTTAGAGTTAGAACACCACCACCGACTCGGCTAGCTGAATTCTGCTATCTCAAATAGATTGCTTGCTTTTATTCTACGAATCGACCCCTTCTATTGGTGTTAACTTAAAACTGAAAACCTCCATAAATCTCGTTTTTACCTGAGTCCAGATCCCCCTAAATCCCCCTTAAAAAGGGGGACTTTAAGAGATGTCAGGTTCCCTGCTTAAAAAAAGCGGAACTTTAAACACTTCCGGTTCCCCCCTTCTTAAGGGGGGCTAGGGGGGATCGAAATCTATCAGTTTCGCCAGCAACTTGTGAAAAAGCGAAACTTTAAACACTTCCGGTTCCCCCTTTCTTAAGGGGGGCTAGGGGGGATCGAAAGCTATCGGTTTCGCCAGGAATATCTGAAAAAGCGAAACTTTAAACGCTTCCGGTTCCCTCCTTCTTAAGGGGGGCTAGGGGGGCTCGAAAGCTATCGGTTTCGCCAACAACTTGCGAAAAAGCGAAACTTTAAACACTTCCAGTTCCCCCCTTCTTAAGGGGGGTTAGGGGGGATCGAAATCTACCGGTTTCGCCAGCAATATCTGAAAAAGCGAAACTTTAAACGCTTCCGGTTCCCTCCTTCTTAAGGGGGGCTAGGGGGGCTCGAAATCTATCGGTTTCTCCAACAATATATGACTGTATTTGGAATTAAGTTGACACCAATGAACCCACCCCAAATCTCCCCTTCGCAAGGATAGGGAGTCCAAGTTCTATTTTATTTAATGCTACCCCTATTTATTACTGGAGACTGATTTATTTTACACCAAAATAGCCTAAGATGTCTGTTATATATAACCGTTAATCTAGCTAAAGGTAGAGAAATGATTAGATCGTGGATGGTAATCGGAGGCGTTGCATTTGTAGTAGCTTTAGCAGCTAACATCATCGCACCCAACGATATCAAATGGTTCAACAGATTGCAGCGTCCCAGGTGGTTGGTGTTTGAAAAAGCAATTCCGTTAATTTGGACGGTAATTTTTATTTGTGCAGCTTGGTCGGCAGTTATTGTTTGGGAAAAAGAACCGGGTACTCAGTCAACTTGGCTGCGCATGGCTTTGTACTTGCTGTTAGAAATAGTTACTATTTCTTACACGCCCGTAATGTGCAAGTTGCGCAGCTTGAAAGTCGGGACATTTATCGGCGGAACGGGCGCTATTTTAAGCGTAATTTTAGCTTTCAGCGTGTGGCAAGTTTCCCAAACTGCTGCTCTGTTACTACTACCTTACATCCTTTGGAGTCCGATCGGCACTTATACAACTTGGGCAATGATCGAACTCAATCCAGCGGATGCTTGACTGTGGAACGAACCATAAATTCATTAATATGACTTTTATGAATTTATGAATATGACTATTATGAAATCGAGAAAATGAATTTATGAATTGACCCGATCGATATTTTTTGGGATAGTTGTCTCTAACAGGTGCTGGAGTTCAGACTCCGCGCATAAATTCCGTATAAGTTATCTCGCCTGTATCTAGAGAATCTGCCTCCAAACAATATTGAAATAGGAAAAATTCACCATGAACCTAAATCGCGATCGCAAAAGACAAAGCCCGCCTCCAATTGTTTTTATCGGTCTTGCTTTACTTGCCTTTGGCGCATACAAATTCGTTCCCGCATTATTTAAAAATAACAGTTCCGAAATCCATGCATCCTTAGAGAAAACAGGCGCGATCGATACTCGCCTCAGTTCGGGCGATCGAATATTGGTAACATCGCAAAGCACAGCAGAAAAACAGGCGGGTGTTGCCGCTTTTGCTAAGGGAGATTACAAAGGTGCGATCGAACAATTTCAAGCATCACTGCAAAAAAATCGCAACGATCCAGAAACTGCAATTTATTTGAGCAATGCCAGGGCTAGCGATACCAACCCCCTCAAAATAGCTGTCAGCGTACCGATTGGCAGCAATCCAAACGTAGCCCAAGAAATGCTCAGAGGTGTCGCTCAAGCTCAAGATGAAATTAATGCTAACGGCGGCATCAGAGGTCAAGGATTGCAAGTAGAAATTGCCAACGATGACAACAGCCCGGATATTGCCAAACAAGTAGCAGAATCCCTAGCAAATGACTCGAAAATTTTAGCGGTAATCGGACACAATGCCAGCAATGCTTCTGTAGCAGCAGCGCCTATTTATCAAGAAAAAAAACTGGTGATGGTTACACCGACTAGCTTTGCCAATAATTTATCGGGATTTGGCAGCTATATTTTTCGGACAGTACCTGCCATTAAATCGATGGCTAGTCCTTTGGCAGAATACATGGCTAAGACAGCCAACAAAACAAGTGTTGCTATCTGCTATGACTCTCAAGCGCCTGATAATATATCGTTTAAAGATGAATTTGTCGCATCTTTTGCTGCTGTAGGTGGCAAAGTAGTTCCTGCGGTGTGCGACTTTTCAACCCCTGCTTTTAATTCCCAAGCTAGCATTGCGGATGCTGTTAGCAAAGGCGCGCAAGCATTGCTGCTAGCGCCTCACATCGATCGCATCGATCGGGCGATCGAACTTGCCCGCACCAATGGCGGCAAATTAGCGCTCTACGGCAGCACTACACTCTATACCTTTCAAACAATAAAAGACGGTCAAAAAGACGTTGAAGGGCTAATTTTGCCCGTTCCCTGGCATCCTGAAACTAATCCCAACAATCCATTTCCTAGAAATGCCGTCCAGCGGTGGGGAGGAAATGTGAGTTGGCGGACGGCAACGAGTTTTGATGCGACGAAAGCCGCTATCGCGGGTTTGCTGCAAAGCACTAATCGGGATGGATTGCAACAAGCATTGAGAAATCCGAGTTTTTCCGCACCAGGTGCGAGCGAAGATGTGAGATTTTTGCCAACGGGCGATCGGGCCGGCAACCCGATTTTAGTGCAAGTTAAATCGGGGGGAAATACAGGTTATTCCTTTGTACCGATAAATAGGTTTTAGGTTTGAGGTTTGAGGTTTGAGATTGCAGGTTGTAGGTTGTAGGTTTGAGTTTTTTTGTCTCACACCTACAAGCAAACATTTACAACCTACTTCTTCCTTCTTTCTTCTTCCTTCTTCCTTCTTTCTTCTTCCTTCTTCCTTCTTCCTTCTTCCTTCTTCCTTCTTCCTTCTTCCTTCTTCCTTCTTTAACGGCTCGTTTCCCTCTCCGCAGGTTCGCCTTCCGGCGGTTCCGGAGTCGGGGATTCAGCAGGTTCGGTATTGTTCAGCGCCTGCTGCCAAATTTGGATTTGCGATCGCGCTTCGTTAAAAGCCCGAGTGCCCTGAGGAATCTTCTTCAAAGTAGCGATCGCACCTGCCAGATCCGACGATGATTGTTCCATGCCAATCTCCAAAATCCGCTCGCTCCACTCATTAATCGCCTCCACGGCTTGCCACCGCAGCGAACTCGACTCCGGCACCTGACTCGCCAGCAAAATCGCCGTTTGCAAAGCATCAGCAGTTCCCCCCTGGGCCGCCAAACGCGCATTCTGCAAGCCTTGTTCTCCCTGGGTTTGCACCTCCCAATTGCGGATCAGCGATCGAGCTTCCTCGTAGAGCACCCGCCCCGGACGAATCCGCCCGGCCATTTCGATCGCCCCCGCCAAATCGCCCCTAGCTGCTAGCTGCTGAGCTCTGTCCAAAAACGGCTGATCTTGCAACTTTTGCCTGCGATCGATCCAAGCTTGAATTTTGCTTTGAGCTTCCGCATACAGAGCCCTACCTTGACCGATTCTCCTAGCTTGAGCCACCGCCTCCTCCAGAGAATTCGGATCGCCAGAATTCGCCAAATCGTTCGCCCTTTCCAAAAACGGACTGTCTTCGAGCAGTTCCACTTGACGGCTCAAACGGCCGATCTGCGATCGAGCTTCCGCGCCCCGAGGGTTTGATTCCGGGACTGTTTGCAATTGCGCGATGGCAGCCCTCAAATCCTTGATCCCGCCCGGTGCCGCCAGCCGGCTAGCCAATTCCAAAACTTTCACGCCAGCAATTTCCTGCTGCCAGCGATCGACTAAATCTCGAGCTTGCTTGTAGAGAGGGCGGTCTGAATTCAACTGTTGAGCCAGCGCCACGCCTTTTTCCAAACCATCCGCCGTACCGGCCGCTGCGTAACCGGTAGCATTTGCTAGGGTTCTAAAATCCTTAACCTGTTCCTTTAAATTAGCCACATCAGGAATCCTGCTGACGATCGCGAGTCCCTGCTGCCAATCTCCCGCCTGCAAGCTTTTTTGAGCCATGTCAAAAATTTTCTTGCTAAATTCCGCGATCGTTTTATTTGCTGCTTCGTACAAATAACTATTTTGGCCGACACCCTGAGCCAGCTTAATCGCCGTCACCAAATTCTCCAGCCCTCCCTCGGCTGCCGTATTGCGGGCTTTAATCAGCTTGTTGCCTTCTGCTTTAGTTGCCTGAATCACCCGAGTCAATTCTTCGTACTTAGTCGATTCCCAGAAAGTATTGCCGGTATCCAGCAGCCTAGTAGCTTCGCGGAAAGCTAAAGGCCAATTTTCTTTGCGCAATTGGTCTTCGGCGGCGCGGTAAATCGCTTCTGCATCCTTCCAAATCGACTGCCACTTTTCAATTTGTTTTTCTACCGAGTCGTAAGCCGGAACGTTCCTCGGAACTTTGCGAGCGATTTCGATCGCCTCTTGCAGCTTGCCTTCGTTGAAACTAGAATTGCCCAACCTGAGGATATCGCCAGACCACCGCTCGATCTGCTCGTTAATTCTCGATCGCAGCGGGTGGTCTTGAGGCAAAGCATTAACCAGTTCGATCGCTTGTAACAAATCGTCTACCGTACCCTTGCTGGCAGCTTGTTCGGCACAAAACAACCGATCCGAAGCCGAAGCCGTCGGCCAAAAAATCTTCGAGCAATTCGATTGCGATGTCAGGGTGAGCAAAGACCCAACTGCCACCAAAGCCATACCCAAGGAAGCCGTCAAACTCACCACCAGCCAAAACTGCCAAGTTTTCGGCCAGCGCACCCACCAAGGAATTTCCTCTTCAGGAGATGGGTTTTCTTCGGTTTCCGAATTTTCCAGGGGGAATCCCGGCAATTTCCCCATAGAAATCAGAGCGCGCAGCTCTTTGAGGCGCTGAGCTCGATTTTTTCTTGGCGGCACCCGAACCAGCGATGAAGCATCTTTTGCGGGCTCCAATGGTTCCGGTGCCGACCAACGGCCAGTTGTTTTGCGATCTTGACTCATCGATTCTCCTGGGTCTGAAACCCCATCCTTATAGGACGGCTTGACAATTAATTTGCTATGCGCCACGAGTTGTAAGACAAAAACTTACAATCTGCTGGTATTGCATTTTGAGTCAATCGCTTGCCAGTACCTAAACTGTGCAGACTAATTGTTTTCCGGCTTGGGTCTTTTTTAGTAGGTGACTCTTGCCATCCACCTACATAGCAAACCCCATACTTGCGGTGCTTGACGATTGAGCCGCGCTTGAATCCAACACTTAGAGTACCGCCGTAACGCGAGCGAATATGACCCGTGGAATGCTGCAATCGGTGTAATTGGCGTCGGTGAAACTCAAGAGGAATTACTGACCGCATTGCGGTGTTATCGGGTTTGAGATGCCCTCCGACGTACCAGTTAGCTAACACCCAAGAATCAACGCAGTGAGCTTCAAATTTGTTTGACAGTTTTTGCTTGGACTTATTGAGTCCGAGTCCCTGACGCAATTGGCAAGTATCAAAACCAGATTTGATTTCAAGATTTGCAATCTTTCTTAGCTCCCAATAAAACCATTGTTTGCCTACTTCTAGAGGGCTAAACGATACGTTCCACTTGCGCCCATTTTTCCAGTTTCGAGCTTTGATATCCTCCACAACAAAAGTTGATACCGGGAACATCAAAGTCAGCCATTTAGCTACCCTCAACTTCCACTGCCACCTCGCCTTAGTCGATGGGGGCAGGCGATGTTTGTTGACCAGTCGGTTAGTTCGGTTTTGGCGGCATGGCGTGTTGCGAAAGCGCCTTGCACGTCGCATATTTCGCCTTACCTCAACGCGGTCTTTTACCCAACCGACGGCGTGGGTTTGAATGTTGAGATAAGTGTGAGACTTGGATTTTACTGTAAAGGCTTCTCGCTTCGATCCGGGATCTATGCCAACTGCAATTGGTTGGCGGTGGGTGTTGGATGGTTCCACATTGAGTCGAACGCAAAACACTCCTTTCTTCCAAAATGGTGTCGCCAACCCAGACTTAATCCAGCGTCTTGCTCGACTTGGAGTTGTTGGCATTAACGGTCTGTTTTCGCTATCTACAACGGCTACAAACATTTACGGTAAGTCCTATTTCTAGGTTTGTATTTCCCTTCGCCACTGGCGCATCCGAGCGGTTAAAAACTAGGGAGGCATTCTTAACGTCTGTTGGGATACCACTCCCAGATGGCTCAGTTTGTCTCGAAGACACAGGCTAGACACTTTTTTACTCTTGTATTAAGAAGGTGGTGAAGCTTCCTCGAACAAGCCCCATGCCTTAAGGCTGGGGTTAGTGACAAATTCCCGCTCACCACACAAAACAGCAACCAGCCAGTCTTCACGTATTTCAAAACTGCGATGCTGGGATCGACTGCTGTATAGAACTTATCATTAACTTTGTTGCGCTACCGATGTCAAATTTACTTTTGCGCAAAACCGCTGAATGTCGATCGATCCCCATCAAAAATGCAACTTTAAACTATTGTGATTAGATAATTGATAGTTGGTAATTGGCAATCGGTCAAGGCCAAAGCCCCGACTCGCACCCCATTGCCAATTACACCCTACAGTTTCACGAACCGGATTGCGATCGCAGATCCCCGATGAGTTCGGCTAAGTGGTCGCTACTAGCTTGGTAAACTTCCCCGCAGAAATGACAAGTAGCTTCAGCCCCATCGTCTTTTTCAATCATGTCTTGAAGTTCTGCCTCGCCCAGCATTTTTAAAGCACCCAAAACTCGATCGAACGAACAGCCGCAGTGAAAGCGCACCATTTGAGTTTCCGGCAAAATTTCCAAACCCATATCTCCCAGCAACTGTTCGAGAATCTGGGGCAAAGTCTTGCCTGACTGCAACAGGGGCGTAAAGCCGGAGAGTTCTGCTACTCTGGATTCTAAAGTTTGCACCAGTTCTTCGTCAGTCGCAGCTTTCGGCATAACTTGCAGCAGCACTCCCCCCGACGCCTGAACGCCATCGGCCCCAACAAACACCCCCAAAACTAAAGCCGAAGGTGTCTGTTCCGACGTTGCCAAATAATGAGCGATATCGTCGCCAATTTCGCCGGAAACCAACTCTACCGTACTCGAATAAGGGTAGCCGTATCCAACATCCCGCACCGCGTACAAATAACCGTTGCCGATTGCGCCCCCGACATCAAGTTTGCCTTTAGCATTGGGCGGCAGTTCCACCTCGGGATTGTCAACATAACCCCGCACTGTTCCATCAAGTCCCGCATCCACCATCAGCCCGCCCAAGGGGCCGTCTCCTTTGATCCGGATGTTGACTCTCGATTCGGGGTGCTTCATGCTCGAAGCCAGCAACAGCCCCGCTGACATCGTGCGACCGAGGGCTGCGGTAGCGACGTAGGATAGTTTGTGCCGCCGCCGCGCTTCTTCCGTCAGGCGGGTAGTAATGACGCCTACAGCGCGAATTCCGCCCTCTGCTGCTGTAGCCCGAATTAGTCGATCGGCCATGAAAAACCCTACTTTTGCTTTGAGATTTGCTTCAATTATTTTAGCTAGTCAGACGGGAATCCCCACACCATATCGCTTCGATTCGCGCGTGGATGAGAGGCGCGTGAACCGAGGATTCCGCATTTTCATGTCCTCGCCTGCCATGAGTCGCGAGCAATGAAGATGTGGATGACGAGGTGAACAAATCTTTTCTTTATTTGTCAACATTGTTATTTGATATAAATATCCAATTACTACTTGACTTTATCTAGTATTTTCTGGTATTTTTACGATCGGCAAATGCGTCGAGATCGTAGCGAGCGTGAAAGTAACTTATCAGTACAAGTTCTATCCTGAAACTAATCAAAAGTTAACCCTCAATAATTGGTTGAGGATCTGTCGCTATTGGTACAACAGGCAGTTAGGCGATCGATTTGATTGGTGGGAAAATAACCGCACTGGCATAAATGCTTGTCCATTGGTTGCTAGCATCTCTGCGCCTCGCCCCAAGCCCAATTACTACTCTCAAAAACAACAATTGCCCGTCATCAAGAAAGACCTGGTAAAAGTCTTTCACAGTGGCGAGCTTTTAGATTTTAAACAGGTAGATTCAACTATCCTGCAAGATGTTTCTCAACGAGTAGATCGAGCCTTTGAGCGGTTTGTAGTAGGGGACAGTAAAGGCGGTCGATCGGGCAAACCCCGTTTCAAGACGGAGGCAGATTACCGGACGATGACTTTTTCTACGGCTAACAGCGATTGGATTAAATTGGTCCGCAAGAATTGGTTTTACATCCGATTGCCAAAGTTGGGTCTCATAAAAGTTCGGATGCACCGCCCAATCCCCGATGGATTTACGGTCAAGCAAATTAGTGTTACCAGAAAAGCTGACGGTTGGTTTATCCAGATAATGCTTGAAGATTCTTCAGTACCTCAATTTATTCCTAATAAAGTTACCCCAAGCTGGGACAATTCAATTGGGCTAGATGCGGTGCTACACGAGGATGTCTACCTGGCAACGTCATCAGGCGAAAAGTTACCTTCCTTGAAACCGCTTCGTAAAAACCAAGCTAAATTAGATCGCATTTCAAAAAAGCGGAATCAGCGGAAGCGGGGCTCTAAAGCTCGACGAAAATTAGCCAAAAGAGAAGCGAAACAGCACCAAAAAATAGCGCGTTTTCGCCAAGACTTTCATTATAAAACGGCTCACAAACTTGTCAGGTGTGGAGCTAAATTCTTCTTTCATGAAGATTTGAACTTAAAAGGTTTAACTAAGCGGAATAAAGTTAAGCAAGACGATGAGGGTGCTTACCTTCCGAACGGTCAATCAGCTAAATCAGGACTAAATAAGTCTTGGTTAGATGCTGCATTTGGTCAATTTTTTAAGACACTGGACTACATAGCAGTAAAAGCTGGAGCAGTTGTCGTTCCGCAAAAACCTGCTTACACCTCAATGGTACTCAGTTATCGGAATGAAATCATTTTTACCGATTGCAGTATTCGAGACTATTGGGATGAGCAAAACTCTCTGA
>JALOON010000147.1 GCA_025454405.1 Oscillatoriaceae cyanobacterium Prado104 | reverse complement strand
GTTTCAGCGATTGTACCCATGCGCGAGCGACTCTAAAATACTTGGAAGTCGCACAGTGAGACAGTTTCAAGTTTTTGCCAGGGGGGAACTTCAGTTTAGGGATAAGGTGCCTCGCTCATCGACCGCAGCGACGCACCCTACGTTAACTAAAAAACCTCGCTGTCAACTGTCAACTATCAACTATTTGTTACGTTTTGTGGAATTGTGTTGCCGTCCCTGATACCAGAAAGCGAGCCGATCGGGCGGCACTCCTAAGAAATAAGCGATGATTACTATTTGATTGATGGCGGTGGTTTTGATAACTCCAAGCTGCTGCCAGCGGCGGGCTGATGTAAGGACTGGCTGCGATACTATTTCGATGCACCCGAATCTTTGCAAGCGACGCACGAATTCAAAATCTTCCATCAGTGGCAAGTTGGGAAAGCCGCCGATTTTGGCAAAAGTAGCTGCCGGGAGAAAGATCGCCTGATCGCCGTAAGGCATTTGCCAGAAGCGCGATCGCCAGTTTACTCCGATTTCTATTACCCGCAGGCTCAACCTTCGATCGGCGATCGCCAGTTCAAAGGCACCAGCCGCAGTGTGGGGTTTGGCGAGGGCGAGGCGCGCGCAAGTATCGAACCCATCGGGCAATTGAGTGTCTGCGTGGAGGAACAGCAGAATATCTCCAGTGGCTGCGGCGGCACCTGCATTCATTTGAACGGCGCGACCCGGATTGGTAGAGATAACTAGGACGCCCAAAGATTTTGCTATTTCTGTAGTGCCGTCTTTGCTGCCGCCGTCGGCAACGATGATTTCAACATTTTGGGCATTTTGAGCTGTATTTATGGTTTGGGCGATTCTTGGTGCTTCGTTTAATGCGGGGATGATAATGGAAATTTTGAGCTGGGGATTTTCTGGCATAAAGCGGGTGCGAGTTTTGCTGTTATTAAAAACTTGTAACTCACAACTTGTGCGATCGAGTGCTGGCGATCGAGTTTCTGGATTTAGGATGTATTTAAAACTTTTCGAGCGGTCTTATTTTTGCCTGATTCCGCGCTTGGGACTATTGTCCCAAGCGCTGTCTGAACCACTGCATTAGGTCAGACAAATACAATTACTATATTATGACGATCGCGCTCACAAATCAAGGTTTTTTAGACAAGAGATAATGATAATTACTAATATCTTTTTTGCCTAAGATCCGTTTAACTTATTGCAAAAAACCAATATCTAAACCGAGCAAATCCTCAGGTCGATCGATATCCGCCAGAGTAGGAAGACAAGCTATATTGAGGTCGAGATTTTGGGCGATCGCTCGCGTTTTCATAAATACGTCATCACTCCCCCACTCAATCCCTTGGAAAAGTTCCGGGAGCGATCGGCGCAACCCTATCAGATAGTAACCTCCATCTTTTGCGGGTCCCAAAACTAAATCGTGCTGGCTAAGTAGTTCAAAAGCCTCCCCCAAGATTTCTGCTGTCAAAGCCGGACAGTCCGTGCCGATAATTGCCACTTTGTTAGCCCCTAAATTCAAATAATTTTGAAAAGCTGCGGCCATTCTTTCTCCCAAGTCGCCGTTTATTTGCTGCTGGTAAATTGGCTCAGTTCCCAACCAATCTTGCATCTGCTGTTGGCTGCCGCCCGTGTAGAGAATTTCTACCGATAATCGGCGGGAACTTTGCAGTGAAAGAGCGCGGGCGATCGTCCGCTGGGCCATCAAGCGGTGAAGGTTCGCAGCGCCTTCAGTTCCCAGCACTGGAATCAGTCGAGTTTTAGTTTTTCCCGGTTCCGGATAGCGGGTGAAGACAATCAATTTATTGCTGCGATCGATCATTTTTACGACAATTTTTTAAGTTGTTTAACAGTGCGATCGAGGATAATAATGCTATCTTTAACCCTCACAATACCCGCGTTCGTTTCTTGAGAGCCTAGGTTAATACTTCTCATCGCTTCCAGCACTTGTTGGATAGCGAATGCTTGTTGGCTAACATTGAGAGAGATTTGTTGGTTGTTCAAAAACACCCGATCGATTGCATCTTTGACACCAGTAAATACTTGAGTCGTTCCCCGAGCCAGCCGAATTCCGTCCTCTGCAGTTTTTGTACCTTCATCAGCAAGCATTACCGTATTCTCGAGCGCAGATTGAATGCCCGTTACCAGAATTTTAATGTCACGAGCAGCTATTTTGCTTTCATCAGCTAGTTTGCGAATTTCTGTGGCTACGATCGCAAATCCCTTACCGTGTTCCCCAGCTCGGACTGCTTCTACCGCAGCATTAATAGCCAACATATTTGTTTGATTGGCTAAGTCGGCAACCAAATTAGAAATCCCCTCAATTTGAACAGTTTGTTCGCTCAAGTCAGTAATTTGTGCAGCAATTTCCCCCACTTTATCTTTGAGAACTACTATTCCCTTTACGGTATGCTCTACAGATTGGGTGCCTCCATCAGCCAGGGATAATGCTTGATGAGCTGCAACGGCTGATGCTTCAGCTTGCTCTGCCGAATGTTGGGAGGAAACTCCTAATTGATTCATTGTGGTTGTGGTTTGATTCACCGCCGCCGCTTGCTGGGATATTGTGCGTTCCTGAAAATCTATAGTGGTTGAGATTTCCTGGGAAGAAGAGACAATTTTATTGACAGATTGCACCACAGGATTGAGGATATATCTGTTTAACAGAATTAGCATGGTTGATGCCAGTAAAATAGCGGCTGTAAGAGTTAAAAAAATCGTGTTTTTTAGCGCTATTACTTTGGCATTGATTCGATCGTGCTTCTGCTTGCCGACTTCTCGCTGGAGGTTGATGAGAGAAGTAAATGCCTGAACTGTTTGAGCGCCAAAGGGAGTAGTAGTAGCCGCGCGGTACTCTGCTGCTTCCTTAATTTTGCCTGCTTGTTGCAATTCAAACCAGCGGGGTCTGGCTGCGACATACTTTTGATAAATATTTTGGACTTTCTCGAAAGCAGCTTGTTCTTCAGGGGTTAATTGACCGGCCGCATAATTTCGCAGGTTTTCGTCAATAATTTTGTACAGTTCCGGCTCTTCTTTTAAAATTTCCGATCGCTTTTCTGGTTGAACAATAAATTGGGGAAAACCGTAGCGCAGCTTCCACAAAGCTGACTCAGAGTTAGCAAGAGCCACTGTTCCTTGCAGTTGATTTGCATACAAGCTTTCTGTTTCGTCCGCCAGTTCTACAGTGTTTTGCAAGCCTACAAATCCTACCGTTGCCATCAACACAATCAAAATTCCGAAACCAGCCCACAATTTAGCACGAATTCCTTGAAGTTGCATAGTTTTGCTAGTGTATTGCATAAAATACGTGCGATGCCGATGTACTCATGACGATCGTTATAATCGTTATAAGAGCATCTTACTTTATTCTATTCAACAGGAGGAAGAAGTAGGTGTTAAGTGGCGGACTTGGTAGGGGGGATGTGGTGGGCTTGGTAGGTGATAGTTGGTGTTAGAAAAAAACCTAACACCTAATACCGATGTTTTGTCCTCAAACACTCATCTCCAGCATTCGCTGAATAGGTTGAAGGGCTGCGACGCTAATATGTTCTGGCAAGGTAATTTCTGGGGTACGATTTTTCATTGCTAGATATAACTTTTCTAAAGTATTTAGCCTCATGTGCGGGCATTCGTTGCAAGCACAATTGTTGGCGGTTGCGGGAGCGGGAATGAAGCGTTTGTGAGGTGCTTGTTTTTGCATTTGGTGAATGATTCCCGGCTCGGTTGCTACAATAAAAGCCGAACTGGAACTAGATTGAGAATATTTCAGCAAAGCAGTGGTGGAGCCGATGTAATTGGCGTGTCGGAGTACGGGAGGTTCGCATTCCGGGTGGGCGATGATTTCAGCTTGGGGATTGGCGATTTTGAGTTGAACAATCTTTTTTTCTGAGAAGTTTTCGTGGACGATGCAGGCCCCTTGCCAGAGTTCCATGTGCCTGCCGGTTTGTTCCATGACATAGCGCCCGAGATTGCGATCGGGCCCAAAAATTATCGGCTGGTTTTGGGGAATTCGATTGACAATTTTCACAGCATTGGAACTGGTGCAAATAATGTCGCTCATTGCTTTAATGGCGGCGCTGCAGTTAATGTAAGAAATTACCAAATGTTCCGATCGATCGGCCTTAAATGCAGCAAAGGCGTCGGGAGGGCAACTATCGGCGAGAGAGCACCCAGCATTCAAATCCGGCAGCAATACTAATTTATCGGGATTGAGAATTTTGGCGGTTTCTGCCATAAAGTGAACCCCGGCAAAAACTATGACATCGGCGTTGGTGTTGGCTGCTTTGCGAGAAAGTTCTAAAGAGTCGCCGATGCAGTCTGCGATGTCTTGAATGTCGGCATTTTGGTAATAGTGGGCGAGAATAACAGCATTCAACTCTTGTTTGAGGGCCTTGATGGCTCCAAACAAGTCGCTGGGCATTCTAGTTTGTGTGAAGTTTGGGGCAGGTGCGGTGGTAAACACAGTTAAAATTTTCGGTGAATGGTGACGGCTACACTAATGTGTATTTTGAATTATAGTTGAATTCACCAAAAAAGGCTGGAGGGTGAGAGGGGGAGGTTTTTTGGCAAAGTTGCACGGGAAGGGGTTGAGGCAATTTGAATCCAGAATCTCAAATCTCAAATCCCCTGAGGGAGCCTGCGCTGTATAATTAAGAAAAGCTTAACTTGCCGAAGTTGATGAGTTTAGTGCGGATTTTAAGCAGAAAGGGATCGATCGAACGTAGCAGAACATGAATGAGGCTAAAGTCATCAAAATAGCAGTTATCGGGGATGTTCACGATGCGTGGGAAGCAGAAGACGGCGAGGCATTGAAGCATCTGGGCGTCGATCTGGCGTTGTTTGTGGGAGATTTTGGCAACGAGTCGGTAGAAGTAGTCCGGGCGATAGCATCTTTGGACATTCCGAAAGCAGTGGTTTTTGGCAACCATGACGCTTGGTACACGGCGACGGACTGGGGGCGAAGTCAGTGTCCCTACGATCGGACCCGCGAAAATTGGGTGAAACAGCAGTTAGATTTAATGGGAGAAGCTCACGTTGGCTACTCCAAGAGGGATTTTCCAGAATTAAATGTCACTGTGGTGGGCAGTCGCCCGTTTACTTGGGGTGGTCCCGAGTGGAAGTACAACGATTTTTATAGCGAGTGGTTTGGGGTAGAAAGTTTTGAAGAGTCGGCTAGACTCATTGCAGGAGCTGCTGCCGAGGCCGATTGCGAAAATGTGATTTTTTTGGGTCACACTGGTCCGACGGGCTTGGGAGAAGCTGCTGAAGACCCCTGCGGGCGAGATTGGAAGCCGTTAGGGGGGGATTGGGGCGATCCGGATTTTGCGGAGGCGATCGATCGAACGATCGGATCTGGCAAGCACGTGCCTCTGGTAACATTTGGTCATATGCACCACAAATTGCGGCACAGGAAGAAGGAATTGCGGAAGTCGCTAAGCGTGAGTGCTGGGGGTACGGTTTACGTGAATGCGGCCAGCGTACCTCGAATTATAGATAGAGAGCGCGATCGGCTGCGGAATTTTTCGATCGTGCTGTTGGAATCTGGATCTGTCTCGGAAGTATCTTTGATTTGGGTGGGCGACGATTTTGCCGTGGCTTTGGAACAAATTCTTTACCGGCGCGCTGAATCTAAGGCTGTTTGTAGTTAGTGGCAACTGCTGGTATGATAGAGTTTGCGTACCTGGAGAGGTGGCAGAGTGGTCGAATGCGCTCGACTTGAAATCGAGTGTGGCAGTGATGTCACCGTGGGTTCAAATCCCACCCTCTCCGTTCCAAGCTATACATATCAACGCTTTTACGATGTGCTTCCTTGTGGCTGGTTCGGCAAATTTACTGCTGCTTGTCGGTCTTTTTCTAGAATTTGTCTAGAATTTGTCTAGAATTTGTCTAGAATTTGTCTAGAAAAACAGATTCTAGACAAATTGCGCTCACCTCAGCTTGTCCGCCTCTGCTAGCAGCCTCAAAATAACCTCTACATCCACCAAATCCGCCCTCGATCGCTTACGCCTAGCTTTCAACTGATTCAACAGGCAAGCAGCATCAAACACTTCACCTGCATTGCTAACAAGTTAGAATGGAGTAGGTTTTGTCAATACTTCTTAGGATGGAAATATTAGAGAATAATAATGATAATCAAATAGGGGAAAGGGTGAGAGAGTCCGCCTGTGGCGGACTCTCTCACCCAAGCGCGATTATCATTATTAAT
>JALOON010000022.1 GCA_025454405.1 Oscillatoriaceae cyanobacterium Prado104 | reverse complement strand
AAATAATCATTGCCGACCGCTGGTTCCCATCAAGCAAAACCTGTTCAAACTGCGGGCATATTCAAGATATGCCACTGAAAGAAAGGACTTACAACTGTGAAAGTTGCGGTCATTTGATGGACAGGGATTTAAACGCCGCAATTAATTTATCGCGTTTGGCTTAAGCGTGAAAGCAAACCCGTGGGATAACCGCTCCCATGCTCCCGATGAAGTAAGAAGCAAATGTCGAGACAAGTCTCGGATTTGTCTAGCAGTTCAATTCCGCAAGTCCAGTAGCTAATAAAGCGAGGCCAAAACTCGATCGGCTGCTGCCCGAAAAGCTGTAGCAGCACCTGCGCTCATATCGCGGGGCGCACAGATGCGATTTCTCACGTATGCAAGCGTTATTGCTCCCACCGCTGCCGCAGTCGGATCGGCATTGTCTTTGCCTCCCACTCGTCCCCACGGTAAAGGTGTTGCATCGCCATTAATCAGATAGTCAGCCAGCAATCTGAGGTGAAAATCCACCGCATCTGTGATTTTCTCGCGATCGCCATCGACTGCCAATGCTTGTACTCCAGAGTTTTTCACGATATCTCCGATCGCAACTTCCCGGTTATCACCGAGTCTTTCAGCAGCTTCTGCCCGATATTGGATTGCTTCGCTGTATTCTGCATCCAAAGGTTGGAGATTTCCATTCGGTTCCATACCCCAACGGCGGCGGAGAAGTAAATTATTCGTGATATCGTCCGATTTAACTCGGTGATAGGCGGGGCGCTGTTTGAGTGCTTCAAACCAAGCGTTAATGTGCGGAAAGCGCGGATTTCCCTTGATGCGATATCCCCGGTACACGGGTAAGTTAGCCGCCCATCGATCGAGGTGAGGACTGTACATAATATCGACCAAACTAAACGCACTCAAAAAGTAAGGGCCGGGATATTTTCCTAAAGTTTGCTCCAGTTCGTCTAATTTTGCTTCAAATGTTGCCTGGAAATTTGCTAATTCATTTGGATCTGAAGTCGCTTCCCGCAGAAATTTGTAGCCAGCTTCTCTCAACCCGTTAGTTTCAGCATCTTCAACCCACTGTCGCGCTACGGCGTTTTCTCCTGGTTCATCTGGGAGTAGGGAAGGGCTGCTAAATCGCGCTTCTAAAGCTAACAGAATATCTTTGGACTCATAAACTAATTCACCCTCAATTTTGGCGGCGGGAACCAGGGTTGTGGGAACCAAGTCTGTGTACCATTTGGGTTTGTTGAGCAAGTCGATAAACTCGGTTTCAAACGGAATTTCTTTTTCTTCCAAGGCAAACCAAACTCGCTCGCAGAAAGGACACCACGAGTTGGTATCGCGGTAGAGCAATACGGGGGGTGTTGCTCCTTGGGGCAGTTTGTGCAAACTGCTGGGGATGGGAGCTGTAGAAGGAGCTTGCCCCGGTCTGCGGACTCGTCGAGCGGTGGTATTTTTTTGGGCAATTTCTAACAGTTGTTCCCAAGTAGATGCGGAATATTGAGTTGACATTTTTTTGACCTCTCTAGTTGACTAATTTGGGAAAAATTATCAAAGCATTACCGAAATTACAGAAGATAGCTCGAATCATTGAAGAGTATGTTAGGTTGCGTATTTTAGTTGTTTCAGTAATTTGGGCAGGACTCTCATATCTTTAAAAACAACTGATGCACCTGCTTCTAGCAATCGATCTGCTTCATGATTTCTGCATACCCAACAACTGTCATTCCTGTCGCAAATCCAGCTTTCACGCCGATCGGTTTACTAAATCGAATTTATTCATAGATTCTGCTCAAAACTTTTGCAGACTAAGTTAACTCGATCGCATTCTGTCCTGCGTTAAATGCGATCGCACTTGTTTCAGTTTGTGGCTTTTGAAAGTAACGTGCGAGTCGTCGTTCGAGCGTTCCTGTGTGGAGTTCAAACAGGTGATTGTCGTAATCGTAAAAATAAAGAGAACTCCCTTCTCCCTCAACGCGACTTCGATCGTCCTGAATATCTACACCTAGCGATCGCACTCGGTTGACATACTTATCAAAGTCCTCTGCTGGGATTTTGAAAGCGATATGGTTGTAGGTTCTGTTGGGTAGCGCGTCGCCCTCCATAATTGCAATCCACAAATCGCCGATCGAGAAAAACTTCTCCCGCGATCGAGAAAACATTCTATCGCCGCTGGAATAGACTTCTTTCGCCTCAAAGATATGTGTCATAAATTTTGTCATTCGATCGAGATCGCTAACAATAAATGTGATGTGACTTAATCCTTCAATCGCCATTGAATTCCCTCCTTCACGAACCGATCGGAAAGTCTGTCGCAAATAGCAAATTGGCACTATCAATCCAAGTCATAACCGGGGGTATGCTGGCTCTGATTCGCAATTATTCGCCGTTACTACTTCTCTTCATTAGGAAATGCTCGATCGCCATCGAATGCTTATGCAACTCATAATCTACGATATTATCAGAATATCGCAGATATCTGGAAAGTGTGCTGTTTGCAATTGCCTACCAGAGTAAATTGTGTCATAATTATACTTAACTACGATAAACCTGTCAAGTTATCGTATTATCCAAAAAGAAGGAAGAGTCAGAATGACAACCGCGCCACTAAATGCCAAAACATCCGTCACAGCCAAAACCCGCCACACTCAGCAGAAAAATGGTTTTAGCGCGTCAAAGAAACCTTTACTGGTGAGAGCGGTATCTGGGTTTTGGTGGCATACCAAGGCTTATGAAAGGGTTCTAGGTATTGTGCTGCTAGTTTTAGGGAGTTTGGTATTTCTCTCTGTTCGCTCGCTTTACAGCAAACTCGCGCAAGTTCTAGAGATTATTACCAGCCCTATCGAGAAGATTTTTTCAAGTAATGTTGTAGCAGGACAAGTCGATCGTTGCCCCAAAATATTTCCGATCCAACGATAAATGTTGGGACTCCAAATACACCTCGATCGAACGCTTCTTCAGTGAGGAGATCGAGTTGATTTTGCGTATCCTTGGACTTGATATGAGATTGAAAAGCGGTTTGCGATATACCTATGTTTGTGGCGATCGCTGTCAGAATAGTATCATCGATCGCTAACCCTTTGGCAAAAATTGCGTCAAAGAGTGCTTGACTGTATGGCACTAATAACCCCTGACTTCCTGCTGCCAAGGTAGCTAATGCCAAATCTTGAGGTTTTACTGATAGTGGTTTGGGTTCATTGAAGGGTATTTTGTAGCAATCAGCCCACCGCTGTGCATCTCGACTGCGGTACGATCGATCGTACTGTCCAGAAACTGGTTCGCCAGCAAATGGATCGCGATGCCAACGGCGAATTAAATCGCCACTAAAGATCGGCTTCCAGACAAATCGGCAGTTTGTTTCCAGTTCAATTCGTGATAGCTGAGACGCTGCTAAGTATGAATAGCGACTGCCAAGTCCATAATAAAAATCGACTGAAATTGTCATTAATCTAAAATTGAAAATGGGAATTAGATCGTCTTCAGGAGCAACGGTTATCTAACTGCTAATAGCTAATTGCTAACGATCGATTTCTGAAATCACCAATTACCAATTACCCATTAGCAATTTTCCTGAATCTTTTGAATAGCCCGTTGCGCGTAGATACTAACATCCCGATCGGGGTCGTCTAGCGCTTGCTGGAGGGCGGTGATGGCATCGGGATTGCCCAAATTGCCGAGAGCGATCGCAGCTTCTTTTCTCACATCTGAATACTCATCTGCTAGGGCTTCTATTACTTCGGACAAACACTGAAAATCCGGGATGTTTTGTAACACTTGCAAAGCAGATTTTCGCACTTGCCATTGTTCATCTTTCAGGGCAACTTCAACCGCAGGAATCGCTTTGGGATTCGCCTGAATTGCCAGAGATTTGGCAGCATTGCGGCGCACTTGCCAATCCGGATCGGAGGCGAGGGATTGACTCAGTAATTCTACAACTTCCCCATCTGCTAAATAACCTAAAGTTAAAGCCGCCGCACGGCGAACGCTATCATCGGAATCGGCGATTAAAGATAAAGCAGGCGGGCATATTTGCACTTGATTCAGATAGCGAAGAGTTGTTATAGCTGCTTCTCGCAGTTGGGGGTGTTCCGATTTTAAGAAAGTCAGCACTGCAGGAAGAGACTGAACATCGTGAATTTTCCGCAACAGAATAAGCACGTTAAGCTGTAAATTAATATCTTCTTGGTGCAGCGCCTCTAACAACAGCAGTAAATGTTCCGATGATACCAATTCACCTAAAGCAGATAATGCCTCTTGGCGAATTTCTGCATTTTTGGAGGCGAGACGTGGCAATAAAGCGGGAACAACGACAGGATTGGCAAGTTCCCACAAGGCAGTTACCGCGATTTTTTGCACGGCAGTGTTTTCATCTTGCAAGGCAAGAATTAGAGCATCAATTGCCTCTTCCTCCCCCAAATGTTGCAGAGTTTTGACCGCAACTAAGCGATCGCTTAAAACGGGCGATCGCAACATTTCCAACCACCGATCTAACTCAGAATTCGTATCCGCAGACATTTTTACTCCTCATATCGGTTGTGTAAAAAAACTTTTCTTGCCCCCCTCTCCCATCAAGGGAGAGGGGTTGGGGGTGAGGCATTGGTGTCAACTTAAGGTTAAAGGCAATCAGGGATTGCAGTTTGGCGACTCAAACCAGATCCCCCCTAGCCCCCCTTAAGAAGGGGGGGACTGGAAGCACTCTTAAAGTCCCCCTTCTTAAGGGAAGCCACTGCGATCTTGGGGTCCCCCCAAATGAAGCAAGTGGCGTGGATTTAGGGGGATCTAAACTCAGGTAAAAACGAGATTTATCAAGGGTTTTAGGCCATTGTTGACACCAATGGGGGTGAGGGTGATGCGCTACCCTTGGCAAGCGGATATGATATCACCGTAACAAGAAGGGAATTTGCACCGTAATCGCCTTCGTAGGACATTCTTTTTCACAGGGCAAACAGAACCAACACTCATCGTATTTCATATAAGCTTTGCCCGTCTCTGGATTCTTCGCCAGCACATCAAGCGGACAAACTTCAATGCAAACCCTGCATTTTTCCAAACATTTAGATTCATCGACGATTACAGGAACGTCTACTCGTTGTGTAGTTAAAGCCATAGACTTACTCTCCTTTGTTAGCTAGATTTTCGTCAATCGTTGCACGTAGGAAACGATAACCTACGTCAATCTCTGTGAGTTTGCGGATTTCTCCATACTTGGCATCCCATTGATGGTTGTTCAAATCTGCTGCCAGCGATTTTACTCCTTGTTCAACTAAACTCTCATCAGCCAAAGCAAAAGATGATATTCCTGCACGAATATCGGGGTTTAGATACATCTCAGGACGGTTCCAACCTGCTGCCGCAAATAGATCGGATAAATCCGAAGGTAACATCAAAGGGAAAGTTTCAACATATCTGTGGGTATTTTCCTGAATTAGATTTGCAATTTCGGCGAGGGGTAGAAACCGCAGTGCATCTTCCCAAAGCCACGGAAAGTAATCGTAAAGCCAGATTTTCTGAGCTAGCCTGATATCAAAACTCAGCAAGACAATTGCCCCATTTCTGACAATTCGCTGCATCTCTTGAAAGGCTTTTTCTAGGTTGGAAAAGTGATGAATGGTGAGACTACTCACTACTGCATCAACAGATTTATCTGGCAAAGGGAGAACTTCTGCATATCCCGGAAACCATTTGATTTGGGGATGTTCTACTGCTTGCGATCGCATCACTGATGAAGGTTCTATAGCACAGACAGAATATCCTTGGTTTGCTAATGCTAAACTGTAACCCCCAGTTCCAGCCCCAATATCAGCAATAATGCTGCCTTTTGGCAAATCGAGCAGGTCAATTATCGCTTTCAAAATCCGAGGATCGGGAACGCGAGAAGTTGCATATTTTTTACCAATAGAATCGTAGAGAGGCATTTTTCAACACCAGTAAATAGCGATGGCAGTCTCAAATTTATCGCGTTGCTACATCATAAACTTCTCTGACTAAATCCACCTCCACAACATAGGGTTCCACTGGGCGTTTAAACAACTCCATTTCTCCGCGATCGTTCTGCTTCAAATTTACATGACAAAACCACTCCTCATTATTCTTTTCTGGAAAATCCAAACGATAGTGATATAAACCCCAGCGACTTTCCCGGCGATACAGCGAGGCGCGTACAGCCATTTCCGCACAGTCGCGGATAAAATGCACTTCCATACAGCGCATCAATTCGTGAGCGTCACGCGCTCCCATTTGCTCTAAAGTTTCGCGATAGCGGGTAAAATGATGCAACCCAATTTGCATTTTATTACCCGATTTTGGGGGTTGCAGGTAGTCATTTACCAGCCGTCGCAACTTATACTCTACCTGAGTATGGGGAATACCATTAGGCAGATCTAAAGGTGCATAGATGCGAGCTTTTTCCGCTGCTAAAAAGTCTGCATCTGGCTCCAAATGCTCTAAGTCTTGGATGTATTCAACCGCATTAATTCCTGCTAATCGACCAAACACAAACGCCCCAATCATATAATTATGAGGAACGCTTGCCATATCTCCCGCGGCATACAATCCCGGTACTGTGGTTTCTGCTTTCTCATTTACCCAAACACCAGAAGCACTATGTCCGCTACACAACCCAATTTCCGAAATATTCATCTCAATCCCGTGGGTGCGATAATCTTCACCTCTCTCCTGGTGAAAGCGTCCCCGACTCGGGCGCTCGTTTGACCACAAAATCGACTCAATTTCTGAAATTGTATCCTCATCTAAATGGGTCATCTTGAGTTGAATTGGCCCCTTGCCGGAGTTCAATTCTTTCCAAATCTCTAGCATCATTTGACCGCTCCAGTAATCGCAATTGATGAAGCGGTGTCCTTCGGCGTTGGCGGTGTATGCGCCAAAAGGCCCAGCAACATAAGCGCAAGCGGGGCCGTTGTAATCTTTAATTAGCGGGTTAATTTGGAAGCATTCAATATTAGTCAATTCTGCTCCCGCATGGTAAGCCATTGAGTAGCCATCCCCGGCATTTGTTGGGTTTTCATAGGTGCCGTAAAGATAGCCCGATGCGGGGAGTCCCAAGCGCCCGCAAGCACCCGTACAGAGAATTACTGCCTTCGCTTGAATGATGACAAAATCACCCTCGCGCACATCAAATCCGACTGCGCCAATTGCCCGCCCTTCTCTGACCAAAACTCGCGTTGCCATGACGCGGTTTGTTACTTGTACTTTGTGCCGTTTTACCTGTCGGGTGAGAATCGTTTTGAGGTCTTTTCCTTCTGGCATGGGTAGTACGTATTTGCCCACCCGATGCACTTGCTTAACGTCGTAATTTCCTTGGGGGTCTTTTTGAAATTTAACGCCCCAACTTTCTAATTCTTGAATCGTTTCGTAGCCTAAGAGAGCCGTTTGGTAGACGGCTTTTTGATGCAAAATACCATCGTTGGCAATCGTGACTTCGCGGACGTATTGTTCTGGGGTAGAATGTCCGGGAATGACGGCTGTATTGACTCCATCCATTCCCATTGCGATCGCTCCACTGCGGCGAATATTTGCTTTCTCTAAAATCAACACTTCGCCAGCAGGAAGAGCCTGTTTCGCCTTAATTGCTGCCATCGTCCCCGCCGTACCGCCCCCGATGACTAACACGTCTGTTTTTATCCATTGGGTATTCATTTATTTTCCTTCCAAGCAATTTCTTGGACTGCGATTCGTTTCGGCAGCAGATCGATTTTTTGGAACGTATCGGCAATCTGTTGCTGTCTGGCAATGACTTCATCAGTGAGGGGAAGTACGCCGTACTCGCGCCGTCTTTCTGCTACCTCCAACACATCAGCATCAATGCCCAATTCAGGGGCAAGAAATTTCGCCACTTCAGCAGGATTATTTTTTGCCCAGTCGCTTACTTTGTTCACTCGATCTAAAACCGTTTTCAAAGCAGCGGGTTGCTTTTCTACGAAAGATTTAGCAGCTAGATAATAACCCCGATTGGGAGCGAGTCCGGTTGCATCAGTTAATGTGCGCGCGCCGGTTGCTTTCTCTGCGGCTGCTAAGAAGGGGTCCCAAATTGCCCAAGCATCAACGTTATTGCCTTCAAAGGCAACGCGGGCATCGGCGGGGGGAAGAAATGCTGGTTTGATATCGCTGTATTGGAGTCCTGCTTTTTCCAGTGCTTTTACTATTAGATAGTTGGTGTTGGAACCTTTGGCAAAAGCAACTCTTTTCCCCTTGAGATCGGTCAAGTTTTGAATCGGCGAATCTTTGGGAACAACGATCGCTTCAGCTTTTGGCCCCCACGGATCGTAGGCGACATAAACAAAAGGAGTACCTGCGGCTTGGGCAAAAATGGGCGGTGCTTCTCCGGTGTAGCCGAAGTCAATGCTTCCGGCGTTCATCGCTTCCAACATTGGCGGGCCAGCAGGAAATTCAGTCCATTTCACAGTAGCGCCGGAGGCTGAAAACGCTTTTTCTAATTCTTCTTTTGCTTTGAGTGCATTGAGAACTGTTGCCGCTTTCTGGTAGCCAATGCGAACCTCGATGGCGCTGGCTGCTGGACTTTGCACGGCTGTTGGCGTTACCGCAGAATTCCCGCCTGTGGTGGCAGAAGAACAAGCCGAGATCGCGAAACTTAAGCCAATTCCGAAGGCAAAGAGTAGGGAAAAATTGCGGATTCTTGCCTGTTGGAATCGCTGGAGAATGCCTTTCAAAATTCCCAATAGCGGGATTGGAGCGAATTTAGTAAACATAAATACGCCGATTTAACGCTTAGATAAATTTATACTCCAGTATATTGATAGAGTTACCGGAGTTGTCGATCTCAAATATCGCATGTATGGGGGGAAAAAGCAAGATGGTTGGTTTGTTAAGAAATTTTAAAATTATTCATGTTTTGTTTCGATCGGGGTTGAAGTAAAGCGATCGCGCCATGCACGCGCGATCGCCAAACTTTATTTGCAGTTTGTTCGGCGTCATTTACGGTGTTTGATAGTTAGGATGCCATTGCAACCAGTAACTTTCTAGAGATCGGGCGATCGCATCTGCCAGCTTGCCAAACAAAGCGTAGATTAAAATACTCAACACTACTACATCGGTTTGCATAAATTCTCTGGCATTCATCGCCATGTAACCAATACCAGAATCCGCCGCAATTGTTTCGGCGACAATCAGCGTCAACCACATAATCCCCAAGGAAAAGCGCACGCCTACCAGGATGGAAGACAATGCTCCAGGGAGAATAATCCGCCAGAATAAACCCCAGGAATTTAAGCCATAAACCTTGCCCATTTCAATTAATCCCGGATCGACGCTGCGAATGCCGTGAAATGTGTTCAAATAAATCGGAAACATCACGCCCAAAGACACGAGAAACAACCTCGCTTCATCTCCAATTCCAAACCACAAAATTACCAAGGGAATCAAAGCCAAATTGGGAATGTTCCGCAGCATCTGGATCGAAGTATCTAACATCTTCTCAGCAATGGGAGAAAGACCGTTGAGCAATCCCAAACTAAACCCTATACTTCCCCCGACTAAAAAGCCTGTTATTGCCCGTGCCGCACTGATGCCGATATTGACAAAAAGTTCTCCCGTCGAAGCCAATCGAATTACTGCATCTACAACCCCTAATGGCGCGGGTAAAATCCTGGTAGGAATAAAGCCGATCGAAGACAAAAATTGCCAGACAGCAAGAATTAGTATAGGGACGACCCAAGGAATTAAGGATTGAATGTGGCGATTATTGAACAACTTGGACTTAAATTTGCGCTGGCTCATAAGATACCTCTAAGAAGCAGTAGGTTGGAGTTGCCAAAAAACTTGCAGAATTGGGTTTATTTTTTACCTGTGGATGCAGGCGATCGCATTAATAAGGGAATCCAAGGCACTTCAAAGTCCCCCTTAAAAAGGGGGATTTAGGGGGCTCTCCCGCTTACCGACTGACAAGCCTTTGAGGCGTAATTGCTGCATATTGTTGCGGGGTGAGCAAAGCATCCCGAATTGCAATCTGTCGGGGGATGATTCCTTCGCGGGCAAATACATCAGCAATGCGTTGTTGTTCGTTAATCAGAGCCGGGGTTAGCTGTCTTAACCGAAAAGTCCGCCGCCGGGTGACTACCTCTAAAATTGCCAGGTCAAGTTTAAGTTCAGGTTGGAAAAGTCTGGCAACTTCTGTTGGGTTGGCTTCAGCCCATTGTCCGAGTTTATCTATCTCTTCTAAAATCACTCGCACCACTTCAGGATTTTGGACGGCAAAATCGCGTCTTGATAGATAAAATCCCCCTTGAGTTGCAATGCCTGCTGCATTTCTCAGAGTCCGCGCACCGGCAGTTTTTTGGACTAAAGCATAGTGGGGGTCCCATGTTACCCAAGCGTCAATTTTCCCCTGAATAAATGCGTCGCGAGCTTCAGCAGGAGTCAAACTAATCGGTTGAATATCGCGAACACTCAACTTCACTTCTTGCAAGGCTCTTAATAGTAAATATTGAGAAGCAGATCCCCGTTGAAAGACGACTTTTTGGCCTTTAAGATCCGCGAGTTTTCGCAGGGGAGAATTTTGCCTGACCACAATGGCACTGCCTTCTCCTTGGCTGGGTTTGCGCCCTGCAATATAAACCAGTGGTGCGCCTGCTGCTTGGGCAAAAATTGGCGGTGTTTCTCCCACAGAACCAATGTCAACGCGACCTGCATTCATCGCTTCCAAAAGTTGCGGTCCAGCAGGAAATGGTGCCCATTGTACGGCAACGCCCAAACTTTTTAAACGCGGTTCTAAAACCCCTCTGAACTTAACAATATCCCCGGAAGTTTGATAGCCCAAGCGAACTACATTTGTTTTAATACCAGGTCTGTTTTGGGCTTCGGATTTTTGCCAAAAATCTGTCAGAATTGAAGCAGATAAACCCGACATTCCGACGGCTGAGTATTGCCAAAATTGCTTTAATAATTTACGGCGTTCTGGTTGAAATTCTTGGTTCATGACTGTTGTATTTCTCCTAATTTTAGAATGCAAAGTTTGACAAACTTAAAAAGGACGACTTCCTGCAAGGCTGACTCGCTTCATTACCCGTCGTTCGTTTGGATCGAATGCTTCGCGGTAGTGCAGGGTGGATTGATTGTCCCAGTAGACGATATCGCCTGCGGACCATTTGTGTTTGTAGTAGAACTGAGGTCGATTGAGGTGTTGTCTCAATTGCTCGATTAATTCTGCTCCTTCTGCTGGATCTAAGCCTGCGATTTCTACTTCAGTGGCATAGTCTAGATAAAGAATCTTTTTGCCGCTTTCAGGATGAGTTCGCACTAAGGGATGAAGGAATACAGGACTGATGAGGGGAATAGTACGATCGCGCCGATATTTGGCTGGAGGTGCGTTGCGATCGCGCAAAAATGGGTTGTAAGTAATCAACTGCAAATCGGCAATTCTTTGCTTGGTAAACTCGTCTAAAGTTTCGTAGGCTAAATTGAGATTTAACCAAGCAGTATCTCCACCATGACGGGGAACTTCCTGCGCGTAAAGTAGCGAACCGCTCGAAGGGTAAGGAGTCCATTTGTGGTCGGAATGAAAGTCAAGTTCTCCAGTTCCAGTATAGCCATTATTAACATTAGAAATGGGAATCACCACCGGAACTACGCCCGGTGCAGAAGCCAGCACGGGAATATCATCGGGCGGTACAAACAGCGAGCCAAAGTAAAAAGAAAACTGCAATAGCTGCTCGTCGGAAAGCGTTTGATTTTTGAAAATCAAAATATGGTAATTTCGCAGCGCTTGTTTGAGACGCAAGATGACATTTGGCGCAACAGGTTGGCTAGCATCCAGTCCGGTAACTACCGCTCCCAAAGGTGCGTCTAGCGGCGTAATTTGAAAGTCGATCGAAGTCAATGTTGGCATAATCTTCTTTTAGGGATAAGTTTGTTCCTGGCATCCAAAAGCGAATGGCTACTGTTTCGCTAACACCTCTTTCGGCGTAAATTTGGCATACTCTTCGGCTGTTAAAAAGCCTTCTTTCACATCAACCCTTTTGGGTATTAGTCCCAAGCTGTACCATTTATCTGCTACTTCTTGTTGCTTAGCGATCGTTTGCTCGGTAATCGGTCGCAATTCAAAATCGTATTTAGCGTGCATTTGCTCCAGCGTCGGTGCATCCAATTGAGTCACGGGAGCTAGCATTTGGGCTAATTCTTTAGGGTTATTCTTAGACCAGATTTGTGCTTTTTGTAACTCTTCTAAGAAGACTCTGATGACATCAGGATGAGCCTGATAAAACTGGCGCGAAGTTGAGTAAAAGTTGCCCGTATCTCTAATTTCTCCGCCATCAATTAAAACGCGACCTGCTTTATTTTGCTCGGCTCTCGTAACGAAGGGTTCCCAAATAAACCAAGCATCTACCTTGCCCTGACTGAAGGCCACATTTGCATCGGGCGGTGGCAGGAATACTGACTCGACATCGCTCAGTTTTAGCCCTTCTTTTTCTAAGGCTTTTACCAAGAGATAATGACCGATCGAAGCTTTTTGAAAAGCCACTTTTTTGCCCTTCAAATCGGCAACGCTTTTAATCGGAGAGTTGCTAGGAACGACTAGAGAAACGGCTTTACCATCGGCAGAAGTTGTTGCTAAATACACCAGCGGTGTCCCAGCAGCTTGAGCAAAGACAGGCGGTGATTCTGCGGTCGATGCGATGTCGAGTCCTCCTACTTTTAGCGCTTCTAACTGTTGCGGGCCAGCAGCAAATTCAGGCCATTCAACTTTAAACCCTAGAGGTTGCAAAGCTTTTTCTAAAGTGCCTTGTTTTTCGAGAACTGCTAAAGCGGTGAGTTGTTTCGATCGCACGATCCGCACCACTTGTTGCGCGGTATTAGAAACCGGGCTGCTGGGTGAATTTGCTTGCTGCTGGGGGGTATTGGGCGATTGATTGCAACTCAACAGGGTCGTGGATAATACCAGGCAGTAACCAAAGATGAAAAACAGGCTCCGGCGACTTACTAGCAGGCGCTTCCATGTGGCAAATTTTTCTTTCAAACGTTGCATAGATTGGCTCACTCCTTAAGCATAGGGATATTTAGAACACACTTTTTTGATGCGTTTTTAGGGTTGACTAATCCAGAGAGCATCTTGGATTTGACTCGCCAGTTTGGGAATTAGTTCGTGGCTGAAAAAGCTGAGAAAAGCTGCTTGTAGAGATGGCAATTTATTGTGTTTTTTTGTGGGTAAACAGACAATTCATTGCATCTCTACAAATCAGCGAGGCAGAAAACTATTGTTTTTTGGTGATAAAATTATCCACTGCTCTGGTACAGACTGCTCTGGTAGAGGCAACAGACATTTGTATCGATCGCGGGCTTATTTAATGCGGCGCGAATTGTCGCAGATTTTGAAGATTGAGGTTTAGTTAGAACGGTCATAAAATTACTGTCCTTTTGGGATACTAATAAATTTTTTTGCGCTATAACTAGCCTCGGGAAGCTGTCGCAATTTTAGAAAGTAAGGTGGGGGTTGCCCACCTTACGAAGTTGTAGGGAGAACACAGAAGATGGCAGACTTTGGTGGCTGATGAATATTAGTTAGGCAATCTAAATCTGCGACTCTACAAGTCCTAGACTGGGACGAATTCAATAATACTACAGTAAACCGATAAATTTACAGTAGTTTGTGAACTGATTCTACTTTTACACAATTTTGTGAAAAAAGCAAGTGAGTTTTGTACAAAAATTTTACTCTTATAAATTATAAGAATTGAGTTATAAACCCTACTCGCTAGGCGTGGTTTTACTTGGTTAGCTTTCCCGTCCGCTTAAGCGGACGGGAAGGCTAACAGCCGTTGGATTTTAAACCTTAGAGTGGCCGGTGATGGAAACGGTGCAAGATATCCAGTAAATGCGATCGATAATGAATCGCCTCTAAGCTGTTTTACATTCAGATTGGGATACCAAAATCTCTGAAACGGAACTATTAACAGGGAACAGGGAACAGGGAACAGGGAACAAAAAATTCACAATTTAAATGCGAAACAGCTTATTGCGCCTGTATCAGAATTATTCAGTTTTTCTTGGTGCTCGGGCGTCTGGTAAGTGGCGGTTTTAATCATTCAGATGCAACCGGAAACGATATCACCTCAAGCTTCTAAACTTGAGTGAGAAATCAACCCCATTTGAACGTACATCGGGCGCACAATTTTTCTTAACCCAGGAAGCTGTTTGCAGAAAAACAATGAACCGACGAGACAACAACTACCGCCAAAAATTATTGTATTGACAATGCCGATTTGATTTGCCAAAAATCCAGATAACAAATTTCCAAAGGGAACTGTTCCCATAAAAGCCATTGTAAATAAACTCATCACTCGACCTCTTTTATCATCTTCTACAATAATTTGTAAAAAGGTATTGACTGAGGCGATCGCTAACATAGAAGTCAGGCCCACTAGAAAAATCAAAATGGTGGCAATCCAGAAGGATTTGGATAAAGCAAAGGCAATGAGAGAGATTCCTAAAATGGCGGTGGAATTTGCCATGATTTTTCCCAGACCGATAATAGTTTTTCGCAGCGTTAAATAGATGCCTGAACTTACAGCGCCGATGCCGGAAGCGGTCATGATAAAACCCAGACTTTCGGCATTGCCCTGAAGGACTTCTTTGATAAAAACTGGCATTAAATTAATGTAAGACATTCCCATGAAGCTGATTAAGGCTAGTAATAACAAGACAGATTTAATTGGAGGAAACCCAAAGGCATAGGTAAAGCCTTCTTTCAGATTGGTAAAAATATGAGTGTTCGCAGATGAGAGTTTTTGGGTTCGCGGATTGATTTTCACCATCAATACAACAACAATCATGGGAATATAACTCAGTCCGTCAAGCAGGAAACAAAAACCTGTCCCGATTCTGACGATGAGCAAACCTGCTACCATCGGTCCGATAAATTTAGCTGCATTTATCATCGATGAATAGAGAGCGATCGCATTACTCAAATCTTCTTTTTTATCCATTAATCTGGGAACCAAAACCTGGCGGGCGGGAATGTCACAGCTCTTAATAATTCCCTGAATAATACTGAGAATAATAATATGTTCAAACTCGATTCGATCGCTGAGCGTTAAATAAGCCAGCAGGGAAGAATGAAATAGGGAAAGAACTTGAGTCAGCAATAAAATATTCCGCAAACTCCACCGATCGACCAATACCCCCGCAAACGATGCGAGGAAAAAAGTACAAGCTTGACCGACAAATCCGGCGACGCCAAGTAATAGGGCTGAATTGGTTAATTGATACACCAACCACACCTGGGCAATCTGAGTCATCCAATTGCCAATTAAAGACAAGCTTTGCCCGATGGTGTAGAGACGGAAATTTTTCGATTTGAGAGCAGGTGGAATTTTCAACAAGCTTAAAGACAATTTAAGGGTTAACTGAGGGAGGAAACTGAGGCAGTGATGTCGTGCTGCCCCAGATATCTTTTGACTTGCTTGGAAGCAAAAAATTTGTGTTCCAGAACTTACGGAAGGCGAAGACATAAACCGGATTTCCGAGTGAGTTTTTAGTTGCCAAACCAAAGTTTTTTCAGAGTCCTGGTTGCTTTATGCAAGATCTAGAAAGTAAAGCTCGTGCGGAGAACCCCAACCCAAATCGGGTCATTGTTCCGATTGTGTTCGGGAGCGGTAATCACATAAACAATGGGTGTGACGCTAATATTATTATTTACCCGAAAACGATAGAAAGCCTCGAGGTGTAAAGAGGTATCCTTGTCTTCTTGCCGCCGTCCGCCGACGCGGAAATCATTGCTAGTAACTTTAGGCGGGACCCCGATAATAATTCCACCTAAATTGCCTGTGGCAAACAAGTCTGGAAAAGCCAATGTCACCGCGCCATTAATCACAGTTGCATCGTTATCCGCTCCCTTTTCTTGATGAGCGAGGGTATAGCCAAACCAACTGCCTAGAGTAAACTTACGGCTGAGCCGCCAGCTAAAAGCTGCACCAAAGTTATCGGTTGAGGTGGCATTTTGACCGAACGGTCTGTTAGCCAAACCGCTGCCCGTACCCGCAGTAATATTGACATTATTCGTCGTATATAGTTTGTGAGTATAGGTTAAGCTAACATCGAGCTGGCGACTTGGTGAAAAAGTTAGCTGAGCGAGTGCTGCATAGGAACCATCAAAAAGTCCATTGCCACGGAGAGGAATAGCAGCTTTTGTTGCATCTGCTGCATAAACTAAGTGTGCTTTTAATCGATTGCTAAACTGATAAGTAAGACCTACTCCTGCACCATCAAAACTTCGGTGCGTCGTGGGGTTTCGCAATCCAAACCGAGAGATTCCACCCGTGAGGGCAGTATCGGTTAAGGGATTGAGTGTTGGCGCGATTTCTTCTAGTGCCAGTCCCTTTGGGGCGATCGAAATCACGGCTTTGCCTGTTGGGAAACGATACAGAACGCGATCGAGTAAAATATTGTTGCTGCCAGTAGCTGAATCAGGGCCAAAACGGGTCATGTTAGTTCCCGTAGCGTCGCTCAAGTTAGGAATATTGTTTGCACTGAAACGAACTGACAGAAAATCTCTGCCTTTAAAGCTGGCTTGAAAGTTGAGGCGGGTGCGATGGGCAAAAAAGGTTTGAGACCGATCGGAGGTGTCATCAGCAGGCGTATTATTCGCGCGATCGCCAAAGGTATCTCCTGCCAGAAATATTATGTCACCAGTCAGTTTGGCGGTGGTAGAAAACTGAGTTGCTTCCAGTCTAGTAGCACGCGCTTCTAACACATCAATTCGCCCCCGTAAAGTGGCAAGTTCGGCAGCAAATTCTTCTTGCAACCGCTGCAGTTTGGCGAGATCGTCTTTATTCGCTAAATTAGCTGTGGCTGCGCCGATCGATTCTTGAATTTTGTCCAAGCAAGCATTCAAACCCGCAGCAAATTCATAGCGAGTCATGGCGCGATTGCCGCGAAAAGTTTGGTCTGGATAACCTGCAATACACCCGTAGCGTTCTACTAAGGATTGAAGTGCGCCAAACGCCCAATCTGTCGGCCGCACGTCAGAAAGTTGGGAAACCGATGTCACTTGGGAGATAGATTCGTCATCAGTATCGGCAGCGATCGCACTTTCAGCGACGATTAGCGGCTGATTGGTTTGTAATTCTCGATCGAGATTGCTTTGTGCCAATTCATCAAGTCGGGCAACCGATGTCACCTGGAAACTCGATTCGACCTTAGGGGCGATCGCATTTTCAGTGACGGTTAGCGGCTGATTGGTTTGTAATTCTCGATCGAGATTGCTTTGTGCCAATTCATCAAATCGGGCAGCCGATGTCACCTGGGAACTCGATTCGACCTTAGGGGCGATCGCATTTTCAGCGGCGGTTAGCGGCTGATTGGTTTGTAATTCTCGATCCGGATTGCTTTCCCTCAATTCACCACCGCTAACGTTTTTATCCCGATTGGTTTCGCCAAATTCACCACCGCTAACGTTAACCGAATCGTTAATTTTTCCCTGTTCATCTCTACTTTCTTGCAATCGTAACGAGTTAGATACCAGCGGAAACGATACAGGCACTTCTTCTGCCGCTTTAGCACAAACTGCTGATAATACCGTCCCTAAAATAACAGGTGAAACTCCCAGTAACTTCCAGACAATTCTCTTCATTTCGATTGCAACTCACACACAATTAGGTTTGACATGAAATCCTCTATTACCACCCTGAAAAAATGGAGTTTTATCTTTCTCCAGTTCTGTTGAAGATTTTTTATTCTAAAAATCAAAAGCTTTAAGGGTTTGGTCAAAACAAGCACCCGTTTCTCTTTGCCGCACTCGCCGCTGAACCGCCTCAAAGTAAGTTTTAAAACAGTCGCAAGCAAAAGTTGCTGCTTTGCAAGCAAAGACATTAGAAAGTTAGCAATTTGGAGCACCCAAATATGCCTTTAAAAAAATCTACACTAAATTGATCAAGATTAAGTAGATTAGCTTTACTAGATAGGAGCATTACATAAACTTTCTATTAATGCAAGTAGTTTGGGTTACAATTTAGAACGAGTTTACTGAACAAAATCAGGTAGCCGATCTCAGTGGAATCTTTTAAGATACTGCTTTTCAGGCTTAAACAGCGGTAAATCGGTCGATTTACCGCTGTTAATTAAATAAATGTTAAGTTACGAGACGTTATCCTAATCGAATACCTGAGGGAAATTAGACTCTTTCCCTAGGACTGATGAGTTATACCAATGCGAAAACTACTGTAAAGCAAGCGAATTACAGTAGCTATCATCCTCAAGCTTGCTCGAGCTTGAATAGTTACACCAACTATTCTCAGAAACAAGCTCATCTTTAAACTGGGAAGGAGAAGCAGAAAACTCCTTAGATTCACCGTTGGGTGAGTTTTAGTTTTTTTTCAAAACACCTACTTGCTTTTCTAAAGAAACTATGCAACACTCTCTTATATCTAATCTACAGTAACTTGATCGATTTACAGTAGATTAAAATTAAAAACTCTGGCTGAGCAACGACTTGGATCTAAAAGTTGGATCTAAAAGCCGTCGGTTTAGGCTGCTGAAAAACTGACTTTATGTTGCAAGCAAATTCCGATATTGACAGGGAGGAGAGAAATTTTATGAGTAAAGATCGGTTTGGATCGGTTGAATCTTCGATAACTGATTTTGAGCCTAACTTGCAGGCAGATGTGCTGGTAATTGGGGGTGGCCCTGCTGGCACTTGGGCGGCTTGGAGTGCGGCATCTTCTGGCGCTAAGGTTGTCCTCGTCGATAAAGGATACTGCGGGACGAGTGGATGTGCGGCGGCGTCTGGCAATGGGGTTTGGTACGTGCCGCCCGAAAAAGAGGCGCGGGAAGCTGCAATGGCGAGTCGCGAGAGTTTGGGGGGATTTTTAGCTAACCGCGGGTGGATGAAACGAGTGCTCGATCGAACCTATGCCAACGTCAATCTGTTAGCAGAATGGGGGTATCCGTTTCCTACCGATGAAGCGGGAAAACCTTACCGGCGATCGCTTCAAGGTCCAGAATACATGCGCCTGATGCGGAAGCAAATCAAACGGGCCGGGGTGACGATTTTAGACAACAGCCCCGCCTTGCAATTGCTGGTAGACGCAGATGGGGCAGTTGCCGGCGCAACGGGGATTAATCGCCAGACTGAGAAAAAATGGATGGCGCGATCGCCAGCCGTTATCATCGCCACCGGGGGTTGTGCTTTCTTAAGCAAAGCTTTGGGATGCAACGTTTTGACTGGAGATGGCTACCTCATGGCAGCAGAAGCGGGTGCCGAGATGTCGGGGATGGAGTTTTCCAACGCCTACGGCATCTCTCCCGCCTTTTCTTCCGTCACCAAAACCCTGTTTTATAACTGGGCAACCTTTACCTACGAAGATGGCACGCCGATTCCGGGTGCGGGTTCCCAGCGGGGGCGATCGGTCATTGCCAGAACGTTGCTAGATCGGTCAGTTTACGCCATTTTAGACCAAGCAACTGCAGAAATGCGCGTTTCCATGCGATCGGCACAGCCTAACTTCTTCTTACCCTTCGATCGGGCGGGAATTGACCCCTTTACCCAGCGCTTCCCCGTGACGCTGCGCCTGGAAGGAACGGTGCGCGGTACGGGTGGAATTCGGATTGTCGATGATACCTGCGCTACATCGGTGCGGGGACTGTATGCCGCTGGAGATGCCGCGACGCGAGAATTGATTTGTGGCGGTTTCACGGGTGGCGGCAGTCACAATGCAGCTTGGGCAATCTCGTCCGGTTTTTGGTCTGGAGAATCTGCTGCTGAATATGCTGCGCGATCGCCAAATAAGGCAACTCAACGTCCTGTAAAAAGCGCGGGCGAAGCAGGATTTAATCCTGGCAGCGATCGCACTTTAAACATTGATGAAATTATCCAAGCAACTCAAGCTGAAGTCTTCCCTTACGATCGAAATTATTTCCGCACCGAGAACGGTTTGGCAGCATCTTTTAATCGGTTAAATTACCTGTGGCAAGAGATTCGGAATAGCGAAATTGCTGAGGATAAAAATATCGTCCGGGTGAGGGAAGCAGCAGCAATGGTCGCCACAGCAAGATGGATGTACGGTAGCGCCCTCGAACGTCAAGAAACTCGCGGAATGCACAAGCATGAAGATTATCCAGATTTAGACCCCAATCAGCAACATTATTTAATTAGTGGTGGGTTAGATAATGTCTGGGTGAAAGCTGAACCTCTTAGGGTTAAAACAGATAGCTCTGGGTTAAAAGCAAGTCTTGTTTCTTCTCGTTCTTAGTCTTTGTCTTTCTTGCTCCCTCCCCTTAGTAAGGGGAGGGTTGGGGTGGGGTAAAAACTTTACGACTCATTTAGACAAGCTATAGAAAACGAGAGAAACGAAGGAAAGAACCCAATCTAAAATCCAAAATCTAAAATCCAAAATCGGAGGGTTTGTGTGATTGAATTAGTCAGCGAATCGCGTTGCATTAAGTGTAATCTCTGCGTCAGTGTTTGCCCCACAAATGTATTTGACAGCGTGCCAAATGCGCCGCCCAAAATTGCCAGACAAAGCGACTGTCAAACCTGTTTCATGTGCGAGTTGTATTGTCCGGTTGATGCTCTTTATGTTGCCCCCGATGTAGAACCGTTGGCATCAGTGGATGAAAAGGCTCTGGCTGAAGCTGGACTTCTCGGTAGCTATCGTAAAAATATCGGTTGGGGTCGCGGAAATACGAATGGTGCCAAACAAGATTCGACTTTCCAAATTCTCAAGCAAATGAAGTAGAACAAGGAGTCGGTTTTTACTTGTTTTGAGACGGAGAAATTAGTATTGAACCACGAAGGCGCGAAGGACACGAAGGAAGAAGAAGGAAGAAGAAGGAAGAAGAAGGAAGAAGTAGATAATCTTCTACCTATAAGGGAGGAAATTAACCGATCGGATAGTTTTTAAATCTAGCTGTAAAGCTGGGAATTGAATCATTTATTGCGGGAGTAGAAAGTTGTGAAACTGATTCTACCGATCGAGGTAGCAGCGGAAATTGAGTCGCATTTACCATCTGATGCGGCGGTGGTGCGTGTCGATGGTGAAGGCAATCTGGACGGCGATGCAGGGGATGCTGAAGTTTATTTGAGTTGGTTTTATCTCAAAAGCACAACTCTGCATAAAGTGTTGGCAGCCGCACCTAAACTGCGTTGGCATCATGCGCCTAATGCGGGGGTGAATCATATCCTGACGCCGATTTATTTGGAACGGGATTTGATCCTGACTAATGGGGCGGGCGTTCATGGAATTCCGATTGCGGAATTTGTCATTACTTTTATATTGGCTCATGCCAAAAACCTGCCGAAATTGTATGCTTTACAAGATGAGCATTACTGGTTGAAAGGCTTGCCAATGCAAGAGTTGTTCGAGGCGACTTTATTAATTATTGGTGCGGGTGGAATCGGTCAAGAAATTGCCTCCCGTGCTAAAGCTTTTGGGATGAAAATTTGGGGCAGTCGCCGACATCCGGAACCGCTGCCGAATTTTGATCGCGTGGTGGGGGTAGATGAGTGGCGATCGCTGATTCCCGATGCTGACTATGTAGTAATTGCTACGCCCCTAACCTCGGAAACCAAGGGGTTAATCGACGAATCTGCTTTGCGTGCCATGCGTCCGTCTGCTTACTTGATTAATATCGCTCGCGGTGCGATTGTCGATGAACCTGCATTGCTGACCGCTCTCAGTGAAGGCTGGATTGCCGGGGCAGCATTAGACACATTTGTCGCGGAACCGCTACCATCAGACAGTCCTTTTTGGTCATTGCCGAATCTCTTTGTCACGCCTCACTGCACGGGTTTTTCGCCGCGTTCGGTTCAGCGTTCGATCGAATTGTTTTTGCAGAATTTGACGCGCTACCGCAACGGGGAACCCCTGCGGAATGTGGTGGATAGGACGGCAGGGTATTGAAGAAATATGTCCAAATCTCGATTGCACGACCCTTTTGCAGCGCTGCGTTTCAATAATTACCGCTTATTTTTCATTGGTAATGTGCTTTCTAGCACAGGCTACCAGATGCAGAGCGTGGCGATTGGATGGGAACTGTACGAACGCACTGGCTCGGCACTGGTGCTGGGGGGGATTGGGTTGGTACAGGTATTACCTGTAATATTATTGACATTGCCTGCGGGTCACATTGCGGATCGGCGCGATCGCCAACGCACGGTTTTGTTTACTCAAGTGATGCTGGCTATTTGTTCCCTGGGTTTAGCAGTTCTCTCTTATACCCAGGGTTCAATTTTCTTAATCTACACTTGCTTGCTATTGAGTGGTGTTGCCAGAGCATTTAATAAACCTGCCAGCGATGCGCTGCTACCCCAATTGGTTCCTCTCCCTATTTTCAGCAATGCGGCAACTTGGAATAGCAGCGCTTATCAGTTAGCTTCGGTGGTGGGGCCAGCGATTGGAGGTTTGGCAATTGCGGTGCAAAAAAGCGCCACCGGGGTGTATATTTTTGACGCAATTTTAGCCTTTGCCTGTTTCGGTGCGATCGCGCTAATTTCGGGTCAGCAAGCAGTGCGCGTAACAGAAGAAACCTCGCTGAAAACTTTAGCAGCAGGTCTTCATTTTGTTTGGCAAAATCAGATTATTTTAGCGGCGATCGCCCTAGATTTATTTGCCGTGCTGCTGGGGGGTGCGGTTACCCTCCTACCGATTTTCGCCAAAGATATCTTGCAAGTTGGCCCAGAAGGCTTAGGATGGTTGCGTGCGGCACCTTCGATTGGGGCGCTGCTGATGGCGATCGGATTGGCTTATTTGCCACCGATGAAAAAGGCTGGAAAGGCGCTGCTGTGGTCGGTGGCGGGGTTCGGTGTCGTCACGATTGTTTTTGGTCTGTCGCGATCGTTTTGGCTGTCCCTGGCGATGCTGGCCCTCAGCGGTGCGTTGGACAATATCAGCGTCGTGATTCGCCATACCCTCGTGCAGGTGCGTACCCCCGATTATTTGCGCGGTCGAGTCTCTGCCGTTAACAGCGTTTTTATTAGTACTTCTAACGAGTTAGGTGGGTTTGAATCTGGCTTTGTCGCGGCAATATTTGGCCCAGTTGTCTCTGTGGTAGGTGGCGGAATTGGCACGATTGCTGTGGTGTTGGCTGTGGCTTTGATTTGGCCTGAAATTCGCAAGTTGGGTTCGCTGCAAGAGGGTTAGGGTGTTAGGTGTTAGGTGTTAGGTGTTAGGTGTTAGGTGTTAGGTGTTAGGTGTTGGGTGTTAGGTGTTGGGTGTTGGGTGTGGTGGCACTTTCATTTTATTCTCGGAAAATAAGCAACCATATCTCCTACACTCGACATGCTTTAAAACTATTGATTTTTTTTCAAAATCAACAACATTTTTATGATTAGTGGGATTTTTGAAAATTGTTTTGGAACCAAGAATATTGGTGCTGCGCTGAAATATTGGATCGAGATGGACTATCGAGTGGTGAAGATGGGAAAACTCTTCCCAGAATCATCTGAAAAGCTTTACAGTCACGGCTCGAATCTGATCTCAGTTAGACTGCAAAATGGCAAATCTTCCGGGCATGGTTTAGTGCGAATTATGTCGTGGTCAGAGCCTCGTAACGAAGGTCTAGGCTATACTTTGCCAATGGTAGAGGGAAGTCGCTGGGTTGCTTCGTTGGTGAAAGATATTTATGCGATCGCCGATGCTTTTGCTGACGATAAAGAATGTGGAGAAAACTGGATTTATACCGAACCCGTCCGCGCTATTGAAGGGATAGGCAATCCAGCAACGGGGTTTTATCATCGCTTTGTCGGGGTGCGAGAAATGTTTGCGATTGGCGCAGAAACACGGCAAGCATTTTTTCAACGATACAACTATAATCGCTCCGGTTACGGCACGATTGAGCCAAATTCTCCTCTGGGAGTAAGCGAAGGAACTCACGCTAGTATTGTGATTTCCGATCGTGCCTTTAGTTCTTTCTATTCAGAAGTATTTGGACTGGTGCCGCAGGAGTGGAACGGCAAAATTTCCGGTGCGGCTAAACTCTCTACCCGCCAAACTTTGATGTTAGAAGAAGGGCAAGAATTTTATCTTTCAGCTTTCTCTTCACCCAAAGCGATCGCCGGTGTCCTGCAAGTCTACACTCCCCTCTATTCCACCCCAGACAAACGCGAATTTGCTCAACCAGGTTCTTTAGGATTGTGTCTGTTCACCTATAAAGTTGAGGATATCGCTGCTTTTCGCGATCGCGTCATCCACAGCGCCGCCACCAATATTACGCCAATTATGCCTAATGAATTTGGCGAACCCTCTTTCGGGTTAGTCGCCCCAGATGGAATGTTCTGGGCGATCGTGGGGCAGAAACGCATGAATTTGTAAACGCAAACAGGGAATTTTATCAGCTAAAATAGCAGTGATATTTGTACCCACATGGATCTCTAATTGCGCTTCCGGTAAAGCTTCAAACAAAAGCCGTTCTCCTGGAAAAGCGACTCGTTCAAAATACCAATTAGCAATATTTGAAATCCGAACGATTTGGATTTGAGGAGTGCTATTTGTATAGCCACAGAGAATTTTGTGTTCCCGGTCAGTCGTTAAAGAATCAAGAATTTGGCTCATGGTCGTCCTTCCTGTTGTGATGCGTAACTATTGATTGAAAAATTTTTCAACAACGACTCTTGTCCTCAAACTTGCAGCAGGGGAAGACCCCTGTTTAACGCTTTATCCCACAGTGACAAAGTCTGAGCTTTTTGTAAAGAAAGGGGTTGATTGACAGACTTGGCGCGATCGCGTTGTAGAAACAATTGCCACCACCCCACATCGTGCCATTTACCTAATTTATACCCAGCCGATTGAAAAATACCAATGGACGAAAAACCAATACTTTCGTGAAGCGCCACGCTGGCTGGATTGGGTAAAGCGATCGCGGCATAAACGTTATAAAATCTCTGAAGTTGTAGCAATTTGAACAGAGATGTATACAAGGCTTTAGCAACTCCTTTTCTTCGATGCTCAATACTCACATATACGAACGATCGGACAGACCATTGATAAGCATCACGGGGAAAGTAAGGAATCGCGCCGGCATACCCCAAAACTTCTTCGTCGATTTCGCAAACCAACCAAGGAAATTGTGTCTGATGTTCCTGGATGCGCTGTCGAAATTCTGTTTCGCTGGGTGGCTCTACTTCAAAGGAAATTGACGTTTCGCGAACCAGAGGTGCATAAATTGCCAACATGGGTAACGCATCGCTTTCTTTGGCTAGTCTAATGGTGGCTTTCATCGCAATACAATCCTTAGAAAATCTCTAATTTTATGACGAAAAAACTTGCTTTTTTAGAGAGGTCGTGACATACTATATTGGTAAATACAGTAAATCGATTAGATTACTGTATTATAACAGAGATAGCGTTAAAAGCCTACTCTCGAATCAGAGATAGGCGACGCGCTAACAGGTCATTTGTAAGGAAAAATGGGATGACCAAAACAGCAATTGATACCATTCGCACGACTTCCGTTAAAATCCCCAACGGCGATCTGCAAATTGATGCTTACTTAGCTGAACCGACAAAGGAGGGGACTTTCCCAGCCATTATCGCGATCCAGGAAATCTTTGGGGTCAATGCTCACATTCGGGATGTAACCGAACGATTGGCAAAGGAGGGATATGTTGCGATCGCGCCTGCGATTTATCAACGGATTGCTCCTGGTTTTGAAGCGGGATACACCCCAGAAGATATCGAGATTGGTAGGAAATATAAAGAGCAAACCAAAGCCGATGAATTATTGAGCGATATTCAGGCTGCGATCGCTTATTTAAAAACCCTACCCAAGGTGAAAGAAGATGCGATCGGCACGATAGGTTTCTGTTTTGGCGGTCACGTCGTTTACCTAGCTGCCACCCTACCAGAAATTAAAGCCACAGCATCTTTTTATGGCGGCGGGATTCCAAATTCGACTCCTGGCGGTGGCGATCCTACGATTACTCGCACGCCTGAAATCAAGGGGACTTTGTACGCATTTTTCGGCGAACAAGACGCGGGAATTCCGTTGACTCAAGTTGACCAAATTGAAGCGGAATTAAACAAACACCAAATTCCTCATAGCATTTTTCGCTACAACGCAGGTCACGGCTTTTTTTGCGATCGGCGCAGTAGCTACAATGCAGAAGCCGCTGCTGATGCTTGGAACAAAGTTTTGGAATTGTTCCAACAGAAACTTCAGACGGCTTAAATCTGTCTCATAAAATCTTGGCTGCTTCGTAAAACTTATCTAAACCTATCTAAAGCCATCTTTAGATACAATTCGGAGTTTACTTCCTGCGCTGTTGGGTAGACGGCTAATCCCAAGATAAGCAGGCTATCCCCCTCAAGCCGAGGGTTCCCAGTTTAAAATATTTAAACTGGCATTTAGATCGCGATCTAAAGAGCTGCCACAAGTAGGACAGTCAAAAGTCCGAACGCTTAATGGCATATCTTTTTTCGTGCCGCAATTAGAGCAAGTTTTAGTGCTGGGGAACCATTGGTCTACCAGCACTAAATTTGCCCCATACATTTTACACTTATAATCGAGTTGACGCTTGAACTCGTAAAATCCCAAGTCAGATATTGCTCCAGCTAACTTATGGTTCGCCATCATTCCTTGAACATTCAAGTTTTCAATCTTAATTAGCTGAAAAGTTTGAGCTAGATAAGTTGTTAACTTGTGGAGGAAATCTAAACGAATCCGAGCTATCCGTGCATGGAGCCGACGGATTTTGTTGTAGGTTTTGCGCTGGTTTTGAGAGCCTTTTACCTGTTTTGAAGCTTTGCGTTGCAAAGTGGCAAGCTTGGTTGTCGCTTGCTGCAACGGCTTTGGTGCATCAAAAACCTGTTGAGTTGACAGCGTGGCAAATGACTTAATACCGATGTCAATTCCTACAGAACATGACGGCTGTTGAACCGGGAGACGTTCTGCATCAACGCAAAAAGAAACTCTCCCAGCGATTTCCTTCTTTTGAAATCGTAAAAGTTTGAGACACATAACCGCATTCTAGGGCTTCGGAGAGCCGAAAAGTTCCCAGCGTGGGAATCTTGATAGTATTTCCAGCTTTTAGTAGAACTTTGCCATTAGATGAATCAACCGTAAAAGATTGACCGTCTCGGCGAAGGGCGAATTTCGGATGACCTGCTTTTCCCGAACGATATCGACTAAACGCATCTTTCAAATCGATCGAGGCGTTTTGATAAACTCGGCTAGACAATTGGTTCATCCAATCAAATTCCGGCTGCTTCTTGACGTAATTAGTAAGAACTTTTTTAACTTCGTCAATCACCTTTGAGTCTGTAAACTGCCCTTCGCTATACATTTGAGTCCGCAAACTTAACCCAAAGTTAAATACTACCCGTCGGAATCCTGCGTGCTTTGCCATCAAGGTCACTTCTCTATTATTTAGCTTGAGCGCTCGCTTGACGGCAAACATAGTTCAACTTATTTGGAGTTTTTTACCGGGCCAAGTATAGCGGAATCCGCACAAGGAGCTACACCCTCTACAAGATTCTTAACTTTTGCTTGGTATTTTCGCCCATCGATTCCGGATGATTGGTTTCTTGCTTAATCCAGTGCGTCACCAATGGCACTTGGGAAGAGAACCAAATCGTACCCAAGATGCAAGCGGAACCGCAAACAATCAACGCACCGGGCGCACCCACGGCTTGAGCCAACGTGCCTGCCAACAAATTGCCAAACGGCATCATCCCCACCATCGCTAGCGCATAAAAACTCATCACTCTGCCCCGCTTATCATCTGCAGCCAGGGTTTGAATAATCGTATTGCTGGATGCGATGTGCAGGATCTTGAAGCCCCCCACTACCAGCAGTATCGGGAGGGACAACCCAATCGTTTTAGACAGGGCGAAGCCGATCAGCCCGATCCCGATCGCCCCTTGAGATAACAGAATCAAACGTTCTAACCCCAAGAGTCCCCGACGCAAGCTGAGATAAAGACAGGCAGATATAGACCCGATCGGTCCGGCCGTACTCAATATCGCCATAGTGCTGGCATTCCCGTGCAAAATGTCCGTAGCAAAGACAGGCAACAGCGCGATGTAGGATAGCCCAACTAAGCCTTGAAGGGCGATCGTCAGCAAGATAGCGCGAATTGGCTGCACGGCACAGATATACTCGAAACCTTCCCGTAACTGCTGCCAGGTGTTATTACCCTCGGCAGTTGTGGTGTGAGTGGGTTGAATCCGGATGGCTTTCAGCGTCACGATCGCCGCGATGTAAGTCAGGCTATCGTACAGGAAGCAATAGCTGACGCTGCCGAAGGCAATCAGGAGTCCCCCCACGGCGGGACCCAATAGAGTAGACGAACTCAGCATCACCGAATTGAGGGCGATCGCATTGCTCCAATCGGCGCGATTCTCCACCGTTTCAGTCACGATGGTATGGCGCACCGGCATATCCAACCCCTTCAACATCCCGTTCAAGACACTCAGGATCAGCAGGGAGGGAAAGGTGAGTGCATCCAAAAAACTGAGGATTGTTAAGGTAATGGAGATGCTAATTCCCAACACTTGCACCAGCATCAATAGATCTCGCCGACTCCAGCGATCGGCCAAAACGCCGGAAAAGGGAATCAATAATAATGTGGGCAAAAATTGCAGAAATCCGGACAATCCTAACAACCAAGGGGAACGAGTTAAATCGTAAATCAGCCAGGGAATGGTCAACTGTTGGGTCATGAATGTACCCGACATCGACAGTAATTGACCTCCAAATAAGAGGCGAAAATTGCGCGATTTGAAAGCGGGCAAGCGTTGATAAATGCTTTGGCTTACCCGATCGCCCAGTTGCCCATACCAATGCTGCATCATGAACGTATTTGTTATTTCGTGAACGATCCGATAATTTTGAGGATGTTTGAGGCGATCGCCAGATCTGCTAACTTTGCTTGTTGGAGGCCGATCGCCGTTTTTCACCAGGTTTGTGTTGTGGGACGAATCAGAATTTCATTTACATTGACGCGGGGAGGTTGGGTAACGGCATAAACGATCGCGGCTGCAATATCCTCACTTTCGAGCGGGGTAATCGATTTCCACCGTTCTTCGCTCCGTTGTTTGGCGATCGGATCGGTAATGTGGTCGCTAATCTCCGTATTAACCATTCCCGGTTCAATCACCGTCACGCGAATATTTTGTGATGACACTTCCTGCCGTAACACTTCAGAAAAGGCATTCACGCCCCATTTACTGACGTTGTATCCACCAATGCCAACCCGAACGGTACGTCCTGCCACCGAAGAAATATTCACGATATGTCCGCTGCCCTGCGCTTGTAGAATGGGCAACACCGTATGGGTCAGATTCATTAATGCTAAAAGATTCAGGTCGATCATGCGTCGCCAGTCAGCCGGGTCAGCCTTTGCGATTTCTCCAATCCGTGCAATTCCAGCGTTGTTGACGAGGATATCAATTCGTCCCCAGGTGGTTTTCGTTTTATCTACGATGGTTTGAAGCTTCGTCTCATCGGTGATGTCGGCAACGATCGCCAGAGCCTCACCTCCCGCTGCGACAATTCGCTTTGCCAATGCCTCTAAGCGATCGCCACGACGCGCCACTAGCCCCACCTTAGCCCCTTCTGCGGCTAGAGCGATCGCAGTAGCTTCGCCAATGCCCGCAGAAGCCCCAGTAATAATCGCGACTTTTCCATCTAATTTGCCAGTCATAGATTGCTCCTGTTTCAACTCGTAAAAACATCAAATTTTAGTTATCTGACTCCAGGCGTTTACCCAAACTGATAACTTCATCAACGGTATAGCCCAAAGCCTCGTAAAACTCGATCGCATCGGGATTTGTAGACCGCACCAGCAAGTTGATTTTGGGACAGCCAGCATCTCGTAGTAACCGTTCCGCCTCTGCCATCATTAACTGTCCAATACCTTGGCGCTGATACTCAGGTGCAACGGCAAGGTAATTGATCCAGCCTCGATGCCCTTCATATCCTGCCATTACGGTTGCAATCAACTCCTGTCCGATCGTACCGACCAGAAATAAATGAGGCTGCACGCGCAATTTGCGCTGGATATCTTTTTTGGGATCGTTCCAGGGACGGGTCAGATTGCATCGCTGCCATAATTCAATTGCAGCAGATTCATCAGCATCTTCAAAAGCTCGAATTTTGAGTGGAATTGATGGGTGCTTCACGATCTAAAACAATCTGAATTTTAGGCTTAATTATGATTAACTAAACCATAGATGCAGCTTTCAATTCTGAGAGCGTAAATAAGCTTTTCAGCTCCAAATTTTCCTGATTTAGGTTTTCGATTCCTCCTGCTTCGCGATCGACAACACAGAGTACCGCGATAATTTGAGCGCCTGCCTGTCGCAGAGCATTAGCTGATTCGATAATCTGTCCGCCGGAAGTTACCACATCTTCAACAATGACCAGATTTCTTTGAACAGAACCTCCTTCAGCCAGCTTGCAAGTTCCATATTCTTTGGCAGCTTTGCGAACAAAAAGCGTCGGTAATCCGCTTAGTTGAGAAAGAACAGTCGCAACCGGAATGCCTCCAAGTTCTAATCCAGCCAAAGCATCAACATTACCTGGAATCAGAGGGAGGAGCGATCGCGCAATTTCTCGTAGCAGTTTGGGATCTGATTCAAACAGGTATTTATCAAAATATTCATTACTGGTGATTCCGGAACGCAGGCGGAAAGAACCAGTAATTCTGCTGGTGCGATAGATTTGTTGGGCTAAATCGGTTTGAGAACTATTCACGGCTAAAAATATAAAGTTTGCGTGTAAGCGCGATCGCCTAGCGTGCCGTCAGGCGGATCGCGCAAGATAGGCACTCCCTGACTCACATCTAATTCAGCAGCTAAATCAACATCAGATTCAAAGCCTTTGCCAATCAATTCCTTACCGGAAGTGCATTGCTTGAGAAGATGGTTGAGATGGGGTGCAGCCTGACGGTAAGCTGCGATCGCGCTTTCTGCTTCTGGAGAAACACTGCCTTTGAGATGACTGAGAATGGCTCCAGCACCAATCCAGTCTTCAAAGGCGGGACGGAGGCTGCCATCGTGCCATTTTTCCCCCGCTGGAATCACCGCAATGCGCTGACCGTAACTCATTGCTGCTTGTGCCACTGCCCGACAATTTCGCAGACAGCCTGCCAGAGTCGGCGTGTCTCCCGTCGCCAAGCTGAGAGTGGAACCGTTGGGAGATGGCAGCACCAAGCGGGTTCCTTTAGGAATTTGGCTCAAGGATAAAGGAGATAGGGAATACTGGTTGCGGACTCCGCGTTCGCTTCGTCTGACTGCCAATTGGGCATCAAGGGATGCGGCAAATTCCTCTGCTTCATTCTTCCAGTGGCAGGGAAAGACGATCGCGCCCCGACTGGTGGCAATTTCTACACAAGTTGAAAACGACAGAATATCGACAACGATCGCAACATCACTCAACGGAACCAGTTGTTCAACCCCTCTGGCTCCCCACTCACAGCGAATTTCAAATTCAGATCGATCGTAAAAGGTCATGGCATGAGCGATCGCGCTTAACTAGACGCACCAACCAGTTCAGAAACTCCTGATTTCTGACTAAACTGATTTACCGGACGAGTTAGACCGAGATTTTCCCGCAAAGTGCGACCTTCGTATTCGGTGCGGAACAGTCCCCGGCGCTGCAATTGGGGGATGACATAATCGACAAACTCTTCCAATCCACCTGGCAAATAAGGCGGCATGACGTTAAATCCATCTGCGCCCCCATTCAGGAACCATTCTTCCATCCGATCCGCAATCTGTTCTGGAGTGCCGACGACTTGCCAATGTCCCCGCGCGCCTGCGATCGCTTCGTACAGTTGTCGAATAGTTAACTTCTCTCGTTGAGCGAGTTCTAGCAATAATTGTTGGCGACTTTGATGCAATTCCGTATGGGGAATTTCTGGCAGCGGCCCATCCAAAGGATATTTTGACAGATCGATTTCTCCTAACATTCCCCCCAACAAACTTAAGCCCACTTGGGGATGAATCAAAGCTTGAATTTCAGCAAATTTTTGTCTGGCTTCCTGTTCCGTACTGCCAATTACTGGAAAGATTCCCGGCATAATTTTAAGTTGGTCGGGATGGCGACCGTACTTCGCCAATCGTCCTTTGACATCGGCATAGAATGCTCGAGCATCGGCTAAAGTTTGCTGTGCGGTAAAAATTACTTCTGCGGTTTGCGCGGCTAAATTCTTACCATCTTCCGATGAACCTGCCTGAATCATTACCGGATAACCCTGGATTGGACGGGCAACGTTTAACGGCCCTTTAACTGAAAAATACTCGCCTTTGTGATTCGGAACGTGTAACTTTTCTGGCTCGAAATAAACACCAGATTCCTTATCTCGCAAAAAGGCATCATCTTCCCAGCTATCCCATAACTTGGTCACCACTTCGACAAACTCAAGGGCGCGATCGTAGCGCGGACCATGATCCATGTGTTTGTCTAGATTAAAGTTGCGGGCTTCGGCATTGGTAGCAGAAGTAACCAGGTTCCAAGCTGCCCGTCCGCCACTTAAATAATCCAGAGAAGCGAACTTGCGGGCGAGGTGAAAGGGTTCGTTGTAAGTGGTCGAAACCGTTGCCGCTAATCCAATATGCTCCGTGACAACTGCCAAAGCAGATAACAAGGTCAATGGTTCAAAGTGAACTAGATGTCCGGTGCGGCTTAATACTTCGACGCCGCGATCGCGATCTCGGACAGCAACACCATCAGCAAAAAAGATCGTGTCAAATTTACCCCGTTCCGCCGTCTGGGCAATCTGACGAAAATGGTCAAAACTCAGCCCCCCATCTGCCCGTGCGGCTGGATACCGCCAGGAGGCTAGGTGATGTCCAGAACTCATGATAAATGCACCGAGTCTGAGTTGTTTGGGTTTGGTACTCATAGGTTGCGCGAATCCTTTGCGAAACAATGTGTGCGATCGTGAACGGGGAGATATTGCTCGTTTCTCCCCGGCTGGGGCAGGGCTGTTTCATTTTCTTGTAGGGTTTGACCTCCAAGTCGAATAACGAGCGCAGCATATTCGACTTGGAGGTCAAAATGCCCCCCGTGGCTGCCCCAATGCCTGAAATAACTAAAAATGGTCGGCGGGGGGGTAGGCACGGGGGCACTACCCCTACAAAAACCTCGTTTTCCGGAGAATGAAACAGCCTTGCCGGCTGGGGGGATCTAGGTTTTGAAAACAAGTCCTAACGGCAGGCTGCGCGATCGGGCAGCTTGAAAGTCTTTACCCAAGAAGGAGTTTCACGATTTCCCGATCGGAGTTGTTTAATGAGACTCTAACTGTTAGACTATCTGATTAGTAGATACATTCTCCGATAAGTCTACCGATTTAGTCAAGATTAAAATGACTCAAGAACAATGGATTGCGGTTGACGACTATATCACCGACCTGTTTGTCCCTCCCGATCCGGCACTGGAAGGGGCGCTCCAGTCCACCATTGATGCCGATCTGCCGAGGATCAATGTCGCACCGAATCAGGGGAAATTACTGCACATCCTGGCACTGTCCCACGGAGTCAAGAGAATTCTGGAACTGGGTACGCTGGCAGGTTACAGCACCATCTGGTTGGCGCGGGCTTTGCCTCCCGATGGCAAACTGATTAGCTTGGAAGCGGAGCCAAAACACGCTGAAGTTGCCCGTGCCAATCTCGATCGCGCCGGACTGACGGACAGGGTTGAGGTGCGCTTGGGTCCCGCCCTAGAAACCCTGCCAAAACTTGCCGCTGAAGGACAAGAACCCTTCGATCTGGTGTTTATTGACGCGGACAAAACGAACGCCGCCGAGTATTTTTCCTGGGCGCTGAAACTCACCCGACGCGGCAGCCTGATCGTCACCGATAACGTGGTGCGAAATGGCGCGGTAATCGATGCTGACAGTACGGATGAGAACGTTCAGGGTATCCGCCGCTTTAACGCAGCACTGGCGCTTGAACCGCGCGTTAAGGCAACAGTAATTCAGATAGTGGGTAGCAAAGGCTACGACGGGCTGGCGATCGCGCTCGTCATCGCCGATTAATTAACTCAAGTAGTTATGAGGTTAAGCATTTTCGATCCCCCTAAATCCCCCTTAAAAAGGGGGACTTTGAATCCGGTTCCCCCCTTAAAAAGGGGGACTTTGAATCCGGTCCCCCCCTTAAAAAGGGGGACTTTGAATCCGGTCCCCCCCTTCTTAAGGGGGGTTAGGGGGGATCGAACCGACAAGATTTGTAACTAGCAACTTGGGTTAAAACGAGAAAGAGAATAACGAGAATAACGAGAATAACGGAGTGAATTTTATGCCTAAAGATTGGTTTGAATGGCACGATCTTTACCAAACACAAGATGTTTTACAGCAGCGATTGGAAATCGTGCAGAAATATATTTCTGACAGTTTAGATGCTGCTCCAAAAGGAACGATTCAAGTGGTCAGTGCCTGTTCTGGCGATGGGCGCGATTTATTGGGCGTATTGGCAAATCATCCCCGTGCCAAAGATGTACGGGCAAGATTGGTAGAACTCAATCCTCAACTCGCAGAACGCGGTAAACAAGCGATCGCTCAATTAGGACTCGCTGACCAAATCGAATTTATCAACGGTGATGCAACGCTTACCGCTTCCTTTGCTGGCGCAGTCCCTGCGGATATTGCGATCGTTTGTGGCATATTTGGGAATTTGCCCGACGAAGAAGTGCTCCAACAACTGATTCGCAACCTCCCTTACTTCCTCAAAACAGGTGGTTTTGCCCTGTGGACGCGCGGGCATCGCGATGGTGTGAATTACTCAGAACGGGTGCGTCAAATATTTCAAGAAAATCAGTTTACCGAAGTTGATTTTCAACTCACGGCAACAGGAAATATGGGCGTTGGCAGACATCGCTTTGAAGGACAAACTCTGGCAGCACCAATTGACGAGCAGTTCTTTGTATTTACAGGAACTCCTGACAAAATTGGCCTCATTGTTTCGTCACCCTAGTTTGAGGTGGAAATTGCCGATCGGTATCAACTTCCTTTTCTGGGAAATCTGAGGAATTACGCACTCTTAGAAACCGGATTTCTGCGTAGATCTCCGATCGCAAAACCGTTTTCCAAAACCCCCGGTTGCTTTGCCTAAGTTTTGCAATAGAAACTCACAGGAAAAAATGGTGTTTATGAGTAGCGAAGATGAAGTGCAATTAACTGCCGATGTGCTAGTAATTGGCGGGGGTCCTGCTGCCGCCTGGGCAGCATGGGCAGCCGCCGATCGAGGTGTCAAAGTAGTCATTGCCGATAAAGGTTTTCTGGGTGCGAGCGGTGCAGCCGCAGCCAGCGGCAACGGCATCATGGCTCCTTCTCCAGAGGATTGGGACAAAGTTCTATGGGAACGCTATCGCTTGGGAAAAGGCTTGGCTAACTTGCGTTGGATCGAGCGAGTTATCGAAAAAACCTGGCTCAGTTTGCCCCTGGTGGAAGAGTGGGGCTATCGATTTCCCAAAGAAAATGGGGAATCCGTGCGCCAGAGTTATTATGGCCCTGAATACATGCGCGTACTTCGCAAAAACCTCTTGCGCGTCGGCGTGCAAATCCTCGACCAAAGCCCCGTTCTAGAGCTTTTATTGGCTGATGACGGCTCAGTAGCAGGTGCGAGGGGGGTGCAGCGGCAACATCATCGCGCCTATACCGTTCGCGCGGGTGCAGTGGTGATGGCGAATGGTGGCTGTGCATTCCTGAGTAACGCCCTCGGTTGCAATACCAATACCGGCGATGGAATGTTGATGGCAGTGGAAGCTGGCGGCGAACTTTCCAGCATGGAGGCTTCCAATCACTATGCGATCTCGACTGCTTTTAATGCCACCGTGACGCGGGGCGTTCCCTTTGGCTGGGCTAGTTACACCGATGAAGCAGGCAACGATCTCGGTGGTTATATCAATGGTCGTCGCGATCCTTCATTTCTTCCCAATGCGCTGCTAAAAGGTCCCGTTTATGCCCGTTTGGATCGAGCTACACCTGAAGTGAAGGCAGTAATTGAAAAGTCTCACTTCATTGCTTTTTTACCTTACAAAAAAGCGGGCATTGACCCCTATACGGAACGAGTGCCTGTGACGCTGTTATTAGAAGGTACAGTCCGGGGTACGGGCGGGATTCGGATTGTAAATGATAGTTGCGGTACGAAAGTCCCTGGACTCTACGCCGCCGGGGATGCAGCATCGCGGGAGTTTTTAGCCGGTTTAGCTTCTGGTGGTGGTGGACCCAATGCCGCCTGGGCAATCTCGACGGGACAATGGGCAGGAGAAGGCGCGGCTGCTTTTGCCCAGAGTCTCGGCGCTCGTGCCAGCGAACGGGTGGTGCGCCCTGCGGGTCAAGCCGGACTGCGATCGCCATCCCCTACCTCAGAAACATTCGATAGCGAGGCAATTGTGGAGGGCGTTCAAGCTGAGATGTTCCCTTTGGAAAAGAATTACTTCCGCTGCGAGCAAACACTGTTGGATTCCCTCGCCAAATTAGAAAAGCTGTGGCAGCAAGTGCAGGGGAATCCGAAACAGGATACCGCGCGCGATGTGGAATTTTCTCGCCGAGCGGCTTCTCTGACGGCAGTGGCGCGATGGGCGTATTTTAGCGCCTTGCATCGCACGGAAACGCGCAGCGAACACATCCGCGTGGACTATCCCGAAACCGATCCGAATCAGCGTTATTACCAGGCGACAGGTGGCTTAGATCGGCTGTGGGTGAGAAGGGATTGGATTGCGGATGCGATCGCCACACCACCCATACTCACCACTCAAACCACACCCTCGGTATCAAAGTTTTGACGTTATCACCGCTCTAAAAGTGCGGTGATTCTAAAAATCACTTTTTAGGTTTTCTCTGTAACAGGAGCAACATCATGATCGAACTTGTGAGTCATAAACTCTGTATAAATTGCAATCTGTGCGTTCAAGTTTGTCCTACCAATGTCTTTGATGCAGTTCCCGATCGACCGCCCGCGATCGCCCGACAGGAAGACTGTCAAACTTGTTTCATGTGTGAGGCATATTGCCCTGCGGATGCACTCTACGTCGCGCCCCAATCTCATACCAATGTTGCAGTCAATGAGGATGATTTAATCGAAAGCAACATCATGGGCGAATATCGTCGCACCTTGGGTTGGGGATATGGCAGAAAAAACAATAGTGAATTGGATGCTGCTTATAAACTGCGCCAACTGCCGCGCCCCTATCAAAGTTAATTTGGGTGTGCGATCGAGGTCTCATTCTCGAAGATGGCAGCCACGATCGATTGCTAACACTGAAGAGCGCTTGCTGTAGGTGATGAAAAATGCAATCCGATGGATTTCTGCGGTTCGAGGCTACTCATCAAGCATCTGCTTTCTCAGAAAACAGGACATCAGGACATGAAGTATCTTTGCGTCATTTTTGATTTGGACGAAACGCTGGTTGACAGTGAGAAATTGTGCAATCGAGCATTCATTGATTTACTCCCATTTGTCACAGACTCAGTTGAAAATCTGATTCGTCAATATCGCGGCAGAAAGCTTGCTTTTATCTTGGCGGATATAGAGATGAGATTTGGCGAAAAGCTGCCCAGAGATTTTGAAGCAACATATCGTCACCGTGTAGATGAGTTATTTCAATTGCACTTGCAGCCGATAACAGGCGTTCCAGAGATGTTAAAAAAGCTTGACTATCCAGTTTGTGTTGCATCAAGTGCGCCAATGGCAAAAATTCGTAAGGCTTTGACTGTAACGGGTCTGTCGCATTACTTTGGCGATCGCACCTTTAGCTCCTACGATGTTGGCTCGTGGAAACCGGCTCCAGGTTTATTCCTACACGCAGCAAATGAGATGGGATTCGCACCTGAAGATTGCGTTGTAGTTGAAGATAGCGATGTGGGAATTGAGGCAGCACGTTCAGCAGGAATGTATGTTTTGAAATACTCTAGCGAGGAGAAAAATGATGAAAGAAATAATGTGTTTTCTAATATGAAATTACTTCCCAAACTGCTCGATCGAATTTATGCCGATCGTTCGCTCCAACTCGGTGTCAATTCTAGTGAGAAAGTATCATGTCAACCAGTGTTTCCTTCGATCGCGTTTCCGATATTTACGATGCCACACGCGGACTTCCCCCCGAAGTTTCTGCCCAGGTAACGGAGTATATTCTTAACCTTGTTTCTGCCACGCCAGATACAAAATTTCTGGAAGTCGGAATTGGCACGGGTAGAATTGCGTTGCCGATCGTCCAACAGGGATTTGACTATACCGGCGCAGACATTTCAGACAACATGCTGAACGAACTGCGCCGTAAATTAGAAGGCGCGAATCACCGGCTTACTTTACTCAATGCCGATGCTACAAATCTGCCCTTTGAGGACAATTCCTTTGATGTGGTTTTGACCGTACATGTACTGCACCTAATCCCGAACTGGAAACAGGCATTGGCAGAAATCCGGCGGGTTCTCAAACCGAATGGTTTCTATCTCTACAGTCACGGTCGCATTAATTTACAACCGGATGATACAGATTTAAGTAATTTGCGATCGCAATTAGACAAACAGTGGCAAACCATTCTGACTAACTATGGCTACGAGCTAAAACCCTACGGAGGCAATGCCGAGGAAGTGTTAGCTGAATTGGCAGAGCAAGGTGCGACGGTGGAATTCGCGGTAGTGGCTCAATGGCAATCTAATTTAACCTTGCAAGACTGGCTCGATCGCTACGAGAAAAAGCAATACAGTGCCTCCTGGCAAGTACCCGATGAAATTTTCTCTCGCTCAATTCCAGATCTGCGGCAGTGGGCACAGCAGCAGTATGGTTCGCTCGACACGCCCCTCTCTCGGGATGCCAGATTTAAGCTTGCCGTCGTGCGTTGGGCATAACCAGATTTAAAAACGATGCCCTAAGACGATTGTTGTATTTTTGGAGGTGGTTTTATGACCGATCTCTTACTTTCTCAGGAACAGAAAAACGTTCCGATCGAGGGATTAGCTAAAGACATTGCGTTCGCTTTAATTATTCAGGTCAGCGGTCTGAGCCTAACCTATTTGCTTCAGGTCTTCCTCGCACAGTGGATGGGTAGGGCTGAATATGGGATCTATGAATTTGTAATATCTTGTTCGTTACTGTTAGCAATTCCGGCTGGTTTAGGTTTACCCCATACCGTTCTGCGCTTGATTCCAGAGTATCGAGTCAAACAGGATTGGCAACACTTGCACGGTGTAATGCGCGGGAGTTGGTTGCTAACCGTCTTGGCAAGTTTGGGACTCATTCCCATCGCCACAGGCGGAATTTTCACTGTCAATCATTTTCATCCCTTTATCTATGCCACACCGCTGTTGTTTGGAATGGGACTTGTCTTGCTGCAAGCTTTAGTGAGTTTGCAGCAAGAAATTGCTAGAGCGATGAATGATATTCCTTTAGCATTTGTACCATCCCAAATTGTTTTTCCCCTGCTAGTTTTGGGGAGTGGATTTCTACTATTGCAAAGGCATGAGGCTCTTACCAGTCTTCCTACGATTGAAATTGCCACCTTCATGTTTTTTGTGGTTGTGGGAGTTCAATTCGGTTTGTTGTGGCGGAAGTTTAACCGCGAATTTGTACAATATACGCCTGTTTATGCCTATCGAGAGTGGTTGGGGATTGCCCTCGTCTTATTAATCCAGCAGGCATCATCCGGGCTTTTAAGTCAGACTGATACAGTGATGATTGGGTCTTTAATTGGTCCTGAATCAGCCGGGATTTACAATGCAGCGGTTAAGACTTCCCTGTGGACGAGTTTCGTCTTGCAAATTGTCAATATGGTAGCTGCGCCGATGTTTACAACTCTGTACGCACAAGGGGATATGTCGGGACTGCAAAAAGTTGTTTCCTGCGTGACCAGGTGGATTTTCTATCCTACGATCGCGATCGCTTTTTGTTTAATGACTTTTACCCAGCCGATTTTGAGTTTATTTGGTTCGGGTTTTGTTGCTGCCGATCTATCGCTCAAAGTGCTGGTTTTGGGGCAATTAGTTAATGCCTTGTGCGGATCGGTTGGTTATTTGATGATTATGACCGGGCATCAAAACCAGTCCTTTCGAGTGATTGTTTGTAGTGCGTTGCTCAACCTTGTTTTAAATGCCATCCTGATTCCATTTTTCGGAATTGTTGGGGCAGCGATCGCCACTAGCCTTTCGATGATAGTTTGGAATGTTTGGCTCAGTATTCTAGTGGTCAAATATATTGGCGTGCGTCCTTCAATTTTTTACAGCTTGTTTGAGCAACACAGTCAAAGTGATTAACTGCGTTAGTCCAGCACCCCGCGAATCAATTATAATAAACATGAATCGGTTCGATCTGATTATCTTTGATTGTGATGGAGTGCTGGTCGATAGCGAAACGATCGTGAATCGCATTTTTGCGGAAATGCTCACCGAGGTTGGTTTTCCGATTACCTATGCAGAAATGACTCGAAATTTTACAGGAAAGTCCCTGGAAACCTGTCTAGAGATTATCGAGCAATCCTACGGGAAACCAGTACCCAAAAACTTTATCGAACGTTGTAAAGAACGAGAAATCGCCGCATTGCAGCAAGAACTCCAACCAGTTTCAGGGATTGTCGAAATGTTGGAACAAATTACATTACCAAGATGCGTGGCGTCGAATAGCAGCCACCGACATATTCAACTGGTTTTAAAGTTAACCGGACTCCTGCATCAATTTGAGGGAAAGTTATACAGCGCTAATGATGTTTCGCGCCCCAAACCTTTTCCGGATGTGTATCTTTATGCTGCTCGCCAAATGGAAACAAATCCAGAACGTTGTCTTGTAATTGAAGATTCTGTACCGGGGGTGCAAGCGGGATGCGCGGCAGGAATGACGGTTTTTGGCTATGCTCAAAGGAGCGATCGCACTGCCCTAATTGACGCTGGAGCGAAGGTTGTTTTTAGCGAGATGCAACAACTTGCCGAATTGCTGTAGTTGAATCGGTACGTCACAATCTCAGATTTGTTTGCTTCATAGATTAGGAAACTTCAACTGGTTCAACTTGGGCAAAAGCTTGTTTGACAATCAGGCGCATCGCCACAAACAGCGATAAACTCGTAACTACAATGACACTCACCACGGCTGGATCGTCAAAGTTAGTGCCAGCAACTAGAAGGGCTGCGGCAATATTGCGTTGGGCAGTGCCAACTGCTAAAGTTCGCCTGGTGTCGCTGTCAGGGCCACCCAGGAGGTAGCCAAACCCAAAGGAAACGAGAATAAATATGGCGATCGCTAAAATTGTCCCAGTTCTAACCATCAAAATCAAACTGTCAAACTGAAGTATTAACGAGGTACTTAACCCTAAAATCAACCCAGCACTAGAGATTTGGCGCATCCAGGGTTGTAGTGTAGCTGCGATCGCTTCATTTTTAGCTCGAATCAGCAACCCGATCGCTAAGGGAATTAACATTAATGTGACTAAGGGTTTTAAAATCTGCCAAGGACTTATACGGACATCCTGTAATGCGATCGATAAGGCAAAAGGCATATAAATTGCAGTAAGACCTATCATCAGCATCATCAGTCCAGCAGCATAAGCCAGATTGCCATTTACCAACTGGGCAAGTTTGGGTAATATCGGAGGTCCAGCAGCGACTGCCAGAATCGTAAACCCAATTTTGAAGGGTTCGCTTAAAGGAATAACTTGTAGCAGCAAGTACGCAAACAATGGCACTAGAATAAAGTTTGCTACCAGCGATAGGAGAATCAACCGAATATTGCGGAGTGGTTGCCAAATTTGTTGGATGGTTAGGCTTAATCCGGTATCTAGCAACATTGACAAGATTAAGATTAAGAATGCCAGTTTGTTGAGCAGGCGAAAGTCGATCGCGGCAAGGATTTCATTCATTGGTTAAAGGAAATTTAAATTCCAAGAAAATACTGTTTGTAGGGGCAGTTTTGCCAAATTATTTGCGCTACTCGTTTTTCATTCAAAAAATTACGATTATTGAACCGCAGAGGCGCAGAGAACGCAGAGAGAAGAGAAGAAAAGAGGTAGGTAATCTTAGAGTGGGAAAGGAGTAATACCGTTTTCTTTTCAATGTGTCACAGATCCCCCTAAATCCCCCTTAAAAAGGGGGACTTTAACTTCGCTCCGGTTCCCCTCTGAAAAAGGGGGGACTTTAACTTCACTCCGGTTCCCCCCTTAGCAAGGGGGGTTAGGGGGGATCGGATCTGTCGTATCAAAACGGGAAAATGATATCAGCGATCGCTTTGTTGTCAAACCTGCCCTGACAAGTGTTCTAAAAATCTTCTAAGTTTTCAAATCCAAGGTGACTTTCTGCAAGTTACCCGTAAATGAAAAGGGTGCTGAATAACTCTCGATAACGGGTGTCCCCAAATCTTGACCGACATCAAAAGTTTCGTCTAAACCCAAACGATAGGGGATGGTTTTGGCGATTTTGCCCTCACCTACCTGCCTGTCATTGATGAACAATTTACCCGTTCCTCCAGCACCGGGAGTCCCACCATCAAACTCAAATTCAAACCTAATATTGGATGCACCAGGGGGAACTTCTTCCTTGGATTTGATTAAGGTGCGATCGCTCCCAAAAAAGTTGTAAGCAAAGGTTGGTTTTCCATCATCCAGGAAGAAACTCCATCCGGCGAAACGTCCTCCTTGAGCGACCAAAACTCCTTTAGCATCGTCATTATCTTTGGGAATTTCAACATCTGCGGTGATGCTAAAGGATTTGTTTTTTAAGTCCGGCGCGCTACCTTCGGGAATGCCAGCCGCACCGGGATAGTAGGTAAAATGAGTCCGACCTGCGGCTAAACTGGGGCGACTGCTGACATCAAAACGATTCACGAGGCGATCGTCTAAAGGTAATACCTGATGCTGGCGCGCTTCGGCTAAAAATAGCGATTGAAGTTCCTTCAGTTTGGTGGGATTTTGTGCTGCTAGGTTGTTGGCTTCGCTGAAATCTTCGGTAATGTTGTATAACTCCCAAGTGTCTTGGTTAAAGTCGGTTTTAGAGACTCTTTCCCAAGGCAAGCGTCCGTGTCTGGCGGCGGCAATCCAACCGCGATCGTAAATCGCCCGATTGCCTAACATTTCAAAATACTGAGTTGTGCGCTGGGATGGGGCATTTGGATTGTCAAAAGTGTAGGCGAGACTGGTGCCTTCGATCGGTTGTTGTTCCACCCCATTGACAGCGGTGGGAGGTGTAATTCCTGCCACTTCTAAAATCGTCGGTGCGATATCAATTACATGGTGAAATTGGGTGCGAAGTCCGCCTCGATCTTGAATGCGATCGCCCCAAGCTATCACTAACGGATCGCGAGTTCCCCCAAAGTGAGACGCGATTTGCTTTGTCCATTGAAAAGGTGTATTTACTGCCCACGCCCAGGCGGCATGAAAGTGGTTAAAGGTTTTGGGACTGCCCAAATCGTCCAAGGAAGCAAGCAGTTGCTGTCGATTTTCAGGCACGCCGTTGAACACTTTCAATTCATTTACAGTACCTGTTAAACCACCTTCGGCGCTGGCACCATTATCGCCAGCAATGTAGATGATTAAAGTATTATCTAGTTCTCCCAATTGAGCGATCGCATCAATTACTCGCCCGATTTGTGCGTCGGTATGGGCGGTAAATCCAGCAAACACTTCGGCTTGATGGGCAAAGAGTTTTCGATCCTCTTTAGATAAGGAATCCCAAGCAGGTAGTTCTTGCGGGCGCGGCGTTAGTTGGGCATTAGCAGGTATCACGCCCAATTGTTTTTGACGCGCAAAGGTTTCCTCGCGCAATTTATCCCAACCTCGATCGAATTTGCCTTTATACTTATCAATCCAAGCTTTCGGCGCGTGGTGGGGCGCGTGGGTGGCTCCAGTGGCAAAATAGGTAAAGAAAGGCTTATCTGGCGCGATCGATTGTTGGGTGCGAATCCAGGAAATGGCACGATCTGCCAAATCCGGGGTCAAATGATAATCGGGATTGTCTGTTGGTTTTTGAATGCGCTTGGTATTCTCCACCAGTGCTGGACTCCACTGGTTTGTATCTCCTCCTAAAAAGCCGTAGAAATAATCAAAACCGAGATGGGTGGGCCAGCGATCGAAGGGTCCCGCCGCACTGGTTTCATAATCTGGGGTATTGTGCCATTTCCCAAATGCGGCTGTGCTGTAGCCGTTTTGTCGCAGCACTTCCGCCACCGTTGCCGCACTCTTGGGCAGAATGGTGGTGTAACCGGGATAGCCTGTCGCCAATTCTTCAACAACGCCTGTATTAACTGAATGATGGTTGCGCCCGGTTAGCAGTGCAGCGCGGGTGGGCGAACAGAGGGCGGTAACGTGAAACTGGTTGTAGCGCAATCCCCGGTTTGCTAATTTGGTCAGATTGGGAGTGTCGATGGGGCCGCCAAAGGTACTGGTTTGCCCAAATCCGACATCATCTAGCAGAATTAGCAACACATTGGGAGCTTGTGCGGGAGCAGCGATTGGTTTGGGAAAGTCTGGTTGAGATTCTTTGTAGGTAATGCCAATTTTTCCCTGAAAATCTGGCTGTGGGGCGGGCAAAACTTTAGAGGTTGCTGCTAGTGCAGGTAGGGGGAAAAGGCTGATGATGCTAAAAATAATTGTGGCAATGAATCGGGTTAGCGATCGCCCAATTCTCTGTTCGCGCCAGAATTTGTTTTGAATGAACCGCGAAGGCGCGTTCGGCGAAGCCGTTCTCGTTCCCCGTAGGGGTTCCCGCAGGGTAGGGTAGGACGCGAAGGAAGAGAAAAGAAGAGGTAGATAATTTTCTCGCGGGATGGGAGTCAATAATGAACGCACTAAATGAATGACTCGAACACCCAAACGGCGAATCTTTTTCAATCCAAAATCCAAAATCGAAAATCCAAAATGGTATAACATCGTTCGTTTCTCCTCACGTCAAATTTTTTACTAAACGAAACCCGATATGGGTTGTCCCCGTATCGGGGGCTTCCGATTCGCGCGCCGCTGGGCGAAAGCGGCTGCAATAGTTCGGCGCACAAAGGTAAGAGCCACCTTTGATGACATGCAAAGCAGGCTCTCCTGGTTTTTTCGGATCGAAACTTTCTTTTTGGGCGACTCCGGTTGGGTTTATTTGATGAATTTTGCTGCTATGTCCGACACCAAACCAGTCAGAAGTCCATTCCCACACATTCCCTGTCATGTCGTACAATCCATAGCCGTTAGGCTCAAAAGAGCCAACGGGAGCGACGCCAATATAGCCATCGGTTTTGGTGTTGAAAAATGGAAAAATGCCTTGCCAAGTATTCGCTTTTTCCGCCGAATACCGATCGCCCCAAGTGTAAGTTGCTCCTTTCAAACCGCCTCGCGCTGCATATTCCCACTGTGCTTCTGCGGGCAGTGATTTGCCTGCCCACTGTGCGTAAGCAAGTGCATCTTCGTAGGCAATGTGAACGACAGGATAATTCTCTTTATCTGCGATCGCGCTCTGCAATCCAAACGGATGTTTCCAGTTTGCACCGGGTGTCCAATGCCACCAACTGAGGGCAGGAACCGAGTTTGCGCCCGGTTTTGCCATCTGAAATACTAGAGAACCGGGCGATCGCTTTTCGTCTGGTAAGTCAGGAAATTGTGCTTTAGAAAGGGGACGTTCGGCAACAGTAACATACCCCGTTGCTGCAACAAATTTGGCAAATTGAGCGTTGGTAACTTCAGTACGATCGATGCAAAAGCGATCGACGGTTACATCGGTTGCCGATCGTTCTTCTTCATAACTGGAATTATCCGATCCGATCGTAAAGCTGCCGCCTGGAATCATCACCATGCCGATCGGACAGAGACTTGCTGCCGAGACATCGAGCGGACTGGCGAAGGCGATTAAACAGAGGAAGAGAGCGATCGCAAACTGCAAATAACGGTTAATTAATCGATCGTTCACCATCAACGTTGCTAAAAACATACAGCAAACCAGAACTGAATCATATTTAGGACTTACGCAACTGTCACAAAAAATCATAATTTTTGTTTGTAGTAAGTGGATTGAGCCGCTTCTCTATGACGACTAAAGTCCTCACTACGAACTTAAAGTTGCGTAAGTCCCGATCTTGTTTCCGGTTGCATCGGACTTACTCAAATCAGTCAGGAAAATCAGCAATTACCAATTACCAATTACCGATCGTTCCGATGCAACCGAATTTGATATCAAACCTATCGTTGGCTGATGTTCTCTGGCGTAATCGCAACGTACAAATCGGAAGGCAACAACGCTTCTTGAATGTTAACATTCTTAGGAATTAAGTCATTCTCAAAGAAGACATCTGCGACGCGCTGTTGTTCTTTAATTAATTCTGGGCTAATTGCTCTGCGTCCGAACGTGCGGCGATCGATGACTGTTTGCATCACATCCAATTCCAGTTTCTGCTCGGGCGCAATTAACTTAGCTACCTCTACGCGATTGGCATCGGCCCACTGCTCGATTTTGTCGATTTCTTCAATGACAATTTTCAGCAATTCGGGATTTTCCTGAGCAAACTGCCGCCGCCCTACGTAGTAACTTCCGGGGGAATCTATCCCGACAGAATCTCGGATGACTCGAATGCGATCGAGCTTTTCGGCGATCGCATAGTGAGGATCGCCCGATACCCAAACCGGAATTCTCCCCTCAATAAAAGCAGCCCGCGCCTCTACATTGGGAATACTTTTAACCTTAATATCCTTGATGCTTAATCCCACATCCTGCAATGCTCTGAGAATGAAATAGTGCGAAGCAGATGCCTTTTGAAAGTAAACTTCTTGCCCTTTAATATCTTCAAGTTTCTGGATCGGAGACTCTGGCGGTACGGCGATGACGCTACTTCTTCCACTTTGCGGCGTTGTTTTTGAACCAACTATATAAACAATTTGTGCCCCGATCGCTTGGGCGAAAATGGGAGGAGTTTCCCCAACAGATCCCAAGTCGATCTTGTCCGCATTCATCGCTTCCATCAGTTGCGGTCCTTGGACAAATTGCGCCCATTCGACCTTAACTCCCAACGGCTCTAACCGTTTTTCTAACACGCCTGTCACTTTAACTAAATCCCCCGCTTGCTGAAATCCCATGCGGAGAACTTTAGTTTTGAAACCAGAACTGGTAGCGGCTGTACTATTGGCAGCCGTATTGGTAGTGGCAGTGTTAGAAGAAGTCGTTGCTTGCTGAGTTCGATCGCCGCAACTTCCTAACGCTAAAGTCGTCGAAAATCCTAACAATCCTGGTAATGCAATGCGAACAAACTGACGGCGATTAATTCCAAGTCTTTCAGCCATAGCAACATCTCCAAATTAATAGCTTTTTCAAAACTTTTCGCAGGCACGTAGTTGCACTTGGGCGCTCCTAAGAGCTTCTTTTGCCGGTGGGATTTAAATTCGCGTTGTAGCGAAGGTTAACAGTTCAGGTGTTTTGAAAGGATGAACTGCTTCGTAAGCTTTCGCAGCTTGCAGAACTAAGGCATCCCTGTATTTTGCCGCTACAATTTGCAATCCTACAGGTAAGCCTGCTTGAGTGAAACCAATGGGAATAGAAGCAGCAGGTTGCTGACTCAAATTAAAGGGATAGGTAAATGGCGTCCAATTCGATCCAGATGGATAGAGATCGGAATTTGGCGCAGCTCGATCGACTGGAAAAGCAGCGATCGGAACGGTTGGCGTTAGCAATAAATCGTACTTCTGATGAAACAATCCGAGGTGCCTTCCCAAAGCTTCCCGCGCATCTAAAGCACTCTGATACTCTGCTAAAGTAACGCGATCGCCTGCTTCTGCCGACGCCTGCAAACCTTCTTCAATTACCGCTCGTTGTTCGGGACTAAACGATCGCAGCAACTTCGCCGCTCCCGCCGTCCAGAAGATCCGAAAGATCGCCAAAGGATTCTCAAATCCAGGATCGACTTCCTCTACGATCGCGCCCAATTTGGCAAAAACTTCAACGGCTGCTTCAACTCGTGCAGCAATTTCTGGTTCCACAGCCGCGTAACCCAAGCGCGGACTGTAGGCAATCCGCAGCCCTGAGACACCCTGCTGCAAACTCTCAATATAGTCAACCCGATCGTCTGGTAATGCAAACCAATCAAGCGGATCGGGATGAGCGATCGCGTTTAAGGTTAAAGCAGCATCCGACACCGTGCGAGCCGTCACGCCGATGTGAAACAGCGTTCCGGTGTGAGCGGAAGGATATCCCGCAACTCGTCCAAATGTAGGCTTGAAGCCAAACACTCCGGTAAATGCAGCCGGCAGCCGAGTCGATCCACCGCCATCCGTACTGATGTGAATGGTGCCCAATCCTAAAGCGGCTGCTACTGCTGCCCCACCGCTACTACCGCCAGGGGTCCGATCGTAGTTCCAAGGATTGCGGGTAATCCCTGTCAATGGCGATTCGGTTACGCCTTTCCAACCAAATTCTGAGGTTGTGGTTTTACCCAGCAAAATTGCACCTTGCGATCGCAACTGAGCAACGGCTGGCGCATCTTCTTCCCACGCTCGATCGGGTGAAATCGCTTTGCTACCGCGCAAGGTTGCCCAGCCTTTTGTCAATAGAAGATCCTTGATTGTGGTAGGAATTCCATCGACGATACCGAGCGGTTCTCCCCGCAGCCAACGAGCTTCTGACAACCGCGCATCTGCCAAAGCTTTCTCTTCGTCAACTAATACAAACGCATTCACGATCGGATTGAATTTAGCAATGCGTTTTAATGCGACCTGAGTCACTTCAACAGGTGACAGCAACCGCTTTTGATAATGCTCTATCAGTGCGATCGCTGAAAGATTTTCAATATCAATAGACACAGATAAATCCTATTAACGAGTAAACAAAACACATCTTTTGGAAACCGCGTTCGTGACTGCTCCCAACTCATCCAAAACTAATCTCACACCAAATCCAGTTGCATCAGAATTACAACCTGTAGAAGCAATTACCAATTAGCAATTACCAATTAGCAATTACCAATTAGCAATTACCAATTACCAATTACCAATTACCAACCAGATTTGATATTACTCATAGAAAACCAACGTTCGTAATTCAATGCTCTCGCGAGGAGGAGCATCAGCGGGACTCGTTGGATCGTCGAACGCAGAGTGGGCAGAAAACCGCGCCGTGCCATCTTCTAAAGAATCAAAACACTTAATTAACAGCGCTCGATCGCGGTGCATCAATGGAAAATAAAACCATTTATGCGCTGGATTGTAAGTTACTCCATAAGTTTCACCCACTCGATCGGGATACACCAAATCGCTTGGTATCCAATCATCGGGCGCAATGCTGCGAGCATCAGCGACAGCTAAGGGAGAATCCACAATTGGATTGGCGATCGCTCTCCAAACATTAACAATGCTAAATCGTCCTTTTAATAAAGCATCGGGGTTTTCTCCGATCCGATTCAGCACCCAAATTGCGCGACTGTAACCAGATCTGGCAGTATAGTCATTGTGAACGCGCTTTCCTGGCTCTCTAATCTTGTTGATTCCGGGTTGCGATCGCGCGGCATTGCGAACTACACTATCGAAAACAACCACCCTGACAGCGCCCGTTTGTTCTTTAACAAATTGTTCGGCTTCTGGATAGTAAACCCGTTCCACTTCACCCTCATCGTAGAAGTCTTGCACCGCCGTTTGATAATCCGATAGAGCAAACCCTTCTTTGTCAAGGGAAAACTCTGAAGCAAGCGATCGCCCGTCATAAATTGGCACGGTGCGCATGTCAGGAGTAGCGCTGCGCTGAAGGGCATCGGGAGGAGGTTCGTAAGCGTAATTAATCGGCTTCTCCGTCGGACGAACGATGTAAGCAAGATCTGCCTCAATGTATGGCAATTTTGCAACAATGGGCTGATTTAAAACTTGGCTAGTTTGGCTCATGGCAGATTGGATTGACCTTTTTTGAATTCAAAATTCAAAATTCAAAATCAGTATTTTGAATTAAGTAATTCCGAGTACAGGCTCCCACTGAATATAATTCAGCGGTTTTCAATCAGTGGGGGCTTGAACCCACCACCGATCGTCTTAATTTTGAATCGATCGATTGTGAATTTTGAATTGATTTGACTTGCAGACCCTGTTTTTACAACAGCTCGATCGTTACTAAGCAAGCACTGGTTCTGCTATTAGTTTGGTTCCGTCCTTCAAAACTGTCGGTAATTCCTTGCCAAACCACTCGCCTTCAACGGGTTGCGATCGGAAACCATCAGGTCCGATCGGAACATCTCCTGTAATGGTGGTGCGATAAAGTACCCGCTCAACTTCGATGCGATCCAAATCTTGAGGTGCTAGATGAGAGGTAGCGCGGTTATCCCAAAAAGCGATATCGCCGTTGTTCCAGCGGAAGCGCGTAGTGTAGGCGGGTTTGGTAATTTGATTGAAAAATAGTTCTAGCAGCAACTCGCTCTCTTGGGGCGATACATCCAGAATGTGAGAGGTAAAACCAGGATTCACGAATAATGCTCGTTCTCCAGTCTCCGGATGTACCCGCACGACTGGGTGAATCGAAACTTGCGGATTGGCGGCGATGCGCTGAGCTAGCTTGCTGTTACTGGGCAGTTGCAACCGGGCATTAAAGCGATGTTCCGCTTTTAAGGTATCTGCCAATGTTCGCAGGGGAGCGGATAACCCTTCGTAAGCAGCGACTAAATTTGTCCAGGTGGTGTCGCCGCCGATACTGGGAACGTCCACGGCCCGGAGAATCGATCCCGCCGGTGGATTCACAACCGCCGTAACATCGGTGTGCCAGCGGTTCTCATAGCTGGCACGCCGCAAACCGTTGCGCTTTTCGTAGCGACTCCGATCGATCGGTAGAATTTCTGGAAAGCCCCCGATAGGCTCATCCTCGTGGGGGTGGGCGTAGGTTACTTCACCAAAACGAGCTGTAAAGGCAATTTGCGCCGCATGATCTATGTTCTGATTGCGAAAGAAGACTACTTTCCATTGCAATAGGGCTTGACGAATTTCTGCGATCGCTTCATCAGAGAGATGTCCCGAAAGATTCACACCGCTGATTTCGGCACCCGTAAAGCTCGAAGTTGGTTTAACTTCAATGTGCTTGTAGCTCACGATAATTCTCCAAAGTTTACAGGATAGTTAAAAGCAAATATTGAACGTTTTAATTGAACGTTTTAAGAGATGGGTCTGAAGCGTTCAATCAAAATGAATTAATAAACTACAGTAACTTGATCGATTTACCGTAGTTTATTAATTGGAGGTTAACATAGCTGTTTTGAGAAGTAAAGTTCTCACTGATACAATCAGATAGAATTTTTCAGGGAGAGAACCCTACATCAGAGAACTCAAGCAGTCGATCGCTTCAGAACGCTGCAATGTCTTTGCAAAAGCGCTGAAAGCTTAAGTTTGAAACCTACGCTCAAAAGTGAAGAAGGCAGGTGGCACTCGGCAGAAGGCAGGCGGCAGGCGCGATCGTCGGAGGTGTTTGTGCTACAGATCGCGTCCGGTGCCGTCGGACACGGTTGCTATACAGTCCAATTCGCCACCAACGTTGGATGCCTGAACCGCAGGCAAGATTCATGCCACAGGCTTGTTAACAACCGTTTTCATCGCTGGAAGGGCGCAGATCGCTGCCAGCAAAAAAAATCTACGTTAAATCTGTAGATTTACAGTAGTATAGAGGTGCAGACCTGCGAACAGTTCGATTATCGAACAATTTACAATACTTAATGTCAGATAATCAGACAATTCGTGTATCATACAATTGTGACTTGCACATACCTGGTTTCTGTATCTGCGGCGCAATCCCTACCTGCTGATGGCGATGGGCTACAGAAATAGATAGTTCTTCGCCCCAAGCAGCCTTTCTAGTTCTGCTGCGGTACTAAATCCGATCTACCCTTCGGTCACGTCATTTCTTGTAAGGCAATGAGTAGATGCCTGCAAGCAAGTTTGGTTTTGGTTCTGAAGAAACTCTTGCGCGATCGCACTCTCTCTAGCGAGCGAATCCATAAAGTCCCAAGCATTTAGGAATTAGGCAACTGTTGTAGCAGCAGTCAAATCGCAACTGACGTTGCACGAACAGCCATTCGCTGGATGGAATTCGGCGATCGCGCAGTCAAAAAAGAAAGCCTATGAGCAAAACACGGAAGTTTCGTTTAGGTGCGTTTATTCAAGCCACCGGACATCATGTTTCCGCCTGGAGACACCCCGATGCTCAAATTGATGCGGGTCTGAATTTTGAGCATTACAAAGAAATCACCCAGACTGCCGAACGCGGCTTGTTTGATGCCGTTTTTCTAGCAGACAGCCCTGGTGTTTGGGGCGGCACTCCTCAAACCCAGAGTCGTAATGGGAAAATCGTCCATTTTGAACCCATCACGCTCTTCTCTGCCCTGTCCGCTGTGACCCAACACATCGGCTTTGTGGCTACGGCTTCGACCACCTACGAAGATCCGTACAATCTGGCTCGCAAATTTGCTTCCCTGGACTACTTGAGTAAGGGTCGGGCGGCGTGGAATGTTGTCACCACAGGCAACGAGAATGCCGCACAGAATTTCTCACTCGATCGTCACCCAGACCACAGCCAGCGCTACGAACGAGCCCAAGAGTTTGTAGAAGTGGTGAAAGGACTGTGGGATAGCTGGGAAGATGATGCCTTCATCCGTGACAGAGAATCGGGGATTTATTTCGATCCGGACAAGCTAAATATCCTCAATCACAAGGGCAAATATTTTTCAGTTCAAGGCCCTTTGAATGTGGGTCGTCCGCCTCAAGGCTATCCAGCGATCGTGCAGGCGGGAGCTTCCGAAGCAGGACGGGAGTTAGCCGCACGCACGGCTGAGGTAATCTTTACTGCCAATCAAACCCTAGAAGATGCCCAAGAATTTTATGCCGATGTCAAAGGTCGGTTGGCAAAATATGGGCGATCGCCAGACGATTTAAAAATCATGCCCGGAGCATTTCCGATTATTGGGCGTACTGAATCGGAAGCGCAAGAAAAGTATGAATTCCTGCAATCGTTAATCCATCCCGATGTTGCTTGGGGGATTTTGAGGAACTATTACAAAGGTGTCGATCTATCGCCATATTCCCTGGACGATCCGGCTCCTGAACTGCCCGGCGACACCAACACTAATAAGAGTCGCCTCAAACTGGTGACCGATCTAGCAACTCGCGGCAATCTAACACTGCGTCAGTTATATCTTTCTCTGGCAACTGCACGCGGTCATCGCACCATTTTAGGCACGCCTGAAAGCATTGCTGACCAGTTAGAAGAATGGTTCAACAACGGCGCAGCCGATGGGTTTAATATCATGCCGCCCATCCTGCCAACTGGATTGGATGATTTTGTGAATCTCGTCATTCCCATTTTGCAGAAACGCGGGCTGTTCCGGACTGAATATGAGGGGAAAACTCTGCGGGAAAATTTGGGACTGCGCCGACCGGAGAATCGCTTCGCTACCGATCGAAAAAATGAGCGTTTGGTAGTGGCGTAACAAAAGTTTTTGGCCTTGTTAAATCATTGGATGACTTGAGATCGAGTTGCCAAAAAATTAGCAACGCCGAATGGTTAGATGTGGGAAAAAACTGTAATTTTTGGAGACAACAATCATGGTTGACTATAGCCGTTTCAATACCTCGCGTTCCGCTGCAATCAAAGCCAAGCTGAATTATCCAGTAATCGATACTGACGTTCACACCAATGATTTCACTCCGGCATTTGAAGATTACATCGCTAATTACGGCGGGGCGCACCTGGTAGACGAATTGCGCAAAGCGGAAAATTACCGTCTGAACACCAAGATCGATGGCAAAGACTGGTATCAACAAACACCAGAAGAACGGCAGTATTATCGGACTCTGCGAGCGCCTTGGTGGGCGCGCGTCACCCGCAACACGCTGGATCTTGCCACCTACACTTTGCCAGAATTGCTTTACGAACGGCAGGCAGAACAGGGATCTGACTATTCGGTGCTGTTCCCCAACAATGCTCTAGCAGCAGGGGGAGCAAAACCGGAAAACCGTCAAGCATTGCAACGGGCAATCAATCACTATCATGCCGATATTTATCGCAAATATAGCGATCGCCTCACACCCGTTGCTGGCATCACCATGACCACGCCCCAGGAAGCGATTGAGGATCTAGAATTCGCGGTCAACACGTTGGGATTGAAGGTGATTAATATTCCGGGTGGGGTGAAGCGACCGATTAAAGCGATCGCCGATAAATACCCAGCCGATAAATACCCCGAAATCGCCAAGTATGCCTACTATATTGACTTTTTCGGATTGGATAGCGAATACGACTACGATCCATTCTGGGCGAAGGTTGTAGAACTAGGCGTACCGATTACAACTCATTACGGCAGTCAGGGATGGACGGGGCGTTCTTCTATCAGCAACTACATGAACAACCATATCGGTCACTTTGCCGATGGATCGCAGGCATTTGCCAAGGCGTTGTTCTTTGGTGGGGTGACTCGCCGCTTCCCGAAATTGCGGGCAGCGTTTCTGGAAGGCGGTGCAGATTGGGGTGCCCACGTTTACATTCATTTGGTCGATCGCTTCTCCAAACGCAATTTAGAGGCACTGCAAAACTACAATCCGGAACTTACGAATGCCAATGAGTTGTTCGAGTTATTTGAACGCTTTGGTGGCGAGGTTACGAAAGGATACTCCCTCAGCAAAGAAGAATTGAAAGAAGCGGTGCTGGGTGCTTCCTTCACGCGCTACAGCCGTCAACCTGTAGGTAGCGAATTGGAAGATTTTGGCGCTGCCGGAATTGAAACCATTGAAGATATTCGCGATCGCTGGGCGAACAGTTTCTTCTTCGGTTCCGAATCCGACGATCGCACGATCGGTGCAGCGTTTAACGATAAAGCCAATCCGTTAGGCGTCAAGATTAACGCTATCTACTCCTCCGACGTAGGACACTGGGATGTGCCAGATATTACCCTGCCACTAGCAGAAAGCTGGGAATTGGTAGAAGATGGGGTAATTTCCGAAGCTGACTTTAAAGCTTACGTTTTCGAGAATCCTTACAAACTTTACACCGAAGCGAACCCCGATTTCTTTAAGGGTACGGCGATCGAATCCAAACTCGGTAAGGTCGAATCGAAACCTGTAGATAAGACTTTGGCGACAGTTTAAGCAACAGAGAAATGGCTAATGGCTAATTGAGCGGAGAAATTTTTTCCAAATCTACTATTAGCTATTAGCTATTAACTCAAGTTGCTAGTTATGAGGTTAAGCATTTTCGATCCCCCTAAATCCCCCTTAAAAAGGGGGACTTTGAACCCAGTTCCCCCCTTTTTAAGGGGAAATTTGAATCCGGTTCCCCCCTTTGGGCAGGGCTGTTTCATTCTTTTGTAGGGTTTGACCTCCAAGTCGAATAACGAGCGCAGCATATTCGACTTGGAGGTCAAAATGCCCCCCGTGGCTGCCCCAATGCCTGAAATGACGGCAAATGGTCTGTTAGGGGGGTAGGCACGGGGGCACTACCCCTACAGAAACCTCGTTTTTCGGAGAATGAAACAGCCCTGCCCCTTTGGGGGTTAGGGGGGATCGAACAGACAATATTTGTAACCAGCAACTTGGGTTATTAGCAGTCCTCAACAGATGCTATTTGAACTCTCCACGATAGGAAAAACGTGGATTCTGAACGGTTGTTGTTGCGCAGGCTATAGCCTGCGTAGCAACTCGCTACAACAAATCTTGCTATGACATTACCAACCACAAAACTCGGTCAAACTGGATTGACGGTTTCGCGCCTCTGCCTCGGCACCATGACCTTTGGTTTGCAATCGGATGAAGAAACATCCAGACAAATCCTTGACACTGCTGCCGCTGCTGGGATTAACTTTCTCGATACTGCCGATGTGTATCCACTGGGCGGTGGACTTGCCACAGCGGGACGCACTGAAGAGATCGTTGGACGATGGCTCAAAGGCAAACGCGATCGCTTTATCCTAGCAACGAAGTGCGTCGGTCAAGTGGGGCCTGCACCCTGGGATCGGGGGGCTTCGCGCAAACATATTTTGGATGCGATCGATGCTTCTCTGCGGCGATTGGACACGGACTACATCGATTTATATCAATTGCACTCCGACGATACTTCAACCCCCTTGGATGAGACGCTGGAAGCCCTGGATGCGATCGTGCGGGCGGGTAAGGTGCGTTATATCGGCGTGTCTAACTTTTTAGCGTACCGTCTCAGTCGGGCCTTGGGACGTGCCGATGTTGGCAATCTGACGCGCTTCGTCTCGATTCAGCCCCGCTATAACCTGCTGTTTCGCGAAATTGAGCGAGAATTGTTACCTCTAGCGCACGAAGAAGGATTGGGAGTCATTCCCTACAATCCTTTAGCAGGTGGATTGCTGACAGGCAAACACGATCGCGCTGGCAAACCAACTCTAGGAACTCGATTTACTCTGGGTGCTGCCGCCGAAATCTATCAAAAACGCTACTGGCGCGATCGCGAGTTCGATACGGTGGAAGAATTACGCACCGTCGCCGATGCGGCTGGGTTGTCGCTGACAACTCTATCGATTGCTTGGGTGTTAGCAAATCCGATTATTACTGCTCCGATTATTGGTGCCAGCCGTCCCGAACAACTGGCGGATAGTTTGAGGGCGATCGAAGTGAAACTTGATGACAGTTTGAAACAAAAACTAGATGACATTACTGCCGAATATCGAAAGGGAGATTCTGTGCGTTAGAAATAACTAGAGCCAAAAATGAAATCCGTTCTTTTCGATTTAGATGGAACATTGCTCGATCGAGATACATCGATTCAACAATTCATCGCAGCACAGTATGACAGGTTGATTGCCCACTTAGATCCCATTCCTAAAACTGATTACGTCACTCGATTCATCGAGCTAGACTGTCACGGTCATGTTTGGAAAGATCGGGTTTATCAAGATCTGGTTTGGGAATTTGCGATCGAGAGCATCAGTTGGCAAGCGTTGCTTGAAGACTACGAAACACAATTTCAGTTTCATTGCGTTCCATTTCGTTTTCTCACTGAAACGCTCAGCCAGTTGAAACAGCAAGGCTACCTGTTAGGAATCGTGACGAATGGATTAGGGCAATTTCAAAATCGCGCGATCGCAGGATTAGGTATTCGAGACTACTTTGATGTTATTTTGATTTCGGAAATCGAACAAGTCAGAAAACCCCAACCTGAGATTTTTCAGAGAGCCACAAATCGATTAGGCGTGCCAGTTCAGGACAGCATTTTTATTGGAGATCATCCTGAAGCCGACATCATCGGAGCCAAGAATGCTGGGATGATGGCGATTTGGAAACGGAGTCCACACTGGCTGGAGGCAAGAGAAGCAGATGCAACGATCGATGAACTCAAAGAGATTCCGTTTATTCTTGAACAATTCAAACGCAGTTGATTGTATCTCTTGAATTGCATTATGCTCAAAGCTATCTTCTTTGACCTTGACGATACTTTAATAGACCATGACTCCGCCATCAGAGATGCAACGGGTGCGTTATTCGATCGGGTCTTGCCCGATCGAGAACAAGAGCGCACAGCATTTACAGAAAGGTGGATTGTATTAAACCGAGAATGGTACAAGAAGTTTTTTGCTGGTCAGGTCACGTTTCAAGAGTCGGGGCGAGGAAAATTGCGAGAGGCATTTTCAATTTATGGCTGTAGCTTTGAGGATACAGAGGTTGATGTTTTATTGGCTGAATATTGGGAAGATTACATCAGTAGATGTCAAGTGTTTGATGATGTCACTGAATGCTTGGCAAAGCTACATAAATATAAAATAGGAGTAGTGACAAATGGACAAGAATTACAGCAAATTGAAAAACTACAAAGGTGCGGGATTTTGCCTTATTTAGATATCGTTGTTACTTCTGAAAAGGCGAGAGTTGCCAAACCTAACGCTGAAATTTTCCTCCAGGCTTGCAGCCACCTGGAAGTACAGACGGAGGAGAGTATGTTTGTGGGTGACAATCTTGAACTGGATGCGATCGCTGCGAAAAAGGTTGGAATGGTTGGAATCTGGCTTAATCGATATCGTGTCAAGTTGGAGGATACTCCTCGAAGAGTGAAACGCATTAGCAGACTCACTGAAATTAGTGAAATACTGGCAGATTTTGAAAATGTTAGGGAGAAGCTGAAGTGATACGACGCCGCCGTTTTTCGCTCAAAAAACCTCGTTCATCCAAACCCTTTCAACGGGCACCGGAAGCGCCCCCCTTACCTACAACTCCCTTCCGGTTTATTTGCTATTTTGTCAATCAATTCCGGTGGTGGTATGTAGCGATCGCGATTTTGGAGATATTGCACGCAACCTGCGGCATTTTGTTACCCTATGCGATTGGCGAGATTATCCGCAGCGTGACAAAATCAACGGGCGATAGCAAGTTGATCTTCGATGCGGTAAGTCAACCCTTAAAGTTGTTTGTTGCCTTAAGTATAGGGGAAGTCATATTCGGGCGCGCTTCCGGATTGATGCAGACTATTTTGCATCCAATTCACCGACAGCAGATTGTGCGATCGCTTTATGCCTATTTGCAGCAGCATTCCCACCGCTATTTGAGCAGCAGTTTTGCCGGAGCGTTAGCGCATCGGATCGGCGAGACTTCCTTGGGTGTTACCCAAACAATGCAAATGGCGATCGGTGAATTTATGCCAGTAATCATCGTCTATGTCGTCTCCACGGTGTTGTTATATCGCGCTTATCCACCGCTGGCTGGATTCGTAGGAACCTGGGCAATTTTCTTCATCAGTATTTCGTTTTGGCTGGCGACTCGATGCCGGATTTACGCCCGGAAAGCCGCTGCCGCCAGAAGTGAAACTACGGGCATCATCGTAGATTCGGTGACAAATCTCACCAGTAGCCGACTGTTTGCCCGTCTGGGTTTTGAACGACGGTATTTGAACGATCGATTAAAGTCCGAACTCGTAGATGTCAGAAAATCCAACTGGTACTCGGAGCGCATCCGCTGGTTTCAGTTTATTTCAGCAGCGATTCTGAAAATCGGCACTTTGTATTATTCGCTCTCTCTCTGGAGTCAGGGAAAAATTGCGGCTGCTGACTTTGTAGTAGCAACCAGTTTGTCGTTATTAATCATCAGCGAAGCTCGCAATTTAAGCAAACGGTTTCTAGAATTTTTTGAACATATTGGCAACGTTAGCAATGGAGTTTACACCATTATTCAACCGCACGAAATTGTTGACCGGGATGATGCGATCGCTCCTACCATCACTCAAGGTCGGATTGAGTTTTGCCAGGTACATTTCAGCTACTCGCCAGAAAAGACAGTATTCGAGAATCTTTCTGTCACGATTCAACCAGGAGAACGAGTCGGATTGGTAGGCTTTTCTGGTTCTGGAAAATCGACTTTTGTCAATCTAATTTTGCGCCTTTTCGATCCTCAATCGGGACAAATTTTAATTGATGGTGTGGATATCCGAGACATGACTCAGGATGCCTTGCACGCGCAGATTAGCCTGATTCCCCAAGATCCGTCTTTGTTCCATCGCACATTACTGGAAAATATTCGTTACGGTCGTTTGGAAGCAACGGAAGGGGAAGTTATCGCAGCTACAAAGAAAGCCTACGCTCATGATTTTATAGTGCCGATGCCAGAAGGGTATGCTTCTTTAGTAGGCGAACGCGGCGTCAAACTATCTGGCGGACAACGACAGCGGATTGCGATCGCGCGAGTTATCCTCAAAGATGCACCAATTCTGATTTTAGATGAAGCCACCTCCAGCCTCGATTCGATTACCGAAAGAGCAATCCAAGATACTTTAGATTCAGCTATGCAGGGGAAAACGGTAATCGTAGTCGCGCACCGACTATCGACAATCGCCCATCTCGATCGCATTTTAGTATTCGATCGGGGTCGCATCATCGAAGATGGTACTCACACTAATCTGTTGTCGATCGGTGGTGCTTACTACAGATTGTGGCAAATGCAAGCAGGCGGTTTCTTACCCGAAGAAGATAGTTTTAACGATTTGGTAGGGGCAAAGAATTCGGGCAAAAATTTATGAAACTAGGATTGATACTAAATCCATCTCGATAACCCCTGTTATCTTATTCTTCTTTCTTTGTGTTCTTCGCGTCTTCGTGGTTAAATAATTTGTATGGCACAAAAATACTAAATGGTAGAGGGTGCATTACGCGATCGCTAACGCACCCTACATATAGAAACGTTGTTCCTCTCCTTTCTTCCTCTGCGTTCTCTGCGTCTGGAGCGGTTTTAATCATATTTCATTTCACCCAAAGAGAGGCTGGCTGGTTCGACGATTCTCTGTTTTAAACGGATTCACATACAAAGCATCCTGACACTCTGTACCCACTTCAAACTGACAATCAGAACGGGGATAAGCAACGCAAAGCAATACATAACCCATAGCAATCTGTTCCGGTTTGAGACAAATTGCCGCCGACTGTTCCACTTCACCTTGAATCAACTTAACCGCGCAAGTAATACAAGCACCATAGCGACAGCCAACGGGTAAGCGTAACCCAGCTTGCTCAACTGCCTCTAAAATGTACTGGTTTTCGGGAACTTCTATTGCAAAACCATTGCGATTCAACAATTCAATTCGATAACTTTTCAACATCCTGACTAAATCCAAATATCCGAAGTACAATCCCCTCCTGGATAGCGCATTTCATGAGCGCGGGATGGCCCATTTGGTTCGGCACCGAAATCAAGATAAAAGTCCGGATTAATCGAAAGTCCGCCCTTTTCTGTATCGCAATCAATTTGCAGAATATAGGAACCCGATTTAGCCAATTCTGGATAAAACTGATTATCCCAAGTACTAAATAGCGAGTTGGTTGCATAAAGCCGCTTGCCATCTAAACTCAGTTGCAACATTTGCGGCCCGCCGACGAGTTTATGTCCTTTAACTTCGCCACTTTTACCCAATAAACCGCCGCACCAAACTTGACCCGTTAGTTTAGGATTAGCCGAATCGCTGATATCATATTGGCGAATATCGCCGTGCAGCCAATTAGAAAAGTAGAGATAGCGGTCATCTAAAGAAAGTAGCAAATCTGTAATCAGTGAAGGAACGGGAAAAGGCCAACCTTCCAACTCAATGGCAGGGATATCTACGGCTTTATTAACTTGCCAATGTCCGTTATTTTTGTGCCAGTGCCAGATATTGCTGCTGAGTGCCGCACCTACATATCCATGCGTGCTGTCGGGATTGTGGTGAAAGCGAACTTCTAAGGGAATTAATCCTTCTTCACCCAAGTCAAAACTTTGTACGATGTCGTGAGTTTGCCAATCCCAAAAATGCAGTTGGTGACCGTAATTTCCGGCAGAAACATCGTTCAAATCGAAGCCGGGATAAAAGGTTTTAGGCGCGCCCCATTCGCTGCTAACCATGATGTTATGGCGCGGCTGATACCAGAAGTCATAATTAAACTTCATGGCATCGGCTTGATGTTCCCAGCGACCCGCAATATCAAAGTTGTCATCTAATAGTAAAAAGCCGCCAGGGCCGTTGCCCTCGCTGTCTCCCAACATCGAAATCATTACCTGACTGTTTGCCAAACAGTGAACGGTGTGGGGAGCGGTGAGATTGACTTTTTCCTTAAGTTCTTCTGCTTCAATGACCTTATGAATTTTGGGTGCTTTGGGGTCAGCCGTATCCAAAATATAGATGCGACTGGAACGGATGGCTGGTATAACTAAAAATCGCCGGGATTTGCTGGCATCTCCGTGACAAGAACTGCAAGCATTCCAACCAAAGTGGTGCAATTCGTCGCCGATATAGGGCATGGGTAGGCGATGAATTACCTGGGAGTAGGTGGGAGATTGTGGGTCAACATCGACCGTTGCCAAGTAATCGGGTTCTTCAATACCCGTTCCCGTGTAGAGAGCAATGGTATAAAGTAGCTTTTCGCGGTCTGCTTTGATGGCTGCTTCTGGGGAAGCATAACCGGGGCCGCAACATGCGTGTGCCATTATTTCACCTCGTTTGCGATCGCTTGCTCGCGCTTCAACTACTAATTTTAAGAGAGTCGCGCCCTTCTCGCGGCTATTATATACGGTATTTCTACCGATTTACCGGATTTTAGGGTTGGCAGGTCAGCAATTCATTGTCAAGATATCCTAACATTGAACGGAAGATCCATTGTTTGCCCGATCGAGGGACTGATTCTCAACGGTTTCATTTCGCTCTTCCCAGAGATCTTTTTTACCTTCTGCGCGAGCGATCGCCAATTGGATATGATGGGGTAATTGAGTCTCTGAGCGGAGTATTCCAGAAATTTCATTGAGTAATTCTAGTTCGATTTGGGAAAAAAACATAGTTTCACCTTCCTTGGATGAGTGAGTAGATCGATTTGTAAATTCCGTTGTTTTAATCCTTTCCCGGTGACTTCAAAACATCGGGATAATTCTGCCTTCATATTCTTGGTTAATCAAACTTCTAACTTTGGGGTTGGAGTAAAAAAGAAGTAGGTTGGGTTGAGATAACAAAATCAACAATAATTTAGGTTTTGTTAGATTTTGCGATCGCGACAACCCAGCCTACATACCTTGCTGGCGGAAATCAGCTTGAGGAGAGTAGAACACTTGAAATTTCAGCTTACCTACAAATCTAGGTATTTTCTTTCGCTACTAATAACAGTACTGGATCTGATTAACCACCCAGAACGACGCAGGGATGCGGTTGCCCTATTGGACGCGATAGTAAATGGGGATTTAGGCAACCCATTGATTTCCCGAGGTTAATCTACTGTAAGCCTATAAACATAGAGTAGATTAACTTATAATACGATTCCATAGATCCAGCAGTTTGTCAAGCAAAAAAAAATTGATGTGATGAAGCGATCGCTTTCTAGGATCGAAAATTACCGCGATCGGGATGTGATGAGAAGCACAAAACTCTCGCCCTCAATGGGAAAAATGTAGCGCTTGCCGTCAATTTAGAGCAAAAAATCGGTGTATAATCCCTTTTTTCAAACCCAAGCGCGATCGTACTGTACGGGCCAATTCTTATTCGCTCCCAACTGTTTAGCCGCTCGATGAGGCCAATAAGGATCGCGCAACAATTCTCGCCCTAACAGCACAATGTCCGCCTGTCCGGTGCGAATAATTCGATCGGCTTGTTCTGGCTCGGCAATCAATCCCACTGCTCCAGTTTGTATGCCCGTTTCTCGTCGAATTTTCTCGGCAAATGGAACTTGGTAGCCGGGGTAGATCTAGCGAAGCTGTTACCAGGGGCAAAGTAGGCTGAAACCCTTACTTATCAAAGATTTCACTGCAAGCCATTTTTCACTCACTCCCAAGCA
>JALOON010000146.1 GCA_025454405.1 Oscillatoriaceae cyanobacterium Prado104 | reverse complement strand
AGATGGTCAAAACCACAGCACTGTTTCCTTTGTGTGGTGTGTCTAATTCCCGACTCGAAACGGAGAAAAACTATGCCCTATGCCCTATGCCCTATGCCCAATGCCCTATGCCCCCCTCACCAAAAGACTTATTCAGCAAGCCCTACATACTGCTGGTTGATGCCCTCCGATCGCTGTTGAGTTGAGTATTGCTTAACCAAAGTATCTGAAAACTCTTTTTGCCAATTTCAATTAATTATTCTGCACATCTGCCAGCAGTGTTATAATCTTTCAGGTGACACCCGCTTAACAGTTCTTAATGTTAAGCTAATAACTAACAGTTTTCACCTCCGGCAACAGCTATCTATTTTGCCGGGTAAAGCTGCAACGCTTTAGGGAGTTGCCTAGCGAAAGTATCAGGAAATTTAATGAATTATCCGACAGGAAAGCAGGCTCTAATTACCGGAGCCAGCAGCGGTATTGGCAAAGCGACAGCTCTAGCGTTTGCCAAAGCCGGCATCGATCTGGCTTTAGTCAGTCGAGGGTCAGAAAAATTAGCAGCAGTCGCCGCAGCGGCCAGAGAAGTGGGGGTAAAAGCAGAAGCTTATCCCTTAGATTTGGCAAAAATCGATCGAGTGCAAAGCGACATCAGCGCCATCGCAGCTCAGTTCGGTGACGTGGATATCCTGGTCAACAGCGCTGGCATGGGCTATACCGGCTCCTTGGGGGAAACGTCCCTAGCTGATTGGCAGCGAGTTTTAGACCTGAATCTAACTAGCGTCTGGCAGTGCATTCAAGGCGTTTTGCCCTCGATGCGCGATCGGGGTTCCGGAATCATTATCAACGTTTCCTCGATCGCAGGCAGCCAAGTTTTCCCCAACTGGGGAGCCTATTGCGTCAGTAAATTCGGTTTGATGGCTATGTCTAAAACCTTAGCAGCCGAAGAACGGGCTCGCGGCATTCGCGTGACAGCCATCTGTCCCGGTTCTGTCAACACTCCCTTGTGGGACACAGACACCGTGCAAGCCGACTTCGATCGCACCGCCATGTTAACTCCAGAAATGGTTGCCGACTCAATTCTGCACGCAGTTCAATTCCCTGCAAGTGCAGTAGTTGAAGAAATTACTCTCGTGTCTAACGCTGGAGTTTTGTGAACTAGAGATTGTGGAAGACCGATCTTTATCTCGGCATTCAACAATCTTGGAAACTCCATCTGCCAATCTAAAATTGACAATCGACAACCGACAATTGAAAATCGATCGCTCGAATATCGAAAATCCCAAATCCCAAATCGATAATCGACATTGAAATCTCTTGCTCAAAAATCGATCGTTCAAAAATCGAAAATCCCCAATCGATCGCTCGAAAATCGACCATCTCAAATCGATAGTTCGACAGCGAAAATCGACGCTGGAAAATCGCAAATTCCAATCAATTTTTCGACAGCGAAAATCGACGCTGGAAAATCCCCAATCGAAAATCTAAAATCGTTCGTTCTCACAGGAACTTCTTATGACTATTGCATCTTCCAACGGTTCCAATGGCTCAATCTCGGCCGACACCATGAAACTCTCAGAAAGCGCAGACAAAACCTTGCCTCGCATCACCACTAGACCCGATCGCAGTTCCTCAAACGGTCAAGAATCAAACGTACCCGTACCTATAGAAGTAGGTCAGGAAGAAATGATGTCAGCCGTGCGTACAATGCTGCTAGGAGTAGGAGAAGACCCCGATCGCGAAGGATTGCTCAAAACTCCAAAGCGGGTAGCAGAAGCAATGCGATTTCTCACCAGCGGCTACAGTCAATCTTTAGAAGGACTCCTCAACGGCGCTATTTTTGACGAGGGTCACAACGAGATGGTTCTGGTGCGGGACATCAACTTTTTCAGTATGTGCGAACACCACATGCTGCCATTTATGGGCCGAGCTCACGTTGCTTACATTCCCAACCAAAAAGTAGTGGGACTGAGCAAATTAGCCCGAATTGTCGAGATGTACAGCCGCCGCTTGCAGGTGCAGGAACGTTTGACCCGCCAAGTTGCCGAAGCGGTACAAACAATATTGGAACCGAAGGGAGTTGCTGTCGTTATGGAAGCCAGTCATATGTGCATGGTGATGCGGGGCGTACAAAAACCAGGTTCTTGGACGGTGACAAGTGCGATGTTGGGAATGTTCCAAGACGAACAGAAAACTCGCGAAGAATTCTTGAATTTGATCCGCCACCAACCGGCATTCTTCTAAGAAGGAAGAAGGAAGAGGGAAGAAGGAAGAAGGAAGAGAGAAGAGGGAAGAAGGAATTTCTGGTTTTAACTAACAACCAAGAAAGACTCTTTAACGATCGATTTTTCTTAACTTCAGCCTTCCCCCTCCCTATACCCGCAAAGATGCAAAAGGCAGGTTGGTTTTAGCCTCGACTGGCAATTCCACAATCGAAAATCGAAAATCGGATGACGCGCGCCAGAGCCTTGACTGGCAATTCCACAAGCGAAAATCTAAAATCGGCAATCGGATGACGATCGCCTGTCTAGCTCCTAAAATGGACGGGTGACTAATCCTTTTTGACCGATGAATCCTATTAAATTTGGTACAGATGGCTGGCGCGGCATTATTGCTGACGATTTTACCTTCGATCGAGTAGCTTTAGTAGCTCCGCTGGCCGCCCAAGTTCTCGCACAAACAGCAGGCAACAATGCCAGCAGCGGCACTGCAATCGTCGGTTACGACCGTCGATTTTTGGCTGAAGATTTTGCTAAAAAAGCTGCTTTGGCAATCCAAAGCGCGGGATTTGACGTGCTGCTGAGCGATTCTTACGCCCCGACGCCCGCTTTTAGTTTGGCTGCCAAACAATTCAATGCTTTGGGGGCGATCGTCCTGACTGCCAGCCACAATCCGGGCGCGTATTTGGGCTTGAAAGTTAAGGGTTCTTTTGGCGGTTCGGTGTCGCCGGAAGTAACGCAAAAGATCGAAGCACAGTTGGAAAATCCGGTGCCAATTTCCGCAAATCCCGGCAAATTGGAAGGTTTCAATCCTTGGCCTGCTTATTGCAAAACGCTGCGGGAAGCGGTGGATATCGTTGCTATTAAAGAGGCGATTTCTTCGGGGAAAATAACAGTATTTGTCGATGCGATGCACGGCGCTGCGGCGGGCGGATTAGCGCAAATTTTAGCAGAGACAGTACGGGAAATTAACAGCGATCGAGATCCGCTATTTGGAGGCGGCGCGCCCGAACCTTTGCCGCGCTACCTTTCGCAATTGTTCCGCGCCATGCGCGCCCACCAGCGCCAAAGTTCGGGTTTGTCGATCGGATTTGTATTTGACGGCGACAGCGATCGAATTGCAGCGGTTGACGGTAGCGGTAATTTTCTCAGTTCTCAAATCTTAATTCCCATATTAATCGAACACTTAGCCAAACGTCGCGGCTTGACGGGAGAAGTGATTAAAACAGTCAGCGGTTCCGACATCATTCCCAAAATTGCTAAACTGTACGACTTGCCTTTATTTGAAACGCCGATCGGTTACAAGTATATAGCCGATCGAATGCTAACCACTCAAGTTTTAGTCGGCGGTGAAGAATCGGGAGGCATCGGCTACGGCACGCACATTCCCGAACGGGATGCTTTGCTGTCAGCACTTTATTTGCTAGAAGCTGTTGTCAAATCTGGGGAAGATTTGAGCGATATTTACCGTCGCTTGCAGCAAGAAACTGGGTTTCATTCAGAGTACGATCGCATCGATTTGCACTTGGCAAATATGGACGAAAGGGCGCGATTGCTATCGCTGTTGGAAGATAAGCCTTTAACAGAAATTGCTGGGAAAGCAGTTGTCGATTGCCATAAAGTTGATGGATATAAGTTCCGTTTGGCAGATGGAAGTTGGCTGTTGATTCGGTTTAGCGGCACTGAACCCGTGTTGCGGCTGTATTCGGAAGCTGCGACATTGAAAGATGTGATGCGCAATCTGAACTGGGCGAAAAGTTGGGCGCAGAATTGAGCTGATTTTGCAACCGCAGATGCAGCGGATGAACGCAGATGAACGCAGATATAGCTCGTCTAAATGAGTAGTAAAGTTTTTCCCCCACCCCAGCCCTCCCCTTGCTAAGGGGAGGGAGTAAGAGAGAAATTGTATTAATGATTTAGACTTGCTATCTATTAATATAAAATCTCTCTTTCTCTGCGTTCTCTGCGGTAAAAAAACTCGATAATTCCTTCTTTTATGGTTCGAGAATGCCCACTAATATTCGCAGTAATTCTTCGAGATCTGCGGGAACTCGATAGATGTTAATATCTTGGTATACTAGCCGATTTTGGCGATCGAAGGCTGCGAATTGCCAAATACTTCCTGTTGAAACTGCTCCGGTAAGTATTGGTTGTTCTGTGTCTAGCCATCGATCGAGGGCAATTAATTCAACTGCTAATTGTACGAATCCCCGTTCTAAATCTTCGTTCTTTGCTTCGATGGTTAAAAATGTCTGTTGATTTTGCAGCAAATAATCTAATGAGCCTTTTAATTGCTCGCTGACAAATACTGTATATTCAACGTTAAGTATGGCTTGAGTGTAATGGAGGACATCCATCAATACGGGAGCAATTAAAAATTCTCGGCGGGCTGCTTCGCTGGTCAAAGTGAGGCGAGGTAAGCTTTCTTCGATGCGCTGTTTTAAATCTACAAGCCGCTCGAGATTTCCTGTAAAACATGGTAAAGTCATTGCTTGCCGCTGGAGAGTTACGTTGAAATAAGCAAGGATATCTCGCGGGGCAAAGTTGAGTTTGAAATAGTCGGCGAAAGTGTAAGAGCGATCGGATTGAATAATTGGAGATTTCGGCATATGTGTTAAAGTTAATTGTTAATTTACATCACTATTTTAACCAATTATGTCAGGAGACAAAGAATTTAATATTATCGGCGCGATCGGCGATATTCACGCTGAGGATAAATTGCTGGAGAAAACAGTCAGCTTTCTTAAATCAAAAAATGTCGATTGCATCGTTTCAGTTGGGGATATTGTTGATGGTTTCGGCGATGCGGAACGATGCTGTAATATCTTGAGATGCGAAGAGATTTTGACTGTTTTAGGAAATCACGATCGATGGTTATTAAAGAATCAACTGCGAGAACTCAAAGAAGCTACACAGCCAGATTCGCTTTCAGTCATTTCCCATTCGTTTTTAAGTTCTCTTCCTTCAACTAGGGAATTCTCAACACCTCACGGTTTAGCACTTTTATGTCACGGCCTTGGGAAAAATGATATGGTGCGACTAAATCCTGACGATTGCGGTTATGCCATTGAAGCAAACACAGATCTCCAAAATTTAATTCAAGAACGAAAATACAGATATGTCATCAACGGCCATACACATTACAAGATGGTGCGACATTTTGGTAACTTAACTATTATAAACGCTGGTACGTTAAAACGCGGGTGCGATCGGGGGTTTTTATTAATTAATTTGGTCCGCCAGTTTGTCCGCTTCTACATTTTTTTAGAAGATGGTGCGATCGAAGAAGCAGAAAGAGTTAGTTTAACGGCGCTAATATGATGTAATTTGAATTGCGGGCGAGCCACCTCATTTTATTATACTAATTCCCAGGCGGCTGAAAGCAATACTTTTTCCGTCAGGCGACCAAACCGCTAGAAGGGCGCATAACTTAATTACCTTTTTATCCTACTTCATTCGCAAAATCGTTTGTGCAGCAGTTTCAGGTACTGGCATCACCGATAAACGATTGCCTTTCCTCACAAGCAAAATCTCACCAGCACTAAACTCTTGTTTCAGTTTATCCAAAGTTATTAAGTTAGTGAATTCTTCCACAAATTCTAATTTTACTGTTTGCCACCGAGGCGCGTCAAGTTGCGATTTTGGATCGTAATATTTGCTATTTAAATCGAATTGAGTCGGGTCGGCAATTCCAGTTTTCGCGACGCGCGCCAACCCGACAATTCCCGGTATTTTAGTATTGGAATGGTAAAAAAAGACTAAATCTCCCAGATTCATTTGTCGCAGGAAGTTGCGGGCTTGATAGTTGCGAACGCCGTCCCAAATGCAAGTGCGATCGCGCTTCAAATCTGCAATACTGTAAACATCAGGTTCTGATTTAACCAGCCAATAATTCATATTTTACTGATACTTATAGCCGTAAGGTGTGCAGTGGGGTGGGGGCGGGTTTATTTTACCTGTCTGCACCTTTTAAGACAGTGGCGAACCCGCCCCTACAGGATTGTTAATGTTTAAGAACCTTGCTTTAACTCAAAACTCAAAACTCTTACCAACTGTCTTTAACTCACAACTCAAAATTCAAAACTCAAAACTCCCGAGAACTGTCTTTAACTCACAACTCAAAATTCAAAACTCAAAACTCCCGAGAAC
>JALOON010000021.1 GCA_025454405.1 Oscillatoriaceae cyanobacterium Prado104 | reverse complement strand
AATTAAGGTGCCGACAATTCCTAGCGGTTTTAGCGATGTATTTTTATACAAGCCATCAGAGGTTGTGCGATCGGGAATCGAGCAAAAACAAAACTACAAAATAGATGTTGTTGCGGGTGAGGTCGGAGTCAATCTTTGGAAAATTACCAAAAAATAAGCAGTTGTTTATTGCCTATAAAATCGCAAATCGCACGCTCTAATCCCACCAATAAACCACAACAGGCGGCGGATTTTCTGAACCGCCATAACCAATAAATACAGACGCCCGATCGCGATCCATTACTTGCACGTCATCCGCCATCCAAGTTTTCCCAAAATCAACCAGCGGATACACGCAATCATCATCCCTACTCCAAATATACAGCGTATCGGCGTGCCAGCGATGCCCCAAATCTCGCAGCAACAAACCCAGATTGCTGTACAGCCTACCGCTCTTTTCATCCTCCGCAATTAGCGGCAGCATCATGTAACTCAACCACAAATCTCTGTGCCGGTATAAATCGTTTAAAATCGGTTCCGGGTCAAAATTATTCCAGCGTCCCCCCTGCAAAACCATCGCTTCCATCAACTGCTGCGGCGTGCATTCTCCTACTGGTAACGACAAATCCAGCCGCGAAGCAGGCGCATCTTGTTCGAGTCGATCCCTACCGCCTCGCCTTTCTTGAAGTGTTTTGCGGCGTTTGTGGCGGGGTTGCGCTTCAAAAACCCATGCCCCTCGCGAGTAAATTTTGGGATTACCAAACGCTGGTAATGTTTCGGGAATCTGGTTAAATCCTGTTAGCAAGCGCTGGTATCCGTCTGCCTCGTCAAATGTTACCCAGTGCGATCGCCACACGCACTCTAAAACAAAACCTATTGTAACGCTAGGATTGCGATCACCATCCATCAGGACGATCGCCCAATCATCGCTATCTTCAAAGTGAGACAGCCACTGCGAAGCCGCCTCCCATTTAGCTAGCAAGTCTCCTTCGGGAGTTTTTCTCATTTCTTTCATAAATCGCACTCTGTCTGATGGAGTCAACATTTGAGGTAAGCAGCAAAGTTCGATAGTTAATTTGTAGCACAATCGTTTCCCGATCTCCCTCGGTTCGATCGCCCTTCAATTTCTTGCTGGAAGGATTTACTGCTAGGGGAGAGTATTTTCGCCAAACAAATCAGTTCCCCGACACCCGCGCGTCAATCGCGGATCGAGAAACCGGGTTTTTTATTGAATCTACTGCGACGATCGAGTATTTTCGCGAAAAACCCGGTTTCTGAAAACCCCGGCGCAAGCCCTGAATCCTGCCCTAACCGTTACATTTTACTGATAATTCTTTGCACGATTTCCACACCGCTGACTGCTTGCCAGCCAAACAATCCCAACAGCGCAACATTCAGGAAAATGTGAGTGTATCTCGCGAGATCGTTGCCTTTTTGCATCAACGGACTTAGCGAAGCTGAAATTGCAATTATTGCCGTCATTCCCAATCCTGCTAGCAAGTGCGGGCCGATAAATAATTTACCGTTATTAATGTAGGTGACGGCCATCCCGCCGATCGCGCCTGTTACCATCAACGCTAGCAGCAACGATCCTATTTGGTAGTGCTTGACGTTGAATTTGCCCTTAATTAACTCTTTCTTCTCTTCGCCTTCCGCACTTCTGGTACGGCGAACTTGTATGCCAAGATACAAAGCATAAAAAGAGATTGCCAGCAATACCCACATTAATACTGGGTGGAAGAATTGGCTCCAAACTTTTACCGATGCGGGAATTTCGAGGTTCATAGCGTTCTCAGGATTAGCAAACATACTTCATAAAACTTAGCATACCAGTAAGTCCGTCTCGTGCGACGGTACAAACATACGAGCTGAGATACGATTATGCCTGCTGCTAAACAAGACGCTTTATTGATCCAAGCTGCCAAGACTGGCAACATTATTCACTCGCAAGCTTTACTCGCTAAGGGTGTTAATCCTAATGCTAAAGACTCTGAAGGGACGACGGCTTTGATGTTTGCCACCCAAAAGGGCTATGCGGAAATCGTGCGTATTTTACTTGATAATGGCGCTAATGTCAATCAAGCGAGGAGGCGTTTCGGGCTGACGGCTTTGATGCTGGCGGCGGCTTACAAACAGGCGGACTCTACGCGGCTGTTGTTGGCTGCGGGTGCTGATGTTAATGCGAAAAATGATGATGGCAGTACGGCTTTGATGGCGGCTTCTCTGAAGGGCGATATCAATATTGTGCGGCTTTTACTTGATGCAAATGCTGATGTCAACGTGCGCGATCGAGATGGCGATTCTGCTTTGAAAATAGCTGTTGTTTCCGGCAGCGAAGCTGTTGTAAAAGCTTTGGCAGGTGCGGGGGCTGCGGCTGATGATGCCATGCTGTTTTTAGCAGTCAGTAAAGGTAGCGGTGAAATTGTCCGAATTTTGCTCGATCGCGGTGCTAATGCTAATGCTAAAAATCTCGATAGCAAAACTGCTTTGATGCTGGCGGCAAAGGCGGACTATTCTGATGCTGTTGGCGCGCTATTGGCTGCGGGGGCTGATGTTAGCATTCGCGATAAAGATGGGGAAACAGCTTTAACTTTGGCTGCGGATTTTGGCTGTGTTAATGCAGTGCGGGCTTTGCTAGCTGCGGGGGCAGATCCTAACGTGAAAAATGGCGACGGCGGTACGGCTTTGATGGCTGCTGCTGCTGGGGGAAATGCGGAGATAGCTAATATTTTACTCGATGCTGGTGCGGATGTTAATGCTAAAGATCGAGATGATGAAACTGCTTTGAATTTGGCTGTTGTTGAAGGCTGCGAAGCAATGGTGGAATTGCTGTTAAATCGAGGTGCTAGCGCGGGCGCGAGAAATCGGTTGGGCGATACGCCTTTGTTGGTAGCAGCGGTTCACGGACACAGTTCTATTGTATCGGCTTTGCTGCAAAAAATCACTGGGAATCGCGCTAATTATATCAATGCGAAAAACTTTGGCGAAACGGCTTTAACGCTGGCTGCTTTTCACGGACATACCGATACTGTGAAGGCTTTACTTGACGGCGGAGTTGATGTTAATTTAAGTGCCGATCGCGGAAAAACTGCTTTAATGAAAGCCTGCGATCGGGGTCATAGCGCGATCGTTCAATTATTGGTCGATCGGGGTGCTGGTGTCAATTTGAAAGATGACTCGGGGGCAACTGCTTTGATGTGGGCAGCCCACCGGGGTTGTGTTGATGCGGTGAAAACTTTAATTGCTGCGGGGAGTGACATAAATCATAAAAATTTGGGCGGTTATACGGCTGTAATGCTGGCCGAGTTCAGCCGCTGTTATGAGGTGGTGAAATTGCTGAAAAATGCTGGCGCGCAACAATAATTTATTAGCAATTTGCGATTGGCGATCGGCGATTTTATGGGATTGGCGATCGCCCATGAATTAATCATACCAAATCTGGGTTGACTGCCGCGATCGCTCGACCTCAATTCCTGCTGGAACTGTCTTGACATTCGCTAGCATCGCAATCAATAATTTCTCTCCAATTTATCTATTTTTGGAAAAATTTTCTGCGGTTCGATCGCGCTGCTTTCTGAAGTAATACTAAATCCGGGTTACTAATCCCCTTTATGAATTCAATGACCAATAACTAATAATTAATAAGCTAAGGACTAACAACTAACAACTAACAACTAATAACTAATAACTGGTTACTCCTGAATGCTGACAACAGACAAAAATTGAGCTATTGTGGAGAACAAGCTTCCCTACGCGGATAACTTGCCATGAAAAAGTTTTTCCTTCTGTGCTTATTTTTAATCGGTCTGGGCTGGGCAATTTCCCATTTCCCAGGACTGGCCACTCAAGGCACCTATGACTCGATCGTGCTAGATTTTCGGGAAGATGCCGGCACTGCCGAGATCGCCAAACAAGTAGAGACGATCGCGCAGCAGTACGGAGTCGCACCCCAACTCAACAGCGAATTCTCCGCTTCAGATAATGTGTATGTTATCAAGGGCGATCGGACTTTGCTAAATGCCCTGAAAAAATCAAATTTGGCTAAAAATACCGAATACATTGAACCGAATTACATCTACAGCGCTTTCGAGATTCCCAACGATCCCATGTACAACAAGCAGTGGAATCTTCGCAGCATAAATGTAGAATCTGCTTGGAACGAAACTAAAGGCAGCGGCACGACTGTAGCGGTAATTGACACGGGCATTTCTCCCGTTAATGACTTAAAAGATACCAAATTTGTACCGGGTTACGACTTTGTAAACGATCGCGCCGAAGCCTACGATGACAACGGCCACGGAACTCACGTCGCCGGTACAGTCGCCCAATCAACTAACAACAATTACGGCGTTGCTGGTATCGCTTACGAAGCAGCTTTAATGCCGCTGAAAGTATTGGGCGGTAGCGGCGGCGGCACGGTTTCTGACATTGCTGAAGCGATTAAATTTGCTGCCGATAACGGCGCAGATGTCATCAACATGAGTCTCGGCGGCGGCGGGGAAAGTCAGTTAATGGAAGAAGCTATTAACTACGCTCATTCTAAAGGCGTTATCATCATCGCCGCAGCAGGTAACTCCGGCGACAGTTCCGCTTCCTATCCCGCCCGCTACCCTCACGTTATCGGTGTTTCCGCCCTCGGCCCCGACGATGAAAAAGCCGGTTATTCCAATTTCGGCGCGGGGGTTGACATTTCGGCACCGGGCGGTTCGGAAATGGGCAAGATTTTACAAAGTACGATCGACCCAGAAAGCGGCCTCGAAGTCTTTGAAGGCTATCAAGGAACTAGCATGGCTTCTCCCCACGTTGCCGGTGTTGCAGCCCTCGTCAAAGCTTCCGGCATCACCGAACCGGACGAAATTCGCAGCATTCTGTTGCAGTCGGCGCGTACCGTCAGCGAAGATCCGTTAAACCATTTTGGCGCGGGACATCTCGACGCAGCAGCAGCAGTTCAACTAGCGCAGCGCGGACAAATTACCTTCCGCGATTTCTTCCGCTGGTTGCGCGACAACGGCTATCTCAATCCCCGCTTTTGGATCGATGGCGGCGCTGTGGCTTTGCTGCCGAAAATTGCGATGGTTCTCGGTTCTTATTTGCTGGCTTTTATTTTGCGGAATTACTTCCCGTTCCAGTGGACTTGGGGTTTTTCCGGCGGATTGATTGCTGGCAGTTCCGGTTTCTTTTTCCTGCGCAATTTGTTTGTGTTTGACTTGCCTCAATGGCCGCTGCGGGTGATGGGCAGTTCGATTCCAGAATTGGGCGGTGCAATTAACGGCAGCAGTATGCTGAATCCGATTTTTGCTAGTGTTTTAATTCCGGCTATTTTGATTGTTTTGCTGTTAGGACATCGCGACTGGAAATGGATTTCGATCGCCCTTTCGATCGGTTTTGCTAGCAGTTTGGCGGTGAATGCTTTCTGGTCTCCCGCAGTTTGGGGATTGGGCAGCGGTTTGGTAGCACAAACATTCTTAGTTGTCAATGCTTTGCTGTGTTTCGGACTGGCGCGTTTAGCAATAAAAACAGAGGTGCGATCGGCATGAGTATTACAGTTAAAGGACAAATCGAACGCAAGGGATTGGGTCCCGGTACTTGGGCTTTAGTCGCCGAAGATGGGGAAACCTACGAACTTAAGGATGCCCCTTCACAGTTGAAACAAGCTGGTTTGAAGGTCAGCGTTACGGGCGAAATCCGCAAGGATGTGATGACTTTTGCGATGATCGGCCCGGTGTTGGAAGTCCAGTCTTTTGAGGCGATTTAGTTCGATCGGCTAATCCAGCTTTCAAGCAAAAAAAACCCCGGCCAGAATTGGCTGGGGTTCGTTCATCAGGGTGCATCTAATAATCTTATTCTCCAGCAAGACCGAACTTATTTCAGGAAAGTTTGGGAAAATTTGGCAAAGTTCGCGGACAAGCGCGATCGATCGTTGATGTCAACTTAAGACTGAAACCCTTGATAAATCTTGTTTTTAGCCGATTCTCGATCCCCCTGGCATCCCAGAAGGGGGACTTTGAATACTTCCGGTCCCCCCCTTTTTTACGGGTGGCTAGGGACTTTGAATACTTCCAGTCCCCCCCTTTTTAATTGGAGTTTAGACTAAGCAGCTCAAAAAGTGCGATCGTATTCCTGTTAATGGATAGCGTGGCAATCCTCTACGATAATTTTCGGGTAGAGACTCGCGTTGAATTTCAGCCATACTAACAGCATAATAGCTTGCTATATCTGGGCTACCAACTTCAGGAATTGCCACGAAAGTCTTAGAAATTCCTCTTCTATAACAAGATCGCAGTTTCAGCAGCTCGATCGCCTGCATGAAGAGGGCGAAGATGCAAAGTAATTTCCATAATCCCTATTTTGCCCCGCGTAAAAAGTTCATCTGCATCCTCCAGTCCGAGATCGGCGAATACGTTGCCACTGCTTTCTTCAAAAATGGTTTCTTGTGTCATGGTTGTTCCTCTCTTGCCACTGCATCCTTAATTTGAGAAATCCCCCGATCGCCCTTCTATTTCCCTGCATCTAAACACTTTCCAAACATTCTCGTTGTTCTCTTTCCGACTCGCGCGTATTTCTCCGCTGCACCAGAGCATCGATCGCCGGATTAATTACTTCGCGATCTTCCCTATTTTCTATGTAAAAGCTTCCAATATCCTACTCATAGGAATAAAGAGCGAAAGCTCTTCACCTTCTAAGCTAATGAATCCGTATTGCAAATAAAATTCCTTAGCTTGTTCGTTCAAGGCATCAACTATTACTCCCAACACTCCAATATCTTGCGACAGACGAATGACTCTGTTAAAAGCATCGACTAGCAGTGTCTCACCTAGTCTTCTACCCTGCATTGATTGAGTTACTGCTAGTTTGCCAATCCGCATCACTGGAAGGGGGTAGCGTGGCAATCCTTTTCTGTAATTTTCAGGCAGTGATTCTCGTTGTAGTTCTGCCATACTTATTGAATAATAGCCTGCTACTTGACCGTCACCGTCTTGAGGAATTGCTACCCAAGTTTTGGCAATACCTTTTCTTTGATTTTGTCGGGCGTATTTTTTGAGATACTCATTTAACTCCGGCACACCGCAGTCAAAATTATCTCGAATCGCCCCAAGCTCATCGATCGAACAAAAAATCCATTCCATTATTTATTTGCGTTTGTATTCTTGCCGATACCTTGCGATCGCTGCTTTCAGCTTAGAATTAAGTTCTGGTGGGTTTTCAATCGCTGAGGTAACAATTTCCCAGTTGGCTTCGGAAAGAACAAGCCGTTCTGGTTTAAGTTGCACTTCTTCGGCTAGATTTAGAGCAACTTGAAGCAGGTACTCGCTCAAACTAAGACCCCACAGGGTAGCTGCTTGTTCTAGCAGTTCTTGTTGTTCTCGATTGAGTGTTATCTCAATGGTGGTTGTTTGGGAGGTTTGCGTAGGAGTTGACATGATTTTTTTCAGGAGAGCAAGATTGGCTCATCTGATATTATAGCAATTTTTATAGCGGGCGATTTCCTACCCTTCGGGAACGCTTCGCGAACGGGATAGCTTCGCTTCACGCGCTTGGTTTGAGAAAGGCGATCGATCGTCCCTCGTGTTAAACTGAATGTATTTTCAGGTTAGCTAAGGGAAAAATAGCCGTGATACCTCTCAAAGAAAAACTTGTTGAAAAACTGGAAAATTTCTCTGACAATGATTTTACTAGACTGGGAGAAGATGTCATGCGGTTAGTGCAAGTACCAGTTTAAGGGGCTCGCGCTTGGTTTGAGAAGGGCAATATCTTCTCTACAGGTGGTGCTGGATAAATTTTGGAATTGATGCTACTATTTAGATGACAACTACTTAGTCAATATTTTTGTATGAATCACTTAGAACCCTTAGAAACCTTAAAATATTTTAACGAAAAAGCCGACACCTTAAACAAATATAAGAGGTTTATGGAATCGCTTCATGAAATAAAATTGGGATTTACACAAAGCCCTGAAAAATCGGGAAGATATCAAATTACAGTTGAAGGACCCGATTATGAATCGCTTGCTGCTTGTGTTTTAACAATAAGATTTTTTATGCAAGATAACGAAGATGTATCCTTTCGTAAGATGAAAGCCCTTTACGATAACTTAGCCACATCTCAAGAAAACAAGAAGAAATTTAACCAAATTAGAAATGAGTTAAACAAGTATCTTGATAGTGACTCACCTCTTGTAATATCTGCCCAAAATACCAACCCCGAAAGAATACTTGCTAGTAACATTAATGAAATTTTTACACAACCATTAAATGATGCTTTTGCTTCGGGTAATAAATTAACTAACAGGAAAATACTAGACTTGTTTGTATATGGCCACTTCTCCCACGGTAAAAACAAAAGAGAAGAGTTCAATCGACTTTTTTTATCAAATTCTGCTGCCATCGATTCTGTTGCATTGTTTATATTTACTGGAATCTTGATTGAATATATGAGATGTGTTTTTGCTGTTGCAGAAATTAACCAAGATGTGATTAGTGAAATGGAAGGATGAGTTTTTTTAGCTAGCAATTAGTGTAAGTAAGGTGGGCAAATGCCCACCCTACAACTAACTACGCGCCGACAGCTTCCTTAGCCGCGTACAACACCTCAACGGTAATTTGCGAAATCCCTCGATCGCGCGCAAATTTCTCAGTATTTCGCTTCACTTTACCCCGCACAAAACCGGGAATTTTATTCAATTCCGCCTGTCCGTCTTTCGTCCAAGTCATGTCGGAATCCGCCGAAATTCCCTTGTGAATCACTTCCTTCGTATCGTGGCCGCCGAAGATTTCCAGCAAGTGATCTTCCATGCCCAAAGTAAAGGAATTGTAGACCAAATCTACACACTGATTCGTACCTTCATAACCCAAAAATGGCTTGTAGCCGATCGGGAAATTTTGGACGTGAATCGGTGCGGCAATTACCCCGCAAGGAATATCCAACCGCTTGCCGACATGGCGTTCCATTTGCGTGCCGAAAATCGCCGAAGGTTCGGCTTTCGCGATCGCATCTCCGATTGCCCCGTGATCGTCGGTAATAATTACTTCATCGCAATACTCGCTTACCTGTTCCCGGAACCAATCAGCATCGTATTTGCAATAGGTTCCCGCCCACACAACGTGGATTCCCATCTCGCGAGCCAAAATTTTCGTCATCGCCGCCGCGTGCGTATTGTCGCCAAATACGACGGCTTTTTTGCCTGTTAAATTTTGACAGTCGATCGACCTTGAAAACCAAGCAGCTTGCGATACAAACCGCGTTTGTCGGTCGATAAAATCTTCATAATCAACATCCGCACCTTGGGCGTTCAAAACTTGCTGGATCTTGCGAATGCAGCGCGCAGTTTCCACCACACCCATCGGCGTAATATCCACGCAAGGAGTGCCGAATTCTTTTTCCAAATAACTCGCCGCCATCATTCCCAATTCCCGATAAGGAACTAGGTTAAACCAAGCGCGCGGCAGTCTTTTTAAGTTGTGAACCGAAGCGCCTTCGGGAATAACTTCATTGACTTCAATTCCCAAATCTGCCATCAAACGCTTCAACTCGGTGCAGTCATGTTGGTTGTGGAAACCCAGCGTAGACATCCCGATGATATTGACAGAAGGTTTTTCGCTTTTAGCTTCTACTAAATCGCTTTTTTTGCGCGCTTTGTTGATGTAAAATTGGACGATTTGATCTAAAGTTCGATCGGCCGCTTGCAGTTCGTTAACTCGGTAATGGTTGACATCGGCTAGCATGACATCGCCTTTGGCATCCAATTGAGCTCGGTTAACGAAGTTTTCCAAATCTTCTTGCAAAATGCTAGAGGTGCAAGTCGGAGTCAACACGATTAAATCAGGGTTTTCTTCAGCATCTTTGCGCGTGATGTTGTCCACCACTTTTTCCTGGGAACCGCGGGCGAGTACGTGTCTGTCAACGACGCTGGTAGTTACTGGGGTAAAGTCGCGTTCCCTTTCTAACATCGATCGCATGACGTTGAAATAGTCGTCTCCCAGGGGCGCGTGCATGATGGCATGGACGTTTTTGAAGGAACTGGCAACGCGAAGGGTGCCGATGTGGGCGGGGCCTGCGTACATCCAATAAGCCAATTTCATAGTGTTTTCTCCGTTGTTTTTGCTGGAAATGTTCGATCGGGCGATTATGCTAAATTTTCATGCCGTTTCCGATTTTCCCACTAGATGAATTCTTTACGGCTTGACTTTTTATTAAGATTTACAGCCGCCTGCCATTTTCAAATTCTTTGCTGCTTGGGATTGTACTCGTTCTTAAAATAACTTTACTTTTACTTGCAGCAATAATTCTTAATCTATCGTCAACTTTTGTTAGACAAATTGCAAAGTTTATTAACTTTTACTTTGGCAGCATCCCCAACAATCTTTGAGAAACCGGGTTTCTGACGGGGAATTATAGGTTTTGTGGCAGAGTTTAGGCCAGAAACCCGGTTTCTGCCACAAGTGCAAGATTTCTGTTAACCCAAACTTGCGCATCAAACCAAAGAAACCGGGTTGTTACTTGAATAGCCGACTACAGCCTAGAATTTTTGCAAAAAACCCGGTTTCAAGCTGGCCCGTGCGTTCGGGACTAATTCGTTAAATGCAGCGCACCTGACATCTAGATTTGTCCGATAAATTTTGCAAGCTACCTGTATTGACTTTTTAGACAACTCAAAATAAACTGTTAATTAATCCACTATTTCCCTTGCGGCAAAACTAGCAATGTAGGGGAGATATTGACGCGACAAAAATCACTGGGTAAATCTCATGAAACTATCCAAAATAGATTTGAGCAATGTATTAGCAGTCGGTCACTCTAACGGTCAATTAGGACTGTTAATCGATCGCGGGGAATCAGTGGAGTTTATTGAAATTGCCGCTCCCGAAGCTGCACTCCACGGCTTGCAAACGATCGATTTTATTGCGAATGCCGATGCAGCCGAACTCAGCGCGGGTATTGAACTGCCAGAAATTGCTGCAAGCTGCGAACCGATCGCGATGGAACCCGTAAATTCCGCAATGGCAAGAGCGATCGGATACAATGAAGAGGAGCAAGTTTTGCAGGTAGAATTTAGCAACGGTTCGGTTTATCAATACAGCGATGTAGAACCGGAAATTTGGGAATCCCTGCAAGATGCTGATTCTACGGGCAGATTTTTTAACTCCGAGATTAAAGGTTACTATTCAAGCCGGCGGGTAGATGACTGAATTTAGTTAGGAGTTCTAAGTTTAAAGAGTGCGATCGAACTGCAAGTGTTGCGTATTTTCTCGGAAGGTAAGGACACCTAGTACGAAAAATTAGGGTTTTAGTAAATCGGGACTTACCCACTCACTCGCTTGTGTAGGGTGCGCAGCGCGCACCTTACGGTCATTAATAGCGTGTCAAACTAATTTTTGCGTCCGGGACTGAAATATTCAGGTCCCCATCTTCCGCCCTCAACCGGCGGATTTTTAACGCGGTTTAAATCCCTGTTTTAATAGCGGACAGCCGACATTTAATAATCGCTGCGTCCGATCGACAATCGAAAATCTAAAATCTAAAATAGTATGCCCCCTTGCGCAAGTCCAATATTTGTGCTTTTCTTTACCTAGCTGCCCGCCAGACAACAACAAAACCTACCGACAGCAGCACCCCCCCTTTGCCGTCAAGGCTTGCTTTCCCACACATCCCAAAAAATAGCACTTGGGTGATAATGGAGGGTACATCGACCAAGCACACCTAATTTTTTGAGAACCCAACTATGATGGCAATTCCCGGCGTTGCAGTTCTCGCTCTGATTTATGAAAGCAGTACCTCCCTGGTGTACCGCGGCCGCAACGAGCAGGACAATCAACCTGTTATTATCAAAATTATCAAAGAAGATTATCCGACTCCAGAAGAATTAAATAGATACAGGCGCGAATACGAAATTACGGCAAATTTGAGCCTGGATGGTGTTGTCAAGGTCTACAAGTTGCAGCCTGTGAGAAACAGTCTGGCAATGATTTTAGAAGATTTTGGTGGCGAATCTTTAAGAATATTCATGAATTCCCAGAAATTTACAATTTTAGGATTTTTGACAACGGCCATCAAAGTTGCAGAAACCTTGGGAGAAATTCACGCAAAGAATGTAATTCACAAAGATATTAACCCGGCAAATATCGTTTTTAATCCGGCGACAGGCACGGTAAAATTAATTGATTTTAGCATTTCCACTGATTCAGAAAACGAAAATATTACCAATAAGAATCCGAATTTTTTAGAAGGCACTTTAGCATATATGTCGCCCGAACAAACGGGCAGAATGAACAGGGTAGTCGATTACCGCACGGACTTTTATTCCTTAGGTGTCACCTTCTACGAAGTGCTCGCAGGACAACTGCCTTTTAGCACTACCGATCCGATGGAGTTGGTTCACTGTCACATTGCCAAACAACCAGTACCCCTCAACGAAATTGCACCGGAAATTCCTCAAGCGGTTTCGGACATCGTGATGAAATTGCTAGCAAAAGCGGCTGAGGATCGCTATCAAAGTGCCTGGGGACTGAAAGCCGATTTGGAATCTTGTTTGTTTCAATTGCAAACATCGGGATTTATTGCCGAGTTTGCTCTTGGCAGTCAAGATATTTCCGACAAGTTTCAAATCCCTCAAAAACTTTACGGCAGGGAACGAGAAGTTGAAACTTTGTTAGCTGCTTTTGAACGGGTAGCATCAACCCACAATCGATCGTACCGCACCGAACATTCCCAGATTTCAGTAGTTAAGAAAGAATCGGGTTCCACCACAGAAGTTACTCATGCGGTGCGCACGCGAGGCGAACACAAATCCCGCAGCGAGATGATGCTAATTGCCGGTTATTCTGGCATCGGCAAATCGGCAATGGTCAAAATTTTAGACAAACCGATTACCCGCAGGCGGGGCTATTTTATTTGGGGAAAATTCGACCAATACAAGCGGACGATTCCTTACTCGGCAGTTGTTAGCGCTTTTTCGGAATTGGTGCGGCAACTGCTGACGGAAAGCGAAGCGCAATTAGCAGTTTGGCGGGAAAAACTGCGCAATTCCTTCGGGCAAAACGGACAAATTATCATCGACGTGATTCCCGAAGTCGAACTGATTGTCGGGGCTCAATCTCCCGTTGCTGAATTGGGGCCGACGGAATCTCTCAACCGTTTTAATTTAGTCTTTCAAAATTTCATTCGGGTGTTTTGCCAGCCGGAACACCCGCTGGTAATTTTTCTCGACGATTTGCAGTGGGCGGATTCTGCAACTCTCAAGTTAATCGAGTTGATGATGACGGATGAAGCGACGCAGTACCTGTTTTTAATTGGCGCTTACCGCGATAATGAAGTCAGTCCCACTCATCCTTTAATGATGACTGTGGAAACGCTGCGAAATCAGGAAGCGATTATCAATGAGATTGCGTTGCTGCCGCTGGGAGTGGAACAGATCACTCATTTGATTGCCGAGACTTTGCACAGCGACAGAAAATCAGTAAAACCTTTGGCTGAATTGGTGGTAAGCAAAACAGACGGCAATCCGTTTTTTGTCAATCAATTCTTGCACACACTTTATCAGGAAAACTTGCTAGTTTTTCACCCGCCGCAAGCGGGGAGTAAAGGCGGCTGGCATTGGGAAATCGGTCAAATCGAGCAGTGCGCGATCACTGATAATGTAGTAGATTTGATGGTGCAAAAGTTGAGAAAATTGCCGAGTCCGACGCAGCAGGTTTTGCGTTTAGTGGCTTGTTTGGGCAATGAATTTGATTTAAATACGCTGTCTTTAATTAATGAGAAAGAAGCGTCGGAAACTTTTTCGCAGTTGCTGCCGGCAATTAAGTCGGGATTGATTTTGCCGACTTCAGAATTGGAAAGCAAGTCGTTAGATTACGTGCTATTTCCGCTGTTGATTCTCAATTATAAATTTTTGCACGATCGCGTCCAACAAGCTGCTTATGCTTTGATTGACGATTCGCAAAAAAAGGCAGTTCATCTGAAAATCGGCAGGCAAATCTTAGAAAATACGCCTGCTGAATATCGGGCAGACAGAATCTTTGAATTAGTCGATCATTTGAATGTAGCTCGCAGTTTGATTGCGGACGATCGAGAATTGATCGAATTAGCAACATTGAATTTAGATGCCGCCCGCAGGGCAAAAGATGCCACTGCTTACGTTGCTGCTTTGCAGTATTTAACAGCAGGAATGGACGGCTTGAAGGGGGATATTTGGGATTCCTATTACGATTTAGCCTTTGCATTGCACATCGAGCGCGCCAGCGTCGAGTATTTAAACGGCTATTTCGATAAGTCAGAAGAATTTATCAACATTACCTTAGAAAAAGCCCGATCGCCCTTAGAAAAGGTAGAAATTTACAACCTGCTCATCGTGCAGTATACCTTGCGGGCGAAGTACGAAGAAGCAGTTAAATGCGGCATCAAAGCCTTGAATTTGCTGGGAATTGACTTGCCGCTAGACGGACTGCAAACAGTCATTTCCGAAGAATTTGCCGCAGCCAAAGCATTTTTGGCCGATCGTGAAATTGCTTCCCTAATTGACGCTCCCGAAATGACTGTACCCGATAAAAAAGTAGCAGTCAAATTAATCACCAACTTGCTGACATCAGCTTACCTCAACAACCCAGATTTGTGGAAAGTCAGCGTTTTAAAAGGAGTCAACCTGTCTCTCAAATACGGTTTAGTACCGGAAGCATCTCTCTGCTACGCTGGTTACGGAATGTTTTTAAACGCCGTATCGGGAGATTACCAAACCGCCTATCAATTCGGCTTGCTGTCGCTGAATTTAAGCGAAAAATCCGGCAATATCGGCTTACAATGCCGGGCTTGTTCGTCCCTAGTCAGTATGTTTTATTACTGGTTCAACCACATCAAAGATTCCCACACGATTAGCAACGAAGGATATCAAGCAGCATTAGAATCGGGAGATTTAGAATACGCAGGTTACATCCTGTCAAATCGCATCGCCAACTCATTGTTTCAAGGCAAAGAAATAGCGCAGGTGCTTGCAGATACCAGCAGGTACTTGCAGTTCAGCCAAAAAACCAAAAATCAACTCGTTACCGATACATTATTAGGTGTAGAATTAATCCTCTGCAACTTGAGCAAACTGACTCCTGAAAAGTTGATATTTGGCAGCGAAGAAATCACCGAAGCCGAATATGTCTACAACTGCCAAGCCCATCAAAACCTCTACTCGCTATGCCTGTACCAAATCCGCAAATGCCAGGTAATGTACTGGTACGGCAACTTCAAAGAAGCGCTGCAACTAGCTTTAGAAGTCGAAAAGCAGCTATCTTTTATTACTGCAGCAATCCCGGCTACCGAATGGAATTTCTTCTTTTCTTTAGTCTTAGCAGCAGTCTATCCCACTGCGTCGCGCAGCAAGCAAAATGAATATTTGCAGAAGTTAGATGCCAATCAAAAACAAATGAAAATTTGGGCGGATAACTGTCCCGAAAACTTCCTGCACAAGTACGTTTTAGTCCAAGCAGAAATCGCCAGAATTTCCAAAAAAGACTCGGAAGCTGTAGATTTGTATGACTTTTCCATTACTTTAGCTCAAGAAAATGAGTTCATTCAAAATGAAGCTCTTGCCAACGAACTAGCAGCTAAATTTTGGTTGAGTAAAGGCAAATACAGTTATGCCAAAATCCACTTGCGCGAGGCTCACTCTTGCTATTTGCGCTGGGGTGCAATCCGCAAAGTTGAAGATTTGGAAGAAAAGTACCCGCAGTTGCGCGAAATGACGCCGCTTAACGGCAGTTTTGCTAACAATCAAACTACCACAACCATTCACACTTCCACCGGCAGCGATGCGAGAGTCTTGGATTTAGCAACTGTAATGAAAGCATCCCTAGCAATTTCGAGCGAAATTGTCCTCGATAAGTTGCTCGCTTCTTTGATGAGAATTTCTTTGGAAAATGCAGGCGCTCAATTGGGATTTTTGATTTTACTCAGAGATGGTAAACTGTTAATTGCCGCTCAAGCTTCTGTAGTTGCCGAAGACGTTGCAGTGCTGCAATTTACGCCCGTTGAGGAATGCGAAGATTTGCCCGTGACAGTCATCAATTACGTAGAAAGAACTCGATCGGACTTAGTATTGAGTAATGCGGCGGTTGAGGGGAGATTTACTAGCGATCCTTACGTCCTCAAACACCAACTCAAGTCTTTGTTGTGCACGCCGATAGTCAATCAAGGCAAATTAATCGGCATTCTGTACTTAGAAAACAACTTAACAGTCGGCGCGTTTACCCCGCACAGGTTGGAAGTTTTAAGGCTGCTGTCTTCTCAAGTTGCGATTTCCTTAGACAATGCCCTGCTTTACGATTCTGTGGAACAAAAAGTGAGAGAACGCACTCAGGAGTTAAAGGAGAAAAACGAGCGCGTCGAGCAAACTTTGCGGGAGTTGAAATTGACTCAAGCTCAATTAATTCAAACCGAAAAAATGTCGAGTTTGGGACAAATGGTAGCTGGGGTAGCTCACGAAATTAACAATCCGGTGAGTTTTATTTACGGCAATTTGACGCCCGCCAGCGAGTACGTGCAAGATTTGCTAAAACTGATCGAACTTTACCAACAACACTATCCCGCACCTGTAGAGGAAATTGCCGAGGAAATCGAAGCAATCGAACTGGAATTTTTGATTGAAGATTTGCAAAAATTGCTGGATTCGATGAAAGTTGGAGCCGAAAGAATCCGCGATATCGTGCTCAGTTTGCGGAATTTCTCGCGCCTTGACGAAGCAGAAATGAAGTCGGTGGACATCCATCAAGGTATTGACAGTACGGTGATGCTATTGCAGCCGCGCTTGCGGAAAGAGGGCGGGCGTTTGGGAATTGAGGTGGTGAAAAAGTACGGCAAACTGCCATTAATTACCTGTTATGCATCGCAGTTGAATCAGGTATTTATGAATATTTTGACAAATGCGATCGATGCTTTGGAGTTGGCGAGAGATTGCCCTCAAAAAACTCAAAATAATCCCAGCATTACGATTTTTACGGAGGCGAGCGATCGCAATTCTGCTATAATTAGAATTGCCGATAGCGGCCCCGGCATGACTAAGGAAGTGCTGAATAAAATTTTCGATCCGTTTTTTACTACTAAGCCCGTAGGTTCGGGAACGGGTTTGGGATTGTCTATTTCTCACTCGATTGTTGTCAGTTCCCACGGCGGAAAATTGAGCTGCGTTTCTGCACCTTTTGAGGGTACTGAGTTTGTTATTGAAATCCCGATCGCGCCGCAGCAAGTTTTGTAGAATTTAATTAAAGATATGACTCAAAACAATTTACTGTCTCGCATTTCGATCGACTCAAACATCTGTTTTGGCAAACCTTGTATTCGCGGCCATCGCATCTGGGTTTCTTTGATTCTTGACTTCCTCGCTAGCGGCATGACAGTTGAGGAATTGCTGGAGGAATATCCGGGAATTGAACGAGAAGACATTTTAGCTTGTATTGCTTATGGTGCTGAAGGTGGCGGGTTTATATAATTTGTCGCGGAGTGTCAGATATTTCGGGGTGATTCATTGGGTGGGGGCGGGTTTATATAATTTGTCGCGGAGTGTCAAATATTTCGGCGAACCCGCCCCTACAAGATTAGAATGTTATGTATTGATTGTTAGTGAATTGATTATCATAATAAACAGTCTCTGTAGGGGCGGGTTCGCGATCGATTTCGTCGCCCGCAAATAATCTTGATAAACCCGCCCCCACCCCACCAATAACTCCGAAAAACTCTCCTCTAATTGATGATGCGGACTAAAGTCCTCACTACGAACGGCGGACTAAAGTCCTCACTACGAACCTTATCGATCGCGGGTAGCATAATTTATTTGTAATTTATCTGTATTTTATCTCCTATTTGTAATTGCAAAACCGATCGAGCGCTGCCGCCGTTAACGGCAATTTCTAGCCAACCGTCAGATCCGATTATCGCAATTAAATCGCCCGGTTTTGTTTGGCTGTAGGTTTGACCTTTGGCAATAGAAAGTATGTTAGAATTATTGTTAACTGTCACCGACCAAGTTTTGCCTGCCAGCAGTTCGTTGGGGATGTTAGTAATGAGATTTCCGAAGCGATCGATATATTGAATGGCTCCTGCGATCCCCGTCGGTGTTTCGATACAATTAGGTATCTGCAACTGCACTAAACTTTTAGGGTCGATCGACTGTCCCAAATCTGTCAAAGCTACTCCATTTGCTAAATGAGCGCCTGCAGGAGCAAAGATATCTCGCCCGTGAAATGTAGTGCTGGGTTGGGCCGATCGCCAGTATTTAGAATTAGTAAGTTCGACGGCTGCAATCGCCCTTTCCCGGCTCAAAATTCCGCCGAACAATCCATTATCCGGCCCGACAAAAAAGCAATTACCGCATTGCAGTGCGATACCGCGTCTCTTGCTGCCCACGCCCGGATCGACTACAGCAATATGTACCGTTTCTGCAGGAAAATAAGGCACGGAATTCATCAAACAAAACCGCGCTGCTGCAATATTTTGCGGGGGGATTTCGTGAGTGAGATCGATGATTTTTAATTCCGGGTTAATGCGGGCGATCGCGCCTTTCATCACACCTACATAAACATCTCTTAAGCCAAAATCTGTCAGCAGCGTTATAATTCTAGTTTTATGCGTATTTCTTGAGGTTAAATATGACATCGCAGTGGGAAAACTTTCTGAAAAACTTGGGAGAATGGCACGGTTCATTTACTCAATTATCGCCGCGGGGAGAGGTAGTGCAAGATACTCCCAGTATAATTTCTCTGTCAGGACTCAACGACAACAAAACGGTGCGGTTGAGACTGCGGCGCTTCTCCCCAAATCCCAGCGGTAGCGGCGAACCGGAAGTTAACGAACTGGTTAGAGAATATCAGACTTTGGGCAGAGATATCTTATTTTTTGAAAATGGAGCTTTTTGTCAGGGTTCAATTCAATTAGCACCTTATTCTGAGTGCGGTGCTGAGTTTGGTTTTATCTACAATTACCGTCGGTTGCGCTTCGTTCAGCTCTACAATACCAGCGGCAATTTGTCAAATCTGACGTTAATTCGGGAAAAAATACCCGAGAAAAATGTACCGGAACGTCCGCCTTTGACGGTCAAAGATTTGCTGGGAAAATGGCAGGGCGAAGCGGTGACAATGTATCCAGATTGGCGCAATCCCGACTTTTATTCTACTTCGCTGGAGTTGGATTTAGACGGGGGCGATCGGCTGGTGCAAAAACTTACTTTCGGCAGCGATGCCAATCCGAAAACTATCAGTTCGATCGCTACTATTGACGGTGCGGTTCTCAATTTTAATAACAGTGCAACGCCCGTGCAAGTTTTGCTGCTTCCCGACGGCGGTTCTTGCACTTGTCCGGTGAAAGTTGAATTGAGAAAGCCGACTTTTTTTGAGGCCGGTTGGTTGGTGGAACCTGACTTGCGATTTCGGATGATTCGCAGTTACAGCGATAAGGGTGAATGGGTGAGTTTGACTTTAGTTACCGAGCGCAAAGTTAGTTATTAGTCAGCAGTCATCAGTCATTAGTCATCAATCATTAGCTTGTAGGGGCGGGGAAAGCTAACAATCTTAAAGGATGCAGATAGGTTAAATAAACCCGCCCCCACCCCGCAAACAAGCCCCTGTTACTGGTTGATTTTTTTAAGTGCGATCGAATTTAATCAATGGATTGATTTCCGTCGAATTATTGCTATAATAAAAAAGAATTGTCTTCCGAGCATTCATGATATGTCCGAGCTAGTACAATACGTAACAAATCAACAAGGCGAACGAGTTGGGGTTTTGTTGGACTGGCAAACTTATTCTCGACTTGCCAATCCATTAGGGTTGGATAAAGAATTCCTGCTGGGTTTGAATGTAGATGATTTAAAAGCACTGGCAAGCTGTAAATTAGCAGCAGCAGAACAAACTCATTTAGACGATCTAGTGGCGAGAAATGCAGAATTATTGCTCTCGGCCGATGAGGTTGCTGAGTTAGATGATTTGTTGGCCTTGGCCGATCGGTTAACAATTATCAAAACTCGCGCCAGATATACGCTGAAGTGTTTAGAAGAGGGTACGACAGCAGCGTGAGTGTTTATATTCGGATCGAGTTGCAACGACAAATCCGCGAGCGATTTGGTGAGTGCTGTGCCTATTGCCGGACAGCAGAATTCTTAACGGCAATGACGTTTGAATTCGATCGCATTCAGCCTCTCTCGATGGGTGGGGAGACGGTGTTTGAGAATCTTTGTTTTGCCTGTCCATCTTGCAATCGCTATAAGAGCGATCGTCAAATGGCTATCGATCCGGAAAGTGGTGAAACGGTTGCCTTGTTTCATCCTCAGGAGCAAGCTTGGACAGAGCATTTTGCTTGGAGTGAGAATGGGACAGAAATCAGGGGAGTAACAGCGCTCGGTCGAGCTACGATCGCGGCATTACAAATGAATCGTTCAGCATTGGTTCGAGCAAGAGGAATGTGGGTTAAATTGGGCGAACACCCGCCAGAGTTGGATTGATTTGGGCGATCGAATTTATGGTAATATTTATCAATTAGATCGCACTCCATTAAGTCAGCCAGCGATGTTCTTCATGCCACTTTACTGAGAAATCCGATCGCCATCATATTTGGCAGGCGAGGCAGAGCCTCGCGGATCTGCGTTACCAGGCAGAGCCTGGTAACGAGTAAAAACGAGTAAATGAAGTAACGAGCGACAAACTTAACATTTTGTTACACAGCCAAATCGACCGCACAGCAAGGATTTTCAGCATCGGATCGCAAAAATTTGGGGAATTTTGCAAAAAACTTCCCAAGTTTTCCTGATAAGTAAGTGTAGGAAGAAAGTTGCGGCCGCACTTACTATGAACGACCAGTACCAACCCTCCGAAGGGGAACCCGACTTATCTGCTGCAACCGATGCTGTTGGCGAGTGCGACCTCTATGAAGAGGAAGACGACTTATCCGCTGAATCTGCTGCTGTTGGAGACCGCAAATCGTGCCGTCTGGATCGAAAACTTCTATATCAAGAATTCGATCGGCTTTACATCCAAATTTACCAGGAAAGCTCGGATATTTGGAAGCGAAAGCGTTTGCTGAGCCAACTCATTATCAAGATGAAAAATTCCGGTCTCATCTGGAAGGAAAAAGTACCTTACTATGAAGATGCTTTGCAAGAGCAATGGGAATTTTTTTGCAGCAATTTATGGGAATCCCGCACCGGAACTCAGTACGATCGAACTCGCGGCAATGTCATGACTTGGTTCAATAGTTATTTGAAGTGGCGGCTGCTAAACTTTCGGCAAAAATTCCAAAAAGAGCAAGAGAAGACAGCTCCCTCGCAACTTATCTTAGAAGAGGGAGAACCGATCGAACTCTTGGAAACTATCCCCGCGCCCGATCGAACCGATATTGCCGAGACAGTTCAGTTGTTTGCCGAAATAGAAAACTGGATTGAAACTAATCCCGATGGGGTATTAAATGAATTCATTAGAGGGAGGCCAGATTTAACTTGCCAAGTTATATTGAGGAGGTATTTATCGGAACCAAGTTTCACCGTCCTCGCAAAAGAATTTTCCTGCCCATATAATACCTTGTACGGGTTTTACCGCAAAAAATGCAACCCTAAATTGCGAGAATTTCGAGACAGAAGTGCATCTTAATCTTCAAAGGAGTTAACAATGTCCCCAAATAACACTATCGAAAACCAAGCCTTGCCGATGCCAATTACTCAAAAAGCAATTAATTCAGCAAGGCAATTTGCCGCCGAACAGCACCACCCCCACAGAAAAGAACAAGTTTATCTCAACACTTTGGCTGTGTTGGCTGTTCGCGATTATTTAAAAATTTTAGATATTGAAACCGATTTAACTCACTGCGATAGTTGTAATCCCGCAATTTGCTTGTTTGAAGATGTAGCAGATTTGTATATCAAAGGGTTGGGGAAAATTGAATGTCGCCCGATTAGGTGCGTCCGCCAGCAAGGAAATAGCAACGAAAATTTGCAGCCCAATCTACCTCTCAGTTTTCCCGTGCCGATCGAAGCTAGGGAAGAACGCATCGGCTACATCGCCATAGCCATTGATGAAACGGAAAAAGAAGCAACATTGCTCGGATTTTCGCCTGCTGTAAATTCAGGTGAATTGGTGTTGAATGACCTGCATTCTCTTGATGATTTCTTAATTCATCTCGAACATTTATCTGAATCTAAAATCAACTTGAGTCACTGGCTGGCAAACCTATTTACTGCTGGTTGGGAGTCTTTTGAAGCGGTATTTAATCCCGAACCAGATGCCGATTCAGTTGAGACAGTAAATGCGAAACTGTCAAATTTTGGCAATGGGGTTAAGAATTTATGGAAAAACACCCAACAGAATTTTGAGGAAACAACGCAAGATTTAGCAGGAGCAATTTTTCCGGAGACTCGTACAGATTTTGCATTCCGAAGTCCGGCCTTAAAGGCGGAAAATATCTTGCAGGGAAATCAAAGGAGTGTCAAAATATTTCCCGAAGCCGATGTTACTCGGGCTAAATTGATTGACTTGGGAATGCGTTTGGGAAGGACTAGAGTTGCTTTGTTGGTAGCGATTGCCAGAGAGAGCGACTCCTTACAGGATAGCTTCGTTTCAGGCAGTTTTAGAGTTCACGTTCAACTGCATCCCGCGATGGGCGATCGTTATTTGCCGCGCAATCTTAAACTTGCTTTAATCTCCGATTATGGAGAAACTTTAGACGAGACACAATCCCGAGTTCAAGATTTGTGCATTTTGTTGCACGACTTTTACGTAGAGCCAAATGAGAGCTTTAGTATCAAAATAAGCATCGATGACTTAAGCGTAATAGAAAACTTTGTGGTATGATTTTCCAATACACTTTAATCGCATCTAATTTATGAGCTGTACTGTCATATTGGCTTTAGGTGCTGGGAATTTAAACAGCGGATTTCCTCTGGTAACTGCGGAGTTGAAACAACAAGGAAAAACAGTTAATAAATATTCAGCTAGCTTGCCGCCAGCGCCTCAGATTGCAGATTTGCAAAACAAGTGGCAAGCTAGCTGTGTTGCCGGTCAATATAACAGAAGCGGTACTCGGATCAAAGTTAAGGCTACAGGAATCACAAATATTTCGGAAGACAATCCTGAGGCTATATATCAAGGTTTGCAAGCAGAGATGAAAAACTGGCTGGCTGCGGGCGAGTTTTTTAGCAAAATAGAGATGGGATTAAGAACGGACATTGCTACTCGATCGGAATGCGTTCAAATATTTTTAGAATGCGAATCTCACCTGTGGCTATTACCTTGGAATGCGTGGCAATTCCGCGAAGAATATTATAATTCAGAAATCACCGGCAGTTGCCGAGAATATAAAAAAGTTCCCCTACAAGCAACCCCAGGAGGCAGACCTTTAGCTTCGCGAGGAAGAATTTTATGTGTTTCAGGTAACAGCACGGGAATTGATGTCGAACAAGACGCGCAAGAAATTCAAAACTACTTGGGCGATCGCTGCGAATTAGAATTTTTAAAAGAGCCGACACCAGAAGAATTTCACGATCGGCTGTTTGATGAAAAAGGCTGGCAAATTTTCTTTTTTGCCGGACACAGCGACAGCGACGATCGAGGGGCGAACATCAAGCTTTATATCAATCACAACCATCAAAATAATAGCGTTACGTTAGATTATTTAAGAGAAGGAATCAAGCGAGCAATTTTTCGAGGCTTGCAATTACTAATTTTTAATTCCTGTTCGAGCATGGGAATGGCAGTAGATTTAGTAGCCGATGGTCTGCCTTTGCCGTCAATAATTGTGATGCGCGCGCCCATTCCAGACCCGATCGCTCAAGATTTTGTCAAGTCTTTGTTGAAATATTTAGCTAAAGAAGAACCTTTGTTTTTAGCAGTGCGCAAAGCTAAGGACGAATTGCAGCGCTGGGACAAGGAATTTCCGGGCGCTAGCAGCATACCGATGCTCTGCCAGCAGCCAAATTTTGAGGAATTTACGCTACCGAAACGCCGGGAAAATCGCCATTCAAATACTGCAGAAATTACAGCGATCGAGCCTGCGGGCGATCGACCCAAAAACCCAGTGTTTGTTTCCCTATCTCGTTTGATTCTGAGCCTCGCAATTGGCTTACTTGTTAGCGCGATCGGTTATATATTAATGGGTCCTAAAGTAGCCCCTATTGCCAACGAACTGGGAACAAAAAATGCAAAAGAAAATCAACCTTTAATTGCTAAAAGTTACTACAAATTAGCTACTTTACTCAACCCAAATTATGCAGCACCTCATTATAACTTAGCAGAATTGTGCAACAAATTGAATGATAGTCAATGTGCGTTGCAAGCCATGCAAAATGCTGTGTGGCGCGGACTTCCCGAGGCTTACGCACAATCATCTAAAACCTTCATTCTCCAAAACAAACACCAAGAAGCTTTAAAAGCGATCGCTCTTTGTTTAGAAAATACCAAATACTATGGAGTCAAAGCATCTTGTTTTAAAAATCGAGGCTGGGTGCGCTTAGAACAAAAGCAATACGATGAAGCTGAAACAGATTTAAGAACAGCAATAGCATTCAGCGAAGACAGCCCAGAAGCTCAATGTCTGCTAGCAAAGGTACTCGAAATCAAAGGTCAACCGCAAGCAGCATTAAAACACTGGGAAAAAACACTCAAACATTCCAATTCCAGCATACCGAAACAAGATGAATGCATCCAAATTGCCCGCCAACGTTTGCAAGTAAAAGGAAACAAACCATGAAAATCGGGATTGCAGTTTTTATCGCTTTAAGTTCGATCGCCGCTACCGCCCTCGCAGCAACTAACAGAATCTCCAACGGACAAATTATTTACGCCAGTGGCGAGGTGCAATTAGAGCGCCAAAACGGCAGAATTGTTCGTCCTACTGCGGGCACGCAGATTTATCCGGGAGACAAATTGCGCACCTTGCAAAACGGACAAATTACCATCCAATGTGCGGATTTAGGAATCAAGTCGATCGCCCCTGGAGAAAATCAATTAAATAGCTGCGTATTAGCCAAAGGAAATTCTCAAAAAGACTGCAGTCAAGACTTAGTTAAATGCCCCGATCGGGGCGACGGCAGAATTCTTTGGAACACCGCACCAATTCCTTATACAATCAGTCCGAGGAACACGAAATTGCTCGATAGCAAGCCTATTTTGCGCTGGAATCCAGTTGCGGGAGCGACTAGCTACAAACTCAGCTTGCGCGAAAATGGCGCGAAATTAAACTGGGAAATGACTGTTAGCGGTACGGAGATTGTGTATCCGGGGGAACCGCCGCTGAAACCGGGTGCTAGCTACAAATTGATTGTCGAAACTAACACGGGTATTTCTTCAGAAAGTGCTGTTGGGGAGGGAGATATCGAGTTTAGTTTGTTGGACGATAAAGAGATCCAAAAAGTGAGAGAGGAAGTAAGGGCGATCGAGAAACAAGTAGCGAATTCGGCAGCTCAAAAACTCGCAATTTCCCAAATTTATCTGAACGCGAACTCGATCGCAGAAGCGGTAGAAACTCTGGAAAAGTTGGTGCGATCGGGAGGGGGAACGCCGCCAATTTACCGCAAATTAGGCAGTTTGTATCTGGAGAATTTGAAGTTAATGCCGCAGGCTGAATTTTACTATCAAGAGGCAATAAATGCGGCGAAAACTGACGATATCGAGGATTTGACGGACGCGCGCTACGGTTTGGGGCAAGTTAATTCAGCGATGAGGAAAGATCGGGAAGCGATGGAATATTTGCGGTTGGCAAAAGAGGGATTTGAGACTTTGGGAGATTTGCCAATGGTGGAAAAGGTAGACAAGCAATTGCGGGATTTGCAAAGGAGAATGGAGAGGAAATAATAAATTGTTGGTGAACGGACGATCGGATGTCACCATCAAAATCGTAGGGGCGGGTTCGCGACAATTTGTGTTACCGATCGACAATATTAATAAACCCGCCCCAACCCCGCCGATCGACCCAAAACAAGGTCGATCGCCCGATTAAATTCAATGAGAAATCATGTACTACCGATGAGTTTATTATTATCAAACCCAAATTTCGTAGGGGCGGGTTCGCCAGGGATTCTGTCACCGATCGATCGACAATATTGATAAACCCGCCCCAACCCAGTCGATCAATTCAAAAATACGCTCGATCGCCCGATTAAATTCAATGAATTGTGAATCTTTTCGTGGGGTGGGGGCGGGTTTTTGAGATTTATCGTTTGGTGTCATATATTTCGGCGAACCCGCCCCTACAGGATGGTGATATTATGTGATGAATCATCTCAAAACAAGCTCGATCGCATGCTTAAATTCAATGAAAAATCATGTATTCCTGATGAATTTATTGTTATGAAACCAAATATCATAGGGGCGGGTTCGCGACAATTTGTGTCACCGATCGACAATATTGATAAACCCGCCCCAACCCAGTCGATCGACCCAAAAACGCTCGATCGCCCGATTAAATTCAATGAATTGTGAATCTTTTGTGGGGTGGGGGCGGGTTTTTGAGATTTATCGTTTGGTGTCAATTATGTCGGCGAACCCGCCGCTACAGGATGGTGATATTATGTAATGAATCATCTCAAAACAAGGTCGATCTCCCGATTAAATTCAATGAAAAATCATGTACCACCGATGAGCTTATTATTATCAAACACAAATTTTGTAGGGGCGGGTTCGCCAGGGATTCTGTTACCAACCTACAATATTGATAAACCCGCCCCAACCCAACAGATCGACCCAAAACAAGGTCGATCGCGCGGTTAAATTTAATGAATTGTGAAACTTTTCGTGGGGTGGGGGCGGGTTTTTAATATTTCTAGTTTGGTATCAAATATTTCGGCGAACCCGCCCCTACAGAATCGCGCTCTTGTTTATTGTCGATGAGTTTGTTGTCAGAATAGTATCTACTAAAAAACCATGAAATCAACACGCACAAAAACTAGATTTCTCCTACCCTTCCTCTCATTCACCGCCTTAACAACCTGGCAAATCGGACTGTTCGCCCCATCTCAAACAGCCACGGCCCAAATTGCGCCAGCCGCTGACGGTACGAATACTCAAATTAATCCTAACGGCAGTCAATTCAACATCGAAGGCGGCCGACAATCGGGAGACGGCGCAAATCTTTTTCACAGCTTCCAACAATTTAATTTAACTACCGGACAAACTGCTAACTTTATCTCAAATCCCAATATCCGCAATATTTTAGGGCGAGTAGTCGGTGGCGATGCTTCGCTGATTAATGGCTTGATTCAAGTTACGGGTGGCAATTCCAATTTATTTTTAATGAATCCGGCGGGGATTGTTTTCGGTGCAAATTCTAGCTTAAATATTCCCGGTTCTTTTACTGCGACTACTGCGACAGGTATCGGTTTCGGCAATAATTGGTTTAGCGCAGCAGGCACGAATGATTACGCGCAATTAGTGGGAAGTCCGAATACTTTTGCTTTTACAAATGCGCAGCCGGGAGGAATCGTCAATCTGGGAAATTTGGCGGTGGGACAAGGGCAAAATTTAAGTTTGTTGGGCGGCACAATTTTAAGTACCGGACAACTTTCAGCGCCGGGAGGAAATATTACTGTAGCTGCCGTTCCCGGTGAAAGTTTAGTCAGGATTAGCCAGCCGGGAAATTTGTTAAATTTAGAAGTTCAGCCTATTACTAATAATTTATCTCCCAATGCCAACAACCAATTTTCAGTATTATCAATTCCTCAATTACTGACAGGACAAGGCGAGAGTAATGCAACAGGAGTGACTGTCACTAATGATGGAAGTGTACATTTGACTGCTGCGGGAGTAACAGTGCCAACTGACTCGGGTACGGCAATTGTTGCTGGTAATATTGATGTCTCTGGGAATAACGGCGGAAGTGTAAATGTTTTGGGTTCGCGAGTCGGTTTAATTAATACAAATATCGATGCTTCTGGCGTGAATGGCGGTGGCAGTGTGCGCGTCGGCGGTGATTATAAGGGTCAAGGTAATGTGCCAAATGCACTACGGACATATGTGAGTAACGATTCAACAATTAATGCTGATGCTGTTACAAATGGTAATGGCGGAAGGGTCATCGTGTGGGCGGATGGATTGACGGGTTTCTATGGAAATATTAGCGCTCGCAGCGGCGGCAATTCTGGCAATGGCGGCTTTGTTGAAGTATCGGGGAAAGAAAATTTAATCTTTAGAGGAGATGTAAATGTTAGTGCCAATAACGGAATAAATGGCACGATCGTCCTCGATCCAAGAGACATTATCATTCAAGCAGGAGGGACAGGTGCAAACGATACTCAACTCGATCCAAATGTTCCTTCAGGTGATGCCGCTGGCGCGATTTTATTATCACAAGGCGGTACGATAACAGATTTCACGATTAGCGATACCAAGTTAACTGCTTTAACTGGCAATATTCTCTTGCAAGCCGATCGAGATATTATTGCTCAAACAGGTACAAATTTGAACTTTACCAATCAAACATCTGGCGAGACGATAGGTTTGCAAGCGAATAGAAATATTTTGCTCAATAGCAACATTACAACAGCAGGCGGAGCGATCGATTTTGCTGCCAATCAAAATTTGACAGCACAAGGTATTGAGACAAATAATGGTAACGTCAATCTCGCTGCTGCCAATCAATTGACAATTAATGCACTAAATTCTGGGAGCGGTAATATTACTCTAACAGGTAACGAAATTGACTTAACAGGAGGCTCTTTTTCTATTAGAGGTACTGGGAATTTTGTACTTCAACCTGCCACTCCCAGCCAAGATATTATTATTGCTGGAACTGATAATAGCACTCCAGCTTTAGATTTTACAAACAATGAGCTTGATAGCCTTAGTCGGGTATTTACAGCCCTAACAATTGGGCGTACTAACGGAACAGGAACTATTACACTTAACGAAATAAGTCCAACTAATTCGAGACCATTCCTGGAACCAGTAATAATCCAAGCACCGTTAGGTAACGGACGCATAATAGCCAATGGCAATATTGAGCTGTCAAATAGATCGAGAGCTGTATCAATTACCTTAATAGCAAGTCAAGAGATTTCTCTGAAAAACATCACTACAAGTACTTCTGACGAGCCAGGATCAAACATTACCATCCAGGCAGGGGGTAACATTACAACAGGGAGTCTTAATGTAGGCTCCTATTATAAAAGCGGAGGAAATATTAGTATTACTAGCAATAACGGTGGAATTACCTTAGGTTCTGTAGATGCTTCAGGTGGAGTAACCTTCCATATTGGAGATGCTAACGGTGGTAATATTACTCTCAAAGCTGCTGGAAACATCACGATCGATAGCATCAGATCGTTGTCGGGTCGTCCTAATAGCGCTTTGAGTGTTACTAATGCGTCTGCGTGTGTATTTGTAGGTTCAGAATGCATACCTTCTGCTCCTACTGGTCCTACTGGTGCTAGCGGTAACTCTAGTGGCGGAGATGTTAGCATCACTAGCACTAATGGAATTATTTCGATCGGTACAGAGGGCATCCGCAACTACTCTTATCCCAGAAGCGAACCGGGTACTACAGCCCTAAATGCTAACGGCGGTTCAGTTAAGCTTGAAGCTGCAGGTGATATTACAATTGGTTCTATAGCTGTATTTGCAGGTCAAGGTACTGGTACTGCTTTTACTTTTGGTTCGGGCCCTACTCCCATTTCTGCAAGTGGTTCATCCAATCCAGGAAATATAACTATCACCAGTCAAAATGGTTCAATTACTGTTAATTCAGGCATTGATACCTCCTCTGACAAAAGCAGTGGCGGTACAGTTAATTTAACTGCTGGGGGCAATATTAATGCCAGAGATATTCGATCGAACGGTCTGCAAAATGGAGGAGAAATTAACCTTAAAAGTGGGGGTTCTATAGATACTACTGGCGGAATTATCAATGCAATGGGTGGCAATAATGGCGGTAATATTTCCTTGGAAGCGATCGGCAATATCAATACAGCCGGAATTGGGAACACTGCTGTAGTTCTCAGCGGATTCAATGCCAATAGTGGCAATCTTCGCATTCAAAGCAACGCTAATATCAACACCACTGCTGGTCCAATTATTACTGCTGCTGCCAACGGTAGGGGCGGGAATGTTACCATAGATGCTAAAGGAACTGTTGCGACATCGGATATTAATTCCGTTACTTTTTCTCCCAACATAGCTGTGACTGGCGGCAATATCGATGTCAAGGCAAATAGTATTACTGCTGGCGGAAATATCGAAACTAAGCGCAATAATATTACGTTCGCTGCTCCGGTAACATTGGGTAATGACCTCTCGGTAAAAATTTCCGGTACGGGCGATATTACTTTTAACTCGACAGTTGACGGAGCCTACAATTTGACAGTCAAACCCGATGCAGGAATTGTTCGGTTTTTGGCTCCTGTAGGCAACTCTACTCCTCTCAACACAATCAACATTCAAGATGATATTCCCCAAACTTCCGCGCCGATTAACATCGTTACAACTAATAACATTACTGCCCAAAATATTACATCATCATCGGGGATTTCTTTATACACCGAGAACGGAGAAATTGTAACTGGCATTCTTGACTCGACTGCTCCGAATAATGCCGGAAATATTGTTGTAAATGCTGGCAGCAATATTACAGTCGATCGAATTAACGCTCAAAGCCTCGGTAACGGTCAAGGCGGAAATGTTTGGATTTGGACTGAAAACTTTTTTCGAGCAGTCAACTCTTTCACAGATAGAAATGGGATGAATGCTAGCATTTCCACTGCTGGAGGTGCTGGCGATAATGGCGGTACAATTTTTCTACGTCACGGCGGTAATGGAGAGACGCCTTTTAGTGTTGGCGATCCAGCAATTAACGGAACTGCTGGTGTTATTACTAGAGGAAATGGTACAGCGCAATCAACAATTTTGTCTGGTAATAGCTATCTTTATACACACAAACAAGATGCCGATCGAATTGCTATTATATCTGTTCCAGCTCCCACACCAACGCCCGCACCCACTCCAACACCCGCCCCAACACCCGCCCCAACACCCGCACCGACGCCAGCACCCGCACCAACTCCAGAACCTACGTCCGCACCGACGCCAGCACCCGCACCAACTCCAGAACCCGCAAATACTCCAGCCCCTGCACCAACTCCAGAGCCTGCAACTACTCCAACGCCGTCAGAGACTCCAACTCCAGCGCCGTCAGAAACTCCAACTCCAGCACAGTCAGAAACTCCAACTCCAGCACAGTCAGAAACTCCAACTCCACCGGCGTCAGAAACTCCAACTCCACCGCCGTCAGAAACTCCAACGCCCGCACCTACCCCAGAACCTGCAACTACTTCAGCGCCGTCAGACACTCCAACTTCAACACCGTCAGACACTCCAACTCCAGTGCCGCCAGATACTCCAACTTCAGCGCCGCCAGACACTCCAACTTCAGCGCCGCCAGACACTCCAACTTCAGCGCCGCCAGACACTCCAACTTCAGCGCCGTCAGACACTCCAACTCCAGCAACAACGGATGCACCACCCGATGTACCCGGTGACACTACGCCAACGCCGATTCCTTCCTCAGGCTCAGAGTCCAGCGTCAGTTTTCCCCCCGACTTTCCCTTCGGCGGAATCCGATTGCCTCAAACCACCTCACCCACTCTCACGCGCCCCACACAGCCCCCAGGAGCCACCACACCCGGCGCGGGTCAAAGACTCCGGCCCGGCCCGAACATTCCTCCGGCTTCTGCAATCCCCACAACAAACACGCCTCCAAGCCCGATCGCCCCTCCACCTCAAATCGCACCAAATCCCGCGCCCGCAACCGTTCAAGCCCCAGCGATCGCCCCTGTAGAGCAAATTCAGCCAGCACCTGCAAGTACGATCGCGCCTGTAAGTGCGATCGAGCCACCAGCCAGCTCAAATCCGCAACAAGATTTAGCTTTTTTAATTGGCGGTTTATTGGGTGCTGAAACTACCGTCAATACAAACCCTCAAACCGGAGATTTAGCAATTAAATGGCAGACTCCTCAAGGAATAGAAATTCAACAAACAGTACCCGCTCCTCCACCGAATCTTACTTTTATACCCGCTTCCGAAAACCCTCCAGAAAATCCCCCATCACTCGGCACTTCTGCTACAGAAAAACCCGACGGTTGGATAGTTTCAACTCCCGATCCAGTTCCTCCGGTTGGTGTCGGACAAAACTCGCCAGACACCCCTTCTAATTTGGTGGTAAATATTCCCCGAATCCCCCAGCCCACACCATCACCTGCTGTTACACAAACGCCAGCACCCGCAACACCAGCACCCTCGCCAGCCCCCGCACCCGCGCCAAATCCCGCACCGAGTCCTGCACCAAGTCCCGTACCGATCGCGATCGCCCAAAGTCCGAATATCCCAGATATTCCGAATGCGATTCCTTTAGAAATCAGTCGATCGACCGTCGAACAAACTCTCGCACAAAACAATGCCGAGGATGCTGTCAGTCAGATCGATCGCCTGTTTGAACAAGACTACGAAAACTACTTCGGCGAAAATTTAACTGACAAAAAAGTATCGGCAGAATACATCAGACAAACATTGAAAAATATCGAGGCGGAAACTGGAAACAAAGCAGTCATTGTTTACGCGATCGCCGGCATTCATTCAATATCGCTAATATTAGTAGTTCCCGAAGGTCCTCCCGTTATTAAAACCCTCTACATCGAGGAGCCAGGAAAGTTAGCTGAAAATGTGAAGCAATTTCAAAATTATGTTGCCAACAAACCAAATATTTTGCAAGAAGACAAGAGGTATTTGCCAAGCGCGCAGCAGCTTTATAACTGGTTAATTGCGCCGATTCACGACAATTTGGTGGCATTAAATATCGATACTCTGATTTTTTCATTTGATGGCGGTTTGCGTCAATTGCCGATCGCTGCTTTGCACGACGGCAAGCAATTTCTCATAGAAAAATACAGCATTGGTTCAATTCCCAGCGTCAGCTTGACTGACACGAATTATCAAAGTTTGCGCGACTCCCGAGTGTTAGCAATGGGTGCTTCAATATTTCCCCACACTGATAAACGCGAGTTGCCGGCAGTGCCGATCGAACTATCCACAATCGCCGGTTCGCGAAATCCAATGCTAGCCACCATAGATGAGATTGCTATTAACAATCGTTCCCAATTACCGCTGTGGCCGGGTCGTTCTTTTCTCAATGAAGAATTCACTTTAGAAAATCTCAAACAACAGCGAGAACAACAGGGATTTGAAATAGTTCATTTAGCAACTCACGCGAGTTTTCCGCAAATAGAAAACGGACGCAAAGAAGCAGAAATCGATTTGTGGAATCGCTCTTTAAGTTTAGATGAATTTAGGTTAGCGAAATGGTACGATCGCTCACAAGTAGAGTTATTGGTGTTGAGTGCTTGCGAAACTGCGATCGGCGACAGTCGGGCAGAAATGGGATTTGCCGGACTTGCGGTGCGCGGCGGCGTAAAATCGGCTGTAGCGAGTTTGTGGAAAGTTGATGATGCTGGAACTTTGGGGTTAATGACCGAATTTTACCGTTATTTGCGATCGGAACCAATTAAAGCGGAAGCCCTCAGAAAAGCCCAACTAGAAATGCTGCGCAAACAGTTAGTAATTGCTAACAATCAATTGCGGGGGAATGGAGGCGCGATCGATTTGCCAGAATCGCCACAAATACCCGCCAACTTAGATTTATCTCACCCGCATTATTGGGCGGGATTTACAGTAATTGGCAGCCCTTGGTAAATAGTTGATAGTTGATAGTTGACAATTGATAGTTGATTTGAGAGCGCGTTCGATCGCATCTATTGCAGATTTTGTAGGAGCGGGTTCGCCAGGGATTCTGTCACCGATCGACAATATTTATCAACCCGCCCCACCAACAAACCAGCCCAAAAAACGCTCGATCGCGCGATTAAATTCAGCGAATTTTAATCTTGTCGTCGGGTGGGGGCGGGTTTAGAAGATTTATCGTTTGGTGTCAGATATTGAAGCGAACCCGCCCCTACCGGATTGTGATAAAATATTCGACGATCGAGAAAGGTATCCCCAAGAATACGAACGCAAATAAATAATGCAATGGATTGTTTGTTCGATCGTCGCCCGCAATACAAATTTCGATCGGAGCAGATGAGCAAATCTTGCTCCCATCAATAGTCTTACAATAACATCAGTCGATCGCCCTTTGAGAAAAAACAATGTCAACACCAATCGATCGCCACCACCATCAAAGTGCTTGAATAAACTCTCGCGCGATCGACTTCACTCCTCATTTCGATCGTTTTCTTCCTCAACTTCTTCAAAATTAACTTGTTCGTAAACATCCGCTAGCGTAACTTCAACCTGAAACGAATTAAATACTAATGCCGGATCTTCCTCGTCATACTCGCAATACAACCATTTTTTATTCTCGGTTTTAGAATACTGTTCGATGTGAATTTTTGTTTGGTCAATTAGAATGTATTCTCGAAAAGTAGGAATAGTTTTGTAAAAGGCAAACTTGTCACCTCGATCGTAATTTTTAGTGGACTTTGATAAAACTTCCACAATGACTTGAGGGTTAGTAACCATATCGGTACGATCGTTGTGATACTCAGGTGTTCCAAAAATTACCATTACATCGGGATAAGTGTACAGCCGCACTTTTGCTACCCACAGACGCACGTCACCGATAAATACGCGATAATTCTGCTTTTTGAGAGCAAGACTCAAAGCAACATATAAATTGCCGGCAATTTGATTGTGATTAGTAGAAGCGCCTGTCATCCGAATAATTTCCCCATTGAGATATTCGCTTTTGTCTTCTGCTGTTTCTTCCAGTGCTAAATATTGCTCTTCTGTGAAGTAACGTCGTTCGGTTGTTTGTAAAGTGCTTGTCATCTGTATATTCTCCTACAATCAACTCGAAAAAATACTTTTTTGAGGGCGATCGCTCACTTAAATCATAACCCAATTTCCAGTAATTTCTACGGAATCTAGTAATTTTAAATTTGAGATTGCGATCGCCCTTTTCAAATCAAGCACGATCGCCCGCCCCATCAATGATATGCTCGATCGAGGGATTAGGGCGCAATTAATGAGAATACCCTCAAACTTAGTCATTCAAGACCAAAAGATAACAAATTACTTACTTGTTTACCAACCTAAAGACGATAAATCCGAGTATTTAGCTCTAGCAGGTTACAGCCAAGAAAATTGGCAAATTCTCAAAAACGATATAATGGAAGCTGTAGGGGTTGCTGAAGTTGCAGAAGTGACACCTACAGATTGGGGGACTCGCTTTAAAGTCAAAAGTCAATGGTATGGCCCTAACGGTCGATTAGTTAAGGTAATCACTATCTGGCAACAAGACGAAGAATCCGATACAGTTAAATTTATTACCCTTTATCCTGACAAATCATCGGAGAACTAAACAATGACAACAGCAATCTTATTTCAGTGGGTAAAACTCAAACAAGATGTTCCTAATAGTCCTGTAAAAAAAGGAGACAAGGGAGTGGTTTTAGACTATCTCCCTCCCACCAAAAAACAGCCAGAATCTGGATATACTTTAGAAATATTTAAAAATGGTGAAACTTTAGATGTAATTTCTGTGCCGATTTCCTGGGCGACACCGCTACCTGAATTTTGGGGGGATTCTCCATATAGAGCAACAGAAATTCAAGAGAAGAGTTTGTATTAAAAAAAATGCTTGAACAAACACGAGATCGACCTTACACCCGCTCATTTTGACAATCTTCTTCCTCAATTTCCTCAAAATTCACTTTCTTATAAATAGCAGATATAGCGATCGTAAATCATTTGTAAATTTCTTACTCCCTCCCCTTATTAAGAGGAGGGTTTGGGTGGGGTCAAAAACTTTACGACTCCTGTAAGGATTGCTATATAAATAATCCGTTCAATGACAAAAGCAAACTTATTTCATACCAAATCCGGGTCAATCATCCCCTTGATAGTTGTAGGTTGCGTCAGGCAATTTTAGATAGACCGATCGCGCATTAAAAATTGCAAATCTAAAATCTATACATCCGCACCATACAGAATTATCAAGGGGGTTGCGCCCCGGACTCGGTATCGGATTGCATCGCGATCGCCCTTTAACCAGCTACTACAAAATTCACCAACTTTCCAGGCACCACAATTACCTTTTTCACCTCCTTACCTTCAATGTGGCGCTTGCCAATCTCCGACTCGCGAGCGTACTTTTCTAAAGCAGCTTTGTCCGCACCAGAAGGCACTTGAATTGCACCGCGAGTCTTGCCCATTACCTGAATTACCAGCGTAATTTCATCGGTAATTAATGCCGACGGATCGACACTCGGCCAACTCGATTTGTGTACCGATTCGCTGTTGCCTATTCCGCGCCACAACTCGTCAGCAATGTGCGGCGCAAACGGCGCTAACAGCAAAATCAAAGTGTTAATTCCTTCCGCATAAATTGGCGAATCTTTGCACTTAGCATCCGCTAAAGCATTGCTCAATTTCATCAACTCAGAAACCGCAGTATTGAACTGATACTCGCCCTCCAAATCTTCTCTGACTTCCTTAATTGCCGTGTGAATTGCCCGCCGCAAATCCTTCTCAGGCTTGCTTAATTCCGCATTCTCACCGCCTTGACCGGGGGTGGCTGGGGGGGATGCTGCAAACTCCGTTACCAAGCGCCAAACGCGATTTAAAAAGCGAAATTGCCCTTCTACATCGGCATCGTCCCACTCCAAATCTTTCTCGGGCGGCGCTTTAAATAAAATAAACATCCGCGCCGTATCGACCCCGTATTTTGCCATGACTTTTACGGGGTCAACGCCGTTGTATTTTGATTTAGACATCTTCTCGTAGAAGACTTCTAAAGGTTCGCCCGTTTCTGGATCTTTGAGATTTTCCGGGTCAACTTTTTCGGAGGGAATGTATTTGCCAGTAACGGGATTTTTGTAAGTCATTCCCTGTACCATGCCTTGAGTTAACAAGCGTTGAAACGGTTCGTCGCAATCTAACAAACCCCGATCGCGCAAAACTTTGGTAAAGAATCGCGAATACAATAAATGCAAAATTGCGTGTTCGATGCCGCCGACATATTGGTCTACAGGCATCCAATCGTTAGTCTTCGTTTTGTCGAAAACTTCCGCTTCATTTCTCGCATCGGGATAGCGCAAGAAATACCACGATGAATCGATAAAAGTATCCATCGTATCTGTTTCCCGCTGCGCCGGAGTTCCGCAACTCGGACAAGGAACGTTTACCCATTCTGCCAACTTTGCCAAGGGCGAACCTTTGCCAGTAAATTCGACATTTTCCGGCAACAATACGGGTAATTCCGATTCGGGAACCGGGACAATTCCGCAGTTGGGACAGTGAACTACCGGAATCGGCGCGCCCCAATAACGCTGTCTGGAAATCAACCAATCTCTCAACCGATATTGCACTCGCGCTTTGCCACAACCAGCATTTTCGGCAAATTTAATTACGGCTTCTTTGCCTTTAATTGAATCCATGCCGTTGAAGCTTTCGGAATTAATCATGATTCCCGGTTCGGTGTAAGCAGCAGTCAGCGGCACTTCATCATCTGCCACAATTACTACTTTTATTGGCAGTTGATATTGCTGGGCAAATTGGAAATCTCGCGTGTCGTGGGCGGGTACTCCCATGACTGCGCCGGTGCCGTATTCGTACAGTACGTAATCGGCAATCCAAATGGGAATTTCTGCGCCGTTGAAAGGATTGATTGCCGTGCCGCCTGTGGGAATGCCGCGCTTTGGTTTATCTTCCGCAGTTCGATCGATCTCGCTTTGTTGCGCGACTTCTTTGATGAATGTTTCTACAGCATCTTTTCTATCTGCTGTTGTCACTTTTTGAGTTAGCGGGTGTTCCGGCGCTAACACAACGTAACTGACACCGAAAACCGTATCGGGACGGGTGGTAAAAACGCCGATTTTTTCCTCCATTCCCACAATGGGAAATTCCAAATAAGCGCCTACCGATCGACCGATCCAGTTAGCTTGCATTAATTTGACTCGTTCCGGCCAATCCGGCAATTTATCTAAGTCATTTAATAACTGTTCGGCATAGTCAGTAATTTTGAGGAACCACTGCCTCAATAATTTGCGTTCCACTTTAGCACCAGAACGCCACGATCGCCCTTCATTATCTACTTGTTCGTTTGCTAAAACTGTTTGGTCGATCGGGTCCCAATTAACAGCAGCTTCTTTTTGATAAGCTAACCCAGCTTCTAAGAATTGCAAAAAAATCCACTGCGTCCACCGATAATAATCGGGAGAACAGGTTGTTACTTCTTTTGTCCAGTCGAAAGAAATGCCCAGACGCTGAAACAAGCCTTTCATTTGGGCGATATTTTCATAAGTCCATTTAGCCGGGGGGACTCCACGTTCGATCGCGGCATTTTCTGCGGGCAAACCAAAAGCGTCCCATCCCATCGGATTGAGCACGCGGTAGCCTTGCATTCGCTTGATTCTGGCAATTACATCAATAATTGTGTAATTGCGGACGTGGCCCATGTGGAGGTTTCCCGACGGATAGGGAAACATGGATAAGGCGTAAAATTTCGGTTTTTGGGTATCTTCCGGCATCAAGTCTAAGTTTTGTTCGGCCCATGCTTGCTGCCATTTTTCTTCTATGGATGCGGGGTTGTATTTGGAGTCCACTGCAATTGCTCCGTGCGTTATTTAACTATCGTGTTGGTTTTCATATTCTTGCACGATCGAGGGGCTGCGATCGAGATTTTCCTCAACCCCAAGGATTTTGCTCAAATACGTGTATTATATATTGTAGTATGCCTGCTGGTAAGTTGCCAGCGGGGCGGGGGCGGGTTTTTGAGATTTATCGTTTGGTATCAAATATTTCGGCGAACCCGCCCCTACAGGATGGTGATATTATGTAATGAATCATTTCAAAAATAGGTCGATCGCCCGATTAAATTCACTGAATAATCATGTATTGCCGATGAATTTATTGCTATAAAATCCAAATTCCGTAGGGGCGGGTTCGCGACAATTTGTGTCACCGATCGACAATATTAATAAACCCGCCCCAACCCAACAGATCGACCTCAAATAACGCTCGATCGCCAGGTTAAATGTAATGAATTATTAATCTTTTCGTGGGTGGGGGCGGGTTTTTGAGATTTATCGTTTGGTGTCAGATATTTCGGCGAACCCGCCCCTACAGGATGGTGATATGATGTAATGAATCAGCTCAAAAATAGCTCGATCGCCCGGTTAAATTCAATGAATAATCATGTATTGCCAATGAATTTATTGCTATAAAATCCCAATTTCGTAGGGGCGGGTTCGCGACAGTTTCTGTCACCGATCGACAATCAAAATAAACCCGCCCTAACCCAACAGATCGACCTCAAATAACGCTCGATCGCACGTTTAAATTTAATGAATTGTTAATTTTTTCGTGGGGTGGGGGCGGGTTTTTGAGATTTGTCGTTGGGTGTCAAATATGTCGGCAAACCCGCCCCTACAGGATGGTGATATGATGTAATGAATTATCTGAAAAATAGCTCGATCGCCCGGTTAAATTAACTGAAGAATCATGTATTGCCAATGAATTTATTGCTATAAAATCCAAATTCCGTAGGGGCGGGTTCGCGACAATTTGTGTCACAGATAGACAATATTAATAAACCCGCCCCAACCCAACATATCGACCTCAAATAACGCTCGATCGCCAGGTTAAATGCAATGAATTGTTAATCTTTTAGTGGTGGGGGCGGGTTTTTAAGATTTATCGTTTGGTGTCAGATATTTCGGCGAACCCGCCCCAACCCAACCAGCTAACCCAAATAACGCTCGATCGCACGTTTAGATTTAATGAATTTTTAATCTTTTCGTGGGGTGGGGGCGGGTTTTTAAGATTTATCATTTGGTGTCAAATATGTCGGCGAACCCGCCCCTACAGGATGGTGATATGATGTAATGAATTATCTCAAAAATAGGTCGATCGCCCGGTTGAATTCAATAAAAAACCATGTATTGCGGATGTATTTATCATTGTGACACCAGATATCGTAGGGGCGGGTTCGCGACAATTTGTGTCACAGATAGACAATATTAATAAACCCGCCCCAACCCAACAGATCGACCTCAAATAACGCTCGATCGCGCCGTTAAATTAATTAATTTTTAATTTTTTCGTGGGTGAGGGCGGGTTTTTGAGATTTGTCATTTGGTGTCAAATATGTCGGCGAACCCGCCCCTACAGGATTGCGTTTTTGTGTATTGTCGCTGGATCGATCGTCAGAATAGCATCTACTAAAAAACCATGATATTAACACACAAAACAAACAGCTTGTTCCTAACCTTCCTTGCATTTACTGCCTCAGCAACTTGGCAAATAGGAATCTTCGATCGATCCCAAACAGCCACGGCGCAAATCATCGAAGCCGTCCCTAACGATACCAATACTACGATCGCTCCCAACGGCAGCCAATTTGACATCATAGGCGGCCGAACATCCGGTGCAAACCTATTTCACAGTTTTCAACAATTTAATTTAACTCAAGGACAAATTGCCAATTTTATTCTGCTCGGACAAAATCCCAATATCCGCAATATTTTAGGGCGAGTTGTTGGCGGTGTTCCTTCGGAGATTAACGGCACAATTAGCATCGATCGCCCTGCCAATTTATACTTAATGAATCCGGCGGGGATTATTTTCGGTCCAAATGCAAGGTTAGATGTTACCCGTTCTTTTACCGCGACTACTGCAACAGGTATCGGTTTTAACAATGGCTGGTTTAACGCAGTTGGCACGAATAATTACGCACAATTAATAGGAACTCCTAATGCTTTTGCTTTTACAAATCAACAGCCAGGGGCAATTATCAATCTTGGCAATTTGGCAGTGAGAAACGGTCACAATTTAACTTTGTTGGGAGGCACGATTTTGAGTACCGGGCAACTTTCTGCACCGGGAGGAAATCTTACTGTGTCTGCTGTTCCGGGCGAACGTTTGGTGAGAATCAGCCAACCGGGAAATCTGTTGAGTGTGGAGATTCTGCCGCCATCTGCTGCGGGCAATTTGCCTCAGAATGGGATTTTACCTGTCTCTTTACCTCAGTTATTGACGGGTGCTGGTTTTGCGGAAAGTGCAACAGGGGTAAAAGTTAATTCTCAAGGACAAGTAGAATTAACGGGTTCTGGTTTGCAGGTAAAGAATGGAGATGTTGTTCTTGGAGAATATCTAGGTGTGTCTATCAAGGTAGATACGACTTCAGGTACGGGAAGTATTATTTTTACCGGAGATATTACCATCACAAACCCAGATACAAATAAGGCTGGTGCTCCTGTCGGTACGGATGAATCTATCTTGGGCAATTCTCGATCGGTCATTTTGCGATCGGGCGGCAACATTCATGCAGGAAACATTGATACTTATTACAGTCAACCGATTACCGTCGGCCCCGTAATTCTACAAGCTGCCGGAAACATTCAAACGGGAACGATTAGAACAAACGGGTTTAATAATGATGGTGGTGATATATCTCTAACTGCCGGAGGTAATATCGTTACAGGAGGACTTACTACTTTAATTCCTACGGCGATTGGCAATGGCGGTGATATTACTGTTAATGCAGGTGGCAGCTTTACTCTTACAGGAAATCTCGCTACTTTCTCGGCAGTTAATAAGAGTGGTGACATTACTATCAAAGCACAAGATGATATAAACCTCAATTGTGGGGGGGGCGCTGGTTGTATAATGACTTTTGCTGGTGGAACTCCTGGCTTAACACCTCAAGGCCATAGCGGTAGTGTTACTATTATTAGCGAACAAAGAGCCATTAATATTCGAGGATATGAAGACTCCATACAAGCCCATGGTTCCAGCAATAATTCTGGTGCTATCAGGTTGCAAGCCAGAAATGATATTATTGTAGGGGGTAAGCTCGCAACAGAGAATACGGGAAGTTCAACATCTGGGGCTGCAAGTATCGATGTTACGAGCATCAATGGCAATATCAATATTCGCGATCTCGATACTACTTCAAAAAACGGTACTTCGGGCGGCAATATTACTCTATCCGCAAGAGGAAATATTACAACAGGTAATGTATCAGCGCCGGGTAAAGAACAAGGTGGAAATATCAGCTTTAGCAACACCAACGGCAATATTACGACGGGACAGTTAATTACAAGTTATGATGGTTCCGATCCAAATTTGACTACTAACAGAGGCGGCACAGTTAACCTCAATGCTGTAGGCAACATTACTACTACAAATATCCGCACAAGTGGCGTTATAGAAGGGGCTTCTATCTCTCTTCAAGCCACTGGCTCGATCGATACTACTGGTGGAATTATAAATGCGATCGGCGGCAACAGCGGCGGCAATATTTCCCTCGATGCTGGAACTAATATCAATACAGCAGGAATTGGCAGCGCTCTCTTATTAAGCGGCTTCAATGCCAACAGCGGCAATCTTAGCATTAAAAGCGGTGCTAATATCAACACAACTGCCGGCCCGCTGATTACTGCTGCGGGCAACGGTAGGGGCGGAAATATTACCGTAGAGGCTAAAGGAACCGTCGCGACATCAAATCTTCATGCCCAGACTTTCTCTAGCAATGCTGCTGTGACTGGCGGCAATATCGATATCCAAGCAAGCAGTATTACCGCACAGGGAAAAGTTGAAACTAATCGCAATAATATTACTTTTGGCGCTCCGGTAACGTTGGCTAATGACCTTTCTGCGATAATTTCCGGTACGGGCGATCTCACCTTTAATTCTACAGTAGATGGAGCGTACAATTTTACAGTCAAACCCGATGCGGGAATTGTGCGGTTTGGCGGACCGATCGGCAATCAAATTCCTCTCAATAGCATCAGCATTCAAGATAATATTCCACAATCTGCAACTCCGATTAATATCGTTACAACTAATAACATTACTGCCCAAGATATTACATCACCATCGGGCATTTCTTTGTACAGCGAGAACGGAGAAATTGTCACTGGCATTCTTGATTCGACTTCTCCCGATCGAGCCGGGAATATTGTTGTAAATGCTGGCGGAAATATTGCAGTCGATCGAATTAACGCTCAAAGCCTCGGTAACGGTCAAGGTGGAAATGTTGAGATTTGGACTGACAAGTTTTTTCGGGCAACAAGTTCTTTTCTAGATAGAAATAACGTTAATGCTAGCATTTCTACTGCTGGAGGTGCGGCGGATAATGGCGGTACAATTTTTCTGCGCCACGGCGGTAACGGACTAACGCCTTTTATTGTTGGCGATCCAACAGTTAACGGAACTGCTGGCGAAATTACTAGAGGAAATAGTACAGCGCAATCAACAATTTTGTCTGGCAATAGCTTTCTTTATACACGCAAACAAGATGCCGATCGCATAGAAATTCGATCGATTCCTGAGCCTCAGACATCGCCTGCGCCAACGCCTGCAAATTCTCCAACTCCAACACCGTCAGAAACTTCTACTCCAACGCCGTCAGAAACTCCAACTCCAGCGCCTGCAAATTCTCCAACTCCAACGCCGTCAGAAACTGCAACTCCAACGCCGTCAGAAATTGCAACTCCAACGCCGTCGGAAACTGTGACTTCAGCGCCGTCAGAAACTGTAACTGCCCGGCCAGATCCTGCAGCTTCAGCGCCGCCAGAGACTGCGACTTCAGCGCCGTCGGAAACTGCAACTTCAGCGCCGTCGGAAACTGCAACTTCAGCGCCGTCGGAAACTGCGAATCCAGCGCCCTCAGAGACTGCGACTTCAGCGCCGCCAGAAACTGCAACTTCAGCGCCGCCAGAAACTGCAACTTCAGCGCCGTCGGAAACTGCAACTTCAGCGCCGCCAGAAACTGCAAATTCAGCGCCGTCGGAAACTGTGAATCCAGCGCAGTCGGAAACCGCAAATTCAGCGCCGTCGGAAACTGTGAATCCAGCGCCTGCCGGTATTTCACCGCCCGAATCCGTAACTGTTCAAAGTCCGCCGCCAGCAGAGACTGAATCGCCCGCACCTCCTCCCAATCCCCCCTCAAATTCCCCAGATTCGATCGCCCCTGCCCCAATTCCCACCAATTCAGACACGGAAGCGCCAACGTCAGCACCGCCCACCGATATACCCGGTGAAACTGCACCGAGGCCGATTCCTGTTTTAGAGTCAGAGTCGAGTTTTCCTCCCGGCTTTCCCTTCGATCGAATCCAATTGCCTCAAACCACCTCAGTCACCCTCACGCGCCCCACACAGCCCCCAGCAGCCACCACACCCGGCGCGGATGCAAGACTTCGACCCGGCCCGAATATTCCCCCCTCGTCTGGAATCCCCACAGATAGCGCGCCTCCAAGCCCGATCGCCCCTCCACCTCAAAACGCGCCAAATCCCGCGCCCGCAGCCGTTCCAGCCCCAGAAACTGCCCCTGTAGTGCCAATTTCGATCGCACCTGCAAGTGCGATCGGGCCATCGGGGGCGGGCACGGGGGCACCGCCCCTACAAATTGCCCCCGCGCCAACAGTCAGCACGAATCCGCAACAAGATTTAGCATTGTTAATTGGCGGTTCGTTGGGCGCGCAAACTACGCTCGATCGAGACCCTCAAACAGGTGATTTGACAATTAAATGGCAGACTCCTCAAGGATTAACAATTCAACAAACAGTACCTGCCGCACCGCCGAATCTTACTTTTATACCCGCTTCCGAAAATCCTCCAGAAAATCCGCCATCCCTCGGTGCTTATACTCAACAAAAACCCGACGGTTGGATAATGTTAAGTCCTGCTTCTAGCGCTCCGGTTGCTGTCGGGTCTGAACTGCCAAAAAGCGAACCTAATTGGTGGGAAAGAGTGGCCCAACTCGCTGAATCGCAAACCGTAACAGTTCCAGTTAATCCCACGCCTTTACCAACTCCTGCGCCTTCACCAAATCCCGAACCAAAACCTTCGCCTTCTACAACTCCCGCGCCAACTCCCGCGCCAACTCCCGCTCCCAATTCGAGGGCAGAAAGTGCAAATCTTCCAGATATTCCTAATTTAATTCCGTTAGAAATCACTCGATCGACCGTCGAACAAACTCTCGCGCAAAACAATGCCGAAGATGCGATCGCTCAGATCGATCGACTGTTTGAACAAGACTACGAAAACAACTTCGGCGAAAATTTAACCGACAAAAAAGTATCGGGCGAATACCTGAGACAAACCTTGAAAAATATTGAAGCAGAAACCGGAAAAAAAGCAGTCATAGTTTACGCGCTTCCCGGTCTTCATTCAACATCGCTAGTCTTAGTAGTTCCCGAAGGACCTCCCGTGATTAAAACCATCTACGTCGAGCAACAAAATTTAATGGAAACTGTGAAAATATTCCAAGATTACGTTTCCAAAAAACCAAATAGTTTGCGAGGAGACAAGAGATATTTGCCAAGCGCGCAGCAACTTTATAACTGGTTAATTGCACCGATCGGCAACCATTTAGAGGCATTAAATATCGACACTCTCATTTTTGCATTCGGTAGCGGTTTGCGCCAACTGCCACTAGCTGCTTTGCACGACGGCAAGCAATTTCTTGTCGAAAAATACAGCCTCGGTACGCTTCCCAGCGTCAGTTTGACTGACACGAATTATCAAAGTTTGCGCGACTCCAGAGTGCTAGCAATGGGTGCTTCAATATTTCCCCACACCGACAAACGCGAGTTGCCAGCAGTGCCGATCGAACTATCCGCGATCGTCGGTGCGAGAAACCCAATACTAGCCACCAAAGACGAGATTTCTCCTAACAACAATCCGCAAGTACCGCTGTGGCAGGGTCGTTCTTTTCTCAATGAAGAATTCACCCTTGAAAATCTCATAAAACAGCGCGAACAGGGGGGATTTAAAATAATTCATTTAGCGACTCACGCGAGTTTTCCGCAACTAGAAAACGGACGCAAAGAAGCAGAAATCGATTTTTGGAATCGCTCTTTAAGTTTAGATGAATTCCGGCAAGCGAAATGGTACGATCGCTCTGGAGTAGAGTTATTGGTATTGAGTGCTTGCGAAACTGCACTGGGCGACAGTCAAGCAGAAATGGGATTTGCAGGACTTGCAGTGCGCGGTGGGGTAAAATCGGTTGTAGCGAGTTTGTGGAAAGTTGATGATGCTGGAACTTTGGGGTTAATGACGGAGTTTTACCGCTATTTGCGATCGGAACCAATTAAAGCAGAAGCCCTGAGAAAAGCGCAACTGGAAATGCTGCGCCAACAGTTAGTAATTGCTAACAACCAATTGCGGGGAAATCGAGGGGCGATCGACTTGCCAGAATCGCCGCAAATACCTGCCAACTTAGATTTATCTCACCCCCATTATTGGGCGGGATTCACACTAATTGGCAGCCCTTGGTAAGCAAACAGTTGACAGGTGACAGTTGATAGTTGATAGTTGATATAGTGTTCTATCGACCCAAAATAGCCAGATCTCGTAGGGGCGGGTTCGCCAGGGATTCTGTCACAGATCGACAATATTTATCAACCCGCCCCAACCCCGCAGATCGACCCAAAACAAGCTAGATCGTGTGATTAAATTCAATAAAAATCATGTATTCCTGATGAATTTATTGTGTTATAAAACAAAATATCGTAGGGGCGGGTTCGCGACAATTTGTGTCACAGATCGACAATATTGATAAACCCGCCCCCACCCAGCCGATCGACCCAAAAAATGCTCGATCTGGCGATTAAATTCAATGAATTGTTAATCTTTTCGTGGGGTGGGGCGGGTTTTTGAGATTTGTCGTTGGGTGTCAATTATGTCGGCGAACCCGCCCCCACAGGATGGTGATATTATGTAATAAATAAAGCGATCGAGCATTAGCTGTTTGCCAATTCTCGATCGCCCCTTCCAGATATCAATTAAACAAGCTCGATCGTGACTACGAATTAGTAGCTTGAGCTTCCAGAAGCCTTTGCTTGAGCTCTTCCAGAGCGCTTGCCCAGCGCGGATCTGGCTGTACCGCTCCGGAATCGGCGTTCGACGAAGTTGATACTCCTGTATTGCGGCGGGATTTGTCGCCGCCCCGACGGCGATTGCTCTTCCCGCCACCGCCCCCGCCACCTCCTCCTTGAGTCGGAGCCGAGCGCTGTTGGGGCACGGGTTGCGCCGGTGAGGGAGTCGCCGACTGCGGCTGCTGCTGTTCTTCATCGCCCTTGTCGGATTTACCCTTAGTGCGAGGTAGAGCTTTCTCGATCTTGAGCGGGTTTTCTTTGAACATCAAGCCGTTATATTTCTCAATAATTTGGTCGGCTTGTTCGTCTGTCAGCACCGTTACGAAACCAAATCCCCTGCACTTACCGGTTTTGCGATCCGTAATTACCTTGGTGGTAACAGATTCGCCCTCCGGCGCAAAAACTTCTTGCAATTCTTGGCGATCGAGTTCTTTCGGTAGATTGCCGACATATAAACGAATAGACATGAAAGATTCCTCCAGACTTGAATTTTAATTAATTTGCTCGAACACAATTACCTGAAGTCAACCGAATGTTAACCGCAGCAAAAGACGAATTTACCGCAAAATTTGCGCGTCGATCCGACCAACCCCAACAGATCCCCCCACCTTTTAGAAAAAGATGATTTACTCTCACAAGGTCGGATCTTGGCCGCCGATGCAGAGAACTCTTAAATCTAAGGTTGTTGTGCAAACTTTTAGTCATCACTCAATTGTTGAGGCTATTGGCTATTCTGTATTGCTTGCTTCCGGTTTTGATTCAGAATGTTTATAGCCAGCACTGTAGAAATTTATTTCCAAGGATGTCAATTTCAGGCGTTCGAGATACCAGTATTCAGTTTAATACGGTGATGGATAAAATGGCTAACATTTTTTAACCTGCAACTTTACCTCGCTCTTCATCCTGAGAAGTTTTTACTCACCCTTGCATCCCTTAAATTGGGTCGGGCTGCGTTTAACCGTTCTTTAACGGTATCACAGCCTCGGTAACACAGCTAGTTATTTAGGAAGATTTTGTTCTTAACTTAACTGCAAGCAGATCTCGTTTGAATGACTTTGTGAATTTACTTGCGATCGGGGTGCCAAAAAAACAGCCGACTAGCGGCTGGCTGAACTTGCTGTGTTGGGAGGTTGACAAGTTTTGCGCGCTAGCTTAAAGGGTTTTAGCCCGCTCAGGTCGCAGCGCTCTTTTTGTCAAGCAGATTCATGTAAATTAATGTAACACTTTGTCGGCAAAATAGCAACTTTTCTTAATGAAAGAAGAGGGCATGGGGGATGGGGCATTGGGGATGGGGCATTGGGCATTGGGCATTGGGCATTCTCCCACTCTCCCACTCTCCCCCTCTCCCACTCTCCCACTCTCCCCCTCTCCCACTCTCCCACTCTCCCACTCTCCCACTCTCTCCCTCTCGCTATCTTCCGCCTTGAACGATGATGTAAGCGCCCCAGAAGGCGGCGACGAAGGCTAAAATTGCCGACCAGATAGGGTGTCCGCTGTTGCTGACTTTGCCTCCGGAGGCGCGCAGGGTTTCGAGGTCGATCGCCAGTGTGGCCCCCCGGCGCAGCCAGCCCGTCACTGTTACCGATTTTCCCAGCAAGTCGATCGGGCGCACGGATACGGGCCACCAAGATCCGATCGGACCAAATCTCGAAACGTAGTGCAACCTCACCAATCCCGAATCTGTTTCCAAAATCAAATCTTGTCCCAGCCAATTGCTGATGCCCGATCGACCTAAAAGTTTTCCTTCCAATTTCACCGGCTTAGCATCCAGCGGCAAAGTCTCGGGATTTGACAAAATCTCCGGCAAACTCAATTCCCCAACTTTTCGCGCCGGAATATCCGGGAAAAAAGAATTGATCCGCCACAAAGTGCCGAGGCTAAACCCGATCGGCAAACAGCCCCACAAAATCGATCGATCGCCCAACAACCAGTCAAACTGCCAAATACTCGTCCTTGACAAAATTGCCCCGATCGACCACAAAACCCCCACAATTGCCAAACTCATCGGAATCCCAAAAAACGGCGCGCCTTGCAACAAGAGTTTTGAGTTTTGCGATTGGAAAATTGATTTAAAAAATGCCAATTTTCCCTTGCTAGCTGGCTCAGAATCCGATAAACTTGCCAAATCTAACTCAGTCTCCAATTTCCAAAATTGAGCGTAGAGTGCCAATAATTTTAAACGTTCTCCCAGCAAAGGATGCGTGCAGTTAACTGTCAGCCAGTTGCGCCAAGGATTCGCGACATCCCACAACAGAATCGGTTCCAAAGATGAATGCTGGGCGGCCGAACCCAAGGTTATCGCCTGCCCCACGCCCACCGGCAACAACAAATCGAAACTTTCAAGAAAATAACTGGTTTGTTTTTGTTGTTCGATACAGCTAGCAGTGGCGATCGCAATTTTTCCGATCGCCCGCGTCAAACCGTTGGGATTGCCGGTAATTTCCGCCGCAGTTCGATCGCTAAAAAATACCCTCCGACGCGACAGCCACAACATCGGCCACTTCAACAACTTATAAATCCCGTAACTGCAGGCAGAAATTGCCCCCGCCACCAACTTGACGGCGGCACGGATCAATGGAACTGTCATTAAATCGGACAGCCGTTCGCCCCAATGCGCGACTTGCCAGTAAATTAAATAAGGAATTTGCAAAACCAATACAGCTAGAGACATCGGCGCAAAATCCCAGTGCGCGATATGCCCCAATTCGCGAGCAAAAATTGCAGCAATTTCATCTTCTGCCAACTGTTCCAACAGTCCCTGACTCACAGCAATTCGTGCAAATCGAGGCAAACCGCCGTAACTGAAAGCAACGGGAAGATCGATCGGCAAAAGTTGCAGCAGGGGTTCCCGCATCCCTTGTTTTTTGCAAAAACTCCGCATTACCCGGCCTGCTTCTTTGCTGTGCTTTGATAAAACAGTTGCCCGCAGGGGTGCGATGCCGCAAAACAGTTTCAGCAACAAATCGATCGCCCACGGCGATGCCACCAACAGCAGCCCAAACAGAATTTGCAAAAATAAAGTCGGATCGCGGTACAGAAGTTGAATTGGTTTGATAAAAGGCAGCCTGATATATATGTAAAGCTGAACTAAAAATGAATTAACTGACCCCATCAGGAATCGCAGGACAAATCGGCTTGCAAAAAACAGGGCGACGATCGAAACAACAGCTTCGATCCGCAAACCCGTCAATTTCAGCGGTTTGAGAGGCCGCCACCCCTTAGCCCGCCCCGCTTGCTGCCAAGTATGTTCGGCCGTATCCCCAGTTAGCAACAGGGAAAGATCGGCGGGAAATTCGATACTGTTGCCGTCGCTAATATCTGTATCGGTGGCGGGGAATTCCCCTGCTGCAGCGGTTTCCGGGGTAAATTCAGCACTCCCAACAGTTGGCGGTTCGGGACTTGATGGCGGTACGTTTTTGTGTGTTGCAGAGCCGATTTCCGGTTCAAAGGCTACAAATCCGGCAGCATTAGCGGGCGTTATTTTGGGTTTTGGCGTTTCGCCGCCAAAGGGAACGAAACCTGTTTCTGGCGGAGTTGGGGAATTTGTGGCGGCAGAAATTTCTTCGAGTGTTTCTGGAGTTTGTTGTCCTGTTGGCGGGCGCAACTCGAGCAATTCTTTCAAAGCCCGATCGGCCCAAGCTTTAACTTGAGAATTGGGGTTGTTGGTGAGGGAAGAGCACAGGACGATCGCTTCTTTGAGGTTGCCAGTTGCTTTGTAGGCAGCCACCAAGCCCATCTGCGCGCGCACGCCCCAGGGCCGATCTGCTTCTGCTGCCGCAACAGATGCCAAAAGGGCGATCGCCCGATCGTACTCTTGTTGTTTTAAAGCTGCTAAGCCAGCCTCCAGAGACTGTTTCACAGATGAATTCGCCGTGTTTCGATCGTTTGGAGATGCCATGACAGTGCTTGCGCTAGCGTCTTTTCTAAGATAGCCTCACTTGAAGGAAGAAGGAAGAAGGAAGAAGAAGGAAGAGGGAAGAAGGAAGAAGGAAGAAGGAAGAGGGAAGAAGGAAGAGGGGAATTAAGGGCGATCGAGGTTTTTTTGGGGGTGCGATCGGCTTTTTTATTCTTTGCAAACAAGAGCGATCGGCTACAATAGAAATCATCATCCTTGCCCAAAAACTCTCGTCATGCCCGTAATTTCCATATTAATCCCCTCCAATAAGCCGGAGTAATTGTATGTCTCCCAAAGTCATCAAAGTTGAACCTTTACCAAACTATCAACTTCGCCTCACTTTTAATAATGGCGAAATTCGGCGTTTTGATGTGACGCCTTATCTCGAAAAAGGAATATTTACCGAACTTCAAAGCATCGAGTATTTTCAACAAGTCAAACTCTGTTTTGGTAGCATTCAATGGCCTCACGAGCAAGATTTTAGTCGGGATACTCTCTATCTTACCAGTCAGCTCGAAGACACAACAGCAGAATCGATTGCTCCTTGCCCAACTCTATAGTCTGGCAATGTCAAACCCATTATTTATTACGGAACCGATCGCTAGCCAAGTTAGTGTCACTGATGAGAAGCTGATTGTAGATTTGGCTGACGGTCGCAGCATCAGCGTCCCTCTGGTTTGGTATCCCCGTTTGATGCACGCCTCGGCCCGCGAACGACAAAATTGGCAATTGCTGGGTGATGGCTGCGCGATCGAATGGGCAGATATAGACGAACATATTGGAATTGAAGGTTTGTTAGCAGGTAGGCGCAGTGGTGAAAGTCAGAAGTCGTTGGAACGTTGGTTATCTACGCGCACTGGCTAACGCAAAGATCGGAGTAAAATGATGAGTCACCCGAGAATTTTTGCCGACTTCCACAATGCGGATGAACGAGGTCGCCTCCGTCTAAATTGTGTGGGAACGATCGAAGATTTGAGACTCCAAAATATTAAGTTGCAACAAGGTCAAGTGCTTGTTATTTATAGCGAAGAATTAGAAGTTTATGGGGTGGTGCAATTTTCCGAAGAGGAAAGTCTCTGGGTTGCAGCAATTGATTGGCAGCAGATGAGAGATATCTAATGACTAATGACTAATGACTAATGACTAATGACTAATGACTAATGACTGACTAATGCAAAAACTTGCGCACTTGATATTCTTTGCTTTCCGCGATCGGCATTTGCAACTCGCCCATTTTGCTATCTAATTCGTCTATAATGCTTTGCGGAACTGACTTCCATTCCTCTCTCGATCGCCAGCGAATTAACATTACAACTTCTTCTTGCTCTGTATTTATCCAAGTTTCTTTGCCTAAAAAACCGGGAAAACTTTTGAGTCCAGCCGTCCAAACTTCCTCGTCTCGCTTGATAAATGCGTCCGATTTTTCGGCAGGTACTTTAAATTTCAGCCACTCGATTATCATAGAATTTGGGAATTGGGAATTGGTAATCTATCGGGAGTTTTGAGTTTTAAATTTTAAGTTTTGAGTTAAAGACATTTCTTAATTCAAAACTCAAAACTCAAAACTCAAAACTTTTCTTAACTGTCAACTGTCAACTATCAACTGTCAACTAACATCGATCGATCGCAATTTGAATTATCAATTCTGTTCCTTTTTCTGGTTGAGAAAAACAATACAGTTGACCTCCATGTTTCTCTACTATTAAATGGTGAGAAATTGCCAGCCCCAAACCCGTACTCGTACCCGGAGATTTTGTAGTAAATAAAGGGTCAAAAATACAGGCTAGAACTTCTTCTGTCATGCCGGGACCGTTGTCGCTAATCGAGATTGCTACTTCGGTTTCAGCTACTACTTCAGTCCGAATTCGGATTTGAGGGTGCGGTGCGTGAATTTTCGATCGCTCTTGACCTATCTTATCGTATTTTTCAGAGTTTTTACCCCCTTCTTCTAAAGCGTCGATCGCGTTGGTTAGCAAGTGCATGAACACTTGATTTAACTGTCCGGCATAACACTCTACCTTGGGTAAATTACCGTATTCTTTGATTAAATTAATCCCCGGACGCCCGCCTTTAGCCTGCAGGCGATTTTGCAGGATTAGCAAAGTGCTGTCCAAGCCTTCATGGATATCTGCGGGCTTCATTTCAGCTTCGTCGGGACGCGAGAACAAGCGGAGCGATCGCACGACATCTCGAATTCTTTCCGAACCTACTTTCATCGATCGCAGCAGTTCGCTCGCATCTTTTTTGATAAATTCTACATCCAATTGTTCTAACCGAGCTTGAATTTCTTCCGCTGGATCTGGGTAATGCTTTTGATAAAGCCCTAATAATTCGATCGTGTCGTTGATGTAGCCGCTGGCGTGGCTGATATTGCCGGAAATGAAACTTACTGGATTGTTAATCTCGTGAGCTATTCCTGCCATCAACTGCCCCAGAAAAGACATTTTTTCTGTTTGAATTAATTGAGTTTGAGTCCGTCGCAAAACCAACAAAGTTTGCTCTAATTTTGCAGCCTGCTGCCGCAGGCGTTCTTCGGATTCTTGCAAAGCTAAAAGAGTTTGTTTCCGTTCTGTAACGTCCAAGCCGACAAACACCGCCGTGCTACCTTTTTGGTACTTCTGCGCGACAATCAAATAAGTTTTAGTTGCGTCTTTAATGGAGACTGTTATTTCTTTAGAAACAGTTTTTGCATTGCTGGCAAAGAATTCGTAAACTAGATCGTTAAACAGAGGACTGTTATCTAAAAAACCAACTTTCTGACCGATAAATGTTTCTGCTTCCAATTTGTAAGCAGCAGCTAAATGTTTGTTAACTCCCAAGTAGCGCAAATCGGAACTGACCCAAGAAACGAATCCGGGGACGGCATCTAAAACAGCTTGCAGTTGTTCTTTAGCTTCTAAAAGTGCTGATTCTGCTGCTTTGCGATCGCAGATATCTCGGGCAATCGTGCAGCAGTATTGGCGGTCGCCCCATTCTAAATAACTTACTTTAACTTCGACGGGTAAAGTCGCGCCTTCTTTGGTTTTGTAACTCGATTCAAAAGTCAGGTTGCCTGCCAGTTTGAGTTCCTCCCAGTGCGCCGACCAATCTGCAGCAAGCAAATGCGGATCGATGTCGCTAACTGTTAGTTCTAGCAGTTCGGATTGCGAGTAGCCGAGGACTCGAACAGCGGCTTCATTGGCGTAGTCAATGCGACCGTCTGAAGAGATGCAAAAAACTGTATCTGGAGCGCGATCGAGAGCAATTTTAGTTAGCAAATCCGCTATTTCTAACTGTTGGCTTTTCACCTCAGACGGCTGTTTGCTGCAATTTTCTGAAGCAATTTCGCTGGCTACTTTCTCTGTAAATACGATCGAACCGCCGATCGCCCCTGAACTATTTTTCCAAGGCTGAATTACCCATTTTACCCATTCCCAGCGCCCGGAACGCGCATTTTCTGCAACAGGTTCGATCGGACGCATTTCTACAAATTCGCTGTATTCTAAAATTCCAGCCAAACAAGCCCGTGCATTTTGCAACCAATATTGCGGCACGTTGTGAAACACTTCCCAGTGAAATCGACCGATTGCCTCGCCTGCATCCAAGCCACAATCTGTTTCCCAGCGACGAGAAACAGTCACGTAACGCATTTCGCAGTCTATAATCGCCACGGCATCGGGCGAATGTTCCACGTACCGCCGCAATCTATCTTCATTGTCGGGTACGGCTGCTGCGTCTGCGAGCTGGTTGGGAATCAGGGTTTTTCCGCCAGCATACGTTCCCAGTATCTGACTTTCCTGCTTAACTGGCTTAGTTTGCACTGTTTGGAATCCCCTCCATATCTGTCAGGTGTAAGAAATGCCATTTGAGGTTAAAAGTGTCTTTTCGGTGACAACCCCTACAAACCCGGACAAGCTAGGTTAATGTCAGATTCCTGCTTGAATGAGAGTGTTTATTGCCGTTAACTCCCGCAGGGAGTTCGGACACGAGTTACCCCTAGTTTGTACTTTTAAATCCCTGCATTAGTTGGCTTTTCTAAATTTAGTGCGGTCAGATCGATCGCGATCGATACTGACCCGGCATTACTGGCAGATGAACACCCTTTTTTTGTGGAAATAGCAAAATTCCTGTCCTGACATTCCTGCCCGATCTGAATTTGCTCGGTCGATCTCTCTATTCCGGTTTCCCAACCCTTTTTATTCTTAACTGAGAGCGTTTGCTGGCGAGAACAGGAGGTGGCTCAAGTTCTTGTAGTTATACCGGCCAGCCGAACTGAGACAAAACATTCGACTGAGAAGTCACCAGCGATTTTAGGCTTCGAGCTTTATCAAAAGGGCTTTTAAATTGGATTTAGGATGAGATTTGTTTTAACCCTCGAAGGGTCTCACACCTGATTTATATCATTTTTTAAGGGATTTGTCTACCGGTGCAAGTTAAATTTTTCCTTAAATCGTAAAAATCGAGAAATTCGCCCGTTAGTGTTGGCAAAACGAGCAAAATTTCTCAGTACGATCGCATAAATTAATTTTGATTCTGGTATATAGGTCACACAAACTTGTGCGTAAATTCACAGGTAAAATCAACTCTCCCTTTGCGTAACATTGCCGGATCGAGTCTTTCGGTGGTGTTGCAAGTCATTAAAACTGCGAGTTTTTGCTGAAATTGAATGCCTTCTTCACCAATTACGCTTTGATACAAAGTCCCGTCTAGCAAACTCAGAATGTGTTCTGTTTTGTTGCTGCGCTGGGCGGCGGCGGTCGATCGATCTTGAGCTAAGTTGTCAGCTTCGTTGATAATGATGCAAATCCTTTCCAGGTAACTCGGAGGCACGAAGTTTTCAACGGCATCGTGGTCTAAAATAAAAATTACGTAACCCAAAGGTACTAAAATTTCTTTTGCTACCGCTTGCGTCCATGCAGTTTTGCCGGTACCCGGTTCGCCGCTGACTAAAACAGCTACTTGATGGCGATCGAGAATTGCCTGCTGAATTGTATCTGTAAAATTTTGCACCTCGGGAGTAAAGGTGCGAATTGGATACTGGCTGTGTACCTGTCCCACGCGGCTTTTGTATCCGCTGAGAATCACCGCTAAATTGTATGTAGCTTTGCTAACCATCGGTGCAATATTTTGGCAAATCAGAGTGTAGCGCCGCCTCCCCCTGTCGTAGCTGTCGATTTGCAGCCAACAGTTGTGTTTTGCCCAATAAGCATACACAGTACCCAGCACTTCCAAACGTTCCCAACCGATAAATCGATCGGGCGGATAATAAAAATGCCTTTCCATAAAAAACTGGGTAATTGTATCCGGTTTTTCCAACAAATCCAGAACTTTAAAAACCACAATCTCTTGAAGTTTGTTGAGAACGTAGTCGATCGGAATGCTAGAACGGCTGACTAATTGAATGACGGGAGTTTCGGTAGTTAAAACATCTCTGTAGCGGTAATCTGGGTAAATCGGCTGCGGGGTAATGTAATCCCAAAACTCGTCCATTTCGTAGCGCGTATTTTCCGAAAAGACATTTAAGATATTTGCCCACCAAGCATATTGGTGGCGTCCCATTGCGTCGGCAATATCGCTGGCTGCATCTAAGGTTTTTTGAGCGAGTTCTAAGGGATCGCTGGAGACTAAATGCATTACGTAATCCCAGTCAAATTTCCTGTACAGGGGCCTCCAGCCAGATCCTAGCAATCCTCGGTTTTGAGAGTTGTTTTGATTGTAGTTATTGTCGCGATCGTTCATAAGGATTTTAGAATGGGGAATTGGGAATTGGGAATTGGAAATGGGGAATTGGGAATTGGAAATGGGGAATTGGGAATTGGGAATTGGGGATCGGGGATGGGGAATTGGGAATTGGGGATTGGGGATTGGGAATTGGGGATTGGAAATTGGGGATTGGGGATTAGGAATGTGTAATTATTTATATTAAGTTTGGTTCGATCGGTTGCGTGAGGGCTGGGGCGAAGCATTCGGATATAAAACCTGAAACTTATTTGATAAATTGTCGCCCGAATGCTTTTCCTCTACAAGTATACGCTATAGATTTTACCAAAAAAATATTCACTAATGACTAATGACTAATGACTAATGACTGATGACTGATGACTGATGACTAATGACTGATGACTGATGACTGATGACTGATGACTAATGACTTAATTTTAGATAATTGGGGGGAACGAAATCAACAAGCCAAACTCCATTATCCGAACAATAAAATGTATGACCTTCGCGGTGCATGGCGGCAGCGCCTACAGTAAAGATGGCCGGGATGCCGTGCCTTGCCCCTACTTTGCGCGCTGTCTCGATATCGATCGATAAATGAACGTGATGTCGCGACATTTTTTTAATCCCTTCTCTCAGAATAGACTCTACTGCACCCCTCCCTGTTCCATGATATAAAATATCGGGCGGAATGACAGGTGCTAACTGCAAGTCAATTTCGATGCTGTGTCCTTGGTTGGCGCGAATTAAAGTACCGGTTTCGTCGAAGGAAAAGCGCTGTTTGTCATTTTCGGCAACTACTTGTTTGAGTTCGCTAAACTGAATGGCAAAGTTATTTCTGGCGCAGGCATCGAGGAGTTCGCTAACCGGAACCCAGCCGCCGGGAGCTAGTTGAATGCCGATGCTATCGGGTTCGTGTCTCAGGTGTTTGCTGAGATATTTGCTGATTTTTATTAGACGCCGATCGTCTATCTTTTTGTGTCTCATAAAAGCTTTTTTTTCAGATTTAACCGAGCAGGAGTGTAAACTTTTTGGATTAAAATTTATGCCAAAAATAGCTTGACATAACTACCTGTATATGTAAGAAATGCAAGTTTGTAGCGTGTCGATCGAACGGCGATCGAGCGCGACTACAAACTTGGTGGAAGCGGCTATTTGCGGTACTTTGTATTGTATTCACCTGTTTCTAAATCTGCGGTCAACTGTTCCAATAATTCTCGCCAACTTTTAGCAAAAACGTATCTGTAAGCATTTAATAGCTTTGGCGAACTAGCAGATTTACCGTAACAGAATTTTGGGCGATCGCACTCATTGTTTGACTCCCCCAAAAACAGCAAAATTTAGATAGCGCCAATGACATCCTACTTCGGAAAAACCCACTGCGGCAAGCCACTGTATTTGCTCTTCAACCGAGGAGGGAATATCTTCTTCCAGATAAGCTTGAAAGTACGCTGCATCGTCTTCCCCGCAACCTTTGATGTATTCGCGCCACAACTGTTCGTATTGCTTTGTCAACTTGGGAGTAGCGCCGGTGACAATATCTCGAATTAGCAAGATTCCCCCGGAATTCATCGAATTAAAAAGTTTGTGAAATAGCTGTTGTTTTCCCGCGCCGTCCAGGTGGTGGATTGCCAATCCCGAAACTACTAAATCGTAACCGCCGCCGAAATCGTCGGCGGCAAAGTTGCCCTGCTGCAATGTCAGCCGCGGCCCGAAAGCGGACAAATTTGTTTGGCAAATTTTTAGCATATTTTCGGCCATGTCAAAAGCCGTGACATTTGCTTGGGGAAATGCTTGCAACACCAGGGCTGACAGTATTCCTGTTCCTGCACCCAAATCTAAAACTTTGAGGCGATCGTTGCTGGCAAAAGGTATTAACTGTATTATTAAGTCTTGTTGCTCGCGGTAGTAGGGAATCAGGCGGGGAATTAAGCCGTCATAATCAAAGGCTGTCTGTTCAAAGCGAGCGCGTACTGTATCTACCTTCACAAAGAATTCTCCTCAAAGTATTAATGGTTGAGTCCGCCGATAGTTGGTTGAGCGTGCGTTAGCCTAGCTGTACGGGGTTGTCTATCGATTTATAATACACATATAATACAATAAGTTTACACGCTTGTCAAGGATACAATAAAGAATAGGCTGCGCTCGAAGAAACGATCGAAGAAACCCGGATTTGTAACGCATTCAAGGCGATTTTCCAAGATTTTCAGAAAAAAAACTTGGTTTTGGGGTAAATGTCGAGAGGGCGGAATTTAACAAAAGTTAGGGTCGATCGCAAGAGGGTGAGTGTAGAGGTCCAAAATAATAAAATTTTTGGGAACTCTGCAAAAATTTTTGCAGGGCGAACTAACAAGAATTAAAAATCAACAATGTTATAACTTCCGAAAGGGGTGCAGCGCGGAAAGTTTAAATTAAAATGAACAGCTAGAAAATGCGGGAAAAGCAGGCGCCGGCAGAAAAAAACAGGATAATGGATCTGGATGCTTTGTAGATGAGCTGTCAGCAATCAGGGGAGAAAAAACAAGCAATGGAAACCGAAGAGCGGATTGAGGAAAACAGCGCTTGCGAGCAACTGAAGCAGCTCGATCGCCCGACTGACATTTCTCCGACAAAAGAGCTAGGTTTGGTGTGGCAAGAATGTTGGGATATCAAAGAAGCGATCGACCGCTCGGCGCTGGTGGTGAAATTAGATAGCAGGGGAATTATCAATTACGTTAGCGATCGAGTTTGTGAAATTTCGCAATATTCGCAAGTCGAACTGTTAGGCAGCAAATGGCACTGCCTCCTGTCGGGAAATTCCCAGCAGGATAGCAGCGACGCGCGCGCTGCCAAGTTAATGAAAAATCTGCGGTCAACTATTGCTAAAGGTGAAATTTGGCAAGGAGAAATCAAACAGCGGCGCAAAGATGGCAGCGATTATTGGGTGTACGCAGCAGTAGTTCCGTTGCCCGACAGTCAGGGAAAACCCGATCGGTATGTAGCTCTCGGATTCGACATCTCCGCTCGCAAAGCCGTTGAAGCAGCCCAAATTGAGGCCAACCGGACAAAAGACGAATTTCTGGCGCTGGCGTCCCACGAACTGCGATCGCCCCTGAGCGCGATTTTGGGATGGGCGCAGCTAGCGAGATCGCGGAAATTAAACGAAGCTACCACCAACCGCGCCTTAGAAATCATCGAGCGCAACGCCAAATTGCAGAACAAGCAAATCGACAATCTCCTCGATCTGTCGCGATTGCTGCGAGGAAAAGTGCGCCTGGAGCTCGATCGGGTTTACCTCCCGTCAATTATAGAATCCGCGATCGAGACCCTCCGGCCCGCAGCCGATGCCAAAAACATCCGCATCGAAACAGTTTTCGAGCAGGCAGCCAGCTACATTATTGGCGATGCAGAACGATTGCGGCAAATAATCTGGAACTTGCTCTCGAACGCGATCAAATTTACGCCAGAATCGCCGCCAGCAGCAGTCCGCATCGAACTCGATCGCAACCCGTCGGGCGTAACGATCCGCGTCAGCGACAGGGGTTGCGGGATCGATGCCCAACTGCTGCCGCACATCTTCGACTATTTCCGTCCGGCAGATACCTGGAAAGCCCCAGAACAAAACCGCCTCGGGCTGGGGCTGTCCATCGTGCGGCAGTTGGTGGAACTCCACGGGGGGGATGTGCGGGCGTCAAGTCCCGGCCCCGGAGATGGAGCGGTGTTTGAAGTGCAGCTACCTATAGCCCACAGCCAAAATTCGAGCGATCGAATTCCCGCGCTCGGCCAAACCGACAAAAGCCAAGCCAGGGCGCTCAAACCCCTAGCGGGCAAACAAGTGCTGGTGGTGGAAAGCATGACTGAAAGCCGGGAATTTATCAAAACTGCTCTCGAAGCATTTGGAGCCAAAGTAACGGCAGTGCCTAGCGCTGGCGAAGCAATGGCCGAGTTGGAACAGTCGCGCCCCGACGTGTTAGTGAGCGATCTGGCGGTGCCGGAAACTGAGGGCTGCGATTTGATCCGGCGCGTCAGGGCGCGAGAAATGTCCGAACAGAGGGAACTGCTGCCGGCGGTGGCCCTGACTGGAAGCATGCGGGAGGAGGATTCTGCCTCGGCACTGGCGGCGGGGTTTCAGAGTCATTTACCGAAGCCTGTGGAGCCGAATCAGTTAGTGTGCGCGATCGCCCAATTGGCGGGGCTGACGGGAACGGGTGCGGGAGAGTGGGGCATGGGAAATATCGGGGCGCTGTCTCCTCAAGGTAAAGTCCGAGCGGCTAACAGTTTGGCAGCAAAAACAACTGAGGAAAAATTACCAGTCGATCGCCGAGATTTGCCGCTGTTGCTGGTAGTTGAAGACAACATTTTTTTGCTATCTTACCTGCAAGCTTTATTGAGCGAGCGTTACCGAGTGGCTGTGGCTCGCGACGGGATAGAAGGTTTGGAAAAAGCGAAAAGTTTGCATCCAAATTTGATTTTGAGCGACCAATTAATGCCGGGACAAAGCGGGCTGGATTTGCTCAAGGAGATTCGGAAAACGCCGGAGTTGAGTGCGATTCCGGTCATCTTTTTGACAGCGCGATCGGGCATGGAAGCTCGGATCGAAAGTTTGGATGCGGGCGCTGACGATTATATTTCTAAACCTTTTGACGAGAGGGAATTGCTGGCGAGGGTGCGAAATTTGCTGCGATCGCACGCAGCAGAACAGCAGTTGGCCGCTCTCAACCGCCAGTTGCAGCAGCAAAAACAGCAGTTGGAAACGGTGAATCGCGCTTTGCAGTATTTGGCAACTTACGACAGTTTGACTGAGGTGAGAAACCGCCGCTTGTTTAATGAATATTTGAATACGGAATGGCGGCGTTTGGCGAGGGAGGAAGCACCGCTTTCTTTAATTATGTGCGATATCGATTATTTCAAGCTTTATAACGATACTTACGGCCATCAAGCGGGGGATGAATGTTTGCGGCAAGTGGCGGGAGTATTGCAGCGTTCCGTGAAGCGATCGGCCGATTTAGTAGCGCGTTACGGGGGCGAAGAATTTGCGGTAATTTTGCCGAATACCGATGCGAATGGTGCGGCTTGCGTGGCTGAATCGATTCGCGATCGAGTGCGGGATTTGCGGATAGTTCACGCCAAGTCTATTGTCAGCGAATATGTCACGCTGAGTTTGGGTGTAGCTTGCTGCATTCCCGCACCGATGTCGCAGCCGGAAACGTTAATTGCGATCGCCGACGAGGCACTTTATCGAGCAAAAAAAGCAGGGCGCGATCGAGTTTCGGTTGCATCTTTTGACAGTTGACAGTTGACAGTTGACAGCATACAGTTGACAGTTGACAGTTGACAGTTGAAAACCTTACTTCTTACTTATTCTTTCTTCTTTCCTTCTTCCTTCTTCCTTCTTCTTAGGCAGACAATAATATTTGGCGATCTATGTTAATCCGTCACGATATAAGTCCAGAAAATTATCTGGCAGATGAGACAGACTATCCAGCAGTTTTTCCGTTGTTTGACAATGGAAAAATGAAAGATGGTGTTGCTACACTTATCGATAGTAAATGGGCTGTGACTGCTGCTCATTGCGCCGTCGATCTATACAAAAAAGACTTTGAAAATCATCCGTTTTTCGTCAAGATTGGAGGCAAGGAAAATATCATAGTTCGGGCAATAGCACCGGAGCAAATAGGCGCTGTCAAGTCTATCAGAGATGGTTCTGGAAAGCTTAAGAAAGTTAAGATAACAGTGGGAGATTTATCTTACGATATAGCCTTGCTCAAACTGCAAGATGAAGTAAAACACGTTCAGCCAATATCGCTCTATCAGGAGCGGGATGAAGTTGGAAAATCGATACTAATGCTTGGCTGGGGAGATTTTGGGACGGGCGATATAGGAATTGGGAGATTTGAACTTGTGAATGATGGTAAGTTTCGCCTCGCTACGAATAAAATTACAAAAACAGAGGGGAATTACTTGTTTTTTGAATTTGATGCTCCTAATTCTCAAGATGTATTGCCGTTAGAAGGTGTCAACGGACCCGGAGATAGCGGCGGCCCGGCTTTAGTCAATACTGACAACGGGATTCAATTAATTGGAGTTAGTTCGGGAGGGAGGTATAAAAATATTTTCAGAAATTTCTTTTCCCGAAAAGGGTGCTATGGTTGGCAAGAATATTACATTCGGATCTCGACAATGTATGATTGGATAGATCGCGAGATCGGCAAAAATAGTTGACAGCGCAGCTTGAGTTGGCTGAGATATTGCGCGATCGATCGCGATCGTAATTATAGATTAAAATCACAAGAAAGGAGGTCGTGTTATGACAGCAACATTAGAGGAACTAAAAGACCAAAGGCTAATTCACTCCGGGATTGATTGGCAACAATTCAAACTAATCGAGCAGGGATTCTCTAACTCCCCCGGCATCAAACTGTTTTATTTCAAAGGTGAGGTAGAAATCTTGGCAGTTTCACAAGAACACGAATCATTCAGCAGGACGATCGCGGGTTTGCTTATAGACTACTTTGTTGAAAAAGACATTGATTTTAATCCTTTGGGTAGTTTTACTCAAGAGAAGGAGCCGAAAGTTTCCGTGCAATCTGACGAATCTTTTTTAATTGGAAAATCCACTGGTAAAACTCCCGATTTGGCAATAGAAGTCATATTTATCACTTGCGATCGCCCGGTTATGAAAAAATTACTCAAAGCGAAATATTGCCCGATTTAGATATTAATTTATTGTCTCGCTGTTTGCTGATGGCTTCAAGGGTGGAAGCGGTTAAAGAATGGAGGCGAGGCATTTCTGGGAATTAGATGAAAAGTGTGTTGTGAGTGCGACGATCGCCCGCAGTCCGATGATATATAGGTTAAAATCAAAAGAAAGGAGGTCGTGCCATGACAGCAATATTAGAGAAGCCAAAAGACCAAAGGCTAATTCACTCCGGGATTGATTGGCAACAATTCAAACTAATCGAGCAGGGATTTTCTAACTCCCCCGGCATCAAACTGTTTTATTTCAAAGGTGAGGTAGAAATCTTGGCAGTTTCACAAGAACACGAAGTGTTCAGCGGTGTCATCGCTTTGTTGCTAGGTACTTACTTTGTGGAAAAAGAAATCGAGTTTGTTCCCACAGGCGGTTTTACTCAGGAACAAACAGGAAAAGCATCTGCACAAGCAGACCAATCTTACTTAATTAACAGAAGATCGGGAGATATTGCAGACCTCTCGATCGAAATTGTTTTTACTAGCGGCAACTCACTTGCGATCGCCCGGTTATGAAAAAATTACTCAAAGCGAAATATTGCCCGATTTAGATATTAATTTATTGTCTCGCTGTTTGCTGATGGCTTCAAGAGTGGAAGCTGTTAAAGAATGGAGGCGAGGCATTTCTGGGAATTAAATAAAAAGTGTGTTGACAAATTAAAGAGTTCGATCGTTACTGATGTCAAAATACATCAGATTCGGCAGTTGGGCGATCGCATCTGGAATTTCGGCAATCTGGTTGCCGTCGAGATAAAGATGTGTCAAATTTGATAGTTGGGCGAGAGTATCTGGAATTTCTGTTATCTGATTGTTGCGCAACCACAGCCATGACAGATTGGACAGTTTGCCGATAGCTTCGGGAATTTGAGTAATTTGGTTATTTTCGAGTTCAAGCTGTGTCAGATTTGATAGTTGCCCGATCGCTTCGGGAATTTGAATAATCTGATTTACATTAAGATAAAGCGAGTTCAGATTGGATAGTTGTCCGATCGCGTCTGTAATTTCGGTAATCTGATTTTCACTGAGTTTAAGTTGTGTCAAATTTGACAATTTGCAGATCGCATCTGGGATTTTAGCGATCTTATTGCCAACCATATCGAAGCTTATCAGATTTGATAGTTTCCCGATCGCATCTGGGATTTGAGTAATTTTATTATGGTTGAGGTCAAGCTGTGTGAGATTAGACAATTGCCCGATCGCATCTGGGATTTGACTAATCTGATTTTCACCCAGAGAAAGTTGTGTGAGATTTGACAGTTGCCAAATTGCATCGGGAATTTTGGTCATCTGATTTTTACCCAACCAAAGTTGCGTCAGATTGGATAGTTTCCCGATCGAATCTGGAATTTGGGTAATCTGATTTTCACTCAGAGAAAGCTGTGTCAAATGTGACAGTTGTCCGATTGCCTCTGGAATTTGAGTAATCTTATTGTCGCTCAAGTAAAGATGTATCAGATTCGATAATTCTCCAATTGCTGCGGGAATTTCTGTTATTTTATTTTTGCTGATAGAAAGCTGAGTCAGATTGGAAAGTTGTCCGATATCCTCGGGAATTTCTGTGATTTGATTCTCACCGAGAAAAAACTCTGTCAGATTGGATAATTTGCCGATCGCCTCGGGAATTTCGGTAATTTGATTTTCACTAACATCAAGCAACGTCAAATTCGACAGTTTGCAAATCCCATCTGAGATGTGAGATATCTGATTGCGAGTGAGTTCAAGCTCTTTTAGATTACACAATTGCTCGATCGTATCGGGAATTTCGGCAATCAGATTACTACTGAGATTAAGTATTTTTAAGTTTGTTAATTGAAGGATTGGAGCGGGAAACTCAGTTAACTCGTTACCAATCCATTCCCATTCTTCTTCTATTTCATCATATTTCCCCAATATCAAGATTTCAAGCTGCGTGCACTTGCCAATTTCCTCCGGCAACTCTTCCAAGCCCAATCCCGCCAAATCCAATTCTGTCCAGCCTTCATTTGCCACTCGATCGATTAACTGCAACAACTCTTCTCGCTTCATGTTCTTTCTCTATTTGTAATCTCCCTTCATAAGAGATATTATAGAGACTCAAGCGCCAGCTTTGAACTAAGTTGTAAACGATCGAACAAGTATTTTATGACAATAGCAACTTTAGCCAAAACGACAAAGCAAGTACCGCTTTTATTTGAAGGGCTGACATGGCGGGAATTCACAGCAGTCGATCGATTGCTCGATCGTCCTGGATATCGGCTTTCTTTTTTGGATGGAGTATTGGAGATCCGACAGATGCCAGGTGAACCCCACGAAACTGTGAAAGCAAGAATCGGCGCATTAGTAGAACTTTACCTTTTGATGGCAGGTTTTGATTTTACCCCAACTGAATCGATGACTTTAGAAAGCGAAATCGGAAAAGTCAAGCGAGAAGCCGATAAATCTTATAAACTTGCTCCGGGAAAATCGCGTCCGGATCTGGCGATCGAAGTGGTATTTAGCAGTGGCGGTATTGACAAATTAGAATGCTACAAACGCTTGAAGATTCCTGAAGTTTGGTTTTGGGATGATGGCTTGTTGGCAGTCTATCACCTGCGAGGGTATGGGGAGGATTTGCGCTATGAAAAAATTTCTGAGAGCGAGGAAGTGCCAGGAATAAACTTCGAGTTGCTGTTGCGTTGCATTAATATGGTTAATCATGTGGATGCTATCAAAACTTTTCAGCAGTCGATCGAGAAGGATTAGAAGTAGAAAACTTACTCACTCTTGCCAAAGAAACCGGGTTTTTTATCGAATCTGCGCGCCGGAGCTAAATATTTTCGTAAAAACTCGGTTTCTCAATCTCCCTGCGTAAGTCCTATAATTCAATACGGTTTAGTTAAAGTGAATTGTAACGATCGGGTTGGGTTTCGTTTATCTTATCAAAAATTATCTAAGCCAGTTCTTGACATTTGCTTGTAGTATGCTAGTATTATATAGTGTACAGGAAGCGCGATCGACCTGACAACAGGACCAAATAAAATCAACAAACAGCTATGAAACCCATCAGACAAGGCGACGTAATTCTCACCCCAGTACAGGAAATTCAAGGCGACAAAAAACTGCACCTCACACTCGCTGAAGGTGAAGTCACCGGACATTCTCACCGCATCATTGAAGGACAAGCAGAACTTTACGAAAAAGACGGTACTTTGTATTTGCGAGTGCTTTCGCCGACAGCTTTGTTGAGTCACGAAGAGCACAAAGCTATTCCAATTCCCGAGGGTAATTGGATGGTGCGCATCCAGCGCGAATACGAACCGCAAGGTTGGCGGTATGTCACAGACTAAAGTTAAAAAACTGACGCCCGCACAAGCCGATTTAATTCCAGTTTATCGGGAAAAGTGGTGGTCGATCGCCCTTGCTACAGGTCCGATCGACCGATCGAAAGTAACAGCAACAATTGAAACTGCTTATGGGGCGATCGGCAAAAAAGCACCGGACATAATTTTTGTCGATCGGCCTTACCAAGCTGCAGATATTATTGTCAGTTATGCAGACAAACCGAGAAGCTGCTTGCGCAACGAACTAGAAACAAAACTGCGCAGCGATCTCGAAAAACAACTGCGAAATTGCTTGCGCGGACAAATTGAAAATCAGCTAGAAAATCAACTGTACGATCGACTGCAAGATCGACTTTATACAGCACTGCAAAACCAACTTTGGAGTCCCCTGCGCGGCGATCTAGCAGGGAAAATCGGCAGCAGATTGCAGGAGGATTTGAGAGAACAGCGAAATCGGAATTTGCTGGATCTAAATCTGAACAGACAACTAGATAATTGCATTCAAACGGAACTGTGGGCTTGCTCGGGGAGTTGGTTGGATTATTGCATTTCTGTTTTAAATTGCGCTCATTCATGCGGCAATATGTGGAACATTTTTCAGTCGATCGCGCGCTATTGCGGCTGGATTTATCCCTACGATAAAGTTTGCGTTGTTTGCGAAAAGCCGATCGCCCTGATGACAAATAGCGAATATCAATTGCACGCAGCAGGAAAGCCCGCCGTAGAATTTGCTGATGGTTATGCAATTTACGCTTATCGGGGCGTAATTTTACCTCAATGGTACGGCTGCTTTCACCCGCACGAGTGGCAGTCTCAATGGTTGTTGAAAGAACAAAATGCAGAAGTTCGGCGAGCCTTGATTCAGGGAATTGGGTACGATCGAATAATTCAAGAATTAGAGGCTACAGAGTTAGATAAATGGCGGGAATATACGCTGTTAAAAATAGATTTTCAGGACGATTTCGACGAATCCGGGCAGCCATTACCAGTTATTTTGTTAAAAATGACCTGTCCGAGTACGGGGTTCATTCACGCGCTGCGAGTGCCGCCAAATTTGACATCTGCCCGCGAGGCGATTCGCTGGGTAAATTGGGGAATTGAACCGGGGGAATTTAGCATGCAAACTTGAATATTTCTCTTTACCTGCGATCTAGCTTCTCGCCATTCCAACAGCCCGCCAGGGCGGGTTCGCCAACATATTTAAACGCAGCAAATAGGTTAAATAAACCCGCCCCAACCCCACGAAAAATTCCCAATTGACATTGCTGCAAGATCTCAGTTGAAACGGACTGCTGATATTAAAACATCCTACAAATCAACAGCAAATATTTTATGAAAGTGCGATATCACATTCCATAATTTCAGTTTAAATTCAGTCGGTTTCAACCGACTTTTGCTATGAGGCAGGGGTTTAAACCCCTGCCGGACCCTGCCGCAGTCGCGTAGCAAGTTGATACTAATAGCCGCGCGATCGCCCTACATTTAAAAATGTCGCTAACTCCTATTATTCTAAACTTGATGCCCTATGTCAGAACAACAACCAAAATTATCGATAACTTTCAACAGCTTCACCGATTGGTGCAACCACAAAGATAGCCTTTCAGAAGCTACCAGACATACAGTTGAAATCCTGCTCGATCGGGCTGGAACTTCTGACGCTAACGAAGCAAATCGGATAATCTCAAGTACGGATCTACTGTCACTAGAAGACTTTCAAATATCAGATTTAACGCCGCTGCAATGTTTTACTAATTTGACTCATCTCGATCTGTCCAAGAATCAAATATCAGACATCGCGCCGCTACAATATTTGACTGATTTGACCGATTTGAATCTGTGCAGCAATCAAATATCAGATATTTCACACCTAAAATTTTTGATTGACTTAAATAATTTAGACCTGTCTTACAATCAAATATCGGACATCGAATACCTGCAATTTTTGACTCATTTAACATCTCTAGATATTGGCAAAAATCAAATATCAGATATCCAACCCCTACAATCTTTTAATTCTTTTATTCATCTGTCATTGCAGGAGAATCAAATATCTGACATCGCGCCTTTGCAATCTCTGACTCGCGTTACTTACCTGAATCTGTCCGGCAATCAAATATCAGACATCACGCCCCTGCAATCCCTGAAGAATTTAACTTCTCTGGATCTGTCCTGCAATCAAATATCTGACATTACACCCTTGCAATCTCTGACTAATTCGATCGTCCTTAATTTAAGCAAAAATAAAATATCAAACATCCTGCCCGTGTACTCGCTGAGTAATTTGAAATATCTGAATCTGTCCTCGAACGATCGAATATCCGATTTAACCCCCCTGCAATCTCTGACTAATCTAAATTACCTGTTTGTAGACTTGACGCCCGAACAGAAAACTCTCATCGCAGCTTGCCGTCAAAAATGGGAATCTTTCGTTAAATATACCGGGTCGATCGAGCATTTACCGGCCGCAGCCGCCATTCAAAATACCTACGCAGCCCTCAATTTAAAAGCACCTGAAATAATTTTTTGCGACAATCCCAAAGAAGCATTAATTAAATTAAGAACGTTGAAAAAATTGAAGAACATTAATTTTAAACACAGACTCGACAAACAATTAAAAGATTTACTGCAAAACTTTTTGTTAATTGAAGAACTGCAACAGGAAATTCTAGAGGTAGCAAGATGGGAAGAACCGCTAAAACACCAACTGCAATCTCAGGGCTTTAAGTACAATAAATACTCGAAGTCGATGTTGACTTCTAAATACCTGCGCGAGACTTTGACCCTTGCTGAATGCTGCATTTCTATCTTAGGCATTACACTCAAACCCGAGTCGCATAAAGTTTTTGCAGCAGTCAAACAGCTTGTAGCAGAATGCGGCTGGATTTTTGCATTTGCAAATATCTGTATTGCGTGTTCGCGCCCGATTAAACTTTGCTTTGACAGCGCAAATTTACTCCATGCGGAAGGGGAAAGCGCGATCGAATTTGCCGGCGGTTACAAACTTTACTCATATCGCGGCGTAACCTTACCTGAAAAATACGGAAAATTGATTCCGAGTCAGTGGAAATCTCAATGGCTTTTAGAAGAAGAAAATGCAGAGCTCAGGCGAGTGTTAATTCAAGGAATTGGTTATGCTAGAATTTGCCAAGAACTAGAAGCCACAGAATTAGATAAATGGGTAGCCACGGGGGGCTACCCCTACCAAGAATACGCGCTGCTGAGAATTGATGCAGATATTGACAGCTTCGATGAAGGTGGTGGGGATAACGATTTTGATGGGGAAGATTCAGAACCAATTCTTCTGTTAAAAATGACTTGTCCGAGTACGGGATTTATTCATGCGTTGCGAGTGCCGCCCGATTTGACATCCGCCCGCGAGGCAATTCGCTGGGTAAATTGGGATATCGACCCAGATGAGTTTTCCGTGCAAACTTAAAGTTTCCCAAATCTGTTTCACAAATCGTGTCATATTCTCCTAGTAGTTTTCCACAATTTTATGTCACACCAACAACCAAATCCCGCAGAATTTAGTAGCTTTGCCGAATGGTGTTTGCACAAAGATAGTCTATCACAAGCAGCCAGACATACAGTTGAGGTGCTATTAAAAATAGCTTTGTCTTCCGATATAAATGAAGCGATTCGTATAGTATCAACCCAGGAAGAACTGAATCTAGCGCACGATCGACTATCAGACATCACTCCCTTGCAATCTCTAACTAATTTAACTCGCTTGAATTTGTGTGGCAACCAAATATTAGACCTAACACCCCTGCAATCCCTAACTCATTTAACTCATTTGAATTTGGTACACAATCGACTGTCAGATATCTCGCCCCTGAAATCTCTGACTCATTTAACCGATTTGCATCTGAAAAGCAATCAAATATCTGACATTTCTCCTCTAAAATTTCTGACACATTTAACTCATTTGAATCTGGCGCACAATCAAATATCCAACATCGTGCCCCTACAATATCTGACTCATTTGACAGATTTACATTTGGAAAACAATCAAATATCAAAAATCTATCCTCTAAAATTTTTGACTCATTTGAGAGTTCTAAATTTGCAAAACAATCGAATATCAGACATCTCAGCATTGCAATCTTTGACTCATTTGAACAATCTGAATTTGAATTACAATCAAATATCAGATATCGCTAGCCTGCAATCTTTGACTTATTTAATTAGTTTGAACCTGCAAGCCAATCAAATATCAAACCTCGCACCCCTGCAATCTCTGATTCATTTAACTGATTTGCATCTGGAAAGCAATCAAATATCAGACATTACGCCCCTGCGATCGCTGACTTATTTGAGAATTTTGAACCTGTACAACAATCAAATATCAAACCTCGCACCATTGCAATCTCTAACTCATTTGAGAAATCTCACTCTGTCCTACAATCAAATATCAGATATCGCACCCCTGCAATCGCTGATTCATTTAACTCATCTAAATTTGTACGGCAATCAAATATCAGACATCGCACCTCTCAACTCTCTAACTTATTTAACATACCTGCAACTGCACAACAATCGCATATCAAACATTCCATCCCTACAATTTCTAACTTATTTGACAGATTTGAATCTGTCAGACAATCAAATATCGGACATTACCGCCCTGCAATCTCTGACTAATTTAAATATTTTGCATCTGGAAAACAATCAAGTATCAGACATTTCTCCTTTAAAATATTTGACTAATTTAAATTGTTTGCTGCTTTACCGCAATCGCATATCAGATATCGCGCCTCTCCAATCTCTGATTAATGTAGCTCTTTTGTATTTGGAGAACAATCAAATATCAGACATCGCACCCCTGCAATCTCTAACTAATTTGAACATTCTGTATCTGGAAAACAATCAAATATCAGACATGACTCCTCTAAAATTTTTGACTAATTTAAATGAACTGACAGTTAGCTTGACACCAGAACATCAGAATTTTATCGAAACTTGCCGTCATGATTGGGGAACTCTTGCCAACTCTACAAAGCCGATCGAACCTGCTAAAGCCTCAACCGCCATCAAAAATCTCTGCGATATTCTCGGTTTAGAAACTCCAGAAATAACTTTTTGCAGCAGCCCCCACGAAATGTTATCGCGCTTGCAAATCTCGAAGCAAATGCATAAAAATGAGTCGATCGAGAAACTTACAAAACAGCTAGAAAATGCCTTGCGTCCTTTTATATTCATCGTAGAGTTGAGCCAGGAAATTTTGAGGGCGATCGAATGGGAAGACCAGCTAAAACAACAATTACAAGCTATCTTTAGCGATAGCAGTAACTACTCGTGGATAGTTACGCCAAAATACCTCGTGAATGCTCTTACTATTGCTGATTTCTGCGTTTCTGGCTTGGGAATTGTTCTCGAATCTGAGTCGCAGAAACTTTTGGCAGCAGTCAAACAGCTTTTAGTAGAATGCGGCTGGATTTTTATGTTTGAGAATACCTGTATTGTATGCGATCGCCCCGTCAAACTTTTGCTCGATCGCGAGTCCCGACTCCATGCAGAAGCAGAAAGCGCGATCGAATTTTCTGACGGTTACAAAATCTACTCAAATCACGGCGTTACTTTGCCGGAAGAATACGGGCAATTGCCTCATGAAATGTGGCGATCGCAATGGATTTTATCGGAAAATAATGCAGAAGTTCGGCGAGTATTAATTCAAGGAATCGGGTACGATCGCCTGAGTTCGGAATTGCAAGCACAAGAATTAGATTCGTGGCAAGAATACAGTTTGCTAAAAATCGATAATGCCGATGTTGAGGCGATTCATTTGTTAAAAATGACTTGTCCGAGTACGGGATTCATTCATGCGTTGCGAGTGCCGCCCGATTTGACATCCGCCCGCGAGGCAATTCGCTGGGTAAACTGGGATATTGAACCGGAGGAATTTAGCGTGCAAACTTGAAAATATCGCAAGACTTTTTGATAATTCGCGTCAGATTATTTACCGCAATTTTATGTCAGAACAAGAACAAGGGCGATCGATGAATTTCAACAGCTTTGCCGATTGGTGTTTGCACAAAGATACACTTTCAGAAGCAGCCAGACATACAGTTGAAGTGCTGTTAAAGTATGCTGGCACTTCTGAGATTGATGAAGCGAACCGGGTACTGTTAAGTAGGCATGAACTGTCACTGGAAAATTGTCGAATATCCGACATCACACCCCTGCAATCTCTAGTTAATTTGACTTCTCTAAAACTGCGAAACAATCAAATATCAGAAATCACACCCTTAGAATCTCTGACTAATTTGACTTCTCTGGATTTGTACGACAATCAAATATCAGATATCGCACCCCTGCGATCGCTAACTAATTTGACTTCTCTGGAGCTAGGCAAAAACCAAATATCAGACTTTACATCACTGCAATTTCTAGCTAATTTGACTTCTCTGGGGCTGGACTACAATCAAATATCAAACATCACGCTCCTGCAAACTCTGGCTAGTTTAAATAAGCTGGAAATGCACGAAAATCAAATATCAGATATTACTCCACTGCGATCGCTGACTCATTTGACATATCTGGATCTCTCAGACAATCAAATATCAGACATTACGCCCCTACAATTTCTGACTAATTTGAATGAGCTAGATCTGTACGAAAATCAAATATCAGATATCAAGGCACTGCGATCGCTAACTAATTTGATTTCTCTGGAGCTAGGTCAAAATCAAATATCAGACATTACACCCCTACAATTTCTGACTAATTTGACTGAGCTATATTTGTATGAAAATCAAATATTAGATATCGCAACACTGCGATCGCTGACTAATCTGACTTCTCTGGAACTGTGCAACAATAAAATATCAGAGATCGTGCCCCTAAAATCGCTGACTAATTTGACTAAGCTACATTTGGAAGAAAATCAAATATCAGACATCACGCCCCTGAGATCGTTGACTAATTTATCTCATTTGAAACTAAGCAAAAATCAAATATCTGACATCACTCCACTGCAATCTCTGACTAATTTGACTTCTTTGTCTATTTCAGAAATTCAAATATCAGATATCGGATTTCTTCGATCGCTAACTAATTTGTCTCATTTGGAGCTAGGCAAAAATCAAATATCAGAGATCGCGCCCCTACAACTTTTGACTACTTTGTCTCATCTTTATCTGTACTGCAATCAAATATCAGATATCACACCCCTGCAATCTTTGACTAATTTGAAAATTCTGAATCTGAACAACAATCAAATATCCGAGGTCGCGCCTCTACAACCTTTGATTACTTTGTCTCATCTTTATCTATACCGCAATCAAATATCAGACCTCACAACTTTTAAATCGCTGACTAATTTAACTTCTCTGTCTTTTGCTGGGAATCAAATGTCAGACCTCACAATTTTTCAATTTCTGACTAATTTGACTTCTTTGTATATTTCTAGAAATAAAATATCAGACCTCACGCCCCTGAAATCTCTAGCTAATTTAAATAAGCTAGAGCTGCACGACAATCAAATATCAGATATCATGCCCCTGCGATCGCTGACTAATTTGACTCATCTGAATCTGTGCGACAATCAAATATCAGATATCGCGCCCCTGCAATCCCTGAATAATTTAACTTCTCTGAAGCTGGACTACAATCAAATATCAAACATCACGCTCCTGCAAACTCTGACTAATTTAAATAATCTAGAGATGCATGGAAATCAAATATCAGATATTACTCCCCTGCGCTCTCTGACTCATTTGACATATCTGGATCTGTCAGACAATCAAATATCAGACATCGCCTCCTTGCGATCGCTGGCTAATGTAAATAAGCTAGATTTATACGACAATCAAATATCAGATATCATGCCCCTGCGATCGCTGACTAATTTGAGTCATCTGAATCTGTGCGACAATCAAATATCAGATATCGCGCCCCTGCAATCCCTAAATAATTTGACTTCTCTGAAGCTGGACTACAATCAAATATCAAACATCACGCTCCTGCAAACTCTGGCTAATTTAAATAAGCTAGAAATGCATGGAAATAAAATATCAGATATTACACCCCTGCGATCTCTGACTCATTTGACATATCTCGATCTGTCAGAAAATCAAATATCAGACATCACCTCTTTGCGATCGCTGGCTAATGTAAATAAGCTAGATCTGTACGACAATCAGATATCAGATATCACGCCTCTGAGATCGCTGGCTAATTTATATCGTCTGCATCTGTCAGACAATCAAATATCAGATATCGCGCCCCTACAATTTCTGACTAATTTGACTCATTTGTATGTAGGTAAAAATCCAATATCAGACATCACCTCCTTGCGATTGTTGACTAATTTAAATAAGCTAGAGCTATACGACAATCAGATATCAGATATCACACCTTTGCAAACTCTGACTAATTTGTCTCAACTGGATCTGTCAAACAATCAAATATCAGACATTATGCCCTTGCAATTTTTGACTAATTTAAATAAGCTCGAACTGTCACAGAATCAAATATCAGACATCACAGTTTTTCGAGAGCTGACTAATTTAACTTCTATAGCGGTAGAAAGCAATAAAATATCAGATATCGCGCCCCTACAATCTCTGACTAACTTGACGGAGCTATATCTGGACGAAAATCAAATATCAAATCTCACACCTCTACTATCTCTGACTCGTTTGACTCACCTGAATTTAAGCTTGACACCCGAACAAAATACTCTTATCGAAGCCAGCCGCCACAAGTGGGAAACTCTCGCCAACTCTACCAAACCGATCGATCGCTTGCAAGCCGCTGCCGCCGTTAAAAATGCTTGCAGTTCCCTCGATTTAGCACCGCCAGAAATCGTTTTTTGCAAGAGCATCAAAGCAGGGTTAGCACAACTGCAAATGCTGCAGAAGTCACCCGACGAGGGTCTTGGGTGGTTCAAGCTACTTAACAAACAGCTAATAAATGCGCTGCGTCCTTCAGGTTTAAGAAAAGCCTTGCAGTGGCATGTTTCAGACTTACTTATTGAATGGGAGTCCCAGCTATTCCAACACGCGCAAGAGAATTTTTCCGACTCTAGGGATTATTCAGGTTGGCAAATCACTCAAAAATACTTAGTTCAATCTCTCACTATTACTGATTTCTATCTTGGTTGCTTCGGCAATATTTTTCACCCGGAATTCCTGAAAGTTGTTGAATCCATGAAGCAGCTTTTAGCAGAATGCGGCTGGATTATTGGTTGTGATAATGTTTGCATAGTTTGCGATCGCCCCGTCAAACTTTCCCTTGACAGCGAGTCCCGACTCCATGCAGAAGCAGAAAGCGCGATCGAATTTCCCGACGGCTACAAAATCTACTCCTATCACGGCGTAACCTTACCTGAAAAATACGGCGCAATTCACCCGGAATGCTGGCAAGCACAATGGCTTTTAGAAGAAGAAAACGCCGAACTCAGGCGAGTGTTAATTCAAGGAATTGGTTATGCTAGAATTTGTCAAGAATTGCAAGCAACCGAATTAGATAAATGGGCAGCCACGGGGGGCTACCCCTACCAAGAATACGTGCTGCTGCGAATTGATGCCGATATTGACGGCTTCAATCCTGCTGATTTTGAGGACGATGAGGATGCGCCAAAAAAAGAAGATATTTATTTATTAAAAATGACCTGTCCGAGTACGGGGTTTATTCATGCGTTGCGAGTACCGCCAGATATAACATCCGCCCGCGAAGCGATTCGCTGGGTAAATTGGGATATTGACTCGGAGGATTTTTCCGTGCAAACTTGAAAGCGAAGCAGCAAAAATACAATAATTTAGAAATTTAAATTATTAATTCATTAGGCGCGATCGCAGGAGATACAATCTATAGTTTTTGGACCCGATCTAATGCCTGAAGTCAAATCCGATAGGGTGCGCAGTGCGCACCTTACGGCGAAATAATTTTAGAATATCTAATGCTTCGCCAAACAACCGTTCGTAAAGTTGTTCGTCTTTCTGAAACTGAACTTCGCAAAAATAGACGATGCCGGGTCCCTCAGATTCAGGGGGCAAAAATACACCGTCAATTTCAAATTTAGGTTCTTTGACTGCAACCGAGTCAAAGCGATAATTGGCAGCATTTGCTGGAGTTGCAGGTAGTAAATCAAACAGCAAAGTTGGCGCTTGCCCGAACAGTTTGTAGAAGATTGAATCCCGACGCATGAAATATTTGCTCTTAAGAAAGAAGGTTTTACAGTTACTAGATCTGCTTAACAATATTCGATAAAGTCTTCTGGAACTAGGCGCAACTCGCCCGATCGAAAGCGTTCGATCGGCATCCAAAAAGCAGTAAAATTTCCACAATCCTCTGCAAACTCCAGACTTTCCAATTCATAGAATTTCGAGTCAACAAAATCGCATTGATATAATTGTACTAATTCATGTCCGGCTTTGCCATTATAAATAAAAACATTTTCCAAACAAGCCAAATATTTGATATTTGTCAGCTCGGCTTGAATTTCTTCTCGAAACTCTCTTTGCAAAGCGTCGATGCTGCGTTCTCCAAACTCTACACCGCCACCCAAAGCCCGATAAAATATGTCTTTTTTTACCGGATCTTCGCATTCAGCAACGAAAATTCGATCGCCCGATCGAATCAATCCTAAAACAATTACGCGAATCATAGCTTTATCTGTCATAAATTCAGTTGGAATCTGCGAAGGTATTTGGCAAAGGTAGAGCGAGCGTCCCCGCTCGCGGCTGGAGCTTGCCAAGGCCCCCGCTCGCGACTGGAGCTTGCGAAAGCCCCGCTCGCGGCTGGAGCCTGCGAAGACCCCTTAATTATCCCCGGCAAAGCTCTCTTTGCTGCGACTGTTTTCCACCGGCCAATCTGCATTTTCTCCGCCGATAATCAGTTCTTCAACTGTCACGAATTCTTTGCTAAGCTGCTGGAGGGCATTAATCAAAATATCAAGCCCGATCGCGTCGCTAGTACCCAAATCGAACCAACACCTAGCCCAATAACCTTGATACTCCATTTCTCCCATATTGTGCATCAAAGCCATCATACTTTGGTCTGCCATATTACCATCGTAATCCATGTAACTGATATCTAAACCTTCATCTTGCACTTGCAAATTTTCAGCATTAAACGCACCCAGTTTCCCCAAGAAAAACCAAGAGTCAAACACCTCTTCGACATACTGTTTTTCGCCATTGGAAGGCGCGCTGCTGAACTTCAACCAAATCCACAAATCGAACGGATCGAACTCGCGAAACTGTACTTTCATAAAATAAGAGAGGGGAGAGGGAGAGTGAGAGAGTGGGGGAGGGGGAGCTAATACAATTTTTCTAAAGATACGATAGAGATAGAGGACGACAAGACATTGTAATTATCTCCTTTCCCCGTTTACGCAAGTCTCTCATAACTTTAAAAAAATGGTATAACAGTGTAGGTTTTTACGAACGGTGAGTAGGTATTCACGGGCGAGCTCGTTCAACAGACATCTGGCTCTCATCAAGGTAATTATCGCTTACTGGAGTGCCAGACATGGCAACCTCTAGCTCGCGCAGTCGAACACCGGACAATCTTGGTCGGGTCGAGTAGTCTGTTAGAAAACTCTCCCTCTCCCCTCTCCATCGATAAATTTCCCATCCAATAATGATATAATCGCGGCCAAATCCCGATCGCACCAGCAGTCGCGCGTAAAGTCTACTATAGATATCTAGCCCCATTTGTACTCTGGTTGTGCTTCACTCCCATCCCAAAACCGTTCACTGCATCAATCCAGACTGCCCCAGGCCTTACCCTCAGACTTGGGGCAACAATTTTTGCCAGAGTTGCGGGGGACCCCTGCGGCTGAAAAATCGCTACATTCCCCTGGAACGCCTCGGTTCGGGGGGGTTTGCAGCCATCTACACGGTTTGGGACGCCGAAACTCAAACCGAGCGCGTCCTGAAAGTATTGCTCGAAACAGCCCCCAAAGCCCTAAAATTATTCGAGCAAGAAGCATGGGTGTTAGCGCTGCTGCATCACCCCGGCATCCCGAGAGTTGAGGCGGAAGGTTACTTTCACGTCCAAACTCAGAATTTTGCAGGCGGTGGTGGCAATGCAGCAGCGCGGCGCTTGCCTTGTTTGGTAATGGAAAAAATTCACGGTAGAACTTTGGAAGATGTTCTCGACGAACACCCTCAAGGATGTCCCCAGGAATGGGTGTTTAGCTGGCTGTGTCAAGCCGTGGAAATTTTAGAAGAATTGCACAAGCATCAAATTATTCACCGCGACATTAAACCCTCAAATTTGATGCTGCGGGATGCCCAATCACCGCAAACGTTGCTAGCTAAAGGTTTGGGCGGATTGCAGTTGGTGGCGATCGACTTTGGGGGAGTAAAAAAAATGGGCGGTGTCGCAGCCGGGGGGAGAGATTCTGCGAGTTCGACACGACTGATTTCTGCCGGATACAGCCCGCCGGAACAAATTGTTGGGGGCGGTGTGGGGCCGGCTACAGATTTTTATGCTTTGGGGCGGACTTGCATTCACTTGCTGACGGGGAAATATCCGGCCCAGCTCGAAGATCCGATGACGGGGGAGTTGCGGTGGCGTCACATCACCTCGGTGAATCCGGCGCTGGCGAATTTGTTGGACGATATGGTGCGATCGAACGTGCGGGAACGTCCGGCGGCGTCTGGGGAAGTTAAAGCGCGCTTGCGGGAGATTTACGCTAAAAGTAACGGTAAAATTGCGATCGCCCCTACCGGACAAGCGATTGTGGAATTTTGCCGCCAAGTATTGGTAGCCGGGGCGCAAACAACCGCCAGTTTGACAGTGTTGGTATTCGGCGCGATCGCCCAAATCGTAGTAGCTTCTCTAGATACAGGCTGGGAAATGATACTCGGCGGGATTGGCGGCTGTGCGGGGGCGATCGGCGGTTTGGTTTTGGGCTATGCTTCGCCTGTAGGGCAGGAAATTGCCACTGTGGTTAATGAAGGTTTGCATTACTTAATTCCCCACATGACTTTTAATGTCGGGCCTGAAGTTTTGCTGTTTGCTTTTGCCGGTTTGGGAACGGCCGTAGGTTTGACGGATGCGGGAGGTTTTCGCCAGCACAAACAGTATTGGCTGTCGGGATTGATGGGACTTCAAGGTTATTTGCTGGCGGGTTTGTGTTGGTTGGAAGCAACAACTTCCAGTGGCGTGCAGGGGATTATTTTAGGAGCATTTGCGATCGCATCTTTAACTGTAGGAATGGGGTTGCGCAGCCATCAATTAGTTCATGCTTTGGTAGTTGCTGTTTGCTCTACTGGGGTGTTTCTTGCTCTGAATGCTTTGAGCATTTTTCCTGGTAATTTCTTCGGAATTCTAGTACCTGATGCGGCATTTGGTTCGATCCAAGTGTGGGGTTCTGTGGTATTTTTTGGTTTGCTGGGAAGCGCGATCGGGCTGTGTTTGGGAGTGAGTCATTATGTAGTCGTACCTGTACTTCGATGGTTGGGATGGCGGTGAATCGATTTGAGATTTTAGATTTGCGATTTTGCAGTTTGTAGTGCGGACTAAAGTCCGCATAAAGAAGACTAAAGTCCTTACTACAAACCTTATTGCAATCTATTTTTTAGGGCATGAAATCAGCGATTTGCTGCTTCTAAATCGAGCAACCATTTTTTTCGCCACAAACCACCCGCGTAACCTGTTAATGTTCCATCGGTTCCAATTACTCGATGGCAGGGAATCAGAATGCAAATTCTATTTTGAGAGTTAGCATTGGCTACGGCGCGAACTGCTGCAGGATGTTTCATTGCGATCGCTTGTTGTTGGTACGATCGAGTTGCACCGTAGGGAATGTTTTGCAATTCTTGCCAAACTGCTTGCTGAAATTCTGTTCCGGGTGCAAACAGCGGCACTGAAAATTCTTGGCGCTTGCCTGCAAAGTATTCATCGAGTTGCGATACCAACAAATCGAAATGTTTGTTTGTACCTTGCATTATCGTTCCGTCTAAAAATTTAGACAACGATTTAAACTGCGTTTCTAGCGTTGGTAAATCGGTAAATTCTAACAGACAAATTCCTCGATCGACTGCGCAGGCACACATAGTTCCTAAAGGAGTTTCCAATCGGGTAAAGTCGATTACTTGTTTGTTTTTGCTATTGGATGGCGATACACCTAAAATCGATTTGAAAGAATCGTTAAAACCGCTCAGGGATTCGTAACCGATATCGCTGGCTGTGGCGGTAACTGTTGCGCCGTTTTGGATTTTCTTAAATGCTGAATTAATCCGCAGAGTTCTTTGATAAGCATGAAAAGTAATGCCGTGATTCTTCAAGAACCAGCGGCGGATTTTACTCGGTTCAATCCCCCTGGCAATCAAATCTAAATCCGTGAATTTATTCGCCGGATTGTCATTGATTTCGCGCAGAATTTCTTTAATGCAATCCGGTGTTTCGTTCAGCATTTCCAAAGGCTTGCAAACTTTACAAGGCCTGTAACCTCGATCGAGCGCTTCTTGAGTCGTTTTGAAAAATTCTACATTTTCTTTTTTCGGTTTTCTGGCGGTACAAGTGGGGCGGCAAAAAATACCTGTGGTTTTTACCGCCACAATAAAACTCCCTTCGTAGGAAACATCTCGGTCAAGAATTGCTTGATACATTAAATCGCGGGTCAGCATGGTTTTTGTTCGATCGTACTGTTGCTAAGTAGATGAGCGGTAAAATATATAAGTAGGGCTTGCTGAATAAAACTCTTCCCGACTCGAAACGGAGAAAAACTATGCCCTATGCCCTATGCCCTATGCCCTATGCCCTATGCCCCCCTCACCAAAAGACTTATTCAGCAAGCCCTAAGTATGTCATTGCGAACTCTTAGCCAAGAAATCGCAGGGGCTATGATAGCAATACACATTCTGCGACATACCAAAGCTTATTTGCACCTACCCACTTAATATCACTGAGGTGACAAAAGCTTGGCAACCGAAAAATTAACAACTATTTTTCGATCGCAAATGATTTGTAAATACTCCAAGGTTCAGAAACCCGGTTTCTCTAAGAAACCGGGTTTCTATGCTTTTACGAATGATTTGCGATCGCTATATATGGTTCTCCTGGATTTGTGGTGGAAACGGTAGTGTAAACTTCTCCCTGATGCGGGCAAGATACCCGCACCATCGGAAGCGGTAATCATGCCTGTTCGCCAAGCTGATGTAAAGCCTTAATCAATGACTGCTGACTGATTACCAATCTGTCAGCAATCTTGCCCTGCGCAAAACAAATGTCAAAACAGTTTCTTGCCCGGTAATAATATCCGCCCTGCCCTCCATTCCGGACTGAATTGAGTATTGGCGCGGTTGGTTATTCTGAGAATTTCCGAAGAATTGACCGCTGGCAGGTTTGAGTTTGGTTAAATAAGTTGTTTCCGGCTTAATTGTCACTTCGTAATAAGCTGTGCCTAAATTATTCGCAGGATTTTGAAGCGCGATCGCATCTGGGGCGATCGCGCTGACAGTCCCTTTTAATGTTCCGTAATCGGGAAAAGGTAAGGCAGAAATTCTAATTTGTACGGGTTGGTTGACTTGGACGCGGGCGATGTCTTGGGATGCTACTTTGGCTTTGACTACTAAGGGTACATCACTGGGGACGATTTGGGCGATCGGGCTGCCAGCTTGCACTGTTTGACCGGGATTTCGCACTTCCAATCTGAGAATTGTGCCGTCAGATGGCGCTCGCACCGTGCTATTTTCGAGTTGGAACTCAACTTTATCGAACTCTTTTTTTGCTTGAATTAATTGTTGTTGCAAGGTCGATCGCTTCACTAGCAAAACTCGCCGGCTTCTGCCCAATCTCTCCGCTACATCCGGCATCGATCTTGCTAATTTGACTAATGCCGGTTCGATTAATTCCTGTTGTGCTGCTGTTTCGCTGCTAAGTTGCGCGCTGGCTAAAATTTGATTTTCCAATTCGCGCAATTGTGCGGTAACACGATCGACCTCTGCCTGAGATTGCGCGACAAATTCTTGCAACTGCTTTTTTTGATTTCCCAGGTTGGAAGCCTCTACAACTGCAATCGCATCTCCTTCCTTAACTGGCTGATTCTCTCTGACTGCAATGCTTTCGACGGTTCCCTCGGTAACTGCTTGCACGACTTGTACCTCTCCGTCGGGACGGACGATGGCGTCTGCTTTGATGGTAGCGCTGTAGGTGGTGACGCTGGCAAGGGCGATCGTGCCACCAAATGTCGCTAGCATCAAAAATCCCCCCAAGGTTGTCCAGCGGCTGACTGGGGGCAAAAATTGGTCGCTTTGAAAAGTTTCGATTTCAGCGGGTTCGGGCTCGGGAATGCGGGGCATGGCGGTAAGAGGGATGAGATATTTAAACTTAAAAAATAAAATTGGCTGGTGGTGAGATCCAAGGGATGTCGCTAATTTCTGCGATCGAATTTATTTTTACCTTTCCGGAGATTGCGGATCGTGTTGGAAATCTAAATCACAATTCACAGGGTCGAGTTCAAAATCCGCACAGCTTTCCAGGCAACATCAGCTAACGACAGCCCCTGCAATCCAAAATCTCAAATCTCAAATCGCCAATCCCCTATCCTGCAATCTCAAATCTCAAATCGCCTGAGACAGTTGCCGGGTTTTTCCGATGGCGCAAGTAGTAAGTAGGTAAATAAGTACATACATACATATTAATAGGAGTTCCTCATGTCAGACAACCAACAAGATTCACTTTTCACCGAATTAACCGATCGAGAAGCTGCCACTGTCAGCGGTGCCAGCATTACCGGCGGTATCGGCATTATCAACGGCGCTGGCAGCAACAACGATGACACGGATCGCATCGATGGAGGCAATCAAATTATCTTTATGCTGCCGAATTCCGGTAAATTTTTTATCTACGATCCGACTCGCTCTCGTTCTTTCAAAACCATAGTGATTTAGATAGTTGAGTCGGATTAAGCAAGCGCGATCGACTTAAAAAATCTCTCTGTAATATTCCGGATGCTTTCCGGCACTTTGGAAGTATTAGTTAGGATTTACCACGGTAAACTAGAAACTTCATAAATTTTCTGGTTTACATTCGCTTCTATTAACAAACAAGGAGTTACTCATGAAAGAAAATCAAGATGATTCGATGTTTACTGAACTGACATTGGAAGAAGCTGCTAGCGTTAATGGTGCTTGCCACCGCCGTTACTACAACCGCTACCGTTCTGCCAGGTACAATCGATCCAATTGTTACTCTGCCACCCGTCATGTTGTTTACCGCCGGAATTGTGACGGTTCTTTCAGAGCAGTGTACCGCTACTGGTAGAGTTTAATTCTCCATAACGGGAGCCTTCTCAGCTAATTAATAAAGCACCTATAATCTTATAGGTGCTTTTGTAAATTTGTAGTAATGCCAATGACAGTTGACAGTCGATCGATTGTTAGTGCGATCGTCGGGATCTCGCGATCGTCGATCGTTGATATAGCGATCGCAAATGATTTGTAAATACTCCAAGGTTCAGAAACCCGGTTTCTCTAAGAAACCGGGTTTCTATGCTTTTACGAATAATTTGCGATCGCTATAGTCGATAGTTGGGTTTAAATCCCCTTCTTACCTCACTGTACTAAAGGTTGAATACTCGCCAGATAACCATCTTACTGCGAGAAAATCGAGCACCCATAAGTTTATGGGTGCTTTGTGCTGATTTACCAGTCCAGCAGGAGAAATATTCTATTAGGGTTATATTTATTTTGCCAAATGTTAAATAACATTCCTTTTCTGCGAGACCTACCGTTTTACGGACGGGTAAATAGCGCTAAGAAATATCAGGTGGTACTCCAACAGAGTGAAGAAGACTGCGGTCCCGCTTGTCTGGCTTCGATCGCGAAATTTTACGGACAAAACTTTACAATTAATCGCTTGCGAGAATTTGTAGGCACCGGGCAGCAGGGGACTACTTTATTAGGATTGAAACAAGGTGCGGATGCGATCGGGTTCAACGCGCGATCGGTACGAGCGGCTCCTGTAATTTTAGATAAGATCGATGAAGCCCCATTGCCTGCAATTATTCACTGGAACGGCTATCACTGGGTAGTCTTGTACGGCAAACAGGGCAAAAAATACGTAATTGCCGATCCAGGTGCCGGAATTCGCTACATTTCCAAACAAGAATTAGTCGCATCTTGGACGGATTGGCTGTGTTTGTTAGTAGAACCCGATGTCGAGCGGTTTTTCGGTCAAGCAGACAGTCAAGCGCCCGCTAATTCCGTACAGAAATGGCTGCGCCGGATCGGGATTTACCGCCAGATTTTAATTGAAGCGTTTTTACTGAATATTGTTTTGGGTTTGCTGTCGATTTCCGAGCCGTTTTTAGTGCAACTCCTCACCGATGATATCTTGGTGCGGGGCGACACGCAACTTTTGGCTAGCGTGGCGATCGCAGTTATCTTTATGAATGTCTTTAGCAGCAGTTTGGGACTGGTGCAATCTAACTTAATCGCTCAATTTTCCCAGCGGTTGGAGTTGGGCTTAGTGATGGAGTTCGGGCGCAAATTTTTGCGCTTGCCCTTGACTTTTTACGAAACCAGGCGCAGCGGCGAAATCGTCAGCAGATTGCAAGACATTCAAGAAATCAATAAATTAGTTTCTCAAGTAGCGATCGGCTTGCCCAGCCAATTTTTTATAGCAGTAGTTTCTTTTAGTTTCATGCTGTTTTACAGCAGCCAGTTAACGCTTGCCGCGACAGTCATTGCTTTATTTATGACTGTTTCTACTATAATCTTCTTGCCCGCATTGCAGCAAAAAACGCGCAGCTTGTTCGTCCTGGAAGCGGAAACTCAAGGGGTTTTAGTAGAAACTTTTAAAGGTGCAATTACTGTCAAAACTACTGGAAGCAACCAGCAACTTTGGGAAGAATTTCAAACCCGCTTCGGCCGCTTGGCAAACCTCACGTTACGAACTACGCAAATTGGCATTCTCAACAATATATTTTCCGGTTTAGTTGCTTCTGCCGGGAGCATTATTTTGCTGTGGTTGGGCAGCGGTTTGGTAATTGATAAGGTATTGAGTATCGGTCAGTTGCTGGCATTTATCGCCATGAATCAAAATGTCACTACTTGGGTAAATTCCCTGGTAGGATTTACCGATGAAATGACTCGCGTCAAGACGGCAACTCAACGCTTGTCGGAAGTTATTGATGCGGAACCGGAAAC
>JALOON010000020.1 GCA_025454405.1 Oscillatoriaceae cyanobacterium Prado104 | reverse complement strand
CGCACTGTTTTATTTACCGAGACTTACGCAAATAATGGCTTGACAAGCTACCCGCAACGCAAACTAAGCATTGCTTACTCTATAAGTTGAGTTAGCGCGGAAATTTTGTTAATAACAACTCAACCAAATGAACAACAACTAAAAACAGGAAAATACCAGATATGGCAGTCAATTATGTCAGCGAAATCTTGCCCTCTAACGTTGAGGCAGAGGAATTAATTTTAGGTGGAATTCTCATCGACCCGTTCGCCATTAAGCGAGTCGCAAATATTCTGCGTCCCGAAGCATTGTCAATTACAGCCCACCAACACATTTATCGGGCGGCTTTGGCGCTGCACTCAGAAGAACAGCCCGCAGACTTGATGACCGTCACCACCTTCCTTGCCGATCGCCACCTGCTAGAATTAGTAGGGGGTCAAATCAAACTGGCGAGGTTGGCAGACCAAACTGTTTCAGCCGTTAACATCGATCGATATGCCATGCTAGTTTTGGACAAGTTTGTCCGGCGCGAACTCATTAAAGTTGGCAATGACCTGGTGCGGCTTGGCTGCGAAACTTCCATCGAATTAGATACGGTACTAAGTATGGCCCAGGAAAAGATTTTTGCACTCAATAAGTATAAGGAAGAGCGGCAAAAAGCGATTCGGCCTCTTTCGGAATACTGCGCAGAACTTTGGCAATATCTAGATGCAATTGAGGAACAGCGCTTAGAGAATGCTAACTATTTACCTGGAATCAGCACGGGGTTTTACGACCTCGACGACTTATTGGGGGGCGGATTTTACCGAGGCGAATTGATTGTCATAGGAGGTCGCCCCGGCAGCGGTAAAACAGCTTTGGCTTGCGCCCTCGGGTACAGCATTGCTTCCCTGCCCGAGAACGGTCGAGTTTTGATGTTTTCAATGGAAATGCCGGGTCGGGATTTGGCAGCGCGGCTGATAGCACTCGAGAGTGGAGTGCCAGTGAAAGATATCAGGCAAGTTAAATTAGCTGGTAAGTACGAAGCTTTAACTTCGGCTTTGGGGAAAGTTAGCGATGTTGATTTTTGGATAGATGAAAGTTTGGAACCGTCTCCCTTGGAAATTCGTTCCCGAGTTAGGGAGTTTGTTTGTTCTGGCAGTCCTTTGGGTTTGGTAATCGTCGATTATTTGCAATTGATGGTGAATTCGGAATTCGGCGGATGAAAATGCTGTCAATAAAATCAGCGAAATTACGCGGCAGATGAAGATTTTGGCTCGCGAGGTTAACGCGCCCGTTGTGTTGCTTTCTCAGCTCAATCGGGGGGTGGAAACGCGCGCGAACAAGCGTCCGAGTTTGTCGGATTTACGCGGTTCTGGTGGCATCGAACAGGATGCGGATGTTGTGTTGGGAGTTTACAGGGATGATTATTACAATCCAGATTCTCCTGACAGGGGAATGGCTGAAGTTATTGGGTTGAAAGGGCGCAATAGCGGTACGGGAACGGTTAAGTTATTGTTTGATGCTGAATGTTGTCGTTTTCGGAATATTTATAAATTTGGGTAATAGTGAAGAGGCTTTTCGCATCCCAATTGTCATATAGAACCCATTTGAGATCTAAGAAGCCAGCCTCTTAATCATCAGCCTAATAAAACAAAGATTAAGTTTAGCAGTTGCATTATCCAAAGTTACGATCGAAGTCAAGAGTGAGGATTTTACATCTTTCTATCCAAGAATTCGAGCGTTCGATAATCCACCTTGTTTTCACTGGAACAAAACTCGATTTTCCGAGGCGATATCTATGGCAAAGTGACGGGGTTTTTTCAGGGTGAAATGCCCGCGTTCTTTGATTAAGTCTCCCGTACAGACAATGGGTAGGCGTTCTCGATCGGCTTTTATGGCTTTGATATAGTCGCGTTTGGCGAGTGAGGTTTGCATTTTACGCAGTCGAACGAGACTACGCCTAGCAGATTGAAAGAGATATCGCGCTGCAATTTCTCGATCGAGAAATTGGTCTGAAAATCTATCAAAACAAATCAGGTGCAATAGATGCACAGTTAAAAACTCATGTCAATCTCAAAAAGAAAGCGAGATTTAATTTCAGTCTTGCCGCTCAAACATTTGAAGGACATACCAGCTTCAACTGAATTGCCCGCAAGTTTTGCCAAAATTCATCCCCCACGCTTTGAGTGTGGCGACATGGTGCGCTGGGTTCCTGTTAGCGAAGAAACTGACTGGGGAATAGTTATCGGCAAATTTTACAATTGCGAACCGCGTCAGTGCTGCTGGATGTGGTGCTACATAATTTGGCTGGCTCCTAATTCTAAAAGTGCAGCTTGGTGTCAATTTGATACGGCTTGGGAGGAAGATTTAGAGAGGTATGAAGATGAAAAAGCCGCATACTTTGACAGATAGAGAACGCAATTTGATTGCAGTTTACAGCCAGTGCCAATTGAGCATGACGCCGAAACAGTTTTATGTCAAGTGGGGGGTAAGTTACGAACAAATTGCCGAAATTTGTTCCCGTTCTGATTCGACGGTACAGGGTTGGTTTAAACGCTCCAAAAACCGAAGATTTCCTACTGCTGTTGATTTGCGCCATTTGGCACTAATGGATTTTCTGCTAGAACATTTTGAGGAGATTCCAGAGAAACTGGTGAATTTGCTGTGTTCGCCTTCCGAAGGTATTGATAGGGGGCGTTAACAGAAAATTTGAATTGTTTAATGCACAAACCCAATTAATTGTCAACATCAGCGTGACCTGTCTTGGAGAAGATTCTCTCAACTAGCGTAATGGAAAAAGAACATAACCTGTTACTGTCACTGGTGAGGTTAAAATGACTTATTTTGAGAGATTGCATCCATGGTGCATCGTTAAGCTGCTTCCTAATTGTCAGCGGATTGTTGTGGCGCGATTTCGCAAGAGAAACGATGCAGACGATCATTTTCGGATTTTGCAGCGGTTAGTCAAAGAAGTCACATTTGCGATCGTTTTTGACATCCCACCCCAGTCTCCTTTGCCTAAAGAATAACAGCAAACGTAGCTATGTTTGAAACGTAGCTATGTTTGAAATCGAATTAATCGAGATAGCTGCATTAGATTAGTTGCTCCGCTTTGCCAATAATTCTCCCAGTTACAGAGCTAACGGATAGCTGGGGGAATTTTTTATCGGTTATACCAAATTCCGGTTTTTTATCTCCTTTATGATGGACGCGATTGAAACCGCTTTTTTTTGACCTCTTACTCGCAGGCTCTCGCCAGCGTGTTGGCGTTAGCCTCGGGTAGCAATAGCGCTTATATGGTACACTCGTTATAAGTGCTTCGCGCAGGCTGCGCCTACGAGTAAGGTGTCAAACTACGTAAACTTGCACCCGCCTATTTTTATTGCGATTGCAGACGCTCTTGAGGAGAATAAAGGGGGTAAAACTCCTGGATTTGATATTAGGTGCTGTTAACTTAATAGCTTGTTACAAGCAGAATAGTTAAGGTTTACTAACTATAGCGGTTGTCACGCCCATGAGGTACACCACATTCTTTGAATGTCAAGGCTTTCGAGCGTTCTGTACCTCACCGGCCTGAGAAAGGATACAGACAAAATTATTATAGTTTTAAATGACGTTCATGCGCGATCGCACTCATTTTATTGAGCCGATGTTTGAGAACCGTTATAAATTAAAAGCTATTCCCTAGCGGGAGAAGTTAACGAATAACAACTTCTTACCGTTATGTACGCTAACAAGTCTACTATCAATCCCTACAAAACCTTTCCTGAATCAACCAGCTCGCACTCCCCTCAAATCCACGAAGTAATTGCAGTAATCTTTCCTTTCCTCAATTGCACACCTGCTGAAGAACATCCTTTCAAATTAAACGATATTGTAAAAACAGGCAAGCAATACGGTATTGTTACTTCTCTCAACAAAACCGAAAAACCTGTGACAATTACTTGGGATGCCAATAACGGCGAAGATTCATTTTCTTGGACTTATAACCTCGATGAAATCCGCGCCCTTAAAATCTCGATCGTACCTCAGTTTATCCCCCAAAATACTGCTGGGGAGCTTCTAGCTTGCACCACCATCGTACTCGCTAATTCGGAACAGATCCAATTGGGCAGCGCCACTCCTTTTAAAGTAGAATCGCTGAACGAACATCACATTCTTGTCTCTACTCTCGATCGATTTTATCTATTCCCCATCAACTTGTTTCCCGGCTATCCGACAAGTTGTACTGTAGGTATTCCTGCACCCCAGCAGTTAAAAGCTGCTTGCAATTTGTCTGTTTTTGAACTCAGAATCAGAGCTAAAACCTATTTAGATATCGAAGTACCCGACAACTTCTTACAACTTGCTCTACCCACCCAAAAACAGCAGTTTAAAGAAGAATTTGCCCGACAATTAAGCGCTCATAAGAGGGAAATAGAGAGTGTAGAGTGGGAAATGGGGAACCTTTCTAATTCTTATTCTCCACTTTTCAATCTTTCTGATTTTGATATGGCTTGGGAAGAAGCCTGGAAGCACCGCATTGAAAGTTTAGTTAAGAAACAAGGATGCAGCGGATTTAGAGAGGGAACTCGCATTTTACAAAACCGGGGATTAATTGAACAAATGGGGACAGTCCAATGCTTGAACGTTGGAGAACAGCGTCCTTTTCAGATCCAATGGGACAGTGGAGAGATCCAAAGTTACAGCTTAATAGAATTCAAAGGTTTGGGTATTGTCCGCATCGAAGATATTGTTAAATTATCGCCCAATGTGGCTTATCAAATCAGCGAAGATGGCTCCTACTTTAGAGCTTGGATTGGGTTCCGCACTAAGGCGTTAGCTAAGGCGTGGTTAATACCTGTTAAAAAGCTAGTCGGCCATCTAAGCAACTTAATCGATTGCCAAATTTCGGAATTTCAACATACAGGTGCTAAATACGAATACGCTGTACAAATTCCCCGGCATAAAACATTAAATAAGCGTTTAGAAGGTCTGAAAAAAGTTGCTGAACTTGAATTAGAAAAGATGCCAAAATGATAGCTATCGGGAGCAATAATGGGTAAATGGGGCGTGGTGGCGATCGATATCGTGTCCGATCGATCGACTGCAATAAGATGAGTTCGTAGTGTGGACTTTAGTCCGCTCCCTGAATGCGGACTAAAGTCCACACTACAAACCATTTTTGTTAGAGTAATCGATCGAACACGATATGATTGGTAAAGTCTAGCAATTCGCCGGAATAACTAACATCGAATTTCTGGTCTCAAGCTAACGCTTAATTAGAAGTTGATAGAATTAGTAAGCGATGCTAAATAATGATTCAAACTTTCCTGCAACAACCCGATAGTTTTACACAATTTCCTTTCCCACTCAAACCGCAACAGCAGCAAGCCATCGACAAATTGAGAACGTTTCTAACCACTACTGAGTCATTCTTCTTGCTGTGCGGCTACGCAGGAACTGGAAAATCGACAATCGTCTTTCAAATTATCAAAGAACTCTTGGCTCAAAGCAAGCGAATTGCCCTCACCGCCCCCACCAACAAAGCAGTCGGCATCCTCAGAAAAATGGCAGCCTCTCAAGGCATTTTCGGAGTAGATTTTCTGACAATACATCAACTTTTAGGATTGGGGATGGTAAGAAAAGAACAAGAAAAAGTTTTGTCACAGACAAGTTCCAGCAGCCTTTACCTCTACGATATCATTTTCCTCGACGAATGTTCGATGGTTGGAAGCGAATTGTGGAAATGGATAGAACGCAATTTTGAACGTACATTTTTCAATCGCCGCAAGCTAATTTTAATGGGCGACCCCGCTCAACTCAATCCTGTAGGAGAAAAAAAGTCGCCTGCTTTTAGCATTACCAATAAAGCTGTACTCACTCAAGTTGTCAGGCAAGCTGGAGAAAGCCCGGTTCTTGATTTTATAACAGAATGTCGCTCATTTGTCAATAGCAAAACAGGTGTATTTTTGCCGCATTCTAGATACAAAAAAGGAGACAAATCAAACGGTGCATTCAAAGTTAAATCGGAAATGCTGCTGCGATATGCTGTCAAAACGATCGAGCGAGAATTCGGTCAAAATCCCGATCGTTTCCGAATTTTGTGCTGGACTAACAAACGAGTCAAATACTACAATCAGCTTATCAGAGAACAAGTTTACGGTCAAGCTGCACCTAGATTTGTACCTGGAGAAAGGCTAATTACCAAAAAGCCTGTCATGGCACCCGATGGCAAAACTGTAATTTTGCCTACTTCAACAGAATTTACTGTCAAGGAAGTTGAGATCGACCAGCACTGCGGCTATCGAGTTTGGCTGCTAAAAATTGTGACTGATGGTGGCCTACCTCGGCAAATTTTTGCACTGCATGAATCCGAAAACAAGCGCTATCAAGCTGAACTCAAACAAAAGCTAAATAGCGCCAAACGCAATGGATTTCTTTGGAGGAAATACTACTGGTTCAAGGATGATATATTTGCTGAAGTTGACAATTGCTTTGCTCTGACGATTCACAATTCGCAGGGTAGTACTTTTGATGAAGTTGGTATTGACGGAAGTGACCTTTGGAGTAGATTGTTAATCGGCAAAGATTTGAGCAGTAAACAGAAGCTTAAAGAGTACCACCGGCTTTATTACGTCGGTGCAAGTCGCTGCCGGTATCGGATATTATTTGTTCCTCCCCCAATGAGTTGTACTTAAAATTCCTTAAGTGCAATGCAAACTTATCATTCAAAATCTTGAAATTTCTTTGATGGCGTGAGTTCGATCTGATTCTTTTCAACTCAACCGCGCGAGACAATAAATCTTGTTTATTATCGATCGCGAATACTTGGGATAACGTAAATATGCCGATCGCACTCACGCCTTGGGGCTGGGTAATTATGGCATATTCCACATACGCAGAACTTACGCATTGTTACCGTTTAACAAGGCTTTGAGATTGCTCTCCCGTCGCGCAATGACAGAATTACATTATGCGCGTAATACCATTTTTCTAAAGATCCGATAGAAATGAAGGACGACAAGACGTTGTAATTATCTCCTTTCCCTGTTTGCGAAAGTCTATCATAACTTTAAAAAAATGGTATAAGCCCCAACACAGAGTGCGCGCGATCGGGGCTATAAGTGCTGCTACCGCAGCGATTAATTGCACCCATAACACCAGGCTAATTATGGCAAAATCTCAACTGACAGGAACATCCCTTAAAAAGGAAGTATTGGAGAGAACGGTTAAGAAAAAACGCTCGCCTGCAACAGCCGCTAATTCTGCAAAAGTTGTAACTAAATCCCTCAAAAAAACAACTGAAATTTCCTCAGCTTGCGAACCACCAACAATCCCTCCGCAAGAAGTAGAAGAGTTGGAAAATAGCAACGATTTTGCAGCAATTCCTGCTGTCGATTCTCCGACTAGGAAAACGGAATTGCCAAACAAGGCGATATTGCCTCTTTCTCTGCCATCAGCTATTGAATTTACTTGCGATTCAAGAGAATTGAACGATTGCGCTCAGGCTTTGAAAGGCATTGTTCCTAGCAATAGCAGCCCTCCCATTTTGTGCAATATTTTGATTGAGGGTGATGCCGAAACTCAACAAGTGCGCCTCACTGCTTATAACCTGGAATTTGGAATGCAAGTGAGCTTTGATGCTAATGTCGATCGATCTGGAAAGATAACCCTTCCCGCGCCCATACTCGCTGACATTTTGGGAAAATTTCCTAATGGCAGACTCACCTTAAAGAGTTCTTCTGAAATAATTAAAGACAGCGACATTCCATCGATCGGTGCTACGCTGAGTGCGTCAAGGAGCAAACACACAATTCGCGGGCTAGCTGCGGAAGAATTTCCGGTTATTCCCAGCATCGAACAAAAACTTGTAACGCTTCCTGCAAGCGTGTTAATTGCTGCCCTCAAAGCTAGCTTATTTGCGGTAAGTAGTGAGGAAAACAAACGCATTTTAACTGGAGGTAATTTTCAACTCAGTCGCGACGAAGACAGAGGGCTCGATCGACTGAGGGTTTGGACGACAGACGGGCATCGAATAGCAAGGGTTTTAGGAGCAAGCGAAAGCAGCAATTCCCATCTATCAAGCAGTCTTGAAGTTAATTTTACTGTCCCTGCTAAGGTACTCCGGTTATTGGAGCGTTTTTTGAATCTCGATGACAAAGTTGCAATTTACTATGAATATTTGCCAGAGCAACCCAGTAATTTTGTCGCCTTTGAGTGGAAAAATTGGCGGCTGACAGCGAAGTTGCTCGAAGGGCAATATCCGGTTTGCGACCAAATTATTGCTCCCTACCGAGATCGATTTTGCCATCAAGTGGTGGTTGAGAGACTGAGCTTTTTAAAGGCGTTAGAGAGGTTAGCTTCTCACAGCGATAAGTCTCACGTAACAGCTATTATAGAATTCGATTTAGATGCCCAACAAGTGCGATTATCGCTCAACAATACTCTCAGTTCGGGAACTGAGATAGTTGATGCTAAACTGTGGGGTTGTGAGTTTCGTCTCAAGTGCGACATCCGCTATTTGATTGATACAGCTAAAGCGATTTCTAGCTCGGATTTGCGGGTGTTAATGGCAACTCCTACCGCTCCTTTACTGATTGCACCTTTTGGAACGCCTGCTTTGGGTACAGAGGCGTGTGAGTGCGAATATATTGTCGCTCCGCAAGAATAGTCAAAAGCGATAAAGGGGAGCGGGGAATGGAACTGTAAGGGGAGTAGGGAGTGGGGAGTGGGGGAAAGAGACTGTAAGGGGAGTGGGGGAAGGAGAAAAGTAAGAAGAAAAGAAGCGATAAAGAGGAGTAAGGAGTAATACCATTTCACTTTATTGGCGGTACATATAAGTTGGCTATAGCAATAGCAAAAAGCTTTTTATTTGGATCGTATATTTCGTGAAATGGTATAAATAGTGGGGAGTGGAACTGTCTATTTCCTACTCTTACCAACTCCCTACTCCCCATTCCCCATTCCCCATTCCCTTTTATGCGGTGAGCGATCGAATTAAATTGCTGCTAAATAATGCCTCCCCTATCGGGGAATAGTTACCAAAAGAATTCTAACAACTCAAAATGTACCAACCACTGCACCTCAAATACCGACCAAAAAAACTACAAGAATTAGTGGGTCAAGACACCATCAAAACAACCTTGACCAATGCCATCACCTCATCCCAAATTGCCCGAGCTTACCTGTTTACCGGCCCCAGAGGTACAGGCAAAACCTCAACCGCTCGCATCCTTGCTAAATCCCTCAATTGTTTGAATAGCAAAAAGCCAACCGCTACTCCTTGCGGGGAATGTTCGAGCTGCAAAACTATTGATTCTAGTTCTAGCTTAGATGTAACTGAAATCGATGCTGCCTCACACAATGGCGTAGATGATGCTAGAGAATTAATAGAACACAGCAACTTTGCTCCGGCGATGAGTCGCTACCGAATTTGGATTTTAGATGAATGCCACCAACTCAGTACCAGCGCTCAAAATGCCCTCCTCAAATGTTTAGAAGAACCTCCGGCTCATGTGGTGTTTATTCTCTGTACGACTGAGGTACATAAAGTGCTGCCGACAATTATTTCCCGCTGCCAAACTTTTAACTTCCGAGCTTTGTCAGTTGATGCTATTGTGGGACAATTGCACAAAATTAGCTCTGCTGAATCTATTGCGATCGCTCCGGAGGCAATGCGGGAGCTCGCTCGCATTTGTGACGGGGGATTAAGAGATGCCCTGCAATTACTTTCTCAACTTTCATTACTTAATTCAGAGATTACTCTAACTCAAGTTGCAGAAGTATCTGGCAGCATCAGCGAGCAAGATTCGATCGCCCTTCTCAAAGCCATTCATTCTGGCGATACCTTAAGCGTGCTGCAATCTTCGAGAACGCTCATCAACAGCGGCAAAAGCCCCAAACTTATTCTCAGTAGTTTACTAACAGTAATGAGAGATTTGCTCGTTGTCAAATCAACGCGCCACAGCCAGAATTTAATTGCTGGATCGGTAGGCTACTCGCAACTGCGATCGATCGCTAGCACTCTCGATTTTGAAACAATTGATGCGGCTTGCGCGCAATTGCAAAAATCAGAAGTTCAATTAAGAACTAGCACAAATGCTGCTATTTGGCTAGAAGTCTGCCTGCTGAACTTGATGCGTAAGAGCGATCGCGATCGTGCTGTGAAGGAAACGCGGTTGCCGGCAACTTCCCAATCTAAGGTATCTGACAAATTCGATAAAAACCATCAAAAGATAGAGGTTGATTCTCCTGACTTCGAGACAACTTGGGCGCAAGTAGTAGCAGCAGCGAAACCCGCCAATCGCGCCCTCTTAAACCGCGCTAAAATTGCCGAACTTTCTGCTGATTCGTGCGTGTTAGCAGTAGAAAAAAAATACGCGAACAAGTTTCAAACTCACCTGGCATCCGTGCAGCGAATCGTTACTAAAGCTTTAGGCCGTTCTGTTACTGTTACTGTCAAACAACAGAAGGAGTTAGCAGCATGATTAGCATCCTCATTGGGAATGATACCTACGCAATTGAACGAGAAGTTGAAAAATTTAAGACTCAAATTCATCCTCTCTGGCGAGATTTCAACATCCACCGCTTCGAGGCTTCTTCCCTGGATGCAGCCCTCTCTGCTGCTGCTTCAGTTCCTTTCGGTGGCGGAAACAAACTGATTATCGTTGAAAATTGCGATTTCAAGCAATTTGGAGAAATGGGGCTAGAATTGCTGCAAATCTTGCCCCAGTTGCCTGCCACAACGCACTTGGTTTTTACTGCTGCTGTTATCGACAAACGACTCAAGGTAGTCAAGCATTTGTTGCAGTTTGGTAAACTTAAAGAATTTACTCTCATTCCCCCTTGGCGTATCGATTTAATTGAAAGTGCGATTGCTGCTGCTGCTAAACAGATGAATCTCTCAATTGCCAGAGATGCGATCGGTTATTTAGCAGTAGCGATCGGTAACGATTCTGCTAGAATGGTTAAGGAACTGGAAAAATTAGCTATTTATGCAGCGGGATCTCGCATTACGAAAGAGTCGGCTAAAGCCTTGGTTCCAGCTACCGCAGCCAGTAGCTTTCAACTTGCAGAAGCTCTTTTAAAAGGTCAAGCAGCAGCGGCAATTAAACTGCTTGATGAATTGCTCGATCGGGCTGAATTTCCTTTAGCAATTCTTGCCACCCTTCAAACTCAGTTTAAAACATGGCTGTGGGTAAAACTTACTATCAATTCCGGCAAATATTCAGATAGGGAAATTGTCAGTATGTGCGGAATTAGTAACCCCAAGCGGCTGTATTTCCTCAAACAGGAGGTTGAAGAAGTATCTGCTAACTTCTTAAGTCAAGCACTATCTGTTTTGTTTGATTTAGAAATCGCCCTCAAAACAGGGGATAAGGCTGATTCAATGTTACCTGCTTTGCTCGGAATTACTCAATTCACTCACATTAACTAACAGGAAACCGCTGCCGAAGTTAATTCGGCAGCCTTTCATTAACCGCTTCGTTCGGTATTTTAGCGAGAATTAATCGCGCGCTAACCACTGTTGGACAAGCGGATATTTTGCTACTCCCCTTCAAGAAACCCGGTTTCTGTCTGGGTATTATGCAATATCGACATGATAGAACTCCTATTCCCCACTATCTGCTATAATTGGATCGGATTTCAGCTAATGAGAACTTTATGCTTAGCCAAGTGTCAATAGGAAAAATATCTCAGTCAGTTCCCTTGAAGTTGCATATTTTGCTCGATCGCTCTAATGAAACAAAAATAAGCGCATCTTTTCTGGAACTCCCTAATTGCCAAGTAGAAGCTTCAACGCAAGAAGAAGCTATAGAAAAATTGAACGAACTTTTACATATTCGTCTGGAAAAATTAGAAATTATTCCAGTAGAATTTGAATGGCAACTCCCCAAACAACAGGAGAATCCTTGGGTAAAATTTGCAGGCGTTTTTCAGGACGATCCTGACTTTGCTGAGATTGCTGAAAGTCTGAGAAAAGAGCGTTTGGCTAACGATGATGAAATTGCAGAAGTTTAGTTAGAAAAAAATTAATAATCAGAGCAATAATGACAATTTGGATACTTGACACAGATCATGTTTCCCACTTACTTCAAGGAAATAAGGTTGTAAGTTCTAGGGTAGATAGAGTCTTGCCCAACTTAGCTATTACGGTTGTTACAGTTCAGGAAATTTTTAACGGATGGATTGTTAAAATTAACGGTGCTTCTGAATCTACAGATTTAGTGAGACTTTACACTAAATTATGGACAAATTTGGAATATTTTAAGGAGGTTAGGATACTAAATTTTGATGCTGAGGCTTACAATTGTTATGAGCGTCTGTTGAGAGAAAATAAGCAACTTAATAAAAAAAGGCTCCAGAAAGATTTACGAATTGCTGCAATTGCCCTTTCGGTGAATGCGGTAATGGTGACTCGTAACAAGCGGGATTTCTCCCTAATTCCGGGTCTAGTTATTGAAGATTGGACGGAATAAATTTCTGTATATAAACTACCTAAAGACCTAAATAATTTATGAGCAATAACGATCGCGATTTCTCTAGGGCGTCGGTTCAGTATTAGGAGTTGACAAAACAAACTGGAAATGATATGTGAATTGAGAAGCCTGTTAAATTCTCATCGATCGGGAAGAAGGAAGAAACCTTATGCGCCCTCACTTATGGCATCCTCCAATTGAACTCTCAGACGCTGAAGCGTCGATCGTCAAACGCATTAAACGAGCCAAGTTATTTACGTTTCTTCGACTGAACCGTTCATTCATATTTAATGATGAGTTTCAAGAAGAACTTGCTACAATCTTTAAAGACAGCACAGTGGGTCAGGGTCCAATTCCTCCTGCACAAATTGCCTTGGCAATTATTCTACAAGCCTACTTAGGCATTTCTGATGATGAAGTAATTGAAGAAATGCTCATGGATCGACGTTGGCAGTTAGTTCTTGATTGCCTCAATTGTGAAACTCCCCCTTTTAGCAAAGCTACTTTGGTTCGATTCAGAAATCGCTTAATTAAAAAAGAACTAGACCAACGTTTAATCGATCGCACCGTAGAAATTGCCAAACAAAAAGGTGGATTTGGCTCATCTCAACTCAAAGCAGCTTTAGACTCTTCCCCGTTATGGGGAGCTGGTAAAGTCGAAGATACATATAATCTATTGGGTCATGCTTTGCGTAAGGCGGTAAGTGTGATAGCTGCTGTGCAGGGGAGGGAGCCAGCAGAAATTGCCCTGGAAGCAGGTGCACCCATCCTGAATAGTTCCAGCTTAAAAACGGCCTTAGATTTAAACTGGGATAATCCAGTAGAGCGCCAAAATGCGCTCTTAATTATCCTAAATAGCTTAAATTATGTGGAAGAATGGATGCAAAGTCAGTCTGATTGTGATGAATTTGAAGTAGTCCAAGAGACTCTGGATGTTGCCCGAGTGATTGAATCTCAAAATGTAACTTTCGACTCACAAGGCGTTCTGAGTTTAAGTAAAGGGGTCGCCAAAGATCGTCGCATTTCTATTGAAGACCCAGATATGCGGCATGGGCGTAAAAGCCGCTCTAAAAAAATAGATGGATATAAACGCCACATCCTCAAAGATTTAGAGAGTGGTATAGTTTGCGCGGTGGCGTTGACTCGCGCCAATACTCCAGAATCCACTGCTACAGTTGACCTAGAACGTGATTTAAAATTTCAAAATATTTACCTATCTGAGTTACATATCGATCGGGCTTATTTATCCAGTCATTGGGTGACACAACGGGATGATAAATTACAGATATTTTGCAAGGCGTGGCCGGTCAGAAATTTTGGACGGTTTGATAAAAATTCTTTTTTTCTTGACTGGGATACGCATTTAATTAGCTGTCCGAATCAGGTAAGTATCCCATTTGAACCCGGAAAAATTGTTCATTTTCCGGCGAGTGAATGTGCAATTTGTCCTCTGAGGTCTGGTTGTACGAATAGTAAAAAAGGACGGACTGTATCAATTCATCCTGATGAAGCCTTAATGCAAGAGTTGCGCGCGCGTCAATCCACTGCTATTGGTCGAAGAGACTTAAGAAAACGTACTACGGTTGAACACTCTCTGGCTCATATTGGGCATTGGCAAGGGAACCGTGCTCGCTATTAGGAATTGATGCGATCGAATATTTTGAAGCGATGGCTCAAGAAAAAGGTATATCTTCTCAGGAATTAATTAATCTTTATTTGCAAGATTGCGTTGTTTCTCAGCGAAAATTATCTCTGAATTAGCCTACCAAGGCATTCAACATCTTTATTCGCTGCTTAAAATTGGCAGTAGACGAGCACAGAGGAAACTTTGCCAGCAGAACCGATTCCGCAAATCGAATGGCAGCATTCTCCTACCGCAGAAGCCATGTTAGATAACACCCTCAATTGCATTCCCCAACACGGAGAATGGAAAACTCGATCGGCTTGGGAGTACCTGGATTTTTTCTTAGACTGGGTTTTGTTTGCATTCGGACATCCAGCTTACAAAATTTTACCCAAAGAACCCGCAGGCTGTAAAGGTGCATCAATGCGCCTTTATCAAATGTTTGACCTGTCAATTCTGATGCTTTATCCTGAAGATTACATGGGTAGGATGCTGCCCCAAATTTGCGGAAAGAATGCTCAAAAAAGTTCGGGGTTTTATCCGACACCCTTAGCTTTAAGTAATTTAATATCTGAGTTAGTCAGCGGTGATAAAGCAGAGCGAATTTCTAATTTCTACGAACCCTCCTGCGGTACGGGTGCTTTAATGTTAACACAGTCGAATTACTGTCTGAGCGGTATCGGTCAAGATATAGACCCTACTCTGTTAAAATGCGCTTTGTTTCAGTTTTATCTGTTTTCGCCTTGGTTGGCTATTCCGATTTGGTGGTTGGGTCAAACTGACTTGCTCCTTGGCAATAGTTTAAGTAGCGATCGACCCCGATCGATGAACGCTGCTTGCTGGTATAATGAATGGTTTGAGCCAGCAGATTCTCAGGCTAAAAATCATAACGATTGTCCAGTCGAACATGAAATAAGTTCGGGACAAAGCTCAGAAGTTATTGACTTGAACGATCGAACGTCAATTCATGCAAATCCCGTAGTTCAAGAAGTTGTTAAGGGCAAGCGCCGACCCAAAAAGACGACAACATCGCCTCACCAATTTACGCTGTTTAATTTGGACGATCTGTAAAGGAATAAGGAGGAAAAAATGTGCTGTTTTCTCCTCTTTTTTCCTCTCGATTTTTAGCTAAATCATTTGAATGAATCAGAGCGACTTTCCAGCATTGGTTAGATCGCAGTGGTGCGATCGGATCGATAGGGTTAATGAGGAGCTTGCATCAAAACGGCTTGCAGGCTTATTCGGACATTACAGAACCGGGCGCACCGCTGTGTCGCTAATCTTGCTTCGGATGGTAAAGGTTGCCCTGATGAAGCCATGCTCTCGAAGCCGGATCTCGCCGCTTGCTCCATTCCAGAAAAGAGGTGGTGCCTTGGTTGGCAGCGTTTTCGACAGCTTCAGGACTCACTCCCAATCGTTTTGCTAAATCCTCGGCTTTCAGTGGTCGCAGCGTCATGGAAGATGGCTGCGATCCAAAGTGTTTGGGAGAAGTTTTATGGAATTGGCGTTGAATTCCTGCTGTTTCTAAAGCTGCAACTCGCCCTCGCAGTTCGGCAATTTCTGTTCGCAGTTGCGCGAAAGTTTCCCTCGTTTCGGAAGCTACTGTCTCGGCAGAGAGTGCTGGGGCGGCTTCAAAGAATTGTTTGATGATTTTGACGAGCGCGGCGCTTTCGGTCAAAGACTGCTCTGCCATGTAGTCGCGCAACTTTTGGTGTTGCCCTTCTGGCAGGTAGCCCACAATTCTGACGTTTTTGGTTGTCACTGACTTTCTGGTTGGGGATGGAGTTCGCTGCTGGCGCTCGCTGGCAGACCGGAGTATGCCGCGGCAGTGCCTTAAAGACATACTAAAAATACCTTTGCTATCCCGACTGACGCGAGGTAAGTCGAGCGAGTAGCACTTTATAGCATAAAATAACATACTACTTCAATCCGGGGTCTGAAGAATGTCAGGAGCGTGTAGGTTTGCGGACTAATGGTTGCGGGATCTCGTTTTCTGGCTCTCAATTCGAGAAAATTTCATTTAGTCTGCGAAAATGAGAGGAAAATTTCATGTAGTCTGCAAAAAAATTTCATTTAGTACGCAACAAAAAAAGCCAGGAGTACCGAATTACGTCAAAAAAATTTCATTTAGCCTGCAAACCCACAAATTTGTGCTCCCAAGCGTGAAATTGACCCACAAGAAGAGAAAATTCGAGATTTGGGTAGATATTTCCATTCATTTCTCAACAGCTTACTTGTGGCGACCGCCACTATTGGGAACGCCTTTTATGCTCGGTTGCCATGTACCTCCTGACTCTATCCGACCTCGATCGAACTGTTCGTGCTAGCCAACTACAAGAGCCTGCTTTGGTTCCTGCCTTTAAGCAAGAACGCTTGCAACTGCTTGTCAAGCAAATTTTAATGGGATTACCTGTCGAACAAATTCTTAAGAATCACCCCCAGTTCGAGCAGTGGGTTTTCCAGCTCAAAGAACTATCGCCAACACTGTTTTTACCGCAGCGAAAACTGTTTGTTGACATTCCACTCCAAGCAAAGCTAGACCTAATAAAACAGAGAGAAACAGCAGAAAATTCTTCTCCTTCCCATTCATTTAAAGCGATCCAAGTTCGTGCAAATGTAGGTGCAGTCAAAGGAAAACCCAAACTATTTGAATGGGCGATTCGGCATCCCGTAATGACTTGGCAAGACCGAGTGAAGTTATGGGTAGCTGCCGAATTCTTCGAGATTGAGCCTCACAAGCTGCAACTGATTGTTTTGGCACTGCACCCGACTCAAAGAGCACAAAAAGTTCAGTTTACCTGGGACAGCGATCGACACCGACAAATCCAAAATTGGCTCTTGAAGACTATTAAATTAGAGTTCCAACAAACAGTTAGCAAGCCAAACCGCTATTTAATAGCTCAACCGCAGCAAGTAGCAACAGCTATTGATTTTGCTAATATCAACCTGGATGAAATCAACGAGGTGTCGATTTAAGTTCATTTATAATACCAAATCAGGGTGTTATAGCCCTATTTAATTAAGTAAAGTATGGTGCTAGCACGAATAAATTTCGCCCGCAAGCGAGATTTTACAAGTGACAAACCCTACAAATTATACCAATTATCCAAAAAAATGCAACAGTATTTTGTAGCGATAAAACTAATTCCACTTAGCAGCTCGAGCGGGGGCATAGCAACATTTTATTAGATAAATGGTATTATAACAGGAATGAATCACCCTGATTTGGTATAAGATTAACGGTAATAAATTCTTCTGCGCCCTACATTACCTAAGTATAATTTAGGTAATGTAGGGCGTATTTTTGGTTTGGTATTTGCAAAAAATTAATATCTCAAGATTTACGCATAACCTCTATAGCATTTTGTGAGAGTGAATTGTCGCAGAGGGAATTAGCGCGATCGCTCCTATCCCAGCGCGTGTTTTCTTGCCTCTAAAATTTTCCCAGTCCCTTGTTATCAGGGCGGAACGAGAGTCTCTTTTGTCTCGTTTTTTAAGGAAGATGCGAGAGAAATTTGAATCTGATGGATTAGTTTAAAAAAATGCCCCAGGCGTCTTGCGTAAGTCTTAAATTTTTCTTATTTCGATAGGAGGAGGGCAGTCTTTAATATTGAGAAAACAATAGAGTATGCCTGAACTGTAGAAGGAATGTCATCCTTGACTGCAATGAGTACAACCCAAACCAAAACAATTTTGATTGTGGAAGACGATCCGATGATGCAGGCTGGCCTGCTGCAAATTCTGAAGCATCAGCCCAATCTGACTGTCACCGCACAAGCTTTTGACGGCAACGAAGGCGTGAATGCAGCGCTGCAACACAAACCAGATATCGCCCTGATGGACATTGACTTGCCGGGAATCGACGGCATTGAAGCAACCCAACAAATCAATGCTGCACTGCCGCATACTCGCATTCTGATGTTTACCCACCACACCAATCCAACTAAGGTAATGGCGGCTTTGTCAAGCGGCGCTCACGGCTACTGCATTAAAGGTACTAACCCAGAGCAACTTACAGCAGCGATTACCGTTGTGCTCTCAGGTGGCATTTATCTCCACCCCAAAATTGCTAGCTGCGTGCTCCAAAACCTCAAAACGCCACTGCCTGACAATTCTGAGTTAAATGATGTTAAATTAACACAGCGAGAAATGCAAGTTTTGCAACAAGTAGTAGAAGGCAAAAGCAATACAGATATTGGCATTTTTTTGGGATTGAGTGCTAACACTGTTAAAGGACACGTTCAAAAGATTATTAACAAACTCAAAGCCAGCGATCGCACTCAAGCGGCTGTCAAAGCATTGCGTTTGGGCTTGTTTTAAATAGTTTTTGGCAGCGTTAACCAAAACCTAGCTCCTTTTCCTAACTCGCTTTCAACGCCAATCAGTCCGCCGTGAGCCTCAATAATTTGGCGGCAAATATAAAGTCCCAATCCCAACCCTTGTCCCGATTTAACTCCAACTCCCCTCGTATAAGGCTCGAATAGTCTTGCACGTTGCCCTGCTGGAATTCCTGCCCCGTTATCTGTTAGCGTACAGCGCACCATCTCACCGTCGGGTTTAGCTTCTACAGTTAAAATAAACCCCGGCTGATTGTATTTAACAGCATTATCGATGAGATTGCCAAACACCCGCCAGAGCTGCTGGACATCAGCATTCACTAAAGGCAAATCGGCGGCAAAAAGCTGCTTTACCTTGACTTGATGCTGCTTTAAAATAGGCGCTCTTTCAATAAGAATATTTTTTACTAAATTGTACAGCGATAGCGGCTTTAGTGCTAAATAAGTATCCCTCACATCAAACTGTTGTGTTGTTGTTAGCGACTCAATTAACTTGAGTTGGCGCGAACAACTCTGCACCATAACTCCGACAATTTCCCGATCGATAGTAATGTTACTGGCAGTATCGTTGAGGCGACTTTGCAGCAACAGTAACATTCCCGATAGAGGCGATCGCAAATCGTGAGAAACCGCGTGTAACAGCATCCGCAAATTGGTTTCTGCCCGTTGGCGCTCTTGAATTTCTTGACTTAGTTGAACATTTTGTGCAGCTAATTGCGCGTTAGTAGAGCGAAGTTGCTGCTGCAAGCGCAGCATCTCAAGTTGCGCGGATACGCGCGCCAATACTTCAACAGGCTCAAAAGGTTTGATAATATAGTCAGCACCACCCGACTCAAATCCTTTTACTTTGTCAAATATGTCATCTAGAGCGCTGATGAAAATTACAGGAATGTCACGAGTAGCTTCAGATGCCTTGATTTGACGGCAGACTTCATAGCCATCCATCCCTGGCATTTTTATGTCTAGCAAAATTAAGTCTGGTATTTGCAGCTCTATGGCTTTTAATGCTCGCTCGCCGCTCATCACTTTTCTGACTTTATAGCCGTTTTCTACGAGCATTAAAGACAGCAGTTGAATGTTGGCGGGAATGTCGTCAACAATTAAAATATCGGCTTTGAATTCGCTTTGCATAAAACAGTTGACAGTTGACAGTTGATAGTTAACAGTTAACAGTTAACGATTGACAGCATACAGGTTGACAGTTGACAGTTAACAGTTGAGAATTGAGAGTTGACAGTTAATAGTTAACAATTGAGAGTTAACAGTTGAGAGTTGACAGTTAACAGTTAACAGTTGAGAGTTGACAGTTAACAGTTAACAGTTGAGAATTGAGAGTTAACAGTTGAGAGTTAACAGTTGAGGGTTGAGAGTTGAGGGTTGAGAGTTGAGAGTTAACAGTTGAGAGTTAACAGTTAAGGGTTGAGAGCTGAGAGTTAAGAGTTAACAGTTGAGGGTTGAGAATTGAGAGTTGAGAGTTGAGAGTTAACAGTTGAGATTTGACAGTTGATAGTTGAGAGTTAACAGTTGAGATTTGACAGTTGATAGTTGACAGTTGATAGTTGAACTCTAGGTTTTTAGACTGTTGACAGCGATCGCCATCGCACGCTCGTTGCATTGACCGTTTTCGGTGCGAGGCTTTTAAACATTTAACAAGTCACATCGATCGACTATCAACTCTTAACTCTCAACTATTAAGATAGGGATTTACCCTTTGCTTCGCTCCGCCCACAGCCAGCGCTCCGTCTAGTTCTAAAAACTTTCTGGCTAAGAAGGGAGGGATGCAAGACACTATTTTTTGGTAAAATATCTCATCCTTAAAAAGTGCAAAAATTACTAAATACAAGGATGAAACCTGGGCAGTTTAAGTGCAGAGATTGTCAAGGACGACCAATATTAACAGTCTTTAACTTTCTAGCAAAATCGCGGATAGGTTGAGAATCAAACGCATTAGTTTCAGACTTAACATCAGGATTTGATTTTTTAACGTCAGCTACTGTTACAGGCTCATCTGCATCGTTTGGATGCGGCAATAATTGGTAAGCTGCTTTAATCCGATTGTCCAGTTCTTCATCAATATTAATCGATCGACCCGTTTCTCGTTCCACAGACAGCGCCGAGGCCCTGCGTTCGAGTTGCGGGCAAATGCTGCTATTCCAAAGAGCCTCAGAATCTTTGACTCGCTTGATGTCGCCGGGCCGCACCGGAATCTTTATAGGATAGGGAAACAAAGCTTCCCCACCCGTTCCGTAACCGGGATTCGTAATAACGCACTTACCTTGAGGAAACCGCAAAATTTCGTCAGCACTGATGAGCGGTTTTTTTTGCAATTGTTCGCTCCAATTAACAGAACGGCTCGTCTGTTGTCCTGTCGAACTGCCTGTAGAACGATTTTTTACCAGCACTTCTACTTCTCCGTAGCGCTTGGAATATTTTTCTGCTGTGTCAAAGTCGCCGGGGTTGAATAAAATGTGAGTTGACAAAGCACTGGCGATCGCAGCTCCTTTTTTGTCGCCGTATAGATTGTACAATTGATTTAAACTTTGAATGCCAACAATCGGCACGCCCCCTGCCGAACGGTATTCGTTAGCCCACTGATCCATTCTGTCGAATTTGAGAGAAGGAAATTCATCCAAGCAGTACACAAACGGATCGGAACGCACCCGACTCAAATTAGACACCACGCACAAGTGAATAGCAGCCGCTAATAGAGGTCCAACTACAGCTCGCCTGCGATCGTCCAACTTAAAAATAATGCACTTTTTGCCTTCGATCGCGATCGGAATCGTGCTGCGACCAATAAACGCCCGCAGCAAATCTTTCTGAATAAAGCTCGAATAAGTTGCCTCTGCCGTTGCCTTAATACCGGCCACTGTTTTTTCCGCATCTTTTGAACTTAATAACTGCGAAAAACTAGAGGCAATCCACCTATCCATCTTGAGCGGATGACCGTCGGGACGGTGAACGGCACAATCGATGCGATTGACTAAATCTGGCAGTTGAATAATTGCATAAACCATTGCTAAATCCGGGTAACAACTGCTTTTTGCTAACTGAACTAATCCCTTAGCCATCAACTCTCCTGCTTTCTCGAAAAACTCGTTACCTTTGCTTTCACCTAAGTTGGCATTTCGAGCAATAACTTGTCCAATTTCTGCGGCCATTACGGCATCTTGCGCATCTCTCATAAAATCAAGAGGATTGATAACACCGCTGTAAGCTTCCCCCGGCGCAAACACCTGCACGTCGTAGCCGTAGCGCACTGCTAATGGCGCGTGCAGCTTCATTTGGTCCCCTTTTTTATCGTAAATAATGACCGGAAAACCTTGAGAAAAAGCGCTTTCAATCGCGCGATCGATCGCGCTAAAAGTTTTACCAGAACCAGGAGCACCGATAACTAAAATGCCGCGTTCGGCGTGAGGGAACCAAATCGTCGGACTTGCGCCCAATAGCGTTTGCAATCTAGCGCTAAACCCCTTAACGCCCTCAAACCAATAAGTCGGCGTACCGCTCCACAAAGTAACTGGCTGCCGTTTTTTCTCTCTTATTTGTTTGAGAGATAAGCTGGTGGCTGTCATCTTTTCTGCCGTAGAGCACAAACGACCTGAAGTAACTTTACCCTTACCGATGCCGATAACTTTAGATAACACAGCCAAAGCTAGCAATACCCCTAACATTGAAAGTCCTTCTGGATTCATAAATTGACCCATCATTCCTTTAAAATCAATTCCGCTCGGGAGTTTTTTAGTTGCAGGTTGAGTGGGTACTTGAAGCACTAAATTTGTGAGATTAGGGGTAAAAGATTGAAAATTTTTCATTAATTTACAAGAAATTACTAGATGATGGCAGAGTTTGTACAGCACTTCTGCGTAACGTGAGGTACGCTTGGACAAACACGTTGGGGAGGGATTGGGAATCGGTAATAAGTACGGAATTTATTAGCAACATGAGTTACATTTTGGGGTGGGCAATTGCCAAGTAGTAGTTAGCAATCACTTAACTGTACGCTTCACTTATTTGAGAATCGCTATAGTTGCCAACCGGCAAAGGCGAAGTAGAGGGGAGTTAAACAAGGAAATTGCGGGTGGGCGCATACCTCCACAAACTTGATAACCGCTATATATTCCAGAGGTGCAACACGATCGAAATTTTCCATTATTTCCCTTCCTAGCGGCTACCGCCTACGAAGGGCAGATAATGACTCAAATCAGTAAATAATGGTCATAACTAATAACCCCGCACTCAAAAACAAGACTCAAACATCAGTGCTTGACAGTGCAAGCGAAGCTACTCAAGAGAACAAAAATGCTGAAGCTTATGCAGTCGATCCAGAACTATTCAGCAGTGAATACAATCAAACTCGCAGACCATCTTTACCCTACGGTATAGTCATCAATGATAATCCTGCTGGCATCTTAATTCCAACAGAGCAACTCATCAAAGCTGAGTGGAACTCTCTCCCACCAGAAGCAGAGTTAACGACAGTCGAGTTAACTGAAGAAGTAACAGGATTGCTACTCCAAAAAGTGAAAATGTTGGTATTGGCTTTTGTGCCGGAGTACATTCGTTACAAAGATATTGAAGAAAATGGTGAGTTAGCTGGAGTATTTGTTGGGCTGTATGACGAATACCGACATAGTTTAGATAAAAAGACCCAGGATGTTTGTTCGGAACACGCTCTCCTTTTCTTAAATCCCAAGAACCAGCCCTTGCATAAATCTCCTATAGTAGTGCGGTTCAAAAATGTCGCTCTTTGGAGTTTTAAAAGTGCTCGCGAAGAGTTTTACCGCAATTTGGAGAAGGCTTTTGCTGATTACTTTGAGGTAGAATACAGCGGCAAAAATGACAAATGGCGTTCTTTAGGCGTTTTGAATGTTGAGTTTAGAGCTATCAAAGAAGGGGAAGGTAAGAACAAATCATTTTGCTGCAAAACTCACAGTATTGTTAAACCAACTCGGGCTAATTTGCCCAAACTCTACCTCGGCAAGTCGCAGCAAAAGAAAACTGTTTGGGGGCTGCACAAAAGTATTGCTGGCTTTGTGGAAGCTGGAGAATCGCAATTGCCAGCTTTGGCGGCCGGTGCTGATAGAGAAACGGTACGTTTAGCGCAGCCTGAAGTTCAGGTATTGCCTGCTTCGAGTACAGAGAATCGCTACAGCAAAGGCAGAGAGAAAGGTCAATCAAAACTACCTCGAAAAATTGCACAAGTTGAGAAAAACTTAGATGCTGGATTAGAGGAACCAGACAATTTTCAAGAAGTTGCTGAGGTTGAAATTGAGGTAGACGCTGAAACAGATTTCGATTAATATCATTTCTCCAAAATTGTGCAACTGTAGCCTATACCGATAGAATGCAATTCTATTCCGATTGCCAACAAGCATTGTAGCAGCATTTTGGAGAAATGGTATAACTTTGGAGTTGGGAGAAGGAGAAAAATAGTTGCCTAGTGTTGCGTTTTGAGTTTAAGAGTTTAACTCAAAACTTACAACTACAGGACTTAGGCAATAATTCCAGGGATGGGGGCGATTTGCGCGCGCGGGATTCCCTCCGCTACGCGCTGGCCTTTATAAAACATTATATATAAAGGTCATGCGTAAGTTACGAACTACTTAATTTTCTCCTCCTTCTCCTTTCCCTTTCCCTTCCTTTTCTCCTTCTTTAAAAAGCAAATCGCCCGCAAGTTCGTAAGAAAGACCGTTGTAGCAAAAATCTAGCTGTCGGCGACCTTCTATTACTGTCTGATTGACTAGCAAACACGGTAAATTTGCGTCAGCTTGACTGCTGTTTTTTACTTGGAATAACGCAGCTTTGGGCGTGACATTAGGGTTGAGGTAAGCAGTAAAAACTTCGGTAGCGAGTTGGCTCCGATCGTTAGGAATTAAGTAGCCAGTATAAAGACAGCCTATTGCACCGCACAGTCGAGAATTGTTAAAATCGTACAGGGCAAGTTGACCTTGTTTGCCGTTAACTTGCATTACTTTCATTGACGCGATCGCTTTTTCAGGTTCTGGCAAATTGCTGTGAGATTGTACGATCTTAACCAAGACTTCAGTTGGAGTAATTTGAGCAGCATTCTGCCAAACAATTGAGCTGACTGAATCTTTATTCTCGGCAGTACAAGCAGCCGTTCCCAACAGCATTGTGAGGGCAATAAAGATTGTTAAACCGATGCGAAACCAATAACTAACCCGATTCAACCAAATCGGAGGTAAACTGCGATCGACGGTTTGTTGGTTCTGCTGTTTCATATTTTTTAATCAAACAGACTAAGGGATTAAACGAGCGAATGTGGCAGTTGCTAAAGCCGCAGCTATCCCCAAAGCAACTCGCATCAAAAATGATGGAAGTTTTTTGCTGAGAAACAACTTACTGAATAACAGCAGCGCAGCTAAAGCCAGACTCATAGCAGATAGATTTTTTAACCAACTAACGCTCAATTTTAGATTCAAACCAGAACCATCTGAGTAGCTATTGTTAGCACTATTGTTAGCAGTAGAATTGCAAGTGTTATGAGTGCTGTTGTGTTTGTACGCGGTGCTGACTTTTTCTCCATACAGTTTGAGTGAATAGCCGTCTAAAATATCGGAGTAGCTGGCATCTACTTTACTGCTATTGCCGCCAAAGTGCTTTTGTGCTATGCGTTCAATTAAACGCTCGCCTTTAAATAATTGTCCCGTTGTCGGGTCAATTTCCTGCTGGGTGGTGTTAACGCTGCGGGCGAGAGAATTGTGAAGAATTTTATCTTGAACCGCCGGGGGCAAGTATTGAAAAATCTCCCCTGCTGTAGGTTTTTTACCGCTGTTAACTCGCTGGAGAAACTCAGTACCTCCCGGTACGGAACTGATAGTTTGCTGCAAATCCTCTCGATCGCTCGCCAACTGGTATCGACCCAGCTTTCTGCTACAATCGATCGCGCCTTCTTTGCAAGTGTAAGCACCAATTGTTTCGTAGTTCTCGTTTCCCGCACTGTCTGCAGCAGCGATGGCTTCCCCCAAGCTAGCGACATCAATTCCGCTAACATAAGTAGCAGGTAAAGCTCGATCGCAATCGGAATTGGGCTGATTTGACCTCTGGGAATTTTGAGTTGGCTTTTTCGATTGAGGAGGAGAACTTAGCGGCGATTTTGAGATTTGTGGTTTTGTTGCACCTGTGGAACGAGAAGCGTTAGAAGTTGCAGAAGGCTCTAATTTACCTACAAAAATTGGAGCATTTAACTTGTAATTAAGGAAGGGAACGGGGCCGATAATGTAAGGCGATTTGCCGCAAGGCAAAGTAAAACGAAAATAAAGAGCAGTATCAACGCTATCGCTTTCCTCTGACGGTTCCATTAACACTACTTTGAAAGCTTCTCCGAAAGGATGTCTCCCCGTCGGTTCCCAGCCAGTCAAACAGCCAGAACCCCCCCGAACTTCTTGGTATTTACCGCTAATCCACTGCTTGCCTTCTAAGCGCGATCGGGCTTTTGCACCTATATTTTCCAAGTCATCTAATTCTATATAAGCACAATCGCTCTCGCACTTTACCGCAAAACCTTCGACATTTGAGCCAGAAATTGTATTGTGCCGCTTGCTTTCAGCAGCGCCGTAAATCGTATCGATTCGCATGACTGTACTGCCAAATTCTGCAACTGGAACTGGAAAACTAGAGAAGGGAACGCTGCTTAGATTGGGAATGTTGCCAATAATTTCTTCTTGAAATCCTGAGAATTGTTCCAAACTAACGCTACTTAAATTAGGGATTCGATCGAGAGAAAATTCCGACAAATCGATTTGGTTCAGTTTGGCTTGCGCTAGCTGCGGGAATTGTTTGACAGCCTGACTTAAGGTAAGAGAATTATCGTTATAATTGAGTCCCAATCTTTGAGATAGAGTAGCAATAGGAGCTACTTCGCTCAAGCTAAATTGGTTCAAATTGGGGACAATTTCAGTTAGCTTGCCGATTGTTTGCTTGCCAGCTAAGGGAAATGCTGTTAAAGATATTCGATCGCTCGGGATGCTGGCTGTTGCTAGTTGCTCGATGGCTGATAAGGAAAGAATTTCTGGTTTTAAATCGCTAATGTCTCCTAAATGTAAAATTCGATCGACCTCCGTGTCTTTTTGCCAATTGCGCTCTCCCCAATTGCCAGAATTAGTTAAGTTTGGCAAGTTGCCAAAAGAGATTTGATTCCAATCTGGTAGCAATACTCTGTCGCTGGCTGGATGGTAACCAGACTCTATGCGAGTCGGAATGGCAGTGTTTTCTACGGGACTGGCATTGGCTGTCTCTGTAACTCCGAAGAGTGCGATCGCCGTTAACATAAAAACTAGCCCTATTGTGGGAACAAACCCTAACTTGATGGAGTTAATCAACTGCTTCACCTGCTTCTACTGTTCGCAATCAATCTTTGAAAAGTGGTATGTTTCAATGTTGAACGGGATGGAAAAGAAAAAAATTCTTTTTGATTTACCCGGAACCAGATAGTTTAATATCCAAACAAGAAGCATTCATTGTTATTAGTTGAACTCGGGATACTTCCAAGTTAGATCGGATACCTTGAAATTACCTTCATCAGAAACGGCAGTTTTAGCTAGCTAAATTTGACTAACCCAGTTGGAGGGGGAAGCTTTAAAAGCTTGCGGTTAGCCTGGTTTTAAAAGCCATATTTGATGAAATTGCCAAAAATAGATAACGACTGGAAAGCCTTTTTTTATATCGATTGCGTAAAAAATATTTTTAAATAAGATACTTATTTGTTAGCTTGCCATCTTATTCTTCAATTGTTTCAGCGACTGGAAGAAAGCACATCTTTGCATAGAAAACTGAGTTTAATTTCGCTTTAAAGGGAAGGAAAAGTTCAGTTGTAGCAGTAGAAGAGGGTTTTCGCGAGATCGACCCGTCACAAAAATTTCTGCTTATTGACAAAAATATCTCCCGAGGGAAAAGAGTACCCAGTTGTGATAAAAAAATTAATTTGACCAAAAAGAAAGGTTTTTCACGCTTTAATTTGGCTGCTTATTGGAAGAGAAAATATCGAGGCAAACAAGAAGATAAACCTTGGTATCTGTTAACAAATCTGCCGGATTTGAAAAGCGCGATCGGAGTTTACAGCCAACGTTACGGCATCGAAGCAATGTTTAAAGACTGTAAAACCGGAGGATATAACCTGGAGGGTTCTCAAGCATCACCGGATAAATTGATTGCTTTAATAATTTTAATTGCCCTAGTTATGACTTCTGCGCGGTTGCAAGGAAAAAGAACTAAGCTTCAGGGACAAGAGAAATATGTTTGTCGGCTTCAAGAAACAGGCAGAACTAGGAGAAGACATAGTAACTTTTGGGTTGGCTTGTATGGTGAAAATTGGCTAATTGGTATTGACTCTTGTCAGGAGTGGGTAGAGTCCATGCTGAGTTTAGTTCGCAATAAACAGCCATTTTATCAGAAGGGATTGAGAGCCGTAAAGCTTATAGGGCAAGCACTTTAGCTTCATTGTCGCCCCCTGAATAAGCTCCGTCTCGAAGTTTCGGGACAGCGTTGCTACAGTTGAATTGAGCTACAAGTTTTACATCCTCACTAAAACCACGCTCGGTAAGTTCTCTACCAGAAGAGCAGCTAAATAGCGCAGAATCAAGGTAATGTTGAACATCCTTAAAGACTGATAGCGCAGCTCGTGCTTCCGGAGACTTAGCTCCTTTTAGATAACTTATAATTGCTCCAGCACCTATTAAGTCCTCAATAGCGGGGCGGAGAGTTCCGTCCTCCCACCTTTCACCTGCAGGAATCACCGCAACAGAACCGCCGAGTTGAGCAGTATATTCAGCCACAGCCAAACAATTTCGCAGACACCCCGCCAGAGTATGCTTGCCCATACTTGCAAGCGTTAATGTTGAGCCATTGGGAGATGGTAGAACGAGCTTAGTATTGGCAGCTATACCAACAAGTGAGGAAGGAGAAAGGGAGAATTGACCAGAGAACCGGCGCTTGAAGCTAGCTAGTTGAGCATTTTTCAACCTCGCGTATTCAATAGCAGTATCATCTTTCCAACGATAAGGAAATATTATTGCACCATTATGTACCGCTATGTCTACACATGTTGAAAAAGACATCACATCTATAATGATAACAACCTCGCTGATTGGAGAAAGCTTTTCAACTCCTTGCATTCCCCATTCACAACGAACGTCGAATTCTGATTGCTCATAAAACATTGCTGATTTTCCCTTGTATTGACCAACATCTGAGACAGTTTGATTATCTCCCTTTTCAGTCCTCTGCTGACTGAGCAGGGTAAGAGCATCTTCGATCGTGCTTGACAAAAGCATTTATGAAGCAGTATTATAGGACGCATTTGACATCTTTAAGGCTGCGACTCAATCGACCGTTGTGGCTCGATCGCCCGTTGTGGCTCGATCGCCCGTTGTGGCTCGGGCGATCGTCACAAGACCTTCAATGGATTCTGTTGAACCCCTATTGACTGGCTACTTACTCATATCTTGCCCTTAAAGTCAAGTACAATATTGTATTACAATAGAAAAGTGTCCTATCTCAATCTCCTCATGCCAGCCAAAGATGTTTACCATGATTCTGTAAAACAGGCGCTTATCAGCGACGGCTGGACAATTCTTAAGGAACATTACGAACTCGAATATCGGGGAGACAACTTATATCCAGACTTTGCTGCTCAGAAATCTATTGCTGCAACGCGAGACAGAGAAAAAATACTTGTGGAAGTGAAAAGTTTCCTCGGGCGATCGTTCATTACTGACCTGCAAGCTACAATCGGTCAATACATTATGTACAAAGAAGTGGTCGAGGAGCGGAACCTAGATTTCAAGCTATACTTAGCAATCCCAGCTAATTTATATCGCAATAACTTCCAAACCCCGCTCGCTCAATTAATGCTTCAAAAAACCCAGGTAAACCTATTAGTTTTCGATCCAATCCAAGAGGTCATCGAACAATGGATAAACTCGAACGCTATCGAAACTTAATCCCAAAGATTCTCGAAGAATACCGCCAGCTTGGTTCGGGCAATTCTGATGTTGAATCTGTCTTGCTAATTGACATCCCGAACGATCAGTATCTTCTCCTAAAAATGGGGTGGAATCAAGATGACCGCATCAAATGCAATGTCGTTCACGTTCGGCTGAAAGATGAAAAAATCTGGATCGAAGAAGACCGGACTGAAGACGGCATTGCGACCGATTTATTGCAAGCAGGAGTGTGCCGTGAAGATATTGTCCTCGCTTTTCATCCGCCGCGCTTGCGTCAGTTTGCGGAATTTGCAGCCGTATGACGATCGCGATCGAGCTATTCTATCGAAATCGGGCGCAGCAGCGGGGCTGTTCCCGGACATTCATAGAACCCGTTTTGATTCTCCCAACTCTCGTACCGCGCATAAAAACTCCCTAATTTATTGCCCAATTCTTTAACGAAAATTGTCACTCAAATCCAAGGAAATCACTTGGTTTGGTGCAAGAAGGCCTCCAACTTTTATTACTTGCAATTCTCCTGTTTCGTGAGGGTACTGTGCTTTCACTCGGGTAATTGCTGCATCCAAACTAGAAGCCTGAGTAATATACATTTTTTCAAGATTTCTCAACACCCAAATAGGTTGAGGCCACTTATGTCGCGGTTGCAGGATTGAATTGTGAATTACTTGGCAAGTATAGTGAATAATTTGTTCGATCGCACTTGACGAACAAAACTCCCCCAATTCTGATTCAATACACTGTTTTAGTTCGGATGTCGGAATGTACTCTACAACTGATTCTTTGGGAGTTAATTTCGATTTGTGATTTTCCGATGGAGCGCTTTCTTGCACGAGTAATGACTCTATGAAGCGACTCACCTGAGTGACGATCGAGTCAAAATCTACCTCCATCAATAAATGACCTAAATACTCCCTTAACAAGTTTCTTAATTTCTCATCAGATATATTGATACCGCAGGTTTTTAGATAAACTGAAGGCTGATTTTCCAAATTTCGACCGCAACCAACTTCTCCGTTAGCTGCATCTTCAGCTTCTACCAGTTCCATCAACCGCTGGTAGCGGATTGTATCATCTATTGTAGGTTGAGGCTCCGAGGGAATTGATTTACTCATCTGTCTGTCCTTAATGTTTCAAAGTAATTAAGATTGTCAGTTTCTTCAGGATCTGGGCCGCAGTCTAGCAAACCCACCCTCAGCTTTCTATAAAATGGTAGCGCACTCCTCAGCGCGTGCAAGCCTATCCTTCCTTGGTATCCTAATTCCTCGCTCCTAGCGATTGCAAAATCTATCAAATTTCCACCTACTCCTTTGTAAGTAGGAGGATTCGTAATAGCAGGTCGATTCCAAGGAGCCGTTGCTAAAGCCCTAATGTAGACCAATCTCCGTCTTAATTGAGACTCTATATAGCAGCGTTTTTTTAGGATATCGATTGTCATTAAACCTTGAGTTATACCATCGCACTCAATGGCGTATAGTTCGTCTCCCGGTAAAAATTTAGTTCGATAGCTTTTGCTAACCCAGTCCCAGTATTCATCTTCTTCTCCACTCCCCTTAAGAATTGGTTCCCAAAGGTTTGCGGCATCTTCTAAATGCTTTTGGGTAACAGAGGTCAGGGTGGCATCAACCACCTGCTTATCTCGAACTCGAAGAAGCTGGACAGGGCGATTCAATTGCAATACTCAACTCGACCACTACATTATAGCCCTAATTTGTGAAGATAAATTAAAACAATATTTTCCCACCCACCTGCAACACCCTTTTTTGAAATTTAGCTCGAATTAAAGTCGCACTTAACAGTGCCGCATCGGTGAAGTTCATCAGAGTTCGCCGTCATGAAAAGAATGCTAGCTATCGCTTTAACAAGTCTGTTACTCTTAGCTCAAACAACAGACGCTAACGCCGCCGTTTGTAAAAAGATTACAGATGGCAAACCAGGCTGCGACCTTTTAGGGGGCACATGGGATAACAAAAATAATTGCTGCCGACTCTAAAGGGGTAACTATTATAAATCAAAACCAGGGATAACCTGGTTTTTTTTAGACCAACCGCCATCCTTTAGATCTGTTTTGCGATCGCACTCAGCAGTCAAATTGACTAAAAAAAGCTTAATTTAACTCGTTAACCTTCTCAAACAACATGAAATTCAAGCCGCGTACTGTTGGAGACATCATTAAACATTACTCAACACCCCATGCCGATCGAGCTTGTCCCACCTCTTTCTATTCTTGGGAAGAAACCCAAGTAATGATGAAAGATATAACAACCCACAATAATTTTCATAACTTACCTAACAATAAGTTTATCTCTGCTATCAAACCCGCATATAAATTGATAGATAATGCAGAGCATTTAAAAATAGCCCTCAAACCATTTCAACAAGCAAAAATCATCGGTATTGACTGCGAAACCGCTTTAGGTACTGACCCGTATCGAGCCAAAGTTCGCCTAGTACAGTTAGCAATTCCCGATCGCCCCGTCACGATCGTCGATATCGGAGCGATCGCACCTGCCGATCTCAATCCCCTGCGCGCTTTATTAGCTGGAAATGCCCTGAAAATAGGTCACAACCTCAAATTTGAATTGATGATGCTAACGATAGCCCAATTGCCTCCTAGCCTTCCCTTTTTTGATACCTATCTAGCCTATCGAGTGCTTGTTGCTGGACTCAAACGCAATTTCTCGTTAGAATCAGCAGTCGATCGATTACTCGGCATTAAGCTAGATAAAACACTGCAAACAAGCGATTGGTCTGGAACGCTGACACCAAATCAACTGCAATATGCCGCTACCGATGCTGCAATTTTATTGCCATTGCGAGAAACACTCAAACAAAAGCTGAAAGTTTCAAAGCTTTGGGAAACTGCAAAATTGGAATTTGCCTGTTTGCCGGCAGTAGCTTCTATGGAACTAAACGGGATGCTGCTAGATAGAGAACAGTGGAAAGTTCTTGGAGACAAACTTTGTCAAACTCGCAACTTGCTGTTAACCCAAATTAATTCGCAATTGCATCTACCTAACCCCCACCAACAAATCTCTCTGCTTCCCGAATTTACGGAAACCATTAATCCTCGTTCTCCCAAACAAGTTTTAGCAGCACTGCAATCTGCAGGCATTCCTGTTAATTCCACCAATACTCAAACCTTGATTCCCTTTGCAGGCAAATATCCAGTAATTCAAGCTTTACTCGACTACCGCAGCGTGTCAACTCGAATCAGCACTTTTGTTGAAGGTTTGCCGCATCACATCCACCCCGTAACCGGAAAAATTCATCCCAATTGGTTTCAGATTGGAGCGAGGTCTGGTAGGTTTAGCTGTCGCGAACCGAATTTAACTAATATCCCTAGAGATGGGGAAACTAGGCAGTGTTTTATAACAGCCCCCGGTTGCGTGTTGCTCAAAGCCGATTACAGCCAAATTGAGTTAAGAATTATGGCAAAAATTTCGGGCGATCGCGCGATGGTTGCTGCCTATGCTAAAGGTGAAGACTTGCACAAACTAACAGCTTCTTTAGTGCTCGATAAACCATTAAGCAAAATTGCCTCAGATGAAAGGCAGCTCGGTAAAATCGTTAATTTTGGTTTAATTTACGGCATGGGAGTTAACAAATTTAAACACATGGCTCAATCCGAACACGGAGTAATTCTAACTCGGGAAAAAGCATCGCTGTTTCGCAAAAAGTTTTTTAACTCTTATTCGGGAATTAAACAGTTTCACGCAGCCGTCCGCCAGCAGTGGCAGAAAGGGATTAGAGAAAGTCGCACCGCTTCGGGTCGGCGGCGACTTTGGTCTAAAGAATCCAAACCATTGCTTAATGAAATGCTGAATCACCCAATTCAAGGGCTGAGTGCTGACATTACTAAATTAGCATTAGCTAAACTTGTTGTAGCTTTGAAACGAACGGGCGCTAAACTTATTTGCGTCGTTCACGATGAAATTTTGTTAGAATGTCCGATCGCAGAAATTGAGCAAGTGAAAACTTTACTTCATAGCTGTATGGTGTCGGCTGGTGACAAGTTTTTATCGCCCATTCCTTGCGAAGTAGAAATTAAAGTGCTGGCAACTTGGGGAGGTTAGTCTTTGTTTTTGAAACTAAATTTTGCTCTATTTCGTCACACCAATTCCGGGTTTAATACCCTGTTAATCCCAGCGGGAGCGTCTTCCCTCGCAATCGAAACGTCCTCGTTCGCGATCCAAAGAAGCGGACAAAAATTTGTATAGTTTGACCTTGAACTCGCAGGTTTCGCCAGCTCGTCGGCATTAGCGGTAGCGCTTATGACCGAACAATTTTAGATTTTAGATTTTAGATTTTAGATTAAAATGAAAATCTGAAATCTAAAATAAAGGGTTTCAAGCCTCTCCATTAATGGAGAAAAAAAGAAAAAAATTCGGTGCTGCAAGCCTCTTCTTTAAAGGAGAGGTTAATCTAAAATCGCAAATCTAAAATCTAAAATCGATTGACGAGTTTGACCTCAATCTCGAATAACGAGTTTGACCTCCAACTCGAATAACGGCAATATCTGAGAGTTGGAGGTCAAATAGCAGTATCACGCCTAGTTTGAGGTCAAATAGGAGCAAGGAGTGCGAGTTCAAGGTCAAAAGGTTTTAACCGCGCCCGTTGAATCGGGGATAGCTAACTCGGGTTTGGTATCGCGCAATTAAATTTACCTGAATTTACGCACTCATTTTAAGCGTGAATTTAAGCAGCATCATCTTCGATCGAATCGCAAATATGGGGCTTATATTCAAACAGTTCTTGCTCGCCTGCAGCAAACCTCGAAGTATCCGAACTGGCTGTAGGGCGAGCATAACTAGCTTGATTGCGAATTGCTTGAATATCCTCAGAAGACCGTTCCGATGAGAGGACAAATTGAGTTCTTTGATACCGCAAATCGGCTAATGCAATCTCCCCCGGTTTGCTTTCACAGTAAGCTCGTTCGGCACAACGCTTAACAGCATTTCCAATCTCAGCAGGAGTTGCTCCAGCATAGTCATTGAGCAGCGAATACCACTGTCTGTGGCTCCAAGGACTTTCCTTTCCTGGACTGAATTGCTTTGGGAAATACTTAGCCAAATGCAAATTAAAAATCTCGTAGCGAGCGCCATTGTGTGGCAAGTCTACAAACCAAATTCCGCCATCATCAAATCGCCGGATCAACTCAGCAGGAAGCAAAGACAAACGGTTAACTGTTGCTAGCATCAATACGTCTGATTCGTGTTCTACCATCCAAGTTAGCAACTTCTGAGAAAGCCGCCTAGCAACGCCGCCGTCAGCATTTGATTCCCACCCAGAAAAACCCTTATCAAAATCGTCGGCAAACAAGACGCAGCCCCCTAAATGATCGGCCGTATCTAGAATTTTAGATAAAGCGCGATCGGGACTTGAAGAACCTAAAATATTGCCCCAACTCATAGCTAAAAGTGCTCTCCCAAGTTTTTTAGCAGCTAGCTTTGCACTCAAACTTTTTCCGGTTCCGGGCGGCCCCCAAAATAACATTCCTTTAGGCGGCGTGAGATTGTATTTCCGGGCTTCTGGTTGGTTCAATTTAATTAGATCGTTCAAGTAAGCGTCGAGTTTGTCTAAACCGCCAGCATAAGGTACGTCGGGAGAAGCGATAAATTCTAATCCTTGGTTTTTCAATTGAGAGATTTTGTGTTCCAACACGAAATCGACTATACTTTCAATAGAATCAGTCATGGATATCGCTCGCGCCAATACTAATTTGATTTCAGCAGCAGGCAATCCCTGACAGGCGCGCACCAGTCGCTTGAAATCAGGTTCCGCACTGTTGTTGCAGTTCAAATCGGGGATGCGATCGCGCAATTTATCCTGCAATTTCTCCACTATGTCGGCAACTTCAAAACCGTCAGGAAGGGGACATTTGAGGATGGGAATCAAAGGTTGTAATTTGCTGGGAAGTTGAATGCAATCGCTCAAAAGTACCCAGTATTGCTCGATCGAACGCCATTCAAATTGAAAGAAAGCATTAGCTAATTCAGAAGTACGGCGTTCTGCAAAACCATTGCTGTTTGAATCGAGAATGTCTTCTAATAAAAAGATACCGGGTCGATCGGATTCGAGCAAAAATTGCAGCACGTCGCAGCCAGCAGCTAACTCAGTCGGTGACAAAATGCAGTTGTCACCGACTTTTTTGAGAGCTTGAAGGGTTGAAAAACCAGAATTCCAATAATAAGCAGGTATTGAGCGATCGTCCGCGTACTGACAAAATAATGACAGCAGTGACTGTCGATCGGCACTGTAATATTCTAAACCTACGATCGGCGTACCTTGAGTTATTAATTTTGGCCAATCCTTAACAGTTTTCATTTTTCAAACAATAGCCAGCGAAAGAAGTTGAAGAAAACAACCCGAATTGCAGCAACTACAATAAGCGAGTGCGTCCGTAGTTTGCGATCGAGCGTGACAGTTATCTTTCAAATTTAACTAATAATATTTACAGTTACTTCCTGCTATTGAGTGAAGAATTACCCCCCAATTGGAGGGGGAAAAAGTGAAAAATACAGCAGTTTTCAAATACGTTCGGTACAGAGAAACCAGGTTTCTGTAGGGGCGGTGCCCCCGTGCCCGCCCCGGGTTTGGAGGTGTGTATTTTATCAACTTGGAATCTGCTGTAATTAAGCGATCGCAGTTATTTACCCTTTCCCATCTTTAAATATTAATGCCTATCGGCATGAATGATATGAACTTAATTGTATCGTCAATATGGCTACAATCAAAAAACAAACTACCGCCACTCCTAAGCCGGAAACAATGCGCGCCAGCACCAACGGCAAATTTAACGGTAGCAGCCTAACTAAATCACAATCTCAAACCGAATCCTCTCACTCCAAACCTCAATCTAAGCTCTCTGTCGAACAGCAATCTGAAGAGTTAGTTAAGCAAATTCGCAATGCCATTCACAAGAAATATGGCGTAACGATTCAGCGTCGCGATAGCCGTATTTCCACTAAGATTGGTCACGCAGCACGCGAAAAACTTGGTTTAGACGTGCAAGCTCAAATTAACAAGCGTAACGGCCGCAGCAACGGTAAAAAGTTCGACTGGAACGACTGGAACAATACAGTATTTCCCAAACTATTCGGTCGCCCGGATGCTCTAAAATACGATGTCGAAGTTATTGCTTTGGTGATGGGCAAGCTCTACGACAGCATCTCTGATAATCCTGATGTTGCGATTGTTGATTTAGTTGAATTTAATGCTCAATCTCTCAAGCGTCGCAATGAATTATCGAAAGAGTCGGAATCAGAAGACGATGAACTCGATGATGATTTCGATGAAGATTCTGATGACATTGATGATGTTTTAGATGAACTTGAGGAGGAAGACGATTTAGATGATGATGAATCTGATGGAGATGATTCTGACGAAGATTTCGAGATAGACGAATCCGAAGAATTTGAGGAGGAAGAATAGGAAATTTAACAACCGGATGGTTCGGGAAGGGCAGAGAGTATGAAAGCCTTCTCGAACCATTCGGTTAATTTTCGATCGAACCTACAACATTAAGGAAAGCATGAAAAGTTTCCGGTAAAAGCCTCGATTTTTCTTTCTTCCCTTGCGTTAAATCTACAATCTCGATTGAAAGGCTAAATTTGCCACCGACTGAGTTAAGTTGCTCTGGAAATTTAGCCTTTTTAATTAGCTGAAATCGAACACAATAACAAATTATTTTAGTGCTTCGATTGCTTGAGTTTTTGTTGCAGTGATTTCAACTTCTCAGGAAAGTACCCCGCTTAAGAGTGAGGCTTTAACTCACAGCCAGCGCTCCCCTTCATTCCTGCACAGCCAACGCTATCCCTACGCAATGCGATTGCCCAATTTTTCGGTAAATTTCACATAAATTTACACAAAAAAAATAGCAATAGGAGCTTTTTAAGGGCCAATCGCTCTTACATTCACACCATATTGAGGTCGTGCGTTCGGAACAGTTTAACTTCATCCCGTCCACCCACCGTTAAAATTGGAACTAAACTACAACTTTCGTTGTTCAAAATGTGAAATATTTGCCAGTTTACCTAATACTTTGAAAGTAATTATACGGGCTGTAATAGGTTGATGTTTTCAATAAAGGACAGTCAATACAAATGCGATTGAAAAAATTAGGCAGACTGGCGTCGCTTTGTTAAAAAAATACCAGGAGTTTTAACTATGACTACTCGCAAATCCGCTCCAACTCCCATGCAAAAGCAATTTGCAGAAACAATTGAAGAACAGCGCTTTGAAATGTTTCTGCACGTAGCACGCGAGTTAATGGGGCGTGCCAAACAGCGACAGTTGCCGAAAGGCAAAGCCCTTGACTGGGAAGCGTTTAATACTTGGTTCAACAAGCAATATGAAAGCTACTCGGCTGACGAAATGCTTGAAGAAATTTTGAGTAACGTTTACTGGCTGGCATCGGAGCAAGCAGTTATTGACCTGCACTTCCGTTACATCGAATCGGCTGTCAAAGCTGCTAATAAGAAAAAGACAACTGATAATGATGAAGAACTTGAGGATTTTATCAAGTAGTCAATGATAACCCATGATAAATGGGATGCAATCCTGCTTTGAGCGGGATTGTTTTTAACCCGCCCACCCACCGCATCCGATTCCGTTTGCCATATTCGCAATTATATTTTTACCTAACAAGAAATTTTCAGTTGTCGCGTCCTCCGCACTGGTTAGATCGATTCTAAAAAGTATTGCTACAATTCCGCTGTTTGGTATAAGCTACACAGCAGATACTGTTCTTACTCCCACCGAATTGCAGTATTTAGAAATAATTGAGAACCGACACAAGCTTGATTGAAATCATATTGTTAATATTTTTTAGGAAGTATTGACAGCTTTCATAAAACCACGGTGGTGGCGTGGTTTGCTAGTCGATCGCGAGTTCCCCGCCACCGATCTTTCGCAGCCGCGATCGACCGAAACAACAAAAATTCCGCTTGCGTGTCAAAATGAGATTATGCCTCATCTTGAGGCTCGCCGATCGCGCGTTGGAGAGCATTGCGAATGTGAAGAATTCTCACAGTCGGTGCGGGTCGATCGTCAAGAATAGTGAAGAGTATGCGGTATGTAGTTTTGCCACTTCCATAAAGAAGTTGGCGAATCTCTCGGCTGAAAAATGCGTTTTCGCGGGCTAGGGAACAGCGGCGCGGCATTTCTTGGAGCGAAGAAATGGCTTCAATTAGACCTTGATACCAAGCCTGAGCGCGTTCGGGAGTAGTGAATCGAGCAAAGTTTACAAAGGCGGCATCAGCTTCAGCTTGGGCTTGGCTGGAGAAGTCAATGCGATAAGTCATGCTTCCAGGGAAAGTCCGTACTTTTGGTTCTGTTCGGCGACAAATTCTTCCAAACTGGAAAATCGACCTCGATCGAAATCGTCAAGTCCCCGTTGAATGCCTTCCAACGCTTCAAAGAAATCGCTTTCATCAAAACTGAGTCCGAAAGCGAGGACGGCGAGAGCAATAGTGGCTATATCCTGTCCTGTATTCTCGGCGCGTTGGCGCAGAAGTGCTTCAATTTTGGGTGGTAAGGTAAGTGTAAGAGGCATAAAAATTTTGTGGGAAGTTGACTTTATTGTAGCATAAGTTTGCAACAGTTCGAGCGAACCATCGCTGGCAAAGAGAATATCTTCTGTTAAAAATTCGATCTGCTAATACTGAAAAAAGCATTGAATCTGTTTGAGATATTTTTGTCAATAAGCTCCATTTTTTTTTTGAGAAGTCGATCGCCCGCAAACGCTTTGTTTTTGCGATCGCAAGTTCGGACTCGATCGCTAACAAACTTGGCGGTTGGCGTTGGCTTCTCGATCGGTGGTTCTGCTTTCTTTGGTTTCACCAAGGGGAATCAAACCCCGGCCAATCTGTTCGATCGATTCATTGAGGCTCAATCCCCTTTCGGTGGCGATCGCGCGAATTCCCTCCCATCTTACCGACGTTACCTAAATACAAGCTACATAGCAGCAGATCTGCCTGCCGCGAAGATTTGTTGTGCGGTTAATTGCAAGTCGGGAAAAATTGAGGAAATCAGCCTATCGCCATTTTGAAACAATTGTTTTTGATACTCATCCTCTTGCAGGGTACAAATCGTGACTGTCGGCTGTTTTGGTTTGCCAATATATTCTCTGCCACCAATGCCCAAATAATCAACAATCCAATACTCAGGTACTCCAAGCAGGGCGTAATCTTCAACTTTGCGAGCGTAGTCATTCTGCCAGTTGGTGCTAACGACTTCAGCAATCAGTTTAATTGAAGAACCTGATGTAATTACAGGTTCTTGCTGCCACAAAGGTTCATTAATCAGTCGAGTTTCATCTAATACCAGTACATCGGGGCGAAAAGCTGTGGATGTTCCTAATAGTTTGATGAGACAGCGAGGGGGGATAAAGTAGGGTAGATCCAGGCGGTCAATTTCTACATTCACTTTTCGTCCCAGAAACCCGGATACTTGTTCGTGCGGCCCTGTTGGTTCCATTTCTGTTAATTCACCATCAATTAGTTCGTAACAATCGCTGTCACCGTAGTTGGTAATAAATTCATCAACAGTTATAAGTTTTGGAGGTGATTGAACCATTGTGTTTGTTCCTCATCCGACGGCAATATACGTTTTTATTCAAAGCCCTGCCATACCTGAAAGATTGGCTGTGGGTTGTTTGCGACTCTGTTCCTCAACCTCAATCAAAGTAATCTTTCGCCTGCCAATCTGTGTTTGCAGTTTTATTATATCCCGTCAAGGCACAAACTCTCGCTCTTGAGGGGAGCGAATCCACAAAGTACAAAACCCTTTTTGTGCAGCCTTCCCCTCTACTGTTAGCGTCACCCCCAATCGATTAACCTCAGTTTCGCACAACCTTTTCCCACCTTTTAAGCTCAACAAAGCTTGATTCCAACTCATAAATTGGCGAGCGTATTTACCCTCATCGCTCATCGCCCACCGAATCGTGTCGGCATTTTTGACAGCAAATTTACCCTCCTTACTCAACCCCCATTCTAACGCTACCGCTTCTTCTAAAGTTAGCTGTCGCGGTCCCTTCGGATCGAGTGCAGGCGACACAGCAAACTTAGGAATTGCTAACCCTACAAACACGCCAATTGCAATTGCCCCCAATACCGCCCCGCTGCCAAAGATTACCGCCCAAATATCGTGAGCGACTTTTTCTAAAGCCGCTTGTCTTACCAAAGTTCTAACTGAATTAGAAATATTGCGCTGCTGCACGTTAACCGCCGCTTTGCCTTGCCGTTCTAAAAACTCCCGGCTTTCTTTTTCCCAATTTTCAGTTAACAGGCGAACTTGTTCCAATTCTTGAGAAATAATAGCGTGAGAATCTTTCAAATCGGATTGCCATTTAGATGCCCAATTCTTGAAAAATTGGTCAATCTCTTGCGGCTTCTTTTCCAACAGCAATTCGAGCTGCCCTGTTGCCAGCAACACCGCAAATAGCGGGTCATTCTTCTCAACCTCTGCTTGGTAAGCAATTCGCATCACTTGACTGCGGTATTCGTGGCTCTTGCCTTTTAAAACTCTAGCAATTAAAGACTCGTTGAGTTGCCGGACAGAATTAGAGGGGAAGAAAGATTTAATGCGCCTGTTATTATCCGAAAATTCTTCATCATCCAGTTGGTTCAACCACTCGGAATCAATTTCTTCTACGTCCGATCGAATATTCTCCTCTGTTTCTTCTTCAAAATCCCGATCGTTTAAGTCATATTTTTCTTCAACTGGCTCGGGATTTAGCTGCAACTCATCAGCGATATTAGCATTTTCAGACATTAGCTACCTCTGCGGTAAAAGCAGTTATTTTTGACGAGTGTTTGGTTCGGAATTTAGAGGTACTGTCTGACTCACCACCTCAACATCCGAGACGGCTTTGCTAGTACAGCGCAAAAACTTAACCAAACGTTGCCTTGAAAGGACGGGCATTCCATTTTTGTTATCCAATGCCATTGAAAACGGAATGCGGTTTTCTTCTAAATAGTCTCGCTCAGTAAAGCGAAGACCGGGAAATTGTAATTCTTTGAACTTGTACTGCTCTTTTGCTTTAATTAACTCAGCCCGAGCATCGGCATTCGACCAATCGGGACACAACCCTAAATTGCGGACAAAAATGTGAGGCAATTTGCCTTCAAATGTTTTTAGAGATTCCAAAAACATTGAGACGCTATCGTAGCTGCCCGAGCACAGAAACCATTTGTACATATCTATGCCTTCGGTTTTGCCAATCTCCAATAAGTCATTGTCTTTAATCCAGTAAGCTACCTGTTCGTGAACGTTAGCGGGCAAGTTGACGATAACGGACTTCTCAAATGCCAAAGAAAAAATCCGGTCTACATCTGCCGCCTTTTTAGAACTCATAGCAGTAGCAGCATCAGAAACGTTGAAATTAATGTCGGTAATGCCTTCGTAAACTTCAGCTACATCTGAGTTAGTGTCAGCGTCAACGAGAGTATAAGGCAGGCTATTATCTTGGAAGTAGTGAATCAAGCAGCGCGCAAATAAACTTTTGCCTACGCCGCCTTTTTGTCCATCAATAAAGTGAATGGTCGGCATCGCTCTTCTCCATATAATTAAATTGTTTGGCAATTCTCGATCGAAAATTCACCGCTATTCGTCCTCAACTTCATCATTAAAGCTGTAAGATAGTATTGAAAAATTAGTCCAAGGATTCTTATTACCAGCCGCTATTCGTCCTCAACTTCATCATTAGGGCTGTAAGATAGTATTGAAAAATTAGCCCAAGGATTCTTATTACCAGTCGCTATTTGTCCTCAACTTCATCATTAGGGCTGTAAGATAGCATGGAAAAATTAGCCCAAGGATTCTTATTAACTGCTGCAGCTTTTGATTCTGGCTTGGGTTGAGAATCGGCTTGTGGGGACGATTCTCCCGCTGCTAGAGGTAGGGCGGGCTGATGGGGAGGTGTGGGATAGTTTGGAGGCACACTTGCGCTTGTCTCCTGTGACAAAACATGGCTCGCTGCTGCGATCGCAGTAGTATAATTTTGAGAAGTGGCTGCTGAAGAGCGAGGATTGGAAGTAACAGCATTCCTGTCAGGTTGAGCTGCGGCCCACGACTTGAGTTGGGAGCGATCGAGCCCTAAAATAACGCAAATGCGTTCTACTTGATTGAGTAGCGTATAAACGCACTGCCAGCCAGTTCGTTCGATAAACTCTCGGCTGAATCGATCTGATTCCTCAAAGGCTAAAGCAGCCCAGAATGCTCTCATTGATTCGAGTACCAGTGTTTTGCTATCACCAATTGGATGTTGCTGAATGTATGACAATAAAATGCCATCCGCTGTATCGCAATTCCGTTGGTAGCGAATTTGAAAGTTGATTTTATTAGTCATAAATGATTTTCTAAACGAGATAAATGTTGACTGATAGGTGATAATTAAGGTAGTTATCTCGGTCGGAAACTCCACAATTAGGAAACTTGAAATCAATTACGAAACTTGAAATAGGAGCGCTTACCATCGATAACTTTTTGCGCGAATATGAATCCAACGGGAACACATTTAAACTAAGGTCTGAAATCTAGAGTCAGAGGCAACAATTAGATCGGGCGCAACTGGTGGAGACTGAGCTGGCAAGAGTTGAGCTGTAAAATACTCAAATAAACCGTAAACATCAGCCAAACGAATTCCCATATTGTCAGGATCTAACTCAGAAGGAATCTCTATTTCGCCATGCCAAGATTGAGCGCATTCAGAGAAGTGAGAACGCAATTCTGGCTTCAGATACTCGGCTGTGCCGCCACAAAAGACAATTTCATCGATATCTGGAGGCAGCACTTCATCTAGCCAGCCGATCAGTCTTTGAGCGTACTCGGGGCGGGCCAGCTTAATAGCTTCGAGCAAGCGATCGGCCTCGTTGTGACGATTTGTTAAGTCTCTAGAGCGAGTCAAATTAAAGACATGGCGGCGAGAAAGATCGATCGTACCTGCAGTGGCGATCGCGCGAGTTAAGCGGGCCTCGTCGTAGTCAGAGGTGCGTTCGAGTACCAACTGCGCCATCCGTACCATACCTAAATTAGAGGTTTTACCTTTGGCGATCGCCCCTCGGTGCGAAACGAGCACGCTGGCATTGCGGTATCCCACCATTACAAAGGCTCGGACTAGATGAGAGAAGGTGGCTTCTAATTTTTGACAGTACATCGCACAAACGCCACCCCCTTCTTGAAAAGCTTGAATTTCAGTTAGTTTTACCAACAGGGTGCCTGTGGGTGTTTCGCACGCTTCAAGGCTAGCTTTTAATAACTCAAAAAATTGTTTGCCATCGTTGAATTCGCCAGGAGGCAACAGCACCGCCAGGGCTATGCTGAAACGATGACCTAGTTCGAGACGGTAAGCTACTACCCAAATAGCAGCTAAGGCTTTGTAAATAGCGCTTTCATATTTCAAGCCACTCAAACCAATGTGTGCATTAGCGTTTGAAGCTGCTAGATAGCCCACTGCTCGGCAGTCTTTGTTAATAGCAACCCAAGCTAGATTTTCAGGAGCGCTGCTGGTAAAGTTGGCATCAGTGTAGGATTTAGCTTGTTCTTTATTAATTATTCCAACGTGCGGCTCCATCACCAAAACATTAGGTTTTGAATTGGGAGAGCGGTTATCCCGATAAAAAACTCGGGTTGAATATCCTCCAAAATCCATTACTAGAATTGCATCGGCTCGTTGTTTCTTAGCTCGTGGCATATTTGATGTTTCCAATTTTTGCATATTAGCAATGATATTTGTCTGCCAAGGCGTCATGCTTCATCCGATCTGGCACTTTCAGATAGCTCTCTTTGACCGACCCGTTTGGAGGATATCGGCAAAAGCTCGATGTTTTGAGCGGGTTTGCTAATTGATTGTTATTTCCTCATTCTGCTGAAATCACGAAAGTTGAACTTTACTAAGAATCCCAGAGATAGGGGTTTTTTCTTAGGATTGCTGTAAAACGATCGAGTGCTATGCGCACTGCTGTGAGACGGCGGCTGCTATATGCGATCGACAGCGATACGCGATCGACTGTTATACGCACTGCTGTGAGACGAGCGACTGCTATATGCGATCGACGGCGATACGCGATCGCTTTCCAAATACCAAATAACTTTTTATAGGTATCAACCCGCTTTATAAAAATTTTTGTAAAAACAAACTCAAGTATAATTGACTTAAATAAAGACCAACTATTAAAAATCTATTAAATTTCTGAGTAGTTTCAAATAGTTCTAAATAGTTCTAAATAGTTTTAAATAGTTTCAAATAGAATTTTTTGCAAAAAATTACCCAAATTTGACTGCTGGCGATCGGGATTTTAGTTTAAAGTAGAGCTGCTGCCCTCAAAAATACCAGCCTCTACCACGAACGCGACTCTTTTTTAAACTATTATTTGCTAAAACAATTAAGTTTTTGTTATTTAAAACTACATTAATGGCAGTTTATGCTACTTTTTGCTATTCGGGGTCGCTCGAATATTTGCCAACCCAGGTCGTTGTTTTTGGACTGTGAGTTGTTGGTAGCAAGCAATGTTTTTGCGATCGCAAGTCCCGGCTCGATCGCATATTTCTGTAGTTGAATATTATTTTCTTTTCAAGCGGATGTCCTTAAGGTTTAAGGAAACGCCCGATCGAAAAGGAAATCCTTTGGTCGTATTATTAAGGGGAAGATCGGGAGATGGCTAAAAACACCGGTAAAAATTATCGCTTGGGTGCTGCAGGCAATCGCAGTCAAACTTACAACCCTGCAACGACATTTTGGTGATTACCATCTTAGCTGTCATCGCTGGAGCTGATGGGTGGGAAGACATAGAAAATTACGGAATCAGCAAGTAACAATGGTTGGAGGAATTTTTAGAGTTACCCAATGGCATACCAAGTGACGATACATTCCGTCGGGTATTTGAAAAGCTCGACCCTCAAGCTTTAGAAAAGAAATTATCCCAATTTACGTTTCCAGGAGGCGACTAAGTTAAATCGAGAAAATCTTTAATTTTTAGTCTGAAGTTCCCCCCTGCCAAAAACTTGAAACTCTCTCACTGTGAGACTTCCAAGTATTTTAGAGTCGTCCCACTCAGGGTACAGTCGCTGAAACTCATATTTAGTGAGGGTTTCATCCGATAGAGTGTTCGATCCATCGTAAGGCGATTGCTTTGTGATGGCAAGTCTTACATGGGTACGTATTTTCGGGTTCAAAAGCTGAAACAATAAGCAGTACAAGGGTTTTAACCCACTTGCCAGTATTTCTACGGGGGGAACTTCAGTTTAACTTGCTTGAACCAATTCTTTAGCGACTGCTGGAGAACGATTCAAAGCTAGGACAAAATCATTCACGGAGTGTTTCAACCTTTGCTCGATTTCTTCATCGAGTTGCACGCTGCCATCGGGTTGCCGTTGAATTTGTTTATCAACTGCATAAACACCGCCCAATAAATGCCTTGCTCCTAATTCCGATAACACGGGTTTGAGGGCATAATCAATTACCAACAAATGGCCGAGCGTTCCGCCCGTGGCAATGGGTAACACGACTTTTCCCAATAAAGATTTTTGCGGCAATAAATCTAAAAATGCCTTCAGCAAACCCGTGTAGGCGGCTTTGTAAATCGGGGTAGCAATGATGACGCCATCTGCCTTTTCTAACAGGGCTTTGGGTTGCTCTAAAGCAGGGCTATCGTAACGTCCGAATACCAAATCTTCTGCCGGAAGATCGCGAACTGAAACAATGTCGGTTTGTATGCCTTGTTGTTGCAACAGTTGGGTGGCGTATTCCAGAATGCCATAGGTTCTGGAAGGATGGGAAGGGCTGCCTGCGATCGCTAAAATTTGAGTCATGAAATTTCCTCTCTCAATTGCGAAGATTTGTTGAATTCAAAATTTAAAATTAGTTCTTAAATTTTGAAGTGTGAATTGTTTTCACTGCGGTTATTCGCTGGATTAATCCACGGTAGCTGCTGCTTTTTTTCTGGGTTGCTGTTGCGGGAATTCGCGATTGGCAACAATCTCTCCAAACGGACTTAACACCTGCTGTTGTTCTATCGTTGGTAAATTCTCCAACGGTAAGCGGGGGAATAAAAGTTCTGCCACTCGATACGCTTCTTCTAAATGGGGATAGCCAGAAAGAATGAAAGTATCGATGCCCAAATCAGCATATTCCAGCATTCTTTGGGCAACGGTACTGGCATCACCAACCAAGGCGGTTCCTGCACCTCCTCGCACCAAACCCACACCCGCCCACAAATTCGGACTGATTTCCAATGCTTCCCGACTGCCATTGTGCAATTGGGTCATGCGGCGCTGTCCTTCCGAGTCCATGCGGGCGTAAGCTTTTTGTGCCGTTGCGATCGCTTCGGAGTCCACGTATCGAATCAACTGATTCGCCGCCTCCCACGCTTCACTTTCGGTTTCTCGCACAATGACGTGCAACCGAATCCCAAATTTGAGCGTTCTTCCCTCTGCCTCTGCCAATTCGCGAACCGAGGCGATTTTTTCGGCAACTTGTGCGGGCGGTTCGCCCCAAGTCAGGTAGGCATCAACGTGCTTGGCAGCAATTTGGCGTGCAATGGGAGAAGAACCGCCAAACCACAAAGGGGGATGGGGTTTCTGAACTGTAGGAAATAGCAGCTTGCTGTCAGAAATCTGGAGATAGTCGCCGTTAAAATTCGCGGTTTCACCCGCAGAAATTTGCCGCCATACAGTTAAAAACTCATCGGTTAATCGGTAGCGATCGTCGTGAGAAAGGTGCAACCCATCTCCCGCTAACTCCACCGGATCGCCACCCGTTACCACATTAATTAGCAAGCGTCCGTCGGAAATGCGATCGAAGGTTGCTGCCATTCTCGCTGCTACCCCAGGCGAGATCAAACCCGGACGCACCGCCACTAAAAACTTCATCCGTTGCGTGTGCATTACCAGGCTCGAAGCCATAATCCAGGCATCTTCGCAGGATCGACCCGTCGGCAACAACGCTCCTGTATAGCCCAAACGATCCGCAGCTTGAGCAATCTGTAGCAGATAAGAAAAACTCACGGAGCGTCCGCCCGTTGCCGTACCGAGATAGCGTCCGTCGCCGTGAGTGGGAATAAACCAAAGTAACTGCATAATGCCGATCGTTTTAATTTACGGTAACTTGGTAGAGTTATCGGAGTTAATGAGAATAACTTAGGAGTATGGCACAGTCAGTCACAGATGACAAGACTTTTTAATAAAAAAGTTGGTTTCTCGATCCAGATAACGTATTTTTCAATAATGCCGCTCCAATTTTGCTGCTTTATCTTCGCTTCCAAGCAGCCAGAACACTAATGGGAAGTTCTTCGGCAAACTGTCCCGATGGTTCAATAGCTAGCAGAGATGCTCTTAAATCTGCTTCAAAATTTTCTCGGTTATCTCCGACAAAAGAGGGAAGACAAAAAGCGGTTGAGTAGAGGTAGCCGATATAACTATTCAGCGTCCAAAATTGTGTAAATTTCACTTCATACTTAGCTCGATCGACAAAGGACGATCGCGCCAATATTTCTTCATGAGATACAGCTAAAGGCTGCCACAAACCCTGCCCGCCTTTTCCGGTGCGACGCTGTTCGCCCAGCCATTTTTTCACGACTGAAATTGCGGCTTTTTTCCAAGGATGTTCGCTCTTCCAGGGGTCTTCGTAAGTCTGGATAATCGCTACTCCCCCATCTTTAGTCAGCAAATCGTAAATGCGTTCGAGAACGAGTTCCCGCTGCATCCAGTGAAAGGCACGCCCAACGGTCACCAGGCGCACTTTTGCTGCCGAAGTAGAGATTTCTTCGGCTCGTTTTTGCACCCAACTGATATTGGTTTTGCCTGCGATTTCTGCTTGATTTTGGGCTTCTTTTAGCATCTCTGAATCGGGGTCGAGTGCGATGGTTTCTTCAAAGCGATCGCTTAGTGGAATTGAAATCAACCCAGCACCGCAACCCAAGTCCAGTAACCGCCCTTGACCATCGAGTTCAAATATATTTGCAAGTAACTCAAATAAAGCCGGAGGGTATTGCGGTCTGTAGCGAGCATAATACCAAGCAGCCCCGGCAAATAATGTCGGATCGTAAATAGGAATTGTATTCATCAAAAGTCACTCCAATACTCAGTAAGTAAGGTGGGAAAGTCCCACCTTACGGAATTGCAATGAGAACCGATCGGAGAGTGGAAATTTGTTGCTTTCTCCTTTCCGGGTTCTACCTGGGAATGCCTGCCGGGAGGGCTACCACCTCCCCATCTAAAACCAAACTTTACTACTTTCATTCCCTAACAGAGCGAGGTAACGAAAAATCGGAACTTTTAGCAAACGCACGTTCCGCCACATCTTTTTCAATTTCTGTCTGCTTCATCACTCGCTGCAAAATCTTTTCCACGGTGCGAGCAAATACCGCATTTCCCCGCGCTCTAGGACGCGGTAAATTAATCGGGCAATCCAGCGCAATCTGACCGTCTTCAATCAGAATCACTCGGTCTGCCAGCACTACCGCTTCTTCTACATCGTGGGTAATTAACAAGGAAGTAAATTGCTTCTCCTGCCACAAATTTTCTAATAATTGCTGCATCTCAATTCGAGTCAGCGCATCTAATGCACCCAGCGGTTCATCTAACAGTAACAATCGCGGTTCGCTGGCTAATGCTCTGGCTAAAGCCACCCGCTGGCGCTGTCCGCCAGAAAGTACCGCAGGCCACTCATTGGCTCGGTCTTCCAATCCTACCGAACGCAGCACTTGCAAAGCGATTTCTCGGACGTAATTTTTAGAACCCAACAAGCCTAATTCCACATTTGTCAGCACTCGCTGCCAAGGCAACAAACGCGCATCTTGGAACATCATCCGCACGGTTGGATCGATACTATGACAGGTTTCACCGTCTAGAAATACGCCACCTGCACTGGGAAAATCTAGCCCGGCAATCAGGCGCAGCATGGTGCTTTTTCCACAGCCGCTGCGACCAACAATTGCCACAAATTCTCCCGGCTTTACCTCTAAATTGATGCCTTGCAAAACTATTTGCGCCCCAAAAGACTTTTGCAGCCTTTCGAGTTTTAAGTGTATTCCACGAACTTCAGATTCCATTATCAAAAATCTCCGATTTTAGGCTTCCACAAATGAGGTTAGTAATGATGCCAATTGGTTGCGCTGAAATAACGGTAAACCCGTCACTTCTAGATAAAAATATATTGCTAGTAGCCCTCTAACAGTCTGCAAAGCTGGAAAGCAATCTCACCCCGCGATGTAACCTTATTGACTAGCATCTTTCAAGATAGTACAGTAAGTCGATAGAGATACCGTATTTAATTTGTAAATGATAGTGTTACACAGTTTCAGTGAAAAGGCAAGTACGTTTTTTACAAAATTTTCCACTTTACAACTGAATTACCACAATGGGAAGCCAAGATGCTTTAAGGCTTGGCGCAAGCGGGCGCGTCCCGATAGAGACTCAGCCGTTGCCACCCGATCCGCTGAATGTTCCGACCAATCGCCGGGGACATTCATCTGTTGGGAAGTGTAGAAAGTTTCCATGACTTCGTTGTATTGCGCGATCGCATCATCTTGTTCTGCCAGCCGATAAGTTTCCCGATGCAACACTGCCGATGGCGACAAACGCGGCTTAATCGCCGTATTAACCTCCAGATTGGGATAGCCTACGCACAATCCAAATACAGCAAAAACATGGGGAGGCAAACCAATTACTTGGGCCACATCTTCCGGACGGTTTCGCATCGCACCAATATAAACAGTTCCCAAACCCAAAGATTCAGCTGCGATCGTTGCATTTTGCGCCGCCAAAGCTGCATCAATTGTTGCCATGAGAAACATTTCCAAATAGTTCAAACCTTCATGAGGCAAACCGCGACTTTCAGCTACGCGAGTCAAACGCGCCAAATCTGCCAACCAAATTAAGAATAAAGGACACTGGCGAATGTGTGCTTGATTTCCCGCCAATTGCGATAACTTTTCCTTGCGTTCTACATCTTCTACTGCAACTACACTCCAAGTTTGAAGATTTGAGGAAGTAGCAGCAGATTGAGCAGATGCAATCAGAGTTTCTAACGTTCCAGGTGGCAATGGTTTAGATAGGTAAGATCGAATCGATCGGTGAGAAAGCAAAGTCGTCAGGCAGTCATTCCAAGGCAGGTCGGCGTTAACGGAACTAACACCATAACGGCGGCGGAGCAACTCATTAATAGGATCCGTCATAAATTTCTAGAGACTTTACCTCATTTTACATAAACCAAAATTTCCGGCGCGTGCAAATCAAAATAATAGCTCCATAAAGCATCAACAAACAAACGATCGCCCATCGCAATTGCTGATATTGGAGGGGCTGATTCTCAATTGGATCGAATTGACCAGTGATAGGTCGATAGGCTTCAAACATAAGCTTAGTTGTTTGCGTGTAAATTAAGTAAGTACAGTAATTCGGCCGTTTTACTGTATTTTAGATTTAAAAAAGCAGCATTACACAAAAATTTTCTAAAATCAAGCGATCGGTTATACATTTTTGGGTTAGTTTTGAATTGTCAAAATTCGGTTGTCACTGCGACCCGAGTCTGTTAAAATATGGGCTTTAATCTGTTAACTCCTACAAAACGACCGATTTAGTGTACTTTAGGAGAGATTAAATATTGAAGTGGCATCTCACAAGGAGATAAAACCTAAGACTATGCAGTACAAGCAACTGGGCAATAGCAGCCTCAAAGTTTCCGAAATCTGCCTCGGTACGATGACCTACGGACAGCAAAATACTATTGAAGAAGCCCACCAACAGCTAGACTATGCCATTGACCGAGGGGTAAACTTCATCGATGCTGCCGAAATGTATCCGGTGCCAGTCCGCAGCGACACTCAAGGGCGAACGGAAACTTTCATTGGCGAGTGGTTAAAACAGCAGCAGCGCGATCGACTGATCGTTGCAACTAAAATTGCGGGGCCGGGTCGAAATTTTACATGGCTGCGGGGAGGAGATATCAAGATCGATCGGGATAATATTAAACAAGCAGTGGATGATAGTCTCCAGCGCTTGCAAACCGATTATATTGACTTGTACCAACTCCACTGGCCCGATCGTTACGTCCCTACTTTTGGTCAGACGGAGTACAACCCTGAATTTGAGCGAAAAACGATTCCCATTGAGGAACAGCTAAGCGTTTTTGCCGACTTAATTCAAGCAGGTAAAATCCGCTATGTAGGTTTGAGCAACGAAACCCCTTGGGGAGTCAGCGAATTTAGTCACGTTTCCAAAAAGTTAGGATTACCCAAAGTGGTTTCGATTCAAAATGCCTACAATTTGATTAACCGCATCTTCGATTCGGCTTTGGCAGAAGCTTGCTATCGCAAAAATATTGGCTTGCTGGCTTATAGTCCTTTGGGATTTGGCTTATTATCGGGCAAATATCTCAACGGTAAACCTGAGAAAACACGAATCACTTTGTTTGAGGGATTTGGTCAGCGCTATCACAAGCCCAACGTGAATGAAGCAGTTACAGCTTATGTGGAAATTGCCGATCGCCATAACTTGAAACCCGCGCAACTCGCTTTGGCATTTGTGCGGAGTCGTTGGTTTGTTACCAGTACGATTATTGGTGCGACAACCTTGGAACAACTCAAAGAGAATTTAGACAGCGTTAATGTAGTTCTCGATCGAGATGTTTTGGCAGAATTGAATGCGGTTCACAGTCGCTATCCCAATCCAGCGCCTTAAGAGTTTTCTGTTGTAGTAGGTGGTTGGCGATCGCGCCACAGATCGTTTTCCAGGTTGGGCGATCGTATCGTGTTCGATTGCATCGGTAGCTGCACGTCGGGGCGGATTTATCAGAAAACAGGGTTGAAAACCCCGTCCTTCGACAGGCTCAGGAACACCTTTTAGGACGGCTTTAATTCAAGTAGGTCGATAAATTTTTCCGATCGTTGAAATATTAAGGATTGCAACAATCCTTCGATTGAGTAGCCTTTTAGTCTAGAATTAAAACTTGTTGAACAGCCAAGAATAGGTGACTTAATCTTGCTGACGAACTATGTTTACAAACTGCGTCCGAATCAAACACAAGGCTCAAAAATGTCGGAGTGGGTAGATTATGTTGCGCAGTCACTACAATTGGTGTCTCAACGACAGAATCACCCACTACGATCGACAGTTCATCCAAGGAAATTACTGCGATACTAGAACTCGAAGCGAGGTTTTCCCATTAACTTGCTGTGTCAGTAAAAATGGTGCAACAGAAAATCCTTGGAAATACTCAAAAACGGATAAAGAAGGTAAGACTAAGAACCCCCGTCGCAGTGCTGGCGACATTCAAATTACAGCTTTGCCAGATTTGAAAACAGCTAGACCTTGGTACAACAGTATTGACTCAACAGTTCTACAGCAGAATGTTAAACGTTTAGATACAGCCTACAAAAACTTCTTTGAAGGTAGAGGATTCCCTAAATTCAAAAACCGCAGTAACTTTACCTCTTTTACTTTTGCGTAGTTCAATATTTGACCTGTAACTCGAGCAACCTCTCTCTCGCGCTGTTCAATGTTTCTGATGTTTTACTAAAGCAAAAACGAATCAATTGATTCCCCTTGTCTGGTTGGCTGAAAAAGCTAGAACCAGGAACCACAGCAACGCCAATCTCTTTAATTAAATAATTGGTAAAATCGATATCCGTTTGGCGATCGAAGCCTTTAATCGTTGCCAATATATAGTAAGCCCCTTTGGGAACAAAATACTCAATATTTGCATCATCTAATATCTGAATCAAAAAATCTCGTTTTTCTTGGTAAATTCTGGCGAGTTCTTCATAGTAGGTAATTGGTAACTTCATCGCTGCAACTCCTGCTCTTTGTAAAGGGGCGGGAGAACCAACTGTGAGGAAATCGTGCACTTTACGAATCGCCACCGTTAATTCAGGATTCGCTAAGATATAGCCAACTCGCCATCCCGTCACGCTATAAGTTTTAGAAAGTCCGTTAATGGTAACGGTGCGGTCTTCCATTCCCGGCAGCGTTGCCATTGCGATGTGTTTAGCTCCATCATACAGAATATGCTCGTAAATTTCATCAGTGAATGCCAATACATCCCATTTTTGGCACAATTGAGCAATTAAATTCAGTTCGTCGCGAGTAAATACTTTCCCCGTTGGATTGTGGGGAGTATTGATAATAATTGCCTTAGTTTTTGCATTAAAAGCTTGGCGCAATTCGGCTTCATCAAATGTCCAATCAGGGGGATGAAGCTTGACATAACGGGGAGATGCACCGGCTAAAACAGCATCAGGGCCGTAATTTTCATAATAAGGTTCAAACACAATTACTTCTTCACCCGGATCGACGGTGGCTAACATCGTTGCCGCCATTGCTTCCGTCGAACCGCAGGTAACTGTAATTTGCGTTTCTGGGTCAATTTCTAAGCCTAAATACCACCGGACTTTTTCAGCTATAGCTTGGCGAAATGGGCGATCGCCCCAAGTGATAGCATATTGATTAATATCTTCTTGAATTGCCTCGCACGCCGCTGTTTTCAGTTCTGCTGGACAGGCAAAATCTGGAAATCCTTGAGCCAAATTTACTGCATTATATCGCTGTGCCACTCTTGTCATTTCGCGAATGACTGATTCGGTGAATTGCTCAGCTTTTTCTGATGTTTTCTTCTTTTTAATCTGGTTCATAAACTCCTGCTTTTGTCAAGTAAATTCCATTAAACTTTGAACTCATTTCATGGCGTATAGCCTAAGATAAAAGCCACCCATCCCATCAAAGCAGCGCCTAAAATCAACCAGGCTGCATTAATTTTGTAGCGAATGACTAAAACAGCAGAAATCAATGCGATCGCCACTGCAAAAATATCCAAAAACGGCGCTTTGGGTACGGTTAAAATCGCCATTCCCAGTTGCACAGTCACAACAGCCATCAGCGCCACAGCACTCACATTCACCGCATCTAAAAAAGCCGCCGTCCATTTCGAGGCGCGCAACCGAGGAACGAGGGGATTTAACGCAACCGTGAAGGCAAAAGACGGGATAAAAATTCCCACTGTTGCGACAATTGCACCGGGAATTCCTGCTAAAATATAGCCGATAAACGTAGCAGTGGAAAGGATAGGGCCGGGGGTAAATTGACCGATCGCGATCGCATCCAGTAATTGCTGTTGTGTCAGCCAACCATACTCTTGAACTAATTCTCCTTGCAGAAATGCAACCAGTACAAAGCCACCGCCAAACAAAACGCTCCCAACTTTGAGAAAAAATAAACCTAATTTCCACAAAGAAACATTAACCGTCGATACTCCGACTGCGGCTGTTGCTTTTAAAGTCGTACCTGTTGCTAAGCTAGCAATCAAAAAGTTAGCTTTATCTCCTGGTTGGTTGCCTTTACCGCCCGCCTGCAACCAAATCATTCCCAGCACTCCGCCAATTAATAGAGCCACTACTTCATTGAGCTTTAAAAGCATTAATAACGCCACAACACCAAAGGCAATTATCAGTAGCTTTTGAGTTTTTACCGCCTTTTTTCCTAAACCCCAAAGCGCGTTGATAATGACTGCTAACACAGCAGGTTTAATTGCATAAAGCAGAGGCGCGACTTGTGGCAGATTCCCATAACTGACATACACCCAAGCCAACCCACCTGTAATTAAAACCGCAGGTAAAATAAAACAGACACCCGATACAATTAGCCCCAACCATCCGGCATAAATGTATCCCACATGAATCGCCATTTCTGTAGAATTAGGGCCGGGAATTAAGTTGGTTGCCCCCAGCAAATCGAGAAAATGCTGCCGCGTCAACCAGTGACGCCGCTTGACGACTTCATCTTCCATCATGGCGATATGAGCCACCGGGCCACCAAACCCAATTACCCCTAGTTTCAAAAATAGTTTGGCGAGTTCGCCCAGCCGTTCGGATGCTGATTTATTCATGAGTTAGGCTAACTTTGATGGGCTGCAATTCCTGGATAATTATCCTGCAGAAATTGCTTCAGTTGGGGTTGGTCTAAATTAATCCCAAGTTCGCCAGCTTTTTCGGTAATTTCCTCGTAAGTTAAACCTGCTTGAATCGCAGTGGCAATTAAAGCAATTCCACCAGCCCTCGCGCCAGCCGCACAGTGAATTAAAACAGGTTTGGGCAAATTATCTAACTTTTGAATTGCCTCCTTGGTTAACTCTTGATTCGCTTTTGAAGACCACAGGGGGACATTGGCATATTGCAGTCCCACCGCTTCTGCCTGCTGCCGTTCGTCACTCAGGAAACCGAGTTCATCGGGCGATCGCAAATTCAGCACTGACTTAAATCCCTCTTGCGCTGCTTGTTCCAACTGTTGTGAGGTAACCTGTCCGGCAACAGTCAGTTCATCGCTGACTTTTTTGGTTTCTGTCATGGTTAGTACACTAATTTGATAGACTTATCGTATTTTAATAGCAAGTCCGGGTAAAAGTCCAGTCCTTGGCTCTAAAAAAATGCTGCTTGATGGCGGATCGAATTCAAGAAAGTGTTCTGGAAACGGCTGTTGTTTGTCTGCCGTCTCGTTAAGTTACTGCAAAATAACCATAAGCTGAAAAAGATGCCATTGAACTGTAGGGTCGTTTACTTGGCAGCAACAGGTGCGAATCTAGCGTATCGATCGATATAAAATTCTTTGGGATTGGCGATCGAACCTACAGACTTGCGCTGACTCACCGCGTCCCGCCATTGCTGCAAGCGAGGGAATTCAGCTAGCCGGTAAAACCCGCGATAATACTCGATCGTAGGCCAACGCTCAAACCAGGGATAGAAAGTTAGATCGACCAAACTGATATTTTCACCAAACCAATAAGGGCCGTCTTTAGACAATTTTGCCAAACCTTCGTTTTCGATGAATTGCAGGCGATCGTACAGTTCTTGTTCCGCTGCTTTTTGCTCTTGTCCTTCTGGGGAACGCAAGAGATTGGAGTAAGCAGGGACAAACCAAGTATTGGCAAAATCAATCCAAATTCGTGCCTGTGCTCTATCGATTGCATTGGGTGGCAGCAAGGGCGGTTCTGGAAAGACTTCATCCAGATATTCGTTAATTATTGCCGATTCCCAAACCCGCTTATCCCCATGTTTAATTGCCGGAACTTTGCCGTAGGGCGAAATATCAGTAAATCCTTCTGGCTTGTTCTGCAGGTCGATTTCGATCGACTGAAATTCCACGCCCTTTTCTAATAAAGTTAGGCGCGATCGATGGGCATAAGGACAAACGGTTGCACTGTATATTTTTATGTCAGCCATCTTCAATTTCCTGGTTCTAAGCTGTTTGAAAATTTTTTTTTGGGATTGTAAACTCTGATACTCCTCCCCCACCGACGCATTGTATTTTGAGCGATCAATATTGTTGCTACCGTCACATTCAATATCCTCTTTGAGAATTAACTCGATCGAAAAACTCTCTCTAACCAGAGTCCAACTTAGCTAGCACTCCTCAAAGAAGTGACTGTCTGACGCTCGCCCATAGCCAACGATCGAATCCCCGACTTGCTAAAACACCTATAAATCGGTCAACAAACAGGAGTTAATAGTATCAGCCACCTAGTATGGCACAGATGCCTCAGATAAGCAAGCGAGTTTTGGCAAATCCGTAACTGCTCTAAATTGAACGCATCAACAATTGCTTTTCCAGGATTTTTATGTAATGCTGTCCTGTAATAAAAAAATAAGTACACCTTGTCAGAAAAGGTGTACGTAGATTGTTCACTACACGTTCTTGTAGCGTGCGGTAGCCGTTCGCCCTTGCATGCGAAACCAAAGCGATCGCTAGTTTTCAGAGGTGAGTCGATCGGCAAATCTGGCATCAATCCCGATAGAATTGCAGGCGACCAACACCGATCGATTGACCGTTAGTTTGCCCAGTAGAGGGAAACCCCGTCAGATTGAATAAATAAACGCCCTCATAATCGGGATTGCGTAAAGCTCGCAAAGCAATAGTAACTGTTTTACCCGGTTGTACGGGTCGATCGAACGTTACTGTGAGAGTATCTTTTTGGCGATCGCTTGGTGCTAGTCTGACTGGTAGATTTTGTCCTTTGCGATCGGATGTCCCCTCAAAAGCACGGCTATCTTTCTCATCAAAGCGAATGGTTTCAACACCCTCTATCTGGGTAAAGATTACCTGTTGGAGTGGTTGAGAGGCAGTCGCTGGCACTTCTAACGTGAAATAGTAGGTTGCTTCCCGAACACTGGTTGCGATGTAAGCTGTCTCGGTATCAACCAAACGCGATTGAGCCAAGGTCATAGTACCATCAGTTCTTGGAACCGCATAAGTTGCAGAGAAAGGTAGTAAAGACAGTCCAGCACCAACAACAAACAAGGTTGTAGAAAAAGGAAGAATGCGTTTCATGTTGTTTGCGAATAAACAGCTTTTTTTATGCCTTTTAAATAGGCGCTCGAAGTCAATACACAACAGTCGGCTTTCGGTTGATTCCGCTTGCCGACTCATTTTGTGTATTGCCACAAAAAAGACAAATTCAACGATCGAACCTATGAAGCGCCGTCACGCTCTAGGTAGATCGTCTCTTTTCTACTTCAGTTCATCATCTGCCTTAAGATGTATGATTTGACGCCTATTTTGAAATTAGCAACCTCAATTTTAACACGCAATAAACTTGTTTAATGCTGTAAAAATAAAGCTTAAAAAAAACAATTTTATTCCCTTTAATCCGATGTTTTTATCGGCCTTTAAATTTAATTTAAATCGGGCGAGGGTAACAGCCCGATCGCCCGACCGCTTGGGGGTTTACATAAAAATTCCCCCGCACCTGGGGGAATTTCCGCTAAAATGACAGGGTTTTAGACCCATTTTCTCGATCGAAAGTCAATTAACCGGGCGCAAGCAATTGGGTTCCGATCGGGCTGATAATTTTCGGCTGGTAGCGTTGGATTTGCGCGGTCGCGGGTTGTCAGAAAAACCCCAAAATGCTTGCGGGGATTCTAAACTGCGGGCAGTTGATATCCAAGCGGTCATTACCACACTGGCGCTCTAGAGCGTCCGATTTTGAGCAGTTTGTCTTACGGTGGGGTAATCATTCCTATATTGGTCACGCGCCATTTTGGGAAGATAGCGATCGCTTTAATCGCGAACTGCGCGAGTTTATACTGGAGCGATCGCGATCGGGTTTTAAGGTTTTTGTTCTGTAGTGAGGCGAATAATGTCAACAATCGCATTAATTATCGGTACTGGTAGCGGATTGAGCGCATCCCTAGCCCGGTTGTTTGCCAAAGAAGGTTTCACCGTCGCTTTAGCGGCGCGGCGAATTGATAAACTCAACACCTTATCTGAGGAAATTGGAGCCGTAAGTTTTGCTGTTGATGCTGCTAAACCTGATGATGTGAACCAACTTTTCGATCGGGTCGAACAACGGCTAGGAACGCCAACAGTTGTAATTTACAATCCAGCTTTACGAATTACCGGGCCGCTAATTGAACTTGACCCAATCGAGGTTGCCAAAGCGTTAGAAATCACGGCCTACGGCGGTTTTTTGGTGGCACAAGCAGCAGCCAAACGGATGTTGAAATTAGGCGAAGGAGCAATTTTTTTTACAGGCGCTTCCGCAAGTGTTAAAGGTTATCCTCGATCGGCACCCTTTGCGATGGGTAAATTTGCTTTGCGGGGTTTGGCTCAAAGTATTGCCCGCGAACTCGCTCCCCAGAATATTCATGTAGCCCATTTTGTGATTGATGGCGCAATTCGCTCTGCAACTCGTCTGGAATCCCCCGATAAACCCGATAGTTTGCTCGACCCGGATGCGATCGCTCAAACCTATCTCAACATTCTGCGCCAACCTCGAAGTGCTTGGACGTGGGAAATAGAATTAAGACCTTGGGTTGAGCCATTTTAATTGATATGATGTTCGTTGAATTGCCCATGATAAAAAAACTCACGGAGTCGTTGCGCAGGGACGCGGCATCATAGATTTATCGGACAAATAGATAATGTTGTTCGTGCCGTGTCCCGGCTGCTAATTATAGGTAATCGACCGGACATTAGACGATCGGCTAAAAGCGATGCAAAAAGATTCTATCGAGATTGCAGGTTTTCACGCCCACGTATATTTTGATACCGATACCCGCGATGCGGCTGCCCGCGTGCGGGAAGGATTGGGCGCTCAATTTGAAGTGCAGCTAGGGCGCTGGCACGATCGACCCATCGGCCCGCATCCGAAATCAATGTATCAAGTTGCCTTCTTACCAAATCAGTTCGATCGAGTCGTGCCGTGGTTAATGCTTCATCGCGAGGGGTTGGATATTCTGGTTCACCCTGAGACGGGGGATGCTGTGGCAGACCATACAAATCGTGCCCTATGGTTGGGAGAGAAACTAAAGTTAAATATTGAGGTTTTAAGGGCAGGTTAGAACAATTTAAAGAGTAAATATTTACCAAAATGCTTTCCCGCGCTGTCCTTTTCGATCTAGACGGAACGCTGACCGATCCCAAACCTGGCATTACTCGGTGCATTCAGTATGCTCTCTCTGAACTCGGTCACGCACCGCCGAATGCTGATGAATTGCATTGGTGCATTGGCCCGCCATTAAAAGGTTCTTTTTCGCAATTACTGAAAACCTCGGACGATCGGGCAATCGAGCAAGCACTTTCACTTTATCGCCGTCGCTATTCTGCGATCGGATTGTTTGAAAACTCACTTTATCCTGAAATTATAGCAACCTTAAAAACCATTAGATCGGCTGGTTATAAAACTTTTGTGGCGACTTCTAAACCGCATATTTATGCCGCGCGCATTCTCGAACATTTTGATATATTATCGCTGTTTGATGGCGTTTACGGGAGCGAATTTGACGGAACTCGGAGCGATAAAGGTGAGTTAATTTTCCACATTTTACTGACCGAAAATATTTGCCCTGCTTCTACAATTATGGTAGGCGATCGCAAATACGACATCCTGGGAGCCAAGCGCCATAATGTTTATACGATTGGCGTAACTTATGGCTATGGAACTGAGCAAGAATTGCGATCGCATTGTGCCGATTTGATTGCTGATTCTCCCGATGAGATTCCAGAATTTTTGGAAAAAATATGTTACTAACTGAGTTCTTGCACCAATGTCAGAAACCGGGTTTTTGGCCAAGACTCTGCATCAAAACGAACATTTTTCGTCAAAACCCCGGTTTCTTGCTGGGCTTATGGAGAATGGTGCAAGATCTGAGTTACTAATAAACTTCTTCAAGATTCACTCGCAATTCGTCCCAGATGTTTGAGAATCTGCAATATAGCATTTAGTCTTAAAAGGGTTGCACAATATTCTCCACTTAGAGTGATGAAAGAGCGGCAACCTGCAATCCTGCTGTCCAATTCAGCGCCAGCTAATGCTGGCTTAAAGAAACTTAACAAATTCCCGCAGTTGCAAGACTTGATTTTTCCTGAATGCTTGTGATAGTCTGCTTTAAAGTTAAAGTACGGTATTTTGATAGATTTACCGTATTTTAGTGATTAAAAGCGATCCGATCGATCGCTCTTGAGCTTGGCGATCGCAGTATCAGACCTTGTAAAAGACTGAAAAGTTAGTTTTTTACAGCGCTACAAATACACCCGCCAGACATCGAACATCTGAAAACATCCATATTCGCTTAATCGAGGAGAAATTATGGCAGTTATAGAACAGATTGAAGTCAAAGATTACAATGCGATCGCAGACTCTTTATCCCAAGAATTGGCACAATCGGCTGTCGCACGCGATCTGAGAGCGGGGACGCCCGATGAAGAAATTGAGCGATTGCGGCAAACCGGGTTACTTCCCCTCGTCGTACCTCAAGAATACGGCGGCGCGGGAGCCACTTGGGTAGAAGCATTTAAAGTTATCCTAAAACTGTCTAAAGCTGACGGTTCGATCGGACAATTGTACGGCAACCATTTAAACTTAACCGCATTGGGTCAAGTATCGGGAACGCCCGCCCAAGCAGAACGATATTATCGGGAAACTGCCGAAAAAAATCTGTTTTGGGGTAATGCGATTAACACCCGCGACACTCGGCTCAAAATTGCACCAGAAGGCAATGATTTCCGAGTCAATGGCATTAAAAGTTTTGGCACTGGGGTAATTGAAGCAGACTATCGGGTATTTTCAGCCGTGCAAGAAGGTGTGGAATTGCCGATTATTTTCGTCATTCCCAAAGATCGGGAAGGATTAGTTTATAACGACGATTGGGACAACATCGGACAACGACGCACCGCTAGCGGCAGTTTCACATTTAATAATGTTTTGGTGGCCGAAGATGAGATTCTCGGCCCACCACCCAATCCCGATGGTGCCTTTGCCACCTTTCTCGGTATTGTGGCTCAACTAACAAAAACCTACGTTTATTTGGGAATTACCAAAGGTGCATTTAAGGCAGCCAAAGAATACACCAAAACCCAAACTCGACCCTGGATTGGATCGGGTGTAGATAGTGCCACAAAAGACCCCTATATCGTGCATACTTATGGGGAATTTTGGATTCAATTGAAAGCCGCGATCGCACTTGCTGATACAGCAGCGCTGAAACTCCAAGCCGCTTGGAAAAAAGGCGACGCACTCACCCATCAAGAACGGGGTGAAATTGCGATCGCAGTTTCCGCCGCCAAAGCTTTAGCCACAAAATCCGGCTTAGATATAACCACCCGCATTTTTGAAGTCATGGGTACTCGTTCTACAGCCACAAAATACGGTTTTGACCGTTACTGGCGCGATTTGCGAACCTTTACCCTCCACGATCCAGTAGACTACAAGCTGCGAGATATCGGCAATTGGTTGTTAAATCACGAATTGCCAACGGTGACTCAATATTCCTGATGGGAATGGGTAATGGGTAATGGGTAATGGGTAATGGGTAATTGTTAAGACGGCAAAAGTCTGTTAATGCAATTACCCATTACCATAATAAAAATTGTTTGTAGTAAGGACTTCAGTCCTTAAGGGATGACGGATAAGGACTAAAGTCCTTACTACGAACTGATGCTTAAGAACGCTTAAACCCCAGGAGTTTGCCCGCCATCAACCAGAATTTCCGTTCCTGTAATCGAAGCGGCTCGATCGGACACTAAAAATAGCGCTAAATCGGCAATTTCTTCAGGCTGCACAAGTTTTCCTAACGGAATGGCTTTGAGAGATTCTGCTTTTACCTCATCGACGCTGATGCCGCGAGATTGGGCAGTTTGCTGAGCTAAATCTTCAGCACGTTCTGTTGCAGTTAAACCGGGCGAAATGGCATTAATGCGAATATTATCCTGAGCGAGTTCTTTAGAAATTCCCCGCGTGAAATTCAACAGCGCCGCATTCGTTGTCCCGCCAGGTAAAAAATTAGGCCGAGGCGTGCGTCCTGCCCCGCCAATGATGTTGACAATTCGCCCATCGCCCTGACTTTTTAGATGGGGGACTACTGCTTTTACCAAGCGAATATAGCCCAATAGTTTTAAGTTCCAAGCATCTAAAAATGTCTCGTCGCTGAGGTCGAGGAACGAGCCAGCACGTGCCGAGCCAGCGTTATTGATTAAAATATCAATTCGCCCGAACTCTGCAAGGGTTTTGGAAACGACTTTCTCGATATCCTCTGCCTGAGTTAGATCGGCGCTGATGGGGAGAACTTTGTTACCAAGGTTGGGCAATTCGCGGATGGTATTTGCGGCTTTTTCCAGGCGTTCTGGGTTGCGGGCTGCGATCGCCACACTCGCTCCCTCACTGTAGAGCGCTTTGGCAGTTGCGAGCCCAATTCCCGCACTTCCTCCCGTCACGATTGCAGTTTTACCAAATAGATTTAGATCCATAATTTAACCTCACTTAAGTCAAATACAATTAGTGTCGCTCTGAGTCGTCGGAAACGATCGCCCCACAGCCCATTCCATTGAAGAAAAAGCAAAGATTTAATCCTGAGGATCGGCATTATCCGCCATTAAATAGCCAGAAGAGATTTTGATGCGATCGCAAAAACAATCGGCGCAAAATTCGCAGCGTCACAGCGAGCAATGGGAGTCGCTTCCATTGAATCATCCACAGGTTCGCTACTCCTTGATATTCAAGATTATTGCTTCAGCGCGAGCTAGCTGAAGCTAACAGCTTATTTGCTTATCTATTCATGGGTTTTGGGATGCTCATCGATCGAATCCACCAGCCAATCGGAAATGCTATAATGCAAACAACTGTAAATCGGTAGATAAACAGTAGTTTGCTGAGAATAGCTAGGAGTATCACACAAACAAAAAAGAAAAGCAAGTCCTGAATCGAACAAGTTACTCTTTGTTAACAATTGATTAACGATCTGGCTTTGACGTTTTTGAGGTTAAACCCATGACTCACTTATTTGAACCGTTCAGCCAAAGGGGAGTTACCTTTCGCAACCGCATTGCAGTTTCACCCATGTGTCAGTATTCCAGCACCGATGGGTACGCCATTGATTGGCACTTGATTCATCTGACAACTCGCGCAGTAGGCGGCGCGGGTTTAGTTTTAACAGAAGCCGCCGCAGTCGAGCCAAGGGGACGCATCAGCCCCCAAGATTTGGGTATTTGGACTGACGGACAGGGCGAAGCTTTAGCAAAAACTGTCGCCCTGATTCAAAATTTTGGAGCGATCGCAGGGATTCAACTAGCCCATGCTGGTAGAAAAGCTGGAACAGCACCTCCTTCTCAGGGAGGAAAAGTTCTTGATGAATCAGAAGGTGGTTGGCGTCCTTTAGTTTCGAGCAGTGCTAAACCTTTCAGCGATAATAACCCCATTCCCCAAGCGCTGAGTATTGAGGAAATTAGGCAAGTTACTCATGCCTTTGTGGAAGCTGCGAAGCGTTCTGTAAATGCTGGGTTTAAAGTAATAGAAATCCACGGCGCTCATGGCTACCTGATTCACCAATTTCTTTCACCCCTGAGCAATGACCGAGAAGATGAGTATGGGGGTAGCTTTGAAAACCGTACCCGTTTTCTCAGAGAAATTGTCCGGGGAATACGCGAGATTTTACCTGATAATTATCCGCTCTGGGTGAGAATTTCGGCGACGGATTGGTTGGAGAATGGCTGGGATATCAACCAGAGTATTGCACTAGCGGACAAACTTAAATCTTTGGGTGTAGATTTAATTGACTGTTCGTCTGGAGGAATTTTACCAACGGCTAAAATCCCCATTGCTCCCGGCTAGGGGTAGATCTAGCGAAGCTGTCACCAGGGGCAAAGTAGGCTGAAACCCTAGCAGATAAAGCTTTTCAGGCGATGACAAAGTTTTAAGTAGAAGACAT